>NZ_JBEPTJ010000003.1:0-582952 GCF_040549425.1 Limibacillus sp. MBR-115 | reverse complement strand
GGCCGCCCTGGCGGGCGAGAAAGCCATCCGCGAGACAAGCGTGCCCTCGCCATCCTTCGAGACGGTGACTGCGTCACCTCCTCAGGATGAAGGTGTCTCAGGTACCGCGCCTTCCCCTCACCCTGAGGAGCCACGAAGTGGCGTCTCGAAGGGCCAGGAGAGGTTGAACAACCCCTTTTCGAAGGATGAGGGTGGCATCCAACTCGCCAGCACCGACAACAACAGCGGCACCACCGGGGTGGCTGCCGGTAACAGCGGTAGCGCCAGCCAAGCAGCAACCAAACCGCAATCTAAACTACCTGAATCCGATCCACCGGCTGATTTTGATGCGGAGCGCAACGAGGCCCCGGCCCAGGCGGATGCGCAAGAACGCGAAAGCGATCTGCAACCTTTCGGTGAACCAACACGCCGTAACCTCGAAGACATAGAGCGGGCGCAGGCCGATTTGGAGCGCCAACGCCAGCGCCAACGCGCGATCCTGGACCAATCGGCTGAGGAGCGTGACGACCCTGCGATGCGACCCCAACGTCAACAGGCCGTAGCGAAGGACATTGAGGAGGCCCAACGCAACCTGGGTAAGGCCCAGGTAAAGGCTCGGGACGACATTTTGGAGCGCATCTCACAGGGGAACATTGGCGATGAAGAGGCGTTTTTGGGGGCTCAGGCGATTTTCGGGAAAGACGCCCCCCCGACGCGCCAGGTAGCCATCGCGATCTGGGCCAAGAACAGCCAACAGGAGTCCTTCAGCAACCCGGCGCGAGCGGGCGAGGCCGGTGATCTCATTGACGATCTACGCGGAAGAGCCGGAGCCAAGGGTGATCTGAGTGATGAGGCTGTAGAGTTCTTTAATGACAAGCAGGAGAAACTCAACGAACTAAAGACACAGGCGGCCAGCGTGATCGAGGCGCAGGCTGAAAGCGAGCGGCTGAACGGGGAAATTGACGCTCTGCGGCGCGACCTTATCGGAACTGGCGATCCCGGCAGGCGGACCAAACTTGAAAGGGAACTGAGTGAGAAGGCTGCGGCTTTTGGCGCGGCAAGCGACGCGCTTTCCAATACGCGCGATGTCTATGAGACGGCGGCGGCGGACTTCGGCAAGCTTCAGGCTGCGAATAATCTAGCCAAGCTGGTTGAGGCGAGCGATCCGCAAACCGCTCGCAACCAAGTACTCGACCTCGCCAAGGCCGTCCGCGATAATGTGGTCGGCGGCGGGATTGCTGGTGCGGCTATAGGGAGCTCCGGCGCAGGTCCGGCAGGGGGCGTGGTTGGTGGCGCCTTTGGTAGCTTCCTTGGCGTGGTGAGCGCGGTTACCGGCAACCTCGCTGCGCGCGCGGCTTTGAGTGCAGATGATCTGGAGGCCTTACCGAGGCTGCTTGCGGAAGACCCAAAGGCCGCGATCGAGGTCATCGACAAGATTGGCGATGCGGAACTGGTTTCGTTGCTTGCGGGCAGTTTGGTGGGGGGCATCTCCACAACAAGCCGGAGCGGCTTTAGCATTATTGATGCCTTGGCCGGAGCGAGTGCGGCCAAAGTTTCCGAAAAACTCTTCAAGTAGGACCGCTCTTGGCATGGTCGCTTGAGGTCTTGTGGCGCTTCTGAAAAATTGCAAAGCATGATGAGTTTTTCTACAGTTCATCGCATGGTTATCAGGAACTTTCTAAAAGCCTACAGAAATACCATCATCAAAGCTGGGCTCGCGGCCTTGGTCGTGACACAGGTTCAGTATTTGCCGCTTTACTGGTGCCTTCTGACCGATTGCAACTATGGCGACTACCTCAGGCCGGAGGAGGTCGCACCAGCGCCCGAGCTTCTCACACCTTGGCCGCCGATCCTGGGGCCAGGGACGGTGCCAGGCGCAGATTTGCCCCGCCTCACCCGCGCCGAGCTCAAGCATTTCTTCTTCCCGGAGGATGTGGAGGAAGGTTCTTCCAGGCATGAGCCGGAGCGCTTCGGCCTGGTCACAAGACGCTTCGACAATAGGCCGATAGGGATACGAAACTCTGGTGAAGGCAGAGAAGCTGACACCTCCTTACTAGACCTTTATGAACGGATACGCAGCGCTGTGCCTGCACTGCCAGAGGCTTATGATAAGCATGCTGCCTTTAAATTGCGGAACAACTCACCAAACAATGCAGGGATCAGCGTCTATTCCGCCTTGAAGGAGCGAAAACCGAAACGGCGAAGCGGCGTATGGAATCCGTTCCTGTCGGGCGAGATCGGCAAGCGCATGATCGCCCAGGGCTGCAGCGCCTATCCAGCGTTCTATGCCACGGAGTACGCCTGGACCGGAGAGGGCGCTATGTCGCCCGCTCAGAAATACCGCGTGCATCAGGGCTTCATCGGCATCTTTCACCGCCTGGGGGAGCCGACGGTGGAACACTGCCTGTTTCGCGCGCTGATGGTGACGCTGGGGCTGCACCCGACCGAGGAATTTTTCTTCAAGGAAGGGCCGGTAACCCCGGAGGAACAGGCCAAGGCTCTAGCCGCCCTGGCCCTGCTCTACGACCCGGCCATCACCCCCGGCCTGGACGAATGGCACTTCGTCCAAACACTCCTCAACAGAAACATGATCGATCCTTGATGCGCCACTGTCGGGATGAAGCTTGGTGCGCGTTCTTTCTTTGGCGGACGATCAAGGATCGATGAGGCCGTGATCCAGGAGGGTCTGGACGAAGCTTTCCTCGTCCATGCCCGCCTGGACGGCCGGGTGGTAGAGCAGTTTCAAGGCCGCCAGAGCGCGGGCCTGCTGCGCCGGGCTCAAGGGCGCGGCGGTCAGGTAGAAATCCGGCGTCATATGCAGCCCCAAGCCGACCAGCAGCCCCCGAAAGAGACAGTGCTCCGTCCCCGGCTCGTTCCAGAAATGCTTGGTCCGGATCTCTGTCGATTTTAGGCGGTAATCTTGGGGCTCTCGGTCATCAGGAGCCTTCCTGGACCCCTCCAAACGCACAAAACTAAAGCAACCAGTTTTGAGAATGAGATTATATTGGGTCAGATCGTCGTACACGTCGATACCGGTAGCACGCTCCTTCCAGCCGATGTAGCTGTAGATGTCGCTCTCGACCGTCTTATCCTTGATGTCCTCCAGAAAGGTGATCTCCCGGAAGGGCGGCAGGTCGGGCACCGCCCGCCAGACCAGGGCGCGCAGCGGCGTCATGGAATCGACCTTTTGCGGGCGCACCTTGCCGAGAGCGGTAAAGACGATCTCGTCCTGCTCATAGCGTTGGATGCGGTCGCCGCCGGACCATTTGTCGACGACGCCGGTAAAGAAAAAGGACTTTAGGTCGGCCCGAGAGAGGCGCGGCAGGCGCTCCGGAGGGCGGATCGGCGGATAGTCCTCGGCCCGTCCCGGCGCCGGCTCGATCTCATCCTTTGGCCGCAGCCCCCAGGTCGGGCCGAAGGCTTCGTCGAGCGCCGCCAGACTGCGCGCCTCCTCGGCAGAGTGCCCCGCCGCCACATAGTCGGCGATGCGCGTGCGCAGGCGTCCCTCCAACCCGTAGGCTGTGGTCAGCCACAACATCAGCGGCGGAAAGCCAACCACGAAGAGTACGGCAAAGGTTCCGGCCCGGAATCCCGCCGCAAAGGGCCGGGTGAATGATAGGGAAAGCTCTCGCCCGTACCACCAGAGGTCAAAGACCATGTAGAGCAGCAACAGGCCATAGAGGACCGGCCACCAAGCCTGCAAAAAGGATATCACCAGTGCGATCATAAGATGATTCTTTTGCAACCATCTTGATCGCGCCAGACATAAGCGCACCGATTGCGCGTGCCGGGAGCATCGACGAATGGACCTTTGTCCAGACCCTCCTCAATAACGACCTCATCGGTCCTTGATGGGGGCTTCCTTGCGCCAGCGCTGGGCGGCGGCGTCGTCGCTGTCGCGGGCTTCCACCCAGGCAGCGCCGGAGCCCTTATCCTCCAACTTCCAGAAGGGGGCTTGGGTCTTCAGCCAATCGATCAGGAAATGGCAGGCCTCGAAGGCGGCTTCCCGGTGCGGGCTGGCGGTGGCCACCAGCACGATCTGGTCGCCGGGCTCAAGGCGGCCGTAGCGGTGAATGATGAGGCTTGCTTCCAGGGGCCACCGGTCCTTTGCCTCGGCCTCGATCTTAGCCAGCATCTTCTCGGTCATGCCGGGGTAGTGCTCCAGCGTCATCGCGGCGATACCTTCGCCGCTCGCCATATCGCGCACAAGGCCCACGAAAACGCAGAGTCCGCCAATTCGATGGTTGCCAGCCGTCAGGGCCGCCATTTCCCGGCCAAGGTCGAAGTCCTCCGCTTGTACCCGGATCATGGGCCTCAGCCTCCTGTGACGGGGGGGAAGAGCGCGACTTCGTCACCGGGTTTCACCGGATCGCTCTCGCGGGCGTAGTCCTGGTTGACTGCGACGCGAATGGCCGCCCGGTCGGCCAGTGCCTCGGCAAAACCCGGCCCACGCCTTTCCAGCCAATCGAGCAATGCGCCCACGGTTGCCACTTCCGGCGGGGGAGCGATCTCCTCCTCGCCAATCCCAGTCTTCTGTCGGAGCCAGGCAAAATAAAGCAATCTCATCACGGCATAACCTCACTGAAGGGCAGAAAGTCTACCATGGTTCCCGGCGCCAGCTCGGTCACATCCTCGCCAAGCTCGACCAACCCGTCGCTCTCCACCATCGAGGAAAGAATGCCGGCACCCTGGCGCGGGAATTTGGACGCCGCCCAACCGCCGTCGGGCAGGGGGCTGAGCGTCGCGCGAACCCATTCGCGCCGGTCGACTTTCTTCTTGTGGGTAAAATCCGCCCGCACCTTGAAGCGGCGCGCCGTCACGTCGCGGGCGCCCATCAGGCCCAACAACAGGGGGCGCACCACGTTCAGGAAGGTCACCATGACGGCGACCGGGTTACCCGGTAGGCCGACAAAGGGTACGACGCCGACCTGTCCAAGGGCGATGGGCCGCCCCGGCTTGATCGCCAACCGCCAGAGGTGCAGCTTGCCCAGATCCTCGACCGCTTGCTTCACGTGATCCTCCTCACCGACTGATACGCCGCCCGAGGTGACGATGACATCGTGACTTTTTGCCGCAACCTCCAGGGCATCGCGAATCACGGCATGACGATCAGGCAGGATGCCAAGGTCGGTGACCATGCAGCCGAGTCCCTTGAGGAGGCCCAACAGCGTGAAGCGGTTGGAATCGTAAATTGACCCAGGTTCCAACGCCGTCCCGGGTTGCCGCAATTCGTTGCCGGTGGAAAAAAGGGCGATGCGAAGAGGCCGGTAAACCTTCAAGGCCGTGTTGCCGGCCGCAGCAGCCTGACCCAGGTCCTGAGCGCGCAGCCGCTGCCCGGGGACTAGAACCTGCGAGCCAGCCTTAATGTCCTCCCCCGCTCTGCGGCTGTTCGCGCCCTTCTTGATTCCCGGTGCGATAACCACCGTGTCGCCCTCCAGGCGGCAGTCTTCCTGCATCATCACGGTGTCGGGGCCCTCCGGCAGCGGGGCGCCGGTGAAGATGCGGATCGCTTCGCCGGGCTTTGCCGCACGCCCGAGCGATGTGCCCGCTGCGACGCGCCCGGTGACCGGCAGGCGGGTTTCCCGATCGGCCGAAAGATCGGCGTGGAAGACGGCGTAGCCATCGACAGCCGAGTTGGCGTGGGGCGGCACATCAAAAGCACAAACAACGGGTTCGGCCAGGATACGCCCCAGACAGTCCGCCAGCGGTTGAAGCTCGCTGTCGCAGAGAACGACGCTGCGTTCGGCGATGGCCGACAACGCTTCTGCTAGTGGCATCAACCGCCCGCCGTGAGCAAAGCAATCATCGCTGAGCTGCGCCATCGTCAGGCAACCCCTTCCTTGCGCAATGTCAGGCCCTGGTGAGTCAGGATGAAGTCGGCGATGGCTGACACATCATCCAGGTCCAGAACCGGAACCGGCAGGCCGTCCAATCGACTGTCGCTGGCCACGGCAACGACTTGCGGGTCTTCCGGTTGCAACAGTGGTTTGCCCACGCCGGGACGATGAACTTCGAGCTTGGGATGGCTTTCCCGCTTGAAGCCCTCGATCAACAGCAGGTCAACGGGAGTCATTTGGGCGACCAGATCCTTGACGGTGGGCTCGGGCGCGCCGCGATGTTCATGCATTAAAGCCCAGCGCTGCGCGGAGGAAACCATGACCTCCGCCGCGCCTGCTTGGCGATGCTCGTAGGAGTCCTTGCCGGGTTTGTCCACATCAAAAGCATGGTGGGCGTGTTTGATGGTGGAAACGCGGTATCCACGGGACACCAGTTCGCCAAGCAGCTTAACCATCAGGGTCGTTTTGCCGCTGCCGCTCCATCCGGCGAGACCAAAAATCTTCAAGTCCTGCTGCCTCCTGTTGCTGTTGCGCTTTTCACGCTCTTGCCTAGAAAGAAGGTTGCTGGAGTCAAAATGTCAATCGCCACAGTGGTCTGAAAGCTAGGCCTCACGCCGCCCGAAGGTAGCGGATGGCGCGGCGCAGGTAGTCGCCACCTGTAATGACGGTAAGCAGCGTTGCGGCCCAGAGCAGTAGAATTCCGACGCCGTTGACGAAGCCCAAGGCAGGCAGGCCCGGGGCCAGAATAATCGCACCTTGTGCGGTCATTTGAAGGCCTGTTTTCCACTTTGCCAGTTGGCTGACAGGCAGGGCGACAGCCTTTTGACCGAGATACTCCCTCAGGCCGGAGACCAGCAATTCGCGGCCCAGAATCAAGAGTACCGGGATCAAGTTCCAGTCGATAAGGCGGTGGTCGGCAACCAGCATGATCAGGACGGCGGCAACCAGCATCTTGTCGGCGATGGGATCGAGGAACTTTCCAACGGCTGAGACGGAGCCAAGCTTTCTCGCGAGATAACCATCCAGCCAATCCGTCAGGGCTGCGGCAAGATAGAGTAAAAAAGCCAACCACGCGGCCCAAACCCCAGGCGTCACGATCAACACGGCCAGCGGAACGATGGCGGCGATGCGCGCGAGTGTCAGGTGATTGGGGAGCCTGCTTGCCATCGTGCCGATCTTACCTTTACGCCTTTTGGTTCTAGCTACGTCACTCGTGTCTTCGAGTCTGTCTTAGCACAAGGATGTTTACGGTTCATCCGCCTCGTATTGAAATATGGTCAGCCTTGCGTTTCCGTAATGGCGTTCGTCGATTTGCGTATATCCGGCCGGTGCTTCGAAGTCCTCATTACGGGCGGTTTCAAGAGAAATCAACGCACCGGGTGCTATCCACCCGGCGGCGGCAAGTGCCTTGAAGGCGGGTTCCGCCAATCCGGTCCGGTAGGGCGGATCCAGAAAGAGGATATCACAAGGCTGGACTGCGCGCGGTGGCGACAAAATGTCCGCGGGCACCACACGGGCCCGACTGCCGAGATTCAGGGTCGCGAGATTGCGGCGCAGCACCGCCAAAGCATCGCGGTCCTTTTCCAGGAAGAAGGCCTCCGCCGCACCCCGTGACAGGGCCTCGATCCCCAGTGCGCCGCTGCCTGCGAAGCCATCCAGAACCCTGGCGCCGGCCAGGGGATTGCCGTTCCGCGCGACGCGGCCTTGAGTCAGGATATTGAAAAGCGATTCACGAGCGCGGTCGGAGGTTGGACGTACACTTCTACCCTCCGGCGCCTCCAGACGTCGTCCCTTTAACTCACCGCCGACGATTCGCATTCTCTTCCGTCCTGGGTTTACGTCGGGCTTTCTGCAACGGGCGGTTGGCGCGCGGTTTTGCTTTCGCAAAGCCGGTACGGTCCTTGATTGGTTCGCCGATGCCCATTTGATCGCGCAGCACGCCGCGCGGCACCTCCGAAACAGCGCCGCGCGTCAGGTTGCCCAGTTGCAAAGGCCCATAACTGGTCCGGATCAGGCGGTTGACCATTAAGCCCAGATGCTCCAGCACCTTGCGAATCTCGCGGTTCTTTCCTTCGCGCAGGGCCATGGTCAACCAAGCGTTGGATTCGGTCTTGCGTTCAAGTTTCGCGTCGATCGGACCATAGGAGAAACCGTCGATTGTCAGGCCGTCCTTCAAGGCGGCCAAGCGGGCTTCGTCAACCGTGCCGAAGACGCGCACCCGATAGCAACGCAACCACCCACGGCTCGGCAGCTCCAGGCTTCGCTTAACCTCACCATCGTTGGTCAATAACAGCAGGCCTTCGGTGTTGAGGTCCAGGCGTCCGACCGGTTGCAAGCGCGGCAGCCCAGAAGGCAGAAGATCATAAATGGTGCGGCGCCCCAATTCGTCGCGCGCGGTTACCACCACGCCAGCGGGCTTGTGAAAGCGAAACACGCGCGGCCGCTCGGGTGCGGGCAGGGGGCGGCCATCAACGGTGATGCGATGGTCAGCGGTCACGTCGAGCGCCGGACTAAGAACCGTCTCCCCATTGACCGTAACACGGCCCTCGGCGATCCAGGCTTCCGCCTCCCGGCGCGAACAGAGTCCCGCACGGGCAATGGCCTTGGCGAGGCGCTGCTTGCCGGATTTTTCTGCTTGAGTTTCCTTGTCCTCGGACGCCATGGGAATTACGGGCCTTTTCCGGTTCATGTGGCTTGGCAAGCCAGGGTCGGCCGCAGGCCGCACTCTAGGGGTGCCCTCTCTACGAGGCAAGCCGCTTTGCCTTGACGGGCCGGGGAGAAACAGCGAGCTTCGCCGATGTGATGCTGAGCTTACGCGACAAAATGGAACTGGCATTGGACGAGGCGCGCCAAGCCGCAAAGGCTGGAGAGGTGCCGGTGGGCGCAGTCTTGTTTGATCGGCGCGACGGTTCCGTGTTGGCCGTGGCTCACAACCGGGTGGAACGTGATCATGATCCGACGGCGCATGCCGAGATGCTGGCCATCCGATGCGCCGCAAAACGGCTGGGCTCCAAACGTCTAATCGACGCGGAGCTCTTCGTGACCCTGGAGCCCTGCCCGATGTGCGCGCAAGCCATTTCGTTTGCTCGCCTGGCGCGGGTTGTCTTTGGTGCCTACGACCCGAAGGCTGGTGGAGTGGAGCATGGCCCCCGTATCTTCGATCAGCCAGGCTGCAATCACCGGCCGGATATCGTGGCGGGCGTTCAGGAGAGTCAATGTGGGCTTTTGTTGAAGGATTTTTTCCAGGCCCGTCGTTGAACCGGCCTGGCTCAGTCGGAAAAACCTGCCAGGGCCCGCACCTCGGCAGACGATCTCCCAGCTTCGCGTAGTGCGCGCAGAGTCATTGCCGCATCGCGTTTCGCCAGCCGCCGACCGCCGTCGTCCAGCAGAAGCCCGTGGTGATGCCACTCAGGGACCGGCAGCTCCAACAGGGCCTGCAACAGGCGGTGGATCGCAGTGGCGGGCATCAAGTCTTCGCCGCGTGTTACGAGCGTGACGCCCTGCAACGCGTCATCCAGCGTGACCGAAAGATGGTAGCTCGTCCTGATATCCTTGCGCGCCAGAACCACATCACCCAGTGCTAAGGGATCGGCTGTCTGCCGTCCGCGGCCCAGGTCACGCCATTCCAACGGTCCGACCTCCGCCGCGGCGCGCTCGACATCCAGACGCCAGGCGTGGCCTTCGCCACGTGCAATCCGGTCGCGGCGCTCACGGCCGTCCAAATGGCGGCAAAGGCCGGGATAGAGCTGCCCTTCGGGACCATGCGGTGCGCCGCCGGCGCGGGCGATCTCTTCCTCTATCTCTTTGCGTGTGCAGAAGCAGGGATAAAGCAGCCGCCGTGCGGCCAGTTGCTCCAACGCCTCCCAGTAGTCATCCAAATGCTCCGACTGACGGCGTACCGGGGTTTCCCAGGTTAGACCCAACCACGCCAAGTCCTGATAGATGGCGTCTACGAACTCCGGACGGCAGCGGGTGACGTCGATATCCTCGATCCGCAGGAGGAATCGTCCCTCAGGCCCTGCAGCGCGCTGCGCGAACAGGGCGGCGTGGGCGTGGCCAAGGTGCATCAGGCCCGTCGGAGAGGGCGCAAAACGGGTCACGTGGCGGATTTTGCTTCCTGTCATGGGATGCGCGTAGCCGAGACAGGCGATAAAGTCCAGCCATGACCAACGAAGCCAAGCAAGATGAGACGCAGCGCTACGCTCTGGAAGCGCTGGCGCAAAAGGATAAAAAGCTCGCGTCTGCCTACGCGCATTGTGGCCTGCCGCCGCCGCGCGGTCATGAAGCGGGGCTGGCGGGCCTCCTGCGGATCGTCATGGCACAACAGGTTTCTGTGGCCTCGGCCCGGGCCATTATCGCCCGCCTGGAGGAGGCCAGTCCCGGATTGAAGGCCGAAGACCTGATCCATTTTGATGAGACGAGGTTGCGTGGCCTCGGGTTGTCGCGCCAGAAGGCCGTGTACCTGCGTGGCTTGGTGACGATGGTGGAAAGAGGGGAATTGGATTTCCGGCACCTGGTCGAACTGGATGACGAGGCCGCCATAGCCTACCTGTGCCGCGCCAAGGGAGTTGGGCGCTGGACGGCGGAAATTTACCTGTTGTTCAGCCTGGGACGGCCGGATGTCTTTCCGGCCGGAGATCTCGCTTTGCAAGTCGCCATGCAGCGCTTGCTGCGCATGCGTGAACGTCCTGATACCAAGAAGGCGGCGGCGGTTGCCAAGCGGCGCTGGCGTCCCTACCGTGGCGCGGCGGCGCGCTTCCTGTGGCATTTATATCGCCATCCGGGGTTGCCTGATTGAGTTAACGAAAGTTGGGAAAGGGTGGTTATGGCGTTAATGGAACTGGATGGACCACGTGCGGAACCGGCTTCGGGAGGGCCGGCGAAATCGTTGGTGATTTTCCTGCATGGCTTGGGTGCGGACGGCAATGACCTGATAGGCTTGGCTCCGTTGCTCAGTCAGGTGCTGCCAGATACGGCCTTCGTTTCGCCCAATGCGCCGGAGCCATGCGATATGGCGCCGAGCGGTTACCAATGGTTCAGCCTTCAGGACAGATCGTCGGGTCAGGTTCTCTCCGGCGTTCAGGTGGCGGCACCTCAGTTGGAGGCCTTCATCGCGCGTGAAGCCGAGCACTACGGTCTTTCGCTCGGCTCTGTGGCTCTGGTCGGATTCAGCCAGGGCACGATGATGAGCCTTTACGTTGCGCCGCGTCTTGCCGAGACGGTGGCCGGGGTCGTTGGCTACTCAGGAGCGCTGGTGGCGCCGGAACGTTTGCCGCAGGAGATCAAAGTTCGGCCGCCGATCCTGTTGATACATGGCGACGCCGATCCGGTCGTCCCCTCCGCGGCTTTGACGGCGGCAACCCAGGCGCTGCTATCAATGCAGTTCAAGGTCATGTCGGACCTGCGCCCTGGTCTGGGTCATTCCATCGACGAGGAAGGGTTGAGCCTGGGCGCGGCCTTCTTGCGTCAGGTTCTGGTGGAAGGAGGTTTGCCGGAAAAACCGTAAGCGGCGTTCTTTGACGGTTAGATGAAGAATTCGATGACGAAACCACAATATCTTGTAGCTCTATCGTGGATAAGGTAAGAGTTTAGGGAAGTTGTTGCGAAACGCGGGGCCTGGACGACATGCACGTCGATCGCTTTCAAACGCTGGTGCTGAATGCGGATTTCAGGCCGCTGAGCTATTTTCCACTGTCTCTTTGGGGTTGGCAGGATGCGGTCAAGGCGGTTTTTCTCGACCGCGTGAACATCATCGCCGAGTACGAGCACGAGATTCATTCTCCCAGTATCAAGATGCGTCTGCCGAGTGTGATCTCACTACGCGAGTACGTGAAGATGGATCGCCGTCCGGCCTTCACCCGCTTCAATGTGTTTCTGCGAGACGGTTTTACCTGCCAGTACTGCGGTGACCGGTATCATGCCGAGTGGCTGACGTTCGATCATGTGATGCCACGCTCACGCGGCGGCCGGACGACCTGGGAGAACGTTGTGGCCGCCTGCCAAAGCTGTAACCTCGTAAAGAGCAACCGGACGCCTGAGGAATGCGCCATGCCGGTCCTGCGACCGGCCCGTGTGCCTACTGCCTATGAGTTACAGAAGAATGGGCGGAGGTTTCCGCCTAATTTTTTGCATGAAAGCTGGAATGACTACCTGTACTGGGACAGCGAACTGGAAGACTGAACCAGCTGGAACAATGCCTTATTTCTACAAGCTCAAATCTTTTGCGATAGCCAGATCGCGAGCCGCGACCCAGCCTTGATGGCGCCGGTCAGCAACGTATAGCCCGGCGCTTCTTCCGCGCCTTCCTCAAGGCCGATATCGCGGTGTTCGAGTTCTTCTTCACGAAACTTCTCGATTGTCGCCCTCAACGGCGCTTCTTCCTTGTTGCCGGAAAGTGCATCGGCTTGGGCTGCGTAGTGCTCGTCGATGGTTTCTTCGATCGCGACCGTGCAGGCCATCGCGGCTTTCTCGCCCAACAGCGCGGTGCCTGCGCCTAGGAGGAAACCGGCGACATGCCAGACCGGCTGCAACGCCGTCGGTCTGACGCGGCGTTCCAAGATAAGCCTGTCGAAGGTGTCCAGGTGCTCTTTCTCCTGTTCGTACATTTTCCGAATCAGCGGCCCGCTGCTGCTGTCTCCCAAGACCGCCAATTGCCCCTCGTAGATTCGCCGCGCGCCGTACTCTCCGGCGTGATCGACGCGGATCATACCGGCGACTTCGTCCTCCGGCAGAGGATCGCCTGGCAGGTAGCGCCGCCTTTTTGATGCGGTACGCGTTGTTTTCGCCGCAGTCATTGTTTCGTCTCCCGCTTCAAGCTCCGCGCTGCCACTGCCGCGCCCAGGAACGCCACGGGAGCCATAATCATGCTGGCGATGAAATTGTAACCGGCCATGGAGATGCCGAACAGCGACCAGACAACCTCGTCGCAGGGAACCACCTTCTCACGCCCCAGAATCGCATCTTTCAATTGATCGATCGACATGTCGGTGCTGATGGCCGTGGAACTGCAGCCGGGCAGACCTTCCCACCACTTCTGCTCCACTCCGACATGGAATCCCGCCATGAGGGCGCTGATATCGAGGATCAAACCCAGTGATAAAAGGACTGCTAGAAGGGCGACACCCTTGGGCTTCACGCCCAAGGCTACGAGCGTTATGGCGATCACCAATCCATGTGGGATGCGTTGATAGAGGCACAGTTGGCAAGGCTCCAATCCGCCGATGTACTGAAAAGCATAGGCCCCCCCTAAAAGCAGGGCGCTGCCGTACAGTAGCAATGCCAGGAGCATCCGTGGCGATATGGCGGTCATCTGCATTGTCTGGCCTTCTCCTGTCGCCTCTTATTGCCCTAGAACAAGTATTTGATGGTGATAAAGCCGCCGATCAATAGTGCAAAGCTGCCGATGGCCACGAGTCCGAGGTAACGCTCGACGAAGGCGCGGACCGGTGGTCCAAAGTACCAGAGAATTGCTGCTTCCAAAAAGAACCTTGCACTGCGTGAGACGATAGAAGCCGCCAAGAAGATCGCCAGATCCATCTGCGTTAGGCCGCTGGCAATGGTGAAGACTTTGTAGGGTAGGGGCGTGAAACCGGCGCTCGCGACAATCCATAGGCCCCACTCGTTGTAAGCGTCCTGGAACTTAGCGAAGGCTTCGTTATAGCCGTAAAAATCCAACAAGGGCTGGCCGATGCTATCGAACAGGAAGAAGCCGATCGCATAGCCGAACAGGCCGCCGAGCACCGAGAAGATGGACGCAATCAGCGCGACCCGCCAGGCACGGCGTCGCTCTGCAACGATCATTGGTACGATCAGCGCGTCAGGCGGGATGGGAAAGAAAGAACTCTCGATGAAGGAAACAACGGCCAGCACCGTCATGGCATTCCGGCGGCCCGCCATATCCAGCGTCCAGTCGTAGAGTTTCCTCAGCATTGCGCCCTTTTGCCCCCTTGGCCGGATACGGTTCAAGCGCCCGCGAATAAAGGGGGCTCCATTTTCCTCGTTCCCTGCTATCAGGCCGCAAGACCGGGAGCAAGCAAGAACACGGAAGCCGATAGGATGCCGCGTCCTTGTTTGCGCCCAAAGGGGTCAGGAAAGATTCAGCGTGCCCGCGAGGTGACGCTTGAGGGATTGGACCTCGGGGCTTGCGCGGTCGCGGGGTCGTGGCAGATCCACCTCGATCACCTCGGCGAGACGGCCGGGTTGTCCGCGCAGCACGGCGATCCTGTCGCTCAGGACGACGGCTTCCTCCAGGTCATGTGTCACGAACACCATCGTGAAGCGGCCCTTTTCCCAAAGGCTGAGGAGGTGATCCTGGAGCTTATCTCTGGTGAAGGAATCCAGTGCCGAGAAAGGTTCATCCAGCAGCAGAATCTTCGGGTGCCGGGCGATGGCCCGGGCGATGGCGACACGCTGTGCCATGCCGCCGGACAATTGCTTTGGCAACTGCTTTGCAGCGGCGGCCAGCCCCACTTGAGAGAGCGCTTCGTCGATCAGCCTGTCCTGTTCTTCGGGAGGCAGGTCAAGCAGGGCGAGCCTTACGTTTTCGCGGACTGTCAGCCACGGCATCAGGCGCGGCTCCTGGAAAACCATGGCGATGTCCGGATTGGGGCCGGTGACCGGTCGGCCGGCGATGGAAACTTCCCCCTCGCTGGCGTTGTCCAGGCCCGAGAGAATGCGTAGAAGCGTTGATTTTCCACAGCCGCTGGTACCAACAAGACTGACGATCTCGTGCTCTGCGACACTCAAGTCGAGCGTGTCGAGCGCTAGGCGCGGTGGCCCTTCGGGGGCCGGGAAGGTTTTGCTGACGGCGTTGATTTCAAGCATTTCCCTGGCCCTTGTTCATACCGGAAAAGGAATCCTGCCAAGCAAGCAGGGGGCGGGTAAGCATGGCCAGCAGGCCATCGGTTGCCTTGCCCGCGAAGGCGAAGAGCAACAAGCTTCCGACGATGATGGAGGGATGCCCCGTCATCTGCCCGTCGATCATCAAGAATCCGAGGCCCTCGGATGTTCCCATCAACTCCGCCGCAATGACGAACATCCATCCCAAGGCTAGCCCGGAGCGCAGGCCGACGACATAGGACGGCAAGGTCGAGGGGACCAGAATGTAGCGAAGCTGCTGGAACCGGGAGAGGCGGTAGATACGTCCGACTTCGACCAACTTTCGGTCGCTATCCTGAATGGCGCTCATCAGGTTGAGATAAACCGGGAAAAATACACCAACGGCAATGAGTGTGACCTTGGGGGTCTCGAATATGCCAAACCAGAGAATAAACAGGGGGACCCAAGCCAAGGACGGAACGGCTTTCAATCCCTGGATCGTCGGATCAAGGAGCTCGCGCGCCAAACTGGACGCACCAGCCAACGCACCCAGGATCGTTGCCGCGAGCACGCCGACACCGAAGCCCCAGGCGACACGCAGGCTGGTAACCCAGAGATGATTGAGCAACTCGCCGCGCTGCCAGAGATAATGCAACTCCTCCACGACCGCGGTCGGCGAGGGGACGAGGTGCGCGGCAAAAACGCCCAGTCGGCTCAGAACCTCCCAGGCCAACAGCAAAAGCAGGGGAACGACCAGCCCCTTGCCGCGTTTCAGCAGCCCGGCTGTTGCCCCCTTGGGGAGGCTGGCAGCGACGCCTTCCAGCGTCGCTGCCTCAACCGGGCGCCGTCGAATGAGGTCGACCAGCGCCATGCCTTTATCTCCCTTATTTGGCCGCAAGGTTGACGATGAAGGAGGAGTCGATCAGATCGTCGACCACCTGCTCCACGTTCACTTCCGGCTTCAGCACGCCGATGCCCTGAAGAACTTTGGCTGTCTCAAGGAAGGTCGTGCGATGCTCGGCGCCGATAACCGGGTTGGTGATATCGGTACGCTCGCTCAGCTGCTTATCGGCGACTTCGTCCGTCAAACGGGCTGCCTCGACCAGAACTTCACGCAGTTCCTCGGGATGCTCCAAGGCATAGCGACGGGTCCTCTCGTAGATACGCAGGACACGTGTCACGAGATCGGGATGCTCGTCGGCGAAGGCCTCACGGACGTTCAGGATGCCGTAGGTGTTCAGGTCCGGTGCGCGGAAGAAAAGTTTGGCGCCTGATTCCAGCTCGGCTTTGGCCATGTGTGGGTCGAGACCGGCCCAAGCATCAACCTGACCCTTTTCCAGGGCAAGATAGCCATCGGGGTGCTGCAGCAGGACGGTTTTGATGTCGCTCTCGCTTAATCCCTCAGCCGCCAGTGCGCGCAGCAAGAAGATGTGCGGGTCGGTGCCACGGGTCACAGCGACGCTCTTGCCTTTCAAATCGGCGACCGTCTCGATGCCGGAGTCCGGCTTGGTCACCAATGCCGTCCACTCCGGCTTTGAATAGACATAGACCGCCTTGATGGGAATGCCGTTGGCACGGCCGACCACGGCCGCGGAGCCAGCCGTGGAGGCGAAATCGGCACTGCCGCCGTTGAGGAACTCGAGCGCCTTGTTAGAGCCTAGGCTGAGCAGCCAGCGGACATCGATATCGTCCTTCGCAAACTCTTCTTCCAGCCAACCCTTTTTCTTCAAGAGAAGGGCCACCGGGTTGTAGTAGGCATAATCTACCGTGACCGTATCCGGTTTTTCCGCGGCGGAGACGTTGAAGGGAGCAACGGCAGCAATACCCAAAGCGACTGCCGCGCCGGTAAGTGTCTTAAGGAAGGTTCGTTTCGTGGTCGTCATGATCATCTACTCCTTTGACTTGACTGGCGACCTAAGCGGACGCCGTTTCGGTTTCACCGAGGTTCCGCTTGCCAAGTCAGGAGTACCGATCGTTTGCGATATCGTGCCGGTAAAAACAAAAAAGACCCGGCGCTTGCAACGGCGGCGGGTCCTGGCCCGCTCGCTTTAGCAGTATTTTTTAAGCGCCCCGCAAGCTGAACCTCAAATCGGCGCTGTGAAGAGAGTTAAGATTATACGCCTGTCCACTGTCAACCATAAAAATAACACAAAAAAATATTGTAAATAAATTAGCATCTTTCGGTCTTGCGCGAGACGGGGATGAAGCTAATATGCGCCGCGACCCCCACGCACCCTGCCCGGGTGGCGGAATTGGTAGACGCACCGGACTCAAAATCCGGCGGTAGTGATACTGTGCGAGTTCGAGTCTCGCCCCGGGCACCAAAACTTCATGACCTAATGTGAAGTGAGAAAAAATATGTGGCGACAGCGCCATTTGGGGGGAACCATGTCTTATTGGCGGGCCATTGGCCTTTACGCGCTTACCTATGCCTTGCCAACGCTTGCAATAGGATTTTTCATCGTCATTCCCGGGTCTTGTATCGACGGGTTCAATGAAATGACCATCGGCTTCGTGGGCGCGGTTCTGGGCGCATTGCCGCCCTTTCTGTTGCTTTTGTGGCAAACACGAAAAGCTTCGGTTGCCTGACATGCAGCGGATCTATCGGTTCATTAACGCCAACGCGCGACGGCCGCGCGGTTTGATGGGGCGTTTTCTCGGATGGCTATGGGCTTGGGAATCCCGAGCAATCAATGACAAGGCTATCGCTCTCTTGGATCTGGAGTCAGGCGATTGTCTTTTGGAGATCGGCTTCGGACCGGGCGAGACGATCCGCCGGGTTCTTGCAAGGTATCCAGGGTTGAGGGTTATCGGCATCGAATCATCGGACCTCATGCTGAAGCTTGCCACGGCGCGAAACGAGGATGCCATCTCAGACGGCCGCTTGAGCCTGCGCAAGGGCGCTTCCGGTGTCGTTGCGGAGTTAGGAGAGGTCTGCACGCATGCGCTGCTCGTGCATTGTCTCTATTTTCTTGATGATTTGCAGCAGACCTGTGAGCGCCTTTCGGGCGCACTCAAATCCGGTGGCGTTCTGGTGATTGCCGCAGTGGTGACGGATGCCGAAATACCGGCAAGATTCATGACGCCGGCTTACAATTTCCGAAGCACCGCTGAAATTCTGGCGGCGCTGGAGACAGCCGGAATGCATGCCGAGGTTCACCAGGACGAGGGGGGAACCCACGGGGCGCTAAGGTGGTTCCGTGCCACCAAGCCATGATCGCCCGCTATCGGTGCAGCGCTTCGAACTCTTCGACATTTCGGCGAGCGGATTGGACGAAGGGGCTCATCCTGACACCGCCCAGGAACAGATCGGCCGCCAGCTTCCCAGGGTAGGAAACCGGCCTTTTGAAATGCAGCAGCAGTACGATCCGCTCCTCGTCGGTTCGGTTGTGGACCTCATGGTAAAAGGTATCATCGAAAACGATGGCCTTGCCAGCCTCCCAGGCAAGTGTTTGATCATCAACCTGAATGGTACAATTCTGCCGGTCCCTTGGAACCATCAACCCTAGGTGACAGGTTAGGATTGCCTTGGTGACGCCTTTGTGGCGAGGGATGACGGCCCCGGGTGCCAGAACAGAAAAGAAAGCCGAATTGAGGCCGGGAATCTGCTCGACGATTCGCGTTGTCTCCGGACAGCGCGCGCAGTTCTGATGCATCTTGTAGCCATATCCCCGGAGGAAGAACGTCCGCCACTTGTTGTCGGTAGCTATACGATAATGGTCTGGGGAAATTTCCTGCAGGCTAGGCAGCGGCGTCCGCTTCTCCACGATGTCGGCTACTTCTTGCCGAATGAGTTTCCAGTTGGCTTCAAGATCCTTTGTGAAGCTAAACACCCCGGGTTCAAAGACCGGGCGATCACCCACCACGGAATCTCGCGCGATCCAGCGATTGAAGGCAGGGCGCAATTTCTTACCCACGCGCACGATCGCAGATTGTTTTTCCTTCTTCGTAGACGTCGGATCGGCTGATATCTTCTGCGCCGCCATGGACATTTCCTTTCGCAGTCGATTTTGCTTTCCATGAAGGACCAGGCATTGTCCCACCTCAGGCATTTGAGTGCAATTATAGCGGCGCCGGATGACAGGACTTTGATCTGGGTCATAACGGTGAAGAGAAAAGCGTGCGGCGCCGACACTGGGCTGAAGTCGAAATTGCTATTGCACTGCATCGCCGCAAAAGTTCCCTTGCTATCGATGTAATTCTATCATTAAAGTTGCACTGCAACAAAATTTGCTGCGACGCAATGATAGTGATTGAGGGATAGAGAATGCAGGAACTGCACGGATACTACATTGAGGACCTGGAGCCCGGCATGAGCGCGATCTACGCGAAGACCGTGACGGAAGCGGATATCGTGATGTTCGCCGGTCTCTCGGGCGATACGAACCCCGTGCACCTGAACCAAACCTTTGCCGAGGGCACGATGTTCAAGGAGCGGATCGCCCACGGCATGCTCTCCGCCAGCTTCATTTCCACCGTGCTTGGTACGCGGCTTCCGGGCCCAGGCTGCATATATCTGAGCCAGACACTGAACTTCAAAGCGCCGGTGCGTATTGGTGACACTGTGGTGGCGCGTGTGACGGTTCGCGAGGTCAACCGGGAAAAGAAACGCCTGGTCGTCGACACCGTTTGCACGGTCGGCGATACACAGGTTTTAGACGGCGAAGCCAAGCTGATGGTAGCCAGCCGGGCCAAGTTGGCGCCCGGCAATGAAGCAGCGGCAGTGGTCGCCGCCGAGTAATCAGCGGCCAAAGCGGCAAGCATTTGCAGATTTAGAGCGCCTGGAACGGCGCTCTTTTTCGTTCTGGAGCCTGCATGGGCTCCTGAAGATTGTTAGCAGGCCCGTGGGTTTTCCGTGACGATCCTCCGGCGGCGGGTGTATCTTGCAACTGTCCATTTTGTAGGCTGTATTTGTACGCGATAACCATCCTCTAGGAGATTAGCCGAATGGCCCAGCATGCGCCCTTTTCCGGCGTTCTTTCGCCGGTACTTACCCCCTTCGATCGGAATCTGAACCCAGACACGGCTCGCTTTGTCGACTTTTGCAAACATCTGTTGGCAGAGGGCTGCAATGGCCTGGCTGTGTTTGGAACGACCAGCGAGTCGAACTCGTTGGGGGTGGATGAGAAGCAAGCGTTGCTTGAGGCTCTGGTGGCAGGCGGCGTCGACCCGGCGGCTTTGATGCCCGGTACTGGGTTGTCGGCCCTTACGGAAACGGTGCGCTTGACCAAAGCGGCCGTTCACGCGGGCTGTGGAGGTGTGTTGCTGTTACCGCCTTTTTATTACAAAGCCATCAATGACGAGGGGCTGTTCGCCTACACCAGCGAGGTCATTCAGCGGGTCGGAGATAGTCGCCTGAAGATCTACCTCTATCATATTCCGCCGGTCGCCGTTGTTGGTTGGAGCCTGCCGCTGATCGAGCGTTTGAAGAAAGCCTATCCCGAGACGATCGTGGGCCTTAAGGATTCCTCAGGCGATTGGAACAACACGAAGGCGGTGCTGGATGCCTTCCCCGGATTTGGCGTCTTCTGCGGGTCGGAGATTTTCCTGCTGGATACCTTGAGAAACGGTGGCGCCGGTTCGATCACGGCGACGGCCAATATCAACGCCCGGGCGATACGCCATCTCTACGATCACTGGCAGGATTCCAACGCAGACGCGTTGCAGGCGGGAATCACGGCTTTCCGAAAGGTACTTCAGCAAAAACCGGCGATCCCAGCAATGAAAGCCCTGCTGGCTCACGCCGAAGGCCAGGAAAGCTGGCGCGCCGTGCGGCCGCCGCTCCAAGCCCTGAACGCAGAGGAAGGTCGTCAGCTTGCTGAGGCGCTCAAACCTTTGGGATTAGCCGCCGCGGCCGAGTAGGCGGTTACTCGGCGGCGCTGGCGGTTGCTTGCGGGTTCTCCAGCGCCTTGAGCAGTTCGGTCTCGCGCGCCTTGGCCTTCTGGAGATTTGCTTCCTTGATATGCCCGAAGCCCCGAATCTGGTCGGGAATTTGAGCAATCTCGACCAGGAGTCCGAGGGTCTCCGGACGGAGATTCTTAAGGAGTGTCTTTTCGACCTGGCTCAGATAATCGTCGCGAAGCTTGCGCTCCTGACGGCGTTCTTCGCTGCGCCCGAAAATATCGAGCGGCCCGCCGCGCAATCCTTTGAATTTGGCCATAATTTTGAAGGCTTTGAGAATCCAAGGGCCAAATTCCTGCTTGATGAGATGCCCGGTCTGGGGGTCGCGTTTGGCGAACAGCGGTGGCGCCAGATGCAGGGTCAGCGTGCCGCCGTCTTCGAACTGCTCCTTAAGCGCCGCTTCGAAACTGCCGTCCGTATAGAGGCGGGCGACTTCATACTCGTCCTTGATGGCCATGACCTTGAAGGCATAGCGCGCGACGGCGTCACTTAGGGCTTCGCTACCCGGCACGGCATCACGTTCGGCTGCCCGAACCTTCTCCACCAAGGTACGATAACGCGCCGCGTAAGCCTTATTCTGGTAAGCCGTCAAGAAGGCGGTGCGCCGCTCGATCACCTCATCCAGGGTCTCGCTGAGCTTGCGATCGGGGATTTCACGTTCGGGCTTGGCCAAACGCATCACCGAGTCCCGATCGTGCGCCATGCGGCGGCCCCAGAGGAAGGCCTTGCGGTTGAAGGCGATAGCGACGCCATTCAGCTCGATGGCTTGATCGATGGCCTCGACGCTGACAGGAACCAGCCCCTTCTGCCAAGCATAACCCAGCATGAAGAGATTGGCCGCGATCGAATCACCCAAGAGCGCCGTGGCAACCTGCGTCGCGGGCACGAAGTCCGAAGCCGTCTCGCCGGTCGCCTCGGCAATCAATTCGTGCAGTTCCTTGCCGGGGACGCGGAAGTCCACGTCGTGGGTGAAGGCTCCGGTGATGGTTTCCTCGGTATTGACGACGGCTTGCGTGAAGTCGCTTCGCATCTTGGCACGCACATCCGAAGAAGCGGTCGTGACCAGGTCGCAGCCGACGATCAGATTGGCGCCGCCGGCGGCGATGCGCACCGCCTGGATGTCCTCCGGCTTGTTGGCGATGCGCACGTGTGTCGTTACCGCGCCGCCCTTCTGTGCGAGTCCGGTTTGATCGAGGATCGAGCAGCCTTTGCCCTCGATGTGCGCTGCCATGCCGAGTAGGGCGCCGATGGTCACGACCCCCGTCCCACCGATGCCGGTTACAAGGATGCCGTAGGGTTCGCCAATAATCGGCAGCGTCGGTTCGGGGAGAACCTCCCAGACGTCCTCGGCGGTGGTTGCGGCTTTGCGCTTGCGCGGCTCGGCGTCATGCACCGTCACGAACGAGGGGCAGAAGCCCTTGACGCAGGAGTAGTCCTTGTTGCAGCTCGATTGATCGATGCGCCGTTTACGTCCAAACTCGGTTTCCAGTGGTGTGACGGATACGCAGTTCGATTTCACGCCGCAATCGCCGCAGCCCTCGCAAACCAACTCGTTGATGAAGACGCGCTTCTTGGGATCGGGGAAGGTGCCGCGCTTGCGGCGCCGACGCTTCTCGGCAGCGCAGGTCTGGTCGTAGATAATCGCCGTCACGCCGGTCATCTCACGCAGTTCGCGCTGAATGGCATCCAGGTCATCGCGATGGCGCAGCGTCGTGTTGGCGCCCCAGGCGACGCCGACCGGATACTTCTCCGGTTCATCGCTGACCACGACGACCTTACGCACGCCTTCGGCGGCGATCTGTCGGGAGATGATCGCTGGGTCCAGGGGGCCATCATGCTGTTGCCCGCCGGTCATTGCCACGGCATCATTGAAAAGGATCTTGTAGGTCATGTTGACCTTGGCCGAGACAGCCGCTCGGATGGCTAGAAGACCCGAGTGGAAATAGGTTCCGTCGCCCAGATTCACGAAGACATGCTTGGTCTTGGAGAAAGGCGCCTGACCGATCCAGGAAGCCCCTTCACCGCCCATCTGGGTGAAGGTTTCGTTGTCCCGGTTCATCCAGATCGACATGAAATGACAGCCGATGCCCGCCAGTGCGCGGCTTCCTTCCGGCACGTTGGTCGAGGTGTTGTGCGGGCAGCCCGAACAGAAGTAAGGCGTGCGCTCCATGGGCGCCTTGTGGGCCTCCAGCGCGGCTTCCTTTTCCTCGAGGAACTTGAGGCGCCTGTCGATGCGTTCGCTCTTGTAAAAGCGTTCGATGCGCCGCGCGATCACGCGGGCGATCAGCGCCGGGGTCAGTTCACCATGGGAAGGAAGCTGTGGCTTCCCGGTCTCGTCGAACTTTCCGATCACCCGGGGGCGCACGTCCTCGCGCCAGTTGTAGAGTTGCTCCTTGACTTGGTTTTCCAGCAGCGCGCGTTTTTCCTCGACCACCAGAATCTCGTCCAAACCTTCCGCAAAGCTGCGCAGTCCCTCGCGTTCAAGTGGCCAAACAAGGGCGACCTTATAGAGCGAGAGGCCAAGTTCGGCGGCCAAATCGTCATCGATCCCCAAATCGTCCAGCGCCTGCTGTACGTCCAGATACGACTTGCCGGTCGTGACGATGCCGAAGCGGCGTTTGGGGCTGTCGATCACGCGGCGATCAAGCTTGTTAGCGCGTGCAAAGGCGAGCGCTGCGTAAAGCTTGTAACGCATCAGCCGCTCTTCCTGCTCCAGTCGCTCGTCGGGCCAACGGATGTTCAGGCCTTCCGGCGGCATTTCCACGTCCTGAGGCAGCACGATCTTCACGCGCTGCGGGTCTACGTAAACGCTGGCCGAGGAATCAACGGTTTCGGCGATGGTCTTGAAGCCGATCCAGCAACCGGAAAAGCGGCTCATCGCCCAGCCATAAATGCCCAGGTCCAGGAATTCCTGCACGCCCGCCGGGTTCAGGACCGGGATCATGGCGTCAACGAAGGCGTATTCACTCTGATGCGCGACTGTCGATGATTTGGCGGTGTGATCGTCACCGGCAAGCAGCAGGACGCCTCCGTGCTTCGCCGTTCCGGCGTGGTTGCCGTGTTTGAAGACATCCCCCGAACGGTCGACACCCGGTCCCTTGCCATACCACATGGCAAAGACGCCGTCGTAGTTGAAGTCGTTGAAGATATCGCCTTGCTGGCTGCCCCAGATGGCGGTGGCGGCCAAATCCTCGTTGACGCCCGGCTGGAAGTAGATGTGGTTTTTCTCGACGAAAGGTTTGGCTCGGTGCAACTGCTGATCGACCGCCCCCAGCGGCGACCCGCGATAGCCAGAGATGAAGCAAGCCGTGTTCAAGCCCGCTGCCAGATCGCGCTGGCGCTGCATCATCGGCAAACGCACCAACGCCTGTGTCCCGTTCAGGTAAACCCGGCCGGTTTCCAGCTCGAACTTGTCATTGAGTGAGACCGCTTGCAACGCCATCCCGTCCGTCCTCCAGTTCAGCAAAAACTTCATCGCCGTCTTCTCGAGCGATTCTTCTCCGCCGCTCTGGGAAGATTCGAGCCTCTTGCAAGATGTCGGTAAAGGCAACCTCTCATGCAAGATAAGATTATAGGTAAGCAATACTGACCTTTTTGGCAAGATTATTCTTGCTGTGGTCTGAGTGACAGGCAGACGGGGCTATTCGCAGCCTTTACGGGTTGTTACCCTTGGCGGGCCGATTGATTGAGGGGGGAAAGACCGCATGGATTCGACCGTCATTTTCTTGATCGTTCTAGCTGTCGCGGCGCTGATTCTTTACGGCCTCTACGTGAAGGTCATTTCGACTCGGAACAGGGCTCTAGAAGCATTGGCATCCATCGATGTGCAATTGCGTAAACGTTACGATTTGCTGCCCAACGTTTTGAAGCTGGCGGCGCGGTACATGGAACACGAGCGCGATTTGTTGAATGAGGTCACGCGGTTGCGGAGTCGGTTCCAGGAAACCGAGCGCCCGAAAAGCGGCGAAGCCGCTGCGGAGCACCTGGGCGTTGTTCAAGCACTGGAAAAGCAGGTCGGGCGCCTAATGATACAAGTGGAGGCCTACCCGGACCTAAAGGCGGAAAAGCCAATCCAGGAAGCCATGGTGCAGTTTTCAGAGGTCGAGGGGCATATATCGGCGGCACGTCGGTTCTATAATTCGGCGGTAACGGATCTCAACAACCTCGTACAGATTTTCCCAACATCAATGATCGCGGGCTGGGTAAAGGTTAGCGAGATGCCTTACTACGAAGTCGAAGAAGAAGCCGTTCGCCAGCCCATTGACGCGGACGACTACTTGAAGAGGTGAAGGTGTGCCACAGGATGACGCCGAAAGCCGGTCATTCGACGTGTTGGGGCCGCGGTTCGCGGGGTTCGAGGACTTCTGGCGGCGTGAAATTGAGCCAAACCTGGATGCACAGAATCGAAAGCGTCGGCAAAGTCTCGCAATAATCGGCGTTTCACTGCTGATCGGTGGCGCGCTTGGCGTTGCCAGCTTTTTCTCGACCGATGAGATGCAGGTGATCAACCCAATGCTGATTGTTCCGGCGATCCTGGTCGGTGGTATCGGCTGCGGTTGGGCTGCCAGACGCTTGGCCGATAGCGAAGGTAGTTTGCTGACGGCGATCTTTGGGTACCTGGATCTCGACTACAGCCGTGTGGCTGGCGTATTTCCCCTGGACCGCTTCAGGGAGTTGGGGATCCTGCCATCTTATGACCGGTCTAAACTTGAGGACCGGGTGCGGGGTCAGCACGCAGGCGTCGCGTTTGATATCGCTGAGGCGTATCTGGAGGAAAAGCGCACCCAGAACACCAAGAATGGCACCAAGACAACCTATGTTACGGTCTTTGACGGACTGTTGATCCGCTGTGGGTTCTTGAAGCCTTTCTCGACGCGTGTGCTGGTCAAGCGCGATGCGGGCTGGTTGGCCGGTGCGCTGAGTGGGCTGTTCGGCGGTGGCGATAAAGTACGGTTGGAGGACCCGCGTTTCGAAGAGGTTTTCGAGGTGTACTCGAAAGACCAGGTCGAGGCGCGTTACCTCCTGACGCCGCTTTTCATGGAGCGGCTCCTGGCACTGGATCGGCGCTTCGGCGGTGGGCAAATGGCCTTGGCCTTCGAAGGCCAGGAAGTTTGGATCGCCCTGCGGCAAGCTGGAGATTCTTTTCGACTAGGGAGCCTCTGGCGCGGCTACAGCCGTGCGAGCGTCGCCGCGTTCTTGAAGGCGCTGGCGGAACTTTTCCTCCTAATCGAGGAAATCAACGCACGCGGGTCGATTTCAAGCGGCCCGCGTGCCTGATTCGTCGGACCTTGTATCAGGCCTTGTATAGGCTATCCATCAAGGCGCCGTAGTGTTGCTTGATGACGTGACGTCGGATCTTCAACGTCGGGGTCATCATTTGATTGTCGACGCTGAAGGCTTCGTCCGCGATTTGGAATCGCCGGACCTTTTCCAGCAATGAGAGGGATTTGTTGACCCTTTCGATGGCAGCATTCATCGCTTTGCGGAAATCCTGGTCGTCGCGCAGTATCGACAGATCGCTGGATTTGCCGTTTTCACGGGTCCATTCGCGCAACCAATCGGGATCGGGCACCAACAGGGCGACGAGATGCGGTTTCTTGTCGCCAAAAGCCATGGCCTGACTAATTTCGGGCTGCAGCGTCAAGAAACCCTCGACACGTGCGGGCGATACATTGTCGCCGCCGGAAAGTACGATGATATCTTTTTTGCGGTCGGTAATTTCCAAATAGCCGTCTTCGTCCAAGCGGCCGATATCACCGGTATGCAGCCAACCGTCCTGGATAACACGCGCCGTGGCTTCTTCGTCGCGCCAGTATCCGCGCATGACCAGTTCGCCGCGGACCAGGATTTCACCGTCGGCAGCTATTTTCACATCAACGTCGGTCAAAGCCGGGCCTACCGTGTGTATCTTGATGCAGCTCGGCGGGTTGGCGCATATGACGGGCGAGGCTTCGGTCTGCCCGTAGCCTTGAAGCAATCGTAGACCGAGCGCAATGAAGAAGGTGCCGATGTCCGGGTTGAGCGCCGCGCCACCCGAGACGAATGCCTTCAACCGGCCGCCGAACCGGAGGGCCACCTTCCGACGGACCAGCCGATCGGCGATCACATCCTTGATACGGTCGAGCAACGTTAGACTGATAGGGTCGCGGTAACGCTTGATACCGATTTCCACAGCCATGTCGAAGAGCTTCTTCTTCAACCCACCCTGCTTGTTGATCCCACGCTGGATGCGTTGATGCATCGACTCATAAAGGCGGGGAACGGCGGTCATGATCGTCGGGCGTACTTCGGCCAGATTGGTCAGCAGCTGTTCAACGCTTTCGGCGTAATAGATCTCCGCGCCTATAGACATGGGAAAGTACTGACCGGCGGTGTGCTCATAGGAATGGGAGAGGGGCAGGAAGGACAAAAAGACTTCCCGGCCCAAGCCGAATTCCTCCAACAAATGATAGGCGCCCATGCAATTGCAGAGGATGTTGCCGTGGCTGAGCATCACGCCCTTGGGCGTGCCGCCGGTTCCGGATGTGTAAATGAAACAGCAGACGTCCTCGCGCTTGGCGCGGCGGACAATATCCATCACATCGTCCGGCAATTCCTTCCCTCGGCGCATGACATCGTCCCACTGGTGGATGTCGAGAGTCGAAGATTGGTCGATGCCGGGATCTTCGATCGCGACGACGAAACGGCATTCCGGTGCTTTGATCGCAGCCGGTAGCAGCCGACTGGCCAAGGCATTATCCGAAACGATGGCACCAATGGACTGGCTGTGATTCAGGATATGCTGGTTGTCGGTTTCGGTGTTGGTGGTATAGGCCGGCACGGTGATCGCGCCCGCCGATACAATGGCCAGATCGGCAATGAACCAGTTTGGCGAATTCTCCGCCACCAGCGTCACGCGGTCGCCGGGTTTGACGCCAAGGTCCCGCAGGCCGCGCGACAACGCCTTGACCCGCTCGGCGACCTCCCGCCAACTCAACGCTTGGTACGTTCCATCAACTTTCTGCCAGAGAAAAGGATTGTCCCCTTCGGACTCTACCTGATGATAGAACAATGCCGATAGGCTAGGCCAAGCTTTGTAATCCATGGGCAGTCCCCCGTTTCTTTCCCCAATGCCGGCTCCATAGTAGCCGAAATTTCATAGTCTTTTTGTTCTGGTTTGTCCGATACGCTTGGCGAAAGGACAAATGCCACCTATATCGTCCAACGTTAGCCAACATCTCGCCGAGGTATGACCTTTGTCCCAAGACAACGCCGAACGCTCCGCCGACCAGCTTCCCACCTGGAATCTCGATCATCTCTATCCTGGCCCCGACTCGCAAGCAGTCAAACAGGATTGTTCGGATGCTGCGGCGAAGGCCAAGGCTTTTCGCCAGGACTACGAAGGTAAATTAGCGGGATTGAGCGGCTCGGAACTTGCAGCAGCCATCTCGGACTATGAAGCGATTGAGGAGACACTCGGCCGTTTGATGAGCTACGCACAGTTGCTCCATAGCACAGATATGACTGATGCAAAGGTTGGGCGTTTCCACCAAAGCATTCAGGAGACGGTCACTGGAATCTCTGCGCAGTTGATTTTCTTCACGCTGGAGTTGAACCGGCTAGATGACCGGGACTTGGCCGAGAAGCTGAAGGACAGTGCTCTGGCGCGGTATCGCCCTTGGTTGGAGGAGCAGCGTGCTTTCCGGCCGTACCAGTTAAGCGAGGACCTAGAGCGCATTTTGCATGAAAAGCATGTCACGGGCCGCGCTGCCTGGAATCGCTTGTTCGATGAGACCATGGCAGCCCTTAAGTTCCCGTTGAACGGCGAAGAACTGACCGAGGCGCAGATTCTCAACAAACTGACCGATCGCGATGAGAATACGCGCAAGGCTGCGGCGAAGTCGTTGGCATCGGTGCTGAAGCAGAACCTCAGACTTTTCACGCAGATCACAAATACCCTGGCCAAGGACAAAGCGATCGAGGATTCCTGGCGCAAGTTTCAAAAGCCGGTGTCGTCGCGCAATCTGGCGAACGTTGTCGAGGACGAGGTTGTCGAATCGCTCGTGGAGGCAGTTCGTTCGGCCTATCCGCGCTTGTCGCATCGCTATTATGCCCTGAAGGCTAAGTGGTTCGGACGCGAGAAGTTGGAGTACTGGAACCGCAACGCACCTTTACCGCAAGCTAATGACCGCCGAATCGCCTGGGGCGAAGCCGAGAAGCATGTGCTCACGGCTTATGGGGAATTCTCGCCACGCCTAGCCGAAGTCGGCGAGCGTTTCTTTTCGCAAGGCTGGATCGATGCCGACCCACGCCCCGGAAAGGCATCGGGCGCGTTCTCGCATCCCACCGTTCCGGGAGCACATCCCTATATCCTGATGAACTACCAGGGGCGCGTGCGCGACGTTATGACCCTGGCCCATGAGTTGGGTCATGGGGTGCATCAGGTGTTGGCGGCCGATCAGGGATATTTGATGGCGAACACGCCGCTGACCTTGGCGGAAACCGCGTCAGTTTTCGGCGAGATGTTGACCTTCCAATCGCTGCTGCGCAGCGAGAGCGATCCCACCCGGCGCAAGATCATGCTCGCCGGGAAAGTGGAGGATATGTTGAACACAGTCGTGCGTCAGATTTCCTTTCATGAGTTCGAAACGATCGTTCATGACAAGAGACGCGAGGGCGAGTTGCTTCCCGATGAGCTCTGCGACATTTGGATGGAAACCCAGCAGGCCAGTTTGGGGCCGTCGCTGTCGTTCGACGACGACTACAGAACCTTCTGGTCGTATATCCCGCATTTTGTGCATGTGCCCTTCTACGTGTACGCCTATGCGTTCGGCGATTGCCTGGTGAACTCGCTATACGCCGTTTATCAGGAAGCCGAGGCGGGCTTCGCCGAAAAGTACCTCGAAATGCTGGCCGCCGGTGGCAGTAAGCGTCATAAGGAGCTATTGGCGCCCTTCAATCTGGATGCCTCGGATCCGGCGTTTTGGGGTAAGGGGTTGTCCGTCATCGAATCGATGATTGATGAACTGGAGCGGCTGGACACGTCAATGTGACCCGCGCAGGGAACAAGGGTTTCACGGAAGCGCAGTAGAATCAATTCGACCGGTGCCCTAACCAGCGTCGGGTGCGGGATGCTTGCGTGTGCTGGGCAAATTGCTCAGACTGAATCCTGTAAAACGATACAAGACGCCGCGTACGGGGGCAGTCCGCCTCCGCGATATCCTTCGCGTAGGGCGGGTGCGCACTCGTTAGAGCGAGCGCAGCACAGGGAGGATGTCATGCCGAATAGCGAGTCGCCTGGAAAAGCCCAATCGGGGCCGCGTTGCGCGGCCATTGTCGGATCTTATGGCAGCGGTAAGACCACGCTGCTCGAATCTCTGCTTCATGCCGCTGGCGCCATACCGCGCCGGGGTTCGGTTAAAGATGGCGCCACGGTCGGCGATGCGTCCGCAGAAGCGCGATCGCACGGCATGTCCACAGAGCTCAATTTCGCGCATTGCAGTTTCTTGGGAGAGACGTGGCACCTGATCGATGCGCCCGGCTCGGTAGAGTTGCTGGAGCTATCGTATCAAGCTCTGCTGGTTGCAGATGTCGTGGTTGTCGTGACGGAACCCAATCTTGATCGCCTGGCTATCCTCGCACCGCTCTTCAAGTTCATGGACAGCCACAACATTCCGCATGTTGTTTATGTCAACAAGATGGATAAGTCCGATTTGCGCGCGCGCGATCTAATGGCTGGATTGCAGGAGGTTTCCGAAAAACCGCTCGTATTGCGCCAAGTTCCAATTCGTGACGGCGAGGCCGTGACCGGCTTTGTCGATCTTGTCAGTGAACGCGCTTACGCTTATCGCGAAGGCCAGCCTTCGGATCTGATCGAGATGCCCGATGAGATGCGTGACCGCGAGGGCGAAGCCCGTCAAGAGCTATTGGAATCACTGGCCGATTTTGACGATGACCTGCTTGAACAGTTGCTTGAAGACAAGGTTCCGGCGACCCAGGAGGTTTATCAACAATTAGCCGCTGATCTGCGCCAGGATCTGATTGTTCCGGTTTTCCTGGGGTCGGCAGAGCGTGAGAACGGTGTAACCCGGCTTTGGAAAGCCTTGCGGCATGAAGCGCCGGAGGCGTCAACCACGGCCAAACGCCTGTCGTTGGAAGGCAAGGGCTCTTATCTTGCCAGTGTCTTGGCGACGCAGCACCATCCGCATACAGGGAAACTCAGCATGGCCAGGGTCTGGCGCGGCCCGCTGGCAGAAGGCGCGAATGTCGTTGGTGAGCGTCTGTCCGGACTTTACCGGGTCATGGGGGGAGAGACCGAAAAGCTGGCGCGGGCCGAAAGTGGCGACTTGGTTGCGTTGGGTCGCCGAGACAACCTTGCGACCGGGGCGTTATTCGACGAAGCCAACATCACCTATCCGGATGTGTTAAAGCCGGAATCTCCCGAGCCGGTCTACGCCGTGGCCGTTGAGCCGGAAAACCGCCAGGATGAGGTGAAGTTGACTGCCGGCTTGGCGAAGTTGGCTGAGGAGGACCCCTCGATCAGCAGCATTATGCGTGAGGATACGGGGCAGTTGCTGTTGCGCGGCCAGGGCGAGGTGCATCTGAAGCTAGCCGTTGAGCGTCTCAAGAATAAGTTCAATGTCGCCGTTCGTACCGACAGACCGCAAACCGGCTACAAGGAGACCATTCGCAGATCGGCGGATCATCATTCGCGCTATAAGCGCCAGAGTGGCGGCCACGGGCAGTTTGCCGACATAAAGATTCGGATCAAGCCACGCGAACGGGGTAGCGGTTTCCAGTTCAGCGATAGCGTTGTCGGTGGATCGGTGCCGCGCAACTACATCCCGGCGGTTGAATCAGGCGTTCGGGAATCCCTGGTCCGCGGTCCCCTGGGCTTTCAGGTGGTCGATCTGGAAGTTGAACTCTACGACGGCCAACACCATTCTGTAGATAGCTCCGATCAGGCTTTCAAGATTTGCGGGCGTCAGGCAATAACCGACGCGCTCGTCGAGTGTGATCCCGTGCTCCTGGAGCCAATACACCTCGTAACCATCTCTGTTCCGCAAAGCTTCACCAACCGTATTCATGGGCTGATAAGCAGCCGTCGAGGCCAGATTCTGGGGTTTGACGGTAAGGCGGGTTGGACGGGTTGGGATGATCATCAGGCCTACATGCCGGAATCCGAACTTCAGGATCTCATCATAGAGTTGCGGAGCTTGACCCAGGGTACCGCCTATTTTACCGCTGTCTTTGATCACCTGCAGGAACTTCAAGGCAGATTGGCAGATCAGGTGGTTCAGGCTCGCCAGGCGGCACAATAGGCAAGATCGGTAGGCAAGACGCCTTAAAGCGGGTTAACTGGCGCAGGAACATCAAGCACCTGATCGGTGCTGGCTAGATAAAGAGGACTGGCGGCATGCAGCAGGCGGCGATCCAGCGCTGTGTTGAAATGTTGACGGGCGCACGGCGCGACCTTCAGCCCTTGGCGGAGCTCCCGGCGGATATCCGACCCGCTGACCTGGCCGAGGGCTATGTGGTGCAGGATGTGCTGTTGGCCGTGCAAAACGCAAAGGCCTGCGGTTACAAGATCGCAGCGACTTCGGCCGTCGCGCAGACGCTGCTTGGGGTGGATGGCCCATTCTTCGGTCGCCTGTTGGAAGAAGCCTATCATGACAGTCCGGCTCATCTACCGGCGGACAGGTTTTTGTTCCGCCTTATAGAGCCGGAGTTTGCGTTCATTCTCGCGGAGGACCTGCCGCCCCGAGGCGCCGACTACAGCAGCGACGAGGTTAGCCAAGCCGTCGCAAGCTTGCATCCGGCCTTCGAGATCGTCAGCAGCAGCTTCGGTAGGGACTGGACGAAACGTGGCGCACCTTCGCTGGCGGCGGACAACGCCGTACATGGTGCATTCGTCTTGGGGCTGGGAACGGAGGATTGGCGCCATCTCGACCTAGCAAATCTAGAGGTGCGATTAACCGTCGATGGAGAGGCCTTCAGCAGCGGTCGCGGGGAGGCTGTCCTCGGCCATCCGCTCAGGGCGCTCACATGGTTGGCTAACGATCTAACACGACGTGGGCGTGGATTACAGGCAGGGGAGACGGTAACCACGGGTCTGGTTACCGCAAAGTTTGCCTTGCTCGAAGCTGGGCAAGGTTGCCGGGCGGACTTTGGTCCCTTGGGTGAGGTAACCCTCGCTTTTGAGTGATTCAGCGGGAAAGCGGTTCGCCTGAACGTTCAGCGTCTCGCGCTGATCATTGTATGGTCGCGTTCTTGTGACCAAATGTAATCTATGTAGTAGTTGTATTCTTGTCCTGGCAGACAATGATTCATGGTTAGGAATCACCAGGAGGAACGGTTAAATGCCGATTATCAAACGACGCGGTTGGGCCCTGCCCGAGTCCGCTGTGACGCCGGAACGCCTCTTTCATCAGCGACGCAGGTTCGTCGCGGGGTTGGCGGCTGGCCCGATTCTGATGTCGGCCGGTGCTTTGCTGGCGGGTTGCGAGGAGCAGGACATCAAGACAGCCAGTGCCGAGACAACGGACGATCCAAGCGCCAAGCTGTATCCGGTTGAGCGGAACACGACCTACAAGGCAGAGCGACCCTTGACCGATGAGCGGCTAGCCACGACCTACAACAACTACTACGAGTTCGGATCTTCAAAGAATATCTGGCAGCGCGCTCAGGATCTGCCAATCAGACCCTGGACGGTCCGGATCGATGGGATGGTTGAGCAGCCCTTCGAAATTGATATAGATGACCTGCTGGCCAAGATGCCGCTTGAAGAGCGGGTTTATCGCCATCGTTGTGTCGAAGCTTGGTCGATGGTTGTGCCCTGGAGCGGCTTCCCGCTACGAGCCTTGGTTGACCTCGCGCGGCCTCTGTCTAGCGCCAAATATGTGAAAATGGTGTCCTTTTCGAATCCCGAGGTTGCTGTTGGTCAGAAGGCGGCGTGGTATCCCTGGCCCTATGTAGAAGGGCTCACGATCGCCGAAGCGACGAACGATCTGGCCTTCATTGCAACCGGAATTTATGGGAAGCCCATGCCTAAGCAGAATGGAGCCCCCCTGCGCTTGGCGGTGCCCTGGAAGTACGGCTTCAAATCGACCAAAGGAATCGTGCAGTTTGAGTTCACCGACAAACGACCCTTTAGTTTCTGGGAGAATATCCAGGCCAGCGAGTATGGCTTTTGGGCCAACGTCAATCCGGAAGTTCCACACCCGCGTTGGAGCCAAGCCACCGAGCGCGTGTTAGGTTTCGATGAACGCGTGCCGACACAGCTTTACAATGGCTATGGCGAGTATGTTGCTGAACTCTATGATGGCCTTGAAGGTGAGAAACTCTTTATGTGAAGGGAAGTGAATGGGTCCGCTAGGAATTAGGCAAAAGCGACAGACGAACGGAAGATTGGTGACCAGGGTCCTGTTGGGCGCCTTGTTGGTTGCCGGCGCGCCTTTTGTCATGCAAGTCAAACCCTTCGCCGGCTGTAGCGACTCCCCAAGGCCTGGCGTCGATTGGACCGCCTGCTCGAAAACCCGCTTGCGTTTGGTGGGTAGTGAACTCGACAACGGAAACTTCGAGCGCGCGGATTTGAGCAGCAGCGACCTCAAGAGTGCGCAGTTAAAAGGCGCAATCTTCATTTCGGCAGATTTGTCGCGGACTCGGCTGGCCGAGGCGGAGCTGACAGGCGCCAATCTAGAGCGAGCCTATGCCGGACGCGCGAATTTCAAGGAGGCACATCTGCCGGGAGCAAACCTCCATAAAGCCGATTTGGCGCGGGCCGATTTTACAGGCGCCGATTTGCGTGGTGCCGACCTCACCAAAGCTGAGATGAGCCGGACCCTGTTGACGCAGGCGACTCTCGACGATGCAAAGTTCCGCAGCGCATTGCTGGTGCGCACGGATCTCCGTGGAGCGTCCTTATCGGGTGCCGATTTCTCGCAAGCGATCATGATGCTCGTGCATCTTGAGGGCGTTGACCTTTCCAAGACCCAAGGCTTGACGCAGGAGAATCTCGGGCGCTCTTGCGGGGACGACCAAACGGTCCTGCCAGCGGGCATGGCTCGCCCGACGACCTGGCCCTGCCAACCCGAGGAATAAACTACGGCAGCGGAATGAACTCTCCAGACAGCAAGGAAATGGGAGCAGACTGGATATGCCAGCCTATCTGATTGTCGATACCAAGATTACCGACCCGGAAGCCTATGAAAATTACAAGGCGCAGGCAAAGCCGTTAGTCGAGAAGTACGGCGGAATTTATAAAGTACGGGGCGGTGAACTGGAGGTGTTCGAAGGAGACCTTTGGAAGCCGACACGGCTGGTAGTTATCGAATTTCCCTCAATGGAGCAGGCGCGAACTTTCTATCATTCGCCGGACTATGCGCCGGTGAAGGCATTACGCCAGGGAGCATCGGTTTGCTCCTTGGCATTGGTTGACGGCCTATAGCGGGAACGGAAGGAGCCGTGATGGCGCGGCTCCGTTCTTACATGACATCGCCGCACATCAGGCGGCCAGTGGTGCTGCCTCGGTCTTTTCGCTGACGTCGAGCTTAATGACGGGCCATCCGGCCTGTTCCATCCGCCTCGCCGATTCACGAACGGCATCGGGGTCGAAACCAGCGAGTTCGCAAACGATCCGCATGTCCTGACCGCTCAGCAACCATGAACGCGCCTGATCACATTCGATCTTCACCGCATTGTCGGCACTCTCCGGCAATTTGCGGCAGGCGTCCTGGAAAATACGGAACAGCACTGCGCACCAAAGGCGCTTCTCGGGGGTAAGCGTTGCGGCGTCTTTAAGACCGTCTGGATCAAATCGGCTCATCTGTCACTCCATTCTCGTCGCACATCTATGCCATATTCTTGTGCTGGCGTCCCGCCACTTTTGCAGTCTCAGCCTAACTCACCGAAAAAAATGCCGGGAAACCTTTCGATTTCCCGGCAAGTTGAACAGGGAGGCTTCACGTCTGGGAGACGTAGGATTCCAAAAAGGAACCCCTTCCGGGCCAAGGGCCCGGAACTCTTTGCCGACGAGGGGACGTCGGCAAGCCGGTTGATGTTGCGACGCAACATCGATAAGCCCAAGATAATGATGGATGCCGGCTATACCACACCAAATTTAGCAGCATTGACATGCACGTGGCGCATGGCTTGGTGAAAATGCCATATAACTACTAAACAGACCCGCCTGAAATGCCGTTTCTAGAACCGCTGCGCCGTTACGTGGCGTAATAGGAAGTCCCTGAAAACCTGGATTCTTTTGGAGCTGCGGAGCTCTTCAGGGTAAACGAAATAGGCGTCAATGGTGGGTCCCGTCAACTCGGGAAGAACCTGGACGAGGTCAGACGAACCCTGCGCCATGAACTCCGGCAGGGCCCCAAGACCGGCCCCGGCCTGCACTGCGCGCATCACGCCGTAGACGTTGTTCACGGTCAGCGCTGGTTTGCGAAGCTGCCCCGAGTCGTTGCCAATGCGCAGCAGCCAGTTGACATCCGGGACGGGGGGACGGGCATCCTCGCCATAAACGACCAGTCGATGTTTATCGAGATCCTTGGCGGATGCCGGTGACGAACTTTTCTTCAGATAATGCGGCGACGCGTAGATATTGATGTGGACGGTCAGCAAGTGCCGCTGCACGAGGTCTGCCTGTCTGGGAGGGGAAAGCCGGATCGCGACGTCCGCTTCACGCATCGAAAGGTCAAGCTCCCGATCCGCCAATATCAGGTGTGTTTCGATATCCGGATACAACTCAATGAATTCGCGCATGCGTGGCGCGAGCCACGTCGATCCAAAGGCAACCGTCGTTGTGATCTTGAGCGCACCGCGCGGCCGATCTTTACTTTCAGCAAGCTGGGCCTCGACCATCGAAAGCTTACCGAAAATTTCATGGGCCGTACGGTAAAGCAGTTCGCCCTGTTCAGTCAGGATCAAGCCGCGCGCATGCCTGTGGAACAGCGTCACATTGAGGCTGTCCTCAAGCGCGCTGATCTGGCGGCTGACCGCCGATTGACTGAGGTTAAGCTGATCACCGGCATGGGTGAAGCTGCCCGCCTCGGCAACGGCGTGAAATATTCGCAGCTTATCCCAATCCATGCGGTCCCCCAGCCGCTAGCGTGATCGAATCAGACCCTGCATTCCGAAAATGCATGGCGACTCGCAAAAGAGTTTGAAGTATAGGCAACCTCAAACTGCCTGTCTTCCTTCTTTGCTCAAGCGCGACGTGAATTGCTTCATGGCCGCCAGTGTTTCATCTGGTTTTTCCAGCATTATCATGTGCCCGCTTTCGGGAATGACGATCGCTTCCGTCCGTTCCATCATTTGGCTCAGCTTGAGCCCGGCTTTTGCTGGGGTCATGCGGTCTTTGTCACCCAGAACCAATAGTGTTGGGCAAGTGATGCCATCGGATTCGACCTTGTGCGAATTGCATGCGCTTAGATCTCGGAACAGGCTATTGGGGTGCGCTTGCTCCAACAAACGCTCGCCGCCCCAAACCAGGTAGAGGCCGGGAATTTTGGCGCCGCCTATATGGCCGGTTGGTCCATAACCCCAATCGGAAATCAGTGATGCCGCCTTACGGTCGTTGGCCTGAGCGGCGGCCAGCAAGTCTGGGTGAACCGGCATGCGCGGCGCTACGCCCAACAAGATGAGGCCGGTGACTTGTTGTGGATGCAGACGTGCGGTCTCCAGGGCGATGAGCGATCCCATGGAATGGCCAACCAGGACGGCGCCGGCGACTCCGGCCGCGGTAACAAGCTGCGATACCCAGTCCGCCCAGTCACCGATACTTGTCTTGGCCTCGCCATCCGACTGACCGTGACCGGCCAGATCGGGAACCAAGACCGCGTGGCCGCGATGGGCGAAATAGCGGCTTTGCAGCGACCAAACTGTTCGATCCATGCCTGCGCCGTGCAGGAAAATCATCGCCGGCAGGTTGGGATCGAACTGGCGCCCGCCGGTGGCGGCATGAACACGGTGGCCGTCTACGGTCAGTTCCATGAGCTTACTTCCAGGTTACTAAGAGTGTTTTTGTATCAACGATCGTCGCGCTGGGAATGGCGAAGGGCGTTGCGCAGATCGTCAATGATGTCATCGGCATCTTCCAGTCCGACAGATAGCCGAACCATATCTTCACCGACTCCGGCCTCGCGCAGGTTTTCGGTGGAAAGCTGAGAATGCGTTGTGCTTGCTGGATGAATAACCAGGGTCTTGGCATCACCCACGTTGGCCAGGTGCGAGGAAAGCTGGCATCCCTCGATGAAACGGGCGCCGGCATCTCGGCCCCCCTTTACGCCAAAGGAAATGATCGAGCCCGCGCCCTTCGGCAGCAGGCGTTGCGCCAGCGCGTGGTCGGGGTGGCTCTTCAAACTGGGGTGCAACACCCAGGAAACCGCCTCATTTCCCTCCAGGAACGCCAGCACCTTTTCGGTGTTCGCCAAGTGCCGCTCCATACGGATCGAGAGAGTTTCGATACCTTGCAGGATGTAGAAAGCTGTTTGCGGGGACATGCTGGCCCCAAAATCGCGCAGGCCTTCCGAGCGCGCCCGCATCAGAAACGCCTGGGGTCCGAATTCGTCTGAAAAATCAATGCCATGGTAGCCTTCGTAGGGTTCTGTAATGGTAGGGAACTTGCCCGACCCCTCCCAATCGAAACGCCCCGAGTCAACCAACAGCCCGGCGATCGCCAATCCGTGGCCGCCCAACCACTTGGTGGCCGAATGAACCACCAGGTGAGCCCCCATCTCAACCGGGCGCAACAGGGCCGGCGTGAGAAAGGTGTTATCGATCACCAGGGGTACTTTGGCTTTGTGGGCGATGTCGGCAACGGCCGGCAGATCAAGAATCTCCAAGCCAGGATTGCCCACAACCTCCGCGAAGATCATGCGCGTTTCCGGGCGGATGGCGGCACGGAACGCCTCTGGCTTGCGAGGGTCGACGAAGGTTGTGGTGATTCCAAAGCGCGGCAGGGTGTGCGTGAAGAGATTGACTGATCCACCGTAGAGCGAGCGCGATGAGACGATATGACCGCCTTGGCCCATCAACGTCGCAACCGCAAGAAACAGCGCCGCGTGGCCGGAGGCTGCGCCGACGGCGCCGACGCCCAGGTCAAGGGCTGCGATGCGCTCTTCCAAAACCGAAACGGTCGGATTCGATATACGGCTGTATAGATGGCCCGCCTGTTCCAGATTGAAGAGCGCTGCGGCGTGGTCGCCGCTCCGGAAAACGTAGGACGTGGTCTGGTAGATAGGGACCGCGCGTGAGCCAGTGACGGGATCCGGTTGATGTCCGGCATGTAGGGCCAGCGTATCGGGCTTCAGGAATTTCGGGTTCGTCATGGAGGACTCCAATCCGCCTCGGGTCTGAAGAAAATCATAAGGCAGAAATGCGTGGAGGGCCTGACGATCCTCATTTTGGGATCGTGGCCCTCCATCGTTCGTTGCCTCTACCTGTCCACTTGCCGGGATGGTGATGGAACGTTAAAGCGCAGACACGCGATTGGTCAAGTCGCATTTGTGTCAAAATAGTTAACAGATTGAAATACCGAAGAAAAGGGCCGTCGATTTTGTTAATCGGCGGCCCAGAGGACAGGGAGGTTTCGAAAAGAGGGAGTTAAGACCCCGGCATCCGTCCAACCGGAGTACAGCTCTACAATAATATTAAAGTCCTTAACAATTGATTAAATTTTACGCAAATAATTGCGATCTTTATTCAGGGTCGATTGTTCGACGAATTTCCAATATTGGTGGTTTGGGCGGCTCCTAGATGAGCCGCCTTCGCATTGACTTGGTAGATCCCCCTACTGGGCGGTCCAGCCGCCGTCGATCGACTGTGTGGAGCCGGTGATTTGTTCGGCCGCCGACGAACAGAGGAAAGCAGCCAACGCGCCGATTTGTTGCGGTGTCACGAATTGCTTGGACGGTTGTTTGGCTTTCAACAATTCAACGGCTGCTTCATCAATGCTGCAATTCTCCTTAGCGGCAAGGGCCTCGATTTGACGCTCGACGAGGGGGGTGCGCACCCAGCCCGGGCAAATGGCATTGCAAGTGATACCGCTGCCGGCGGTTTCCAGGGCGGTAACCTTGGTCAGTCCTACCGCGCCGTGCTTGGCTGCGACATAGGCTGATTTGTTGGCCGACGCCACCAGACCGTGGGCCGACGCCACGTTGATGATACGGCCCCAACCCGCCTTATGCATGAATGGAAGCGCGGCTTGCGTCGCATGGAAGATGGCGGACAGATTGATCGCGATGACGGCGTCCCAACGGTCGCGCGGGAACGCCTCTATCGTGCTTGTATGTTGAATCCCGGCATTATTGACCAGGATATCGGCGCTTCCAAAGCGTGCGGCGGCGCCTTTGACCATGGCGGCGATCTCATCGGGCCGGGTCATGTCGGCGCCATCGTAGGCCACGTCGACACCTTTACTTTCGGCGAGCTCGCGGCGGGTGTCCTCTATTTCGGTTGCGTCGCCCAGCCCATTGAGCACGATACGGCAACCCTGCGCTGCCAGCGCCTCGGCGATGCCGAGGCCGATGCCGCTGGTGGAGCCCGTGACGATGGCGGTCTTACCCTGCAACATGATGTGCATTCCTTTCGTTTGCTTCGTTCCTGTATGCATTCCGCAGTGATAGCGAGGTCGCGGGCTCGGTTAAAGGGCGAAAACGAACGACAAACCTACTTGTGACTTGGCGACGGGGTTTCGAGAACGCACTATTGCCCCATGATGGATCAGCCGTTTTCCGAAACGCTTCTGGCCTGGGCCTTCATCCTTGGCTTTTACGTCTTGCCGTTGCTGCATGTGGTTTTGTCACCGCGCGGCGGCGCTTGGCGTGTGGGGCCTGACGCCCGTTGCCCCTTCGCGCCGCGTATCGGGTGGCTGGTCATCGTTCTGGTACTTGGGATTATCGGTTGGTTCCTCTTCATGCGCGCAACTGCGAAGCGCGGATTGGAGGAATCCGGTGGCGGGCCCGCTTAAGACTTGAAAAGGCTTTCGGCGGTACCGCGGTGGCTTTGCTTGCGATCAATAACGGCCTGAGCGCGTTCGATCTCGCTCCGCAGCCCTGCGATATAATCTTCAAGCTCGGCAACACCCATGATTTCCAAGTCTTTAAGAATGGCTTTCTTTGCGCGGGGTTCCAGGTCGTCGCTATCCATACGTTGGTTCCTCCCTGCAATGAAAACGCTGCTATTGCCAACTTATCGCCGGGGCTTGCGCCGCTGTCCGTTGGCATACTAGACCTGGGTGCCATCCGCAGCCAAGGGAGCGATGATTATGAGTGCGTCTTTACCCGGTAACCTGCCAGATGAGATGACCGTCATTGAGATCAGGGAGCCGGGTGGGCCCGAGGTCCTTATCCCGTCGCAACGACCGCTGCCGGTTCCCAAGCCGGGTGAGGTGTTGCTCCGCGTTCGTGCAGCAGGTGTCAACCGCCCCGATGTATTGCAGCGTGCCGGCAACTATCCGCCGCCGCCGGGCGCGTCCGACATACCGGGCCTAGAGATTGCCGGAGAGATTGTGGCCTTGGGTGAAGGCGTTCAGTCGCTTTCTCTTGGGAATACCGTAACTGCTTTAGTAACAGGTGGTGGCTACGCCCAATACTGCGCAGCGCCGGTGGAGCAGTGCCTGCCGATTCCAGCAGGCTTGGATTTCATTGCGGCGGCAGCCTTGCCGGAAACCTTCTTCACGGTTTGGAGCAATGTGTTCGATCGTGCTGGATTGCAGCCGGGCGAATCGCTTTTGGTGCACGGGGGATCCAGCGGTATCGGAACCACGGCCATTCAACTTGCCACGGCTTTGGGATCGCGCGTATTCGCAACAGCGGGATCCCCAGAAAAACTGGAGGCCTGTCTGCGGCTCGGCGCAGAACGCGCGATCAACTATCGGGATGACGATTTCGTTGAGGTCGTCAAGGAGGCGACGGATGGCAAGGGCGTCAACGTTATCCTCGACATGGTCGGCGGCGATTATATCGCGCGCGATATCAAAGCCTTGGCGCCGGACGGGCGGTTGGTTTTCATCGCCTTCCTGGGCGGGCCGGTGGCCGAAATCAACTTTCAATCGATCATGCTGAAGCGCTTGACGGTCACGGGATCGACTTTGCGGGCGCGCGACGTGGCTTTCAAATCAGCGATAGCCCAGGCGCTTCTCAAGCGGGTCTGGCCTTTGATCGAGGCGGGTCGGATCGCTCCCGTCATCCACAAAACCTTTTCCCTGGAGCATGCCGCAGCTGCTCATGCGTTGATGGAATCGTCCAGCCATATCGGAAAGATCATGTTGGAGGTCGCATAAGGGCTTTATCCGCAGCGAGGGAGTCCGTATATTCCGCCCCAATTCCATGATTGTTTAAAAGTCACTGTCCATTCGTTGGATGGTGCAGTCGGTGGGACGTATGAGACGCCCCCCGCTAAAAGGAGGTTCTATGGCTACCCCCCTCATGCCCAAGGCAACGGCCGTATGGCTGGTTGACAACACGAAACTGAGCTTCGACCAGATCGCTGACTTCTGCGGTTTGCATGTGCTGGAGGTTCAGGGCATAGCCGACGGCGAAGTGGCTACCGGGATTCACGGCCTGGACCCTGTTGCCAACGGTCAGTTGACTAAGGAAGAGCTGGAACGCGGCGAGGCCGACCCCTCCGTGCGCCTGGAGTTGGCGAAGCAGAACCTGCCGCAGCCTGCAAAACGCACCAAGGGTCCGCGCTACACGCCGCTCGCCAAGCGCCAGGACAAGCCCGATGGCGTTGCCTGGCTGCTGCGCCATCACCCGGAGCTTTCGGATGCTCAGATCGGCAAAATGATCGGCACCACCAAAAACACCATTCATGCGGTGCGAGAGCGGTCACATTGGAACAGTGCTAACATTCGCCCGCGCGATCCGGTGCTTCTCGGCTTGTGCAGCCAGAGCGAATTGAATGCGTCGGTCGAAAAGGCCAGGAAGAGCGCGAAGGGTACCGAGCGTCAGCAGCAAAACGAGAAGGCGCAGACTCCCTTTGAGGGCGAGCAGGGCGAGCCGAGTCAAAACCCGATCGATTGATGCGAACTTAATCTTCGCAGAGTGGCACCCGAGCCTCGCCATCCTGGCGAGGCGTCGTCAGGATACGGCAGGTATCGTATCCTGCGGCGCGGAAGTGTGCGGCGATCATCTTCAGGGTTTCGTCGGACAAACTCTCCTCGCGTGAAAGTATCCAGCCGTAATCACGCGAGGGATGCCCAACGGCGGACCATCGGTAATCGTCGTCCAGGGCGATGATGGTGTAGTCGCCCGCAGCGGGCCAGAGCCACCAGCCGAAGATTTCGACGAAGGTTACCTCCAAGGCACCGCGGTTGAGCGCGCCCGTCAGCCGGGCCCTGCCTTCGGCTTCCGTCCTTCCGCCGCCAGCCGTCTGACAGGCGTTGAGAACCGTGAGCCGTCCGGGCTCTTCAGCAAGCGCATAGGTCGCGGTTGCTCGGGCCACGCAGTCTTCCTGAAACCAAGCGGGAATGCTGGCGATCTCGTGCCACAAACCCAGATAGCGGCCGATCTCGAAATTAAGGATTGGATTTACGGTCTGGTCTTGCGCAGGAGCCCGAGTGGGTTCAAACAGCAGGGCAACCCCAAGCACGGCGAGCAGGTGTGGCCATTTCCTCATACCATTAAGCTTGGCGCGATTTGCTTCAAAGTCAAAGGCGGTCATGGCCAACGATTCGCACTGTCCGGAAAGTCCTTGCGTTGCGGGTTGACGACACAGAAGCGATGCCCGCTGGGCGCCTCCAGAACAATCCAGCGCTTAATCTTGGCGATACGCTTGGCGCCGAGCGCTTCCAGACGACTTGCTTCCGCCTCTTGGTCGTCGGTTTCGATGTCGAGGTGGACCCGCGCTTCATGCTCGACCTTCTGGACCAGCACTTTGACCTCGCCATCCGGCCCGACGAGATCGACGTAGGGTCCGGTAGCATCGCCGACCTCATAACCCAGCGCCTGCGCCCAGAACTCAGCGGCCGCCGCGAGATCATCGGTTTGGCAATCAATGACCAGTGATCCCAATCTTGAACCATGCATTTTTTGCTCCTGTCGGCAAAGTTCTGTGCGGATCACAAATTTTGGCCCTTAAACGGCAAAAGGCCAAAGAAAAAGCGTCACCATGATGTCGTTCTTTGGCATTGGCATTATAACGCCTTCCTTCATACTCGACGCGATTCGCAGCATCCGCGCGCCGAGGCCAAAGGATTTGCCGTATGAGGATTCGTGATCTCAAGACTTTCGTGGTTGGCAATCCGCCACCCCTTGCCGGGGGGCGTTACTTCATTTTCGTGAAGTTAGTGACCGACGATGGGATCGAAGGCGTCGGCGAGGTCTATAATGCCACAGTCGGACCGGCCGCTGTCGTCGCCATGATCGAGGATGTCTTCAGCCGACATGTTGAAGGGAGCGATCCTTTCCGCATTGAGCGGCTTTGGCGCAATGTTTACAGCCAGGGCTATTCCCAACGGCCGGATATCTCGCTGATGGGTGTCTTGAGCGGCTTGGAGATGGCCTGCTGGGACATCCTGGGCAAAGCGTTGAACAAGCCCGTGTATGAGCTGTTGGGTGGCAAAGTGCATGAGCGCTTGCGGAGCTATACCTATCTTTATCCACGCCCGGAGGAGGGGGGCGCCTATGCGCCCTCGCCGGTTTATAGCGATCCCGATGCCGCCGCAGAACGGGCAGTGGAGTACATGAACCAGGGGTTTACGGCGCTGAAGTTCGACCCGGCCGGCCCCTATTCTGCCTTTGATCCGCGTCAGCCCAGCCTGGAATCCCTTGAGCGGAGCGCGCTTTTTTGCAAGCGCATCCGGGAGGCCGTCGGTACGCGCTGTGATCTGTTGTTTGGAACACACGGTCAGTTCACGACGTCTGGCGCCATTCGACTGGCGCGACGCCTTGAGCCTTACGACCCGCTTTGGTTTGAAGAGCCGACGCCACCGGAGATGCCTGAAGAGATGGCCAAGGTCGCGCGTCAGACCCGAATCCCAATTGCCACGGGTGAGCGTTTGACGACCAAGTACGAATTCGCTCGTGTTCTGCAGTGTGGCGCAGCCTCGATCCTGCAAATGGCGTTAGGGCGGGTAGGCGGATTGCTCGAAGCCAAAAAGATCGCGGGCATGGCCGAGGCCTATTATGCGCAGATCGCTCCGCACCTTTACTGCGGGCCGATCGAAGGTGCTGCGAACATTCAGATTAGTGCCTGCACACCAAACTTCCTGATCTTGGAATCCATAGAAACCTGGGGTGGATTTCACAGCAGCATTCTCAAAAAGCCGATTCGCTGGGAGGAAGGCTACGTGATTCCGCCCGACGATCCTGGTTTGGGTGTTGAGTTAAATGAGGAAGTTGCGCTAGCGCACCCCTACGAGGGCAGCGATCTGCACCTCGTTCCAGCTAGCGATCCCATCAGATAGAGGAGCGAAGAACTTATGAAGGTAGCCTTCATCGGTCTGGGGAATGTTGGGTATCCGCTGGCCCGTAATCTCCTGAAAGCGGGACATGAGCTAAAGGTTCACGACCTGGACCGGGAGCGCGCAGCCGGCCTACTTGCCGAGGGTGCCGTTTGGGCTGGCAGCATTGCGGAGGCCGCTGCCGATGCTCAAGCCGCGGTGACGTCCTTGCCCAATCCGCGCGCCGTGTCGGCAGTGGTGCCCGGAGATACCGGATTGTTGGCCTCGCTCCCTCGCGGTGCCCTCTGGATCGAGATGTCGACGACGGACGACGCCGAGATGAAGGCGCACGCCCAAGCCGCTGTCGACCTTGGACTCGCTGTTGTTGAGGCGCCGATAACGGGCGGCGCCAATCGTGCCTGGACCGGTGAAATTTCCATCCTTGTCGGCGGGGAGGAGGCCGATGTCGCGCGCGCCATGCCTCTCCTCCAGATCATGGGCGGTGAAATAGAGCACATGGGTCCGATCGGCGCGGCCTCGGTCGTCAAGGTCATCACCAACATGCTGGCTTTTGTCCATCTGCTGGCCAGCGGCGAAGCCTTGATGTTGGCCAAACGGGCCGGCGTGGACCTTGCCAAGGCTTACCACGGCATTCGCATTTCATCCGGCAACTCCTTCGCCCACGAAACCGAGGGTCAGTTGGTCCTGAACGGTTCTTATAACTGCGCTTTCACAATGGATTTGGCGCTCAAGGATATGAACCTCACTTTGGATCTGGCGCGCGATACCGCGACACCTCTGCCGTTGGCGGAATTGACAGGAGCCTTGTTCGAGGAAGCGCGCAAGCGCTACGGCGACAAGGCTTGGTCCACAGAAGCCGTCCGCCTGCTGGAAGACCGCCTGGGCGTTGAACTGCGCGCCGCGGGATTCCCCGAAGTGCTACCGGGAATGGAGCCCGCGCTGGAGAAGCGACAAAATTAGAAAAATCAGCGCCGGCTCGAATATCGCCTATTTGCCACACTATGGTTGTTTAGCGCCGCGATTTTCGGACAAGCTCGAATCTCTGCTGGCAACCTCGTGCAAATTTCATTTGCCGCCGTCTATGCCAAAGCCCACGACAGAGTAATCTCCCAAGCAGCGGTTGGTTTCGCATCTTTAACCTTGCGATCTGTCCGGATGGCCGGTTGCATCTGCTTGCGACGGTTTTTTCCCGGCATTAGGCTAGCCAGCATAAGTTGCACTATGGGGAGGTGGATCGCTTTGACCCAAAAGGCCGTCGACCTTGGCGACCTGGTTCGCATGCGTAGGGGCAGTTTGCTGGGTGGTATGGCCTTTGCCGAGGCTGCCTATCTGGCCCGGGACCGGGTTTTCTGGAGGCGCTGGACAGGCCACGCGCTGCTGGCGCTGGGGGCTGGTCATTTCCTTTCAGGTGTTATTTTTTTCTTCGCCTTTAACTGGGATGAACTGACCCGTTGGCAGAAGTTCTCCGTTTTGGAAGTGGGCGTCTTGTCGTTCGCCATCCTGGCGATGGTCGCCGGGTCGCAGCGTTTGGTCGGGCAGGTTGCTCTGATCGGGGCGACTGTCATGACGGGGCTGCTTTTAGCGGTGACCGGGCAAGTCTATCAAACCGGCGCCGATACCTATGAGCTTTTCGCCGCCTGGGCATTCCTGACACTACCCTGGGTGCTGCTGTCCCGCAGCGCCGCACATTGGGTGCTCTGGGGCTTGGTTGTCTATCTGGGCTGCTGGACATTCCTGCATCAGGTATTCCTGCCGTTGAGAGCCGTGACCTGGGATCATGCGATGGTCCTTTGGTCGATGATACCGGGCCTGTTTTTAGTTGCTTTCGAAGCCGGGCGCGCGGCGGGGTTCGAATGGTTGAGGGCGGTCTGGCCGCGCCACTTCCTGCTGTTCGCCTTCCTCGGGCATCTCTTCGTGTCCGCGGTGCAATTTCTGTTTGAAAGCGTATTTACGGGGTCTGTTTTCATGCAAAGCGGTCTCGGTGCGCTCGCCTTTTGTTTTGCTTGCGCGCTTTCCTGGCGTATTTACGGATCGCGCCTGTTCGATCTCGCCGCGCTTACCATCGTCCTTTTAGGAGTTGCCGCCTTTTTCGCGATGCTGGGCGCACGTGGAATCGAATCGGCCATCGGCGACTGGAGCTTTGACTTGGGTGCGGGCTTGGCAAGTTGGGGTCTGCTGGTTTTCTGGAGTTTCTGCTGCCTTACCGTCCTCGGTTTGTTGTTTCGCCACTACCAGCGTCACAGCAAGGTCGTAGCGTCATGATCAACCGAAGCCTTCTGTGCCAGCGATTTGGATTGGCCGACGCCCAGGTTGCGCTGCTTCTCGATCAAACGGGCAACGTGCGCGACGATCACCTGCCCTGGTACATGTCGCTGGGACTTGGCGTTGCAGCTTGGTTCACGGCTCTGGTGCTGCTCGGTTTCTCGCTGGCGCTGGTCATCGCCTTCTTCGATGACGACATCGACGACATGACTTTGCCCGCATTGTTGCTCGGATCACTGTTTTTGAGTGCTGGGATCGCGTTGGCGCGAAATCGGGTTACGGCTGGCTTTACCGGTCATTTTGCCGACGCGCTCTCTGCTGCGGGAATCAGTTTGATCGTGTTTGCGGTAGCGATCGAGTTGGAGACTTACTGGGCGCCAACCGTGATTGCGACGGCTTTTGCGGCGGCAACGGCTTGCTGGCGGAGCAGCCAACTGTTGCAAGGCCTTGCTGCGGCGCTGGCACTCTTTTTGCTTGCTCTGTGGGCCCATGATGCGAGCGAAGCGCAACTTACGCCGATATTGGCGGTCGTCATATTGGCTATGGTTTGCCTGCTGCTATTCGGCACGGCCAAGTTCGACTTTCGCGCCGGGGCCACCGTGTGTCTGCTACTTGCTGGATTATTCGAGATGACCGCCTTTTTCGACGGCTATCTCGGCTATTCGCCCAACGGTGGAAACGCACGCTTTGAAGACGCGACGCGGTTGTTTCATTACTTGGCGATCGCGGTGCCCTTCGCTATCGCCTGGCGCCAGGTCGATGAGGTGCAGGAAAAGCTGCTGATTGTCGGGATGGTGGCGACCGCAGGGGCGGTGACGGGCATTCTGCCGCCCGCCGGATCGGCGGTGCTGCCGGCATTGGTTCTAGCCGGCATTTCCGGATCGCGGGGCTTGGCAATCTCAGGCGTTGTTTTGGAAGTCTATTTCATCGCCAGATACTACTATTCCCTTGATCTCACGCTGCTTGAGAAGTCTTTCATCATGATGGGAACCGGCACCTTTCTGCTGATTGCCTGGGCACTCTTTTTTAATCTTTTGAAAGATGTGCGGGGGTTGGAGGAATGAACCGCCGCGCGCTTGATATCTTAGGAGTCCTGGCTGGCCTCGTCCTTGTATTGGGGCTTGCCAACTGGAATATTCTCGCCAAGCAGTCGATTGTCGAGACGGGCCAAAAGGTGCTCTTGCCTTTGCAGCCCGTCGATCCGCGCTCTTTAATCCAGGGCGATTACATGCGCCTCGACTACAGCCCGGACCTCCATGCCAGGGGCGAAATCCCCAAAGGTTCGCCGCGCAAGGGCACGGCAATCATGCTGTTGGATAGCGATGGCGTCGCACGGTTTCAGCGTTTCGATGACGAAAGCCCACTGGCACCGAGCGAGGTCCGACTTCGGTACAAGCTTGTCACCGACGCCGGACGCATGCGTTATGGCGCGGAAAGCTTCTTTTTCCAAGAAGGGCAACGGCAGGCCTATCAGGTTGCCCGTTTCGGCGTTCTGCACGTCGCCTCCGATGGCACCAGCGTCCTGATCGGACTGGCGGACGAGAACCGCGCGCTTATCGTACCTGAGTAAACCTCGATCATTCGATCTTAAACGAGAAAGGCAAGCGAACCTTGCGTCAAGAATACAAACACTTCCTGACCATCCCGACCCGCTGGATGGACAACGATCTCTACGGTCACGTCAACAACGTCATATACTACTCTTACTTTGACACCGTGATTAACGCCTACTTGATTGCCGAGGGTGGTTTAGACATCCATGACGGCAGGGTGATTGGCGTCTGTGCAGAGTCTTTCTGCTCTTTCAAGGCTTCCTTTGCCTTTCCCGAGCCGGTCGAGGCCGGTCTACGGGTCGGACACTTGGGGCGGCGTTCCGTGCGGTACGAGATCGGCCTTTTCAAGGCGGGGCTTGAGACGCCGGCTGCGACCGGACATTTCGTGCATGTATTCGTGCAGCGCGAGGGTATGACGCCGGTTGAAATCCCTGCGGACATTCGGTCTGCCCTTGAGGCGCTGAAAGCCTAAAGCCGGCCTATAGGCAAACGTTTCGCGCCTTTCTTTTCCGCCAGCAGGCAGAGGAAATCATGGGCGAGCGTGGCCGCATTGATCGCCGTCACTTCGGATAGATCGTAGGCCGGGGCTACCTCAACCACGTCCATGCCGACGAAATCGATGTTACCCAGGCTGCGCAAGATCTCCAGGGCCTGGGCAGGCGTGAGCCCACCGGATACCGGGGTTCCGGTGCCGGGCGCAAAGGCAGGGTCCAGGCAATCGATGTCGAAGGTAAGGTACGCCTTGCGGGCGCCGACTCTTTCCCTGATTGCTTCGATGGTGGCCGCGCTACCTTCGCGATGAACCCAAGGGGCGCTCAGAATCTCAAAGCCATGGCTGTCGTCGTTGTAGGTCCGAAGCCCAACCTGAACCGACCCCTCAACGTCCAACAGGCCTTCGTTCTTGGCGCGCAGAAACATGGTCCCGTGGTTGATCTCCTGCCCGTCGTCTGGCCAGGTGTCGCAATGGGCGTCGAAGTGCACCAGAGCGACTGGCCCATGTGCGCGGGCGATGGCGCGCAGTACCGGATAGGTAATGAAGTGATCACCGCCAAAGGTCAGGGGAAAGGCCCCTTGAGCCAGAATTTCCGAAATATGTGCGGTGATGGCCTCGATGATGCTCAACGGGTCGTGTGGGTTTAGAAAGCAATCGCCATAGTCTACGACGTTCAAGGTTTTGAACGGGTCGAAGCCGAAGGGAAAGGCTTTCAACTCGGCGAGTTGAACCGAAGCGGCGCGGATCGCGCGCGGTCCCAGGCGGGCACCGGGCCGATAGGTTACCGCACAGTCGTAGGGCACGCCCGTGACAGCGACATCGACGCCCGTCAGGTCGCGGCTGTAGCGACGCCTTAGAAAGCTGAGCGCGCCGCCGTATGTCATCTCCGACCAGCGGTTGTGAGGGTTATCGTTTCGGAAAGCCTGATCGCCCGCCTGATCGTCGCTCATTGCGGTTATTCCTCCTGGTCATCATCGTTAAGGAGACCGTAAAGCGCCGCGCGCTTTAACAGGCGTTGCGCTTCCGCGTAGATCGGCATCTCGACAAGCGAGCCCGCCACTTCCACACGGCCTTCGCCACGCTGTCGCGCGGCTTCGAAGGCACGAACCTTAAGGCGCGCCTGCTCGATGGCCTCTGCTCCAGGTGTAAGCGCTGTCTGAATCGTCATGGCATGTTCCAGGCTTACGGCGCTCTTGGACGTGTAGCCCAGGCGTCTGGCATAGGCCGAATCGGCGGCCACGCCTTCCAGGTCCGTCCAGGTATAGGGACAATCGATCGGCTGTATCCCCGCCGCCCGGCATTCAACCAGGAAACGCTCCCGCACGTAGCGGAGTTCGGAACCGTCGCGACCGCGTTCACATTGCAGGTCGTTGGCCATGTCCTCGGACGCAACGAGCGCCGCCTCCACACGGGGCGACGCGGTAACGATATCTATGGTGCGGACCAGTCCGGCTGCGCTTTCTATGTTTGGCAGCAGTTCGGTGCTGCCGATGGGGCGGCCCAATTTTCGCTCCTGCGCGCCGACCGCTTCTCCCAGTTGGGTGACATGACCCGGCATCGACACCTTTGGCAAGGCCACAACGTCGACGCCCGCCGCCATTACCGCCTCTAGGTCACGCAAACCGTCGGCGTCGGATAAGGGATTGATACGGGCGGCGGTGCGTTTCCCAGCAGCCCGCCAGGCTTCAATCACCTTGGACAGTTGCGCGCGAGCTGCGGGCCTCTTTTCGGGGGCGGTGAAATCCTCGAATTCCGCAATCAGCGCATCGGCCGGGCTATCAGCGGCGGCCAGCAAAGTTTTCAGCGGGTCGCCGGCCGGCAGGAACAGCCAGCAACGGCAAAGCTGAGAGGATAGTGGCTTGTCGGACATGGTCGTTATGTTTCTCTTCCGGCGGCGGCAGTCGCTTCAAACTCCGGTGCGCCTGCTTTTGAACTTCTGATTAATGCCTCAAGACCGCGGCGAAGTCTAAGCAGCATGGGCGTCGAGGTGAAGCCGATTTCTGGCTGACACTGGGGAAATTAGGCGATCATTGTATTTTGCAGCGCAGCATTCTACCATTATAGACAATGCATTATGAAAAGTGCGCTATGAGAACAGGGGATAGCAAAGCGGTTACTTGGTCCTTCTTCCGTAATCTGGAAAGTGAGGTGTCATGAGCCGTCGTGCTGTGCTTACCAATTACGATCATCAGAGTTTTTTCTGTGAACTGACGGGCCGGGTAGGGGAAAACCAGCCTGGAACGGTCGAGATTTGCAGACTGTTGGACAAAATCGGTCTGCAAAGCCTGGAACGCAGGGCGCGCAATGCCGAGCGAGAGCTCTACAATCTCGGAATCACCTTCACCGTTTACAGCGACGCAGAAGCCATTGACCGGATACTGCCGTTCGATGTGATACCTCGTGTCATCACAGCCGCTGATTGGGCGGTGATTGATCGTGGCGTACGCCAGAGGGTCAAAGCTCTGAATCTGTTCCTGGCAGACATCTACCACGACCAGAAAATTCTAAAGGACGGTGTCATCCCGGCGGAGCTGGTCCTCACGAACGCCAATTACCAGAAGGTAATGCAAGGGCTGGACCTGCCGCAGGGGACCTATGTGCACATCTGCGGCATTGACGTGGTGCGTGATGAGGCAGGTGCCTTCAAGGTGCTGGAGGACAATGCGCGCTGTCCGTCGGGCGTTTCTTATGTTGTGGAGAACCGCCACCTGATGCTGCGAACATTCCCAGACCTGATGGACAACATCGGGATCCGCAGGGTCAGCGATTATGGATTACATCTGCAAAATGCTTTGGCCGAAGTCGCGCCGGCGAACATTGATAATCCACAGGTCGTGCTGCTTTCGCCTGGCTTCTATAATTCGGCTTATTTCGAGCATGTTTTCCTGGCTCGGGAAATGGGCGTTCCGCTGGTCGAGGGGCAAGACCTTTTCGTTGATGACGATGATTGCCTCTATATGCGCACGGTCGCCGGCCCGATCCGGGTCGATGTGGTTTACCGTCGTATCAACGATGACTTTCTGGACCCAAAGGCATTTCGCAAGGATTCCGCGCTTGGTGTCCCTGGATTGATGCGGGCCTATGCCAAGGGCCGGGTAACACTCGCGAATGCGGTTGGGACCGGGGTTGCCGACGATAAAGCGGTCTATGCCTATATGCCCCGCATCATCCGCTACTACCTGGATGAGGAGGCAATCCTGGATAATGTCGAGACACACATCTGCGCGGAGCCGGAAGCGCTGAAGTACACGCTCGATCATTTGAGCGAACTTGTCGTCAAACCGGTGGGCGAGGCAGGCGGTTACGGCGTTGTGGTCGGCCCGCAGGCAAGCGCGGCGGAATTGGACGCCTTGCGCGCGCAAGTAAAGGCCGACCCTGCCAACTATATCAGTCAGCCCGTGATCAGCCTTTCAGTCAGCCCAACCCTGCTCAATGGCGAAGTTGTGCCGCGCCACGTCGATCTGAGACCCTTCGCGGTTACCGGGAAGGATACCTGGGTGCTGCCGGGCGGGCTTACGCGGGTGGCGTTGAAGAAGGGATCGCTGGTGGTTAACTCGTCGCAAGGCGGTGGATCGAAGGATACCTGGGTCCTTGAGTAGGCTTCTTTCACGTTTCGCCTCCAATCTCTTCTGGCTCGCGCGGTACATGGAGCGGGCCGAGAACTTGGCGCGCATCCTCCAGGTCAACGAATCCTTTGCACGGGACCGTTTGGGAGCACGCGATTGGTTGCCGATTCTACAACTCAATGACGACGAGGAGCGCTTCTTCAAAATTCATAACGAGGCCAGTGCGGACAACGTTGTGCATTTCTATTTACTGGATCGTAAAAACCCGACATCGATCATTGCGTCGGTCCACCAGGCACGCGAAAACGCACGCGCACTTCGCCACCTGATCTCGACTGAGATGTGGACACAGGTGAACGTGTTCCATGGGCGCCTGACCGGTTTGCGTAGCAAGGACCTGGCCCTGGAGAAACTTTCGCTTGTCTGCTCGGAGGTCAAGGAAAGCTGCCAGGCTCACGCAGGCATCACCGAGGGCACCTATTATCGGGACGAGGGCTGGCATTTCTATAACCTTGGCCGCTATCTGGAACGCGCCGATCAAACGTCACGCCTGCTCGACATAAAGTATCGACGCCCGTCGTCGGATATCGCCCCGTCGACCGAGGATCCGGCGTCGGACGCCAGCCTTTGGAACACCCTGTTGCGCTCGGGCGCCGGATACCACGCATTCAGACGCGTGCATCCGCGCGGCATGATAGCAGCCGATGTACTCAGGTTCTTCCTCTGCGATCCGGCCTTTCCACGATCGATCACCACTTGCGTGCGCGAACTGGAGGAACTCGTTGCCGAGTTGCAGCGGGAGTACGGGCTGACGGCTTCCACCGATATCAAAGAAAAACTGAAGGAACTGAACCGACTTGCCTGCCAACCAGCCGACGATGAGGACCGCGGCGATCACGTGAATCGTTTGATGGACCGCATTCAGTTTCTGCTGGTAGAGCTTTCAAACGCTATTGACGCGCAGTTCTTCCACTGAAGCCGCGTGACGATCACGGCTTGCGGTCGGAGGGGAGTCGGGGTTAGAAGTGAGGCCCTCTACAAAAGCAGCGAAGCGAGTAGCGCAAATGCGCTTGCTGACGATCCGCCACACCACCCGTTACAGCTACAAGAAGCCCGTGCGTTTTGGGCCGCATCGTATGATGTTCCGGCCCAGGGACAGTCATGACATCCGTGTCATTTCATCGGGCTTGATCATAAAGCCGCAACCGGAGCTGCGCTGGTTCCATGACGTCTTTGGCAATTCCGTTGCCATTGCCACATTCGAGGAGCCGGCCGAGGAGCTGTTCGTCGACAGCATGATCATGGTCGAACATTATGGCAGCAGCGAGTTTGAGTTTCCGTTGGACCCGGCGGCTCGGACCCTGCCGATTTCCTACTCGTCCGAGGAGTACCCCGATCTGGCCCGCACGATCGAGCGGCAGTACCATGATTCGGAGAAAAAAATAGATGCCTGGGCGAGAAAGTTCCGCAATGAAACCGGGCCGACCGATATCTGGATCCTCCTGGAGCAGATTACCAAACAAATACGCAACGAGTTTCAGTACATTCCGCGTGAGGACGAAGGCGTGCAAGCGCCGTTGGAAACGCTGGCAAGGCAAACTGGAACCTGCCGTGACTACGCGCTTTTCATGATGGAGGCGTTGCGCTCGTTGGGCATGGCCGCACGTTTCGTAACCGGTTACCTCTACGATCCGGCCTTGGAAGGCGGCGACAACGGCACGGTCGGCGCCGGTGCGACTCATGCCTGGGTGCAGGTTTATCTGCCGGGCCCCGGTTGGGTGGAATGCGATCCGACGAATGGAATCATCGGTGGTAGTAACCTGATCCGTGTTGGTGTGGCACGCGACCCGGCGCAGGCCTTACCGTTTTCCGGCAGCTATTTTGGCGACCGTGACGATTTCATTGAAATGGAGGCCGAGGTAACCGTCACCACAAGCGGTGCGCCAGCCCCCATGGCCAGCGCATCCGACCGCTGACGTCCCCGGTTATTCCTGAAGTTCGGCAAGTCCCACGTAGAGGTCGAGCGCTTCGGGGTTGGCGAGAGCATCCTTGTTCTTCACCGCCCGGCCGTGGACGACATCGCGCACGGCAAGCTCGACGATCTTTCCGGATTTCGTACGTGGGATATCGGCTACCGCGACGACCTTGGCCGGAACGTGTCGCGGTGTCGCGCCGGTGCGGACCTGTGTCTTGATGCGTTTTATCAGGTCCTCGTCCAACACGGCTCCGGCCGCCAATCGGACGAACAATACGACACGAACGTCGCCTTGCCAGTCCTGACCAATGACCAGGGATTCGTCGATCTCCGGCAGTTTCTCCACCTGACGATAAATCTCCGCCGTGCCGATGCGAACGCCGCCGGGATTCAGGGTCGCATCCGAACGGCCATAGATAATAACCCCATCGTGTTCGGTGATCTCGGCGAAATCACCCTGGCACCAGATATTGTCATAACGCTCGAAATAGGCGCTGTGATAACGCGCGCCGTCGGGATCGTTCCAAAAGTAAATCGGCATTGAAGGGAAGGGGCGGGTGCAGACCAGTTCCCCCTTCTTGCCTCTCGTCGGCTGACCTTCATCGTCGAAGACCTCGACAGCCATGCCCAGGCAGCGGGCCTGAATCTCACCGCGCCAGACCGCGCCGATCGGATTGCCTGCCACAAAGCAACTGATTATGTCCGTGCCACCGGCGATGGAGGCCAGGCAGACATCTTCCTTGATGTGTGCGTATACGTAGTCGAATCCCTCGGCGACCAACGGGGATCCGGTGGAGGCGATGATTCGAATGCTGGAGAGATCATGGCTCGACTTCGGGTCGGCTCCGGCATTCTTCAAGGAATCGATAAATTTGGCCGAGGTGCCAAAGAGCGTTCCTCGCTCGGCGTCCATGTAGTCGAAAAGAATCTCCGGGGCCGGATGAAAAGGCGACCCGTCGTAGAGCAAAAGGGTGGCTTCCGCTGCCAATCCGGAAACCAACCAGTTCCACATCATCCACCCGCAGGTCGTGAAGTAGAACACGCGGTCGCCCGGTTTCACGTCGCACTGCAGTTTGTGCTCCTTGATGTGCTGAAGCAGCGTTCCGCCGACGCCGTGGACAATGCACTTGGGTTTTCCTGTCGTTCCGCTCGAAAACATGATGTAGAGCGGTGCATTGAAGGCTACGTGCCGGTATTGGATCGGGTTTGCGGTTTTACCCGAGATGGCCTGCGTCAATGTCATGGCCTTGGCAATTGCGGAAACATCCGGCTCTTCATTCAGGTACGGGCAGACAATGATTCCGTTGAGACTGGGTATCTCCTTCGAGAACTCAGCGACCCGGGCTAGGGAATCGACGGCTTTGCCGTTGTAATAATAGCCGTCCGGGCAGAACAGCACCTTCGGTTCAATCTGGCCGAACCGATCGAGAACCCCTTGTACGCCGAAATCCGGGGAGCACGACGACCAAACCGCACCAAGCGATGCGGTCGCCAGCATGGCGGCAACGGTTTCAGGCATGTTGGGCATGAAGCCGGCGACACGATCGCCTTCTCCGACGCCCAGATCTTGCAGGCGTTGTTGCAATCGGCTGACCAGCGCATTCAAGGCGTCGTGGGAGAGTCGACGTTTAACCTTGTCCTCACCCCAAAACACGATAGCGTCCTCGGGGCCGCGTCCGCGCAAAAGATTCTGCGCAAAATTCAAACGTGCATCCGGGAAGAACGCCGCGCCCGGCATCTTGGTTCCGTCCACCAGTATCCTGTCGCCCCGGGTTTCGGCGACCACCTTGCCGAAGGTCCAAACACTGCTCCAGAACTTCTCGATTTCTTTGACCGACCAGTCATAGAGTTCAGCGTAGTCGGACAACTCGACACCCCAGTCCCGCTTCAATTGCTCCATGAAGGCAGAGATGTTTGCGCCTTCCTTGCGTTCGGGTGTCGGTTGCCAGAGCGGCTGATTCATAGGTATCTACTCCTGCGGTTCGACGGGCCAAGACGACCGGTGATTCGGCATATGCGGAACACTATGCAAAGTACGCGCACCTGCCAAGGCGGCGCTAGTCCTGTCACGCAACGGTGCTTTGCGTTTGCGAGTATAGCGCCTGGGTGCAAGCGTCGTTACTCTTGCGGCCATCATGCCAAAATTGATTAGGTCGGCGAAAGACCGCTTCGGTACCTGTAGCGGTCCGGTTCAAGGTGCGTTTTACATGATCGTTGCCTGTTTGGGGTTCTCGATCATGAACATATTCGTGCGGCTTGGTGCCGCAGAGTTGCACCCGATACAGGTGGCATTCTTCCGCAACCTCTTCGCTCTGATCTTCATGTTGCCTTGGTTGGCATCGCATTGGTCCACCGCGCTGAAAACAAAACGCCTCGGCTTGCATGCAACACGCGCCGGTTTTGGCCTTTGTGCGATGCTCTTCTGGTTCACCTCGGTTGCCATGTTGCCTCTGGCCGAGGCGGTCGCGCTGAATTTCACAGTGCCGCTCTTTGCGACGATCGGTGCGGCGGTAATCCTGCGCGAGCGTGTCCGGCTGCGTCGGTGGAGCGCAACGCTTGTTGGGTTTATCGGCGTGTTGATAATCCTGCGCCCGGGCTTCATGGAACTGACTCCCCTGATGTCACTGCCGGTGATTGCCGCCGCGTTCATGGCTGTTTCGGTAATATGCGTGAAGCGCCTCTCGGATACGGAAACACCTGCGGCGGTTGTATTATTTATGAACTTGTTGCTGACCCCCCTGTCTCTGTTGCCGGCACTCTTTGTCTGGCGCTGGCCATCGTTCGAAGTTTGGATGTTGATGGTGGCTCTAGGGTTCTTCGCTGTCGTCGCTCATATTTTCATCACTCGTGCCTATGCCTCCGCCGATGCATCGGCAATTCTACCTTTCGATTATTCAAGACTCCCTTTTATCGCCGTATTGGCGTATTTTTTCTTTGGACAAACGAGTGACGTGTGGACGTGGGTAGGCGCAGCGGTAATTGCTGCTTCCAGCTTGTACATTGCGCGACGGGAAGCCAGGGCCAGCGCGGAGGGGCGTGCAAAGGGGGCTGCTACGGTTTCGCCGCGTGGACGGTAAATCAGATGGTCTGTGGAACGGACCGTGGCGGGGGGCATGACACAAACCACAATGACCGAGAAGCCAACTTCCAGTAGCATTGTACTGCGCTTCGCGCGGCTGACACCCAATGCGAGAGGCGCCTGTTGGATGGTTCTAGGCGCGCTTGGATTTGCCATCAACGGCGCTCTTATCAAGTATCTGGCCTATGATGGCCTGGATCCCTTTCAGATTGCCATGGCGCGCGCATTCTTTGCGCTTTTCATTCTGCTGCCTTTCATCTGGAAGGCTGGCCCAAAAGCCTTTCGCACCCGGCATCCCGGTATTCATTTGCTGCGCGGTGTAATCGGAAGCGTGGCCATGATGTGCGGTTTCTATGCGGTGGCTCATTTGCCGTTGGCCGATGTCGCCGCGCTTGGCTTCACCCAACCACTCTTTACCATCCTGCTGGCCGTGATTCTGTTGAAGGAGCCGGTCGCGTGGCAGCGCTGGCTGGCCACGGCTATAGGATTTTGCGGCGTCCTGCTGATGGTGCGGCCTGGGCATCACAGCTTTGATCCAGTGATGCTGGTCGCCTTGCTTATGGCTTTTGGGATTGGCCTCTCGGTGGTGCTGGTCAAGATGATGCCGCGCGAGGAAAGTACGACGGTTCTTTTGACCTATTTTTGCATTGCGTCGCTGGTGACCACGAGTATTCCAGCTTTGATTGCCTGGCGTGATCCCACCGTCTTGCAGTGGCTGGTCCTCGCGGCGATCGGCGTGATCGGTGCTGGCGCCCAGTCCTTCCTGCTCCGGGCCTACAAGGTTGGGGAGGCGACCTTCGTTTCACCCTTTGATTACTCGAAAATCATCATCGCTTCCGCCCTGGGTTTCTACATATTTGGTGAGATACCGACGATTTGGACCGGTTTGGGGGCGGCGGTGATCGTCGGCAGCACATATCACATCGCGCGAAGCGAGTCGCGAGCCGCAGCCGTCAAGCGTTCATCCTGAGTGAGAAAATCAGCAGGCTCAAAAGGCAGAGCAACACCACGATGGTCAGTGGTCGCCGTAAGTCTCTATACCAAGCGGGAAACCGACCGGTTTGAATAGCGCGTACATCGGCGAGATAGAGCGCGGAGAAACAAGCGGCCATCAGGATTAGCGCCGGCGTCGGATGTGACAGTAGCGCAACCCAGGACACCAATGCCGGCAGTATGGAAAACCCAAGGCGGGCAAAAGACATGGCGCTTTTGCCGTCAGCCATTGCGTACCCCCAATGCACCGCGCCGAGAAATGTCACGATCACCGGCGCGTAAACCAACCCCGCTTGTGCGGCCAGGAAATTATAGGGGTCAGGCAAAAGCCAGCTACCGGCTGCGCCGATCAAAAAGGGAAACAGACCGACGACACCCAAGGTTAGTGCGGGGCGTGGAACCTCAGTCAAGGCCATGCAATCTCTCCACAATCGGCGCAGGTTCACCGACATAAACCGTTATTACCCTGCAGACTATCAGTCTTCGGGGGTTTTCCCCGACTGCAATCTTACGAGAGTCTCCTGGGCCTGCCGACGATGGTCAGGTTTGACGTGATTGGCCACGCTGCGCCAAGCCGCCCAAAATACCGCCGCATCGTCTGTGTAACCCAGCCCGGCGACAAAGTCTGGAACCACATCAGTAGGCAGCACGAAATAGGCAAGCGCTGCCATCGCGATCGCCTTTACTTGAAATGGCGTCGCCGGATCGCGGGCGCAGAAGTAAGCTGCAATTGCGTCTTCCAGGAAGGGCACACGGCCGAATACACGACGCACTTTGGGCCAAAACCCTGTTTCAACACGCGCGCTGTCGCGTTGGAAGCGTTTGTCGTCGTCTGGATCTTGATGACCGTTCATGGTGTCAAATATGGTCGCGCAGCTTCGCGGTCGCAATATGCGGCGCGCTCTGCTAGTAAGACCGCCAAGTGTGACTGAAAGCCGCCGAACGCGGTTCTAGACAGGAGAGTGTGACGATGGATGTGAAGGGTTTAGGCGCGGTTGTTACCGGTGCGGGTTCGGGTTTAGGCGCGGAAACGGCCCGGCATTTGGCCAAATCGGGCGCAAAAGTTGCGGTCCTGGATGTTAATGAGGAAGCGGCAAAGGCGGTCGCGGCGGAAATAGGCGGTATCGGTCTTGCTTGCGACGTTGCCAGCGCCGCCGCCGGTGAAGAGGCCGTTGCCAAGGCTCGCGAAGCTCACGGGCCCTGTCGGATTTTGGTCAATTGCGCCGGAATTGCGCCCGCAAAGCGGATTGTCGGCCGAGACGGTGCAATGCCTTTGGATGCCTTTGAAAAGGTTATCGCCGTTAATCTTATCGGTAGCTTCAACATGCTTCGGCTTTGTGCGGCCGATATGCTGGGCGCCGAACCTCTGAACGATGATGGGGAACGCGGCGTCATCATCTCGACGTCTTCGATCGCCGGCGTCGAAGGTCAGCTCGGGCAAGTCGCCTATGCGGCATCCAAGGCAGGGATCAACGGTATGATGTTGCCCGCCGCGCGCGAGTTCGCCCGTTCAGGTGTGCGCGTGTTAACCATAGCGCCGGGTTTGATCGGAACGCCGCTCCTTTTGAACATGCCGCAGGAAGTCCAAGACAATCTTGCCGGACAGGTGCCTTTCCCATCACGTTTTGGACACCCGTCGGAGTTCGCCCGGTTGGTGCTGCACATCTGTGAGAATGCCATGCTGAACGCCGATATCATCCGCCTGGATGGCGCAATGCGCATGCAGTAAAACCACAATCGCCGGAGGCAGTCGCTGGATGTTAGCGGCTTGCTTCCCGGTCGATTTTTGATGCGAGTTGCATATCCAATTCACTAAGCCCATCTACGTCATGCGTTGTCAGTAGAATGTCGACGCGGTTGTAGACATTACTCCACTCAGGATGGTGGTTGAGTTTTTCGGCGTGCAGTGCGACCCGCGACATGAAGCCAAATGCTTCGATGAAAGAGCGAAACTTGAAGCTCTTGCTGATGGCGTCGCGATCCTCGACATTCTGCCAGCCTGTTAGTTGATCGAGAGCGCTCTGGCGTTCCGGTCCGGTAAGTTTTTTGACCATCGATCTCTCCCTGCCCGGTGATTTGAGGCAATAGGGTCGGCGGTTGGCGGCGTGATCGTCAAGGTGGACGTCACAAAAAGGAAATGGTTATGGCCTACATAGCAAGCAGACCCTTTACGACGCCACCCAGTCTGGCGGACATAGAGGCGATGGCGCGGGAATGCTACGCGGGCGTGCCGGATTCCCTTCGGCGTCACTGCGAGGGTGTTGTCGTGCAGGTGCAGGATTTTCCCGACGACGAGACTATGGAGGCCATGGACTGTGAGAGCCCCTTCGATTTATTGGGGTTGTATCAGGGGGTGGATTTGACGCGGCGGTCGGTCGGCGATCAGCCTGAAGACGTCGACACGATTTTTCTCTATAGACGGCCGATCCTGGATTATTGGTGCGAAACCGAGGAAAGCCTGATGCACGTCGTGAGGCATGTGCTGATCCACGAGATTGGCCACCACTTCGGATTCTCAGACGACGATATGGACCGGATCGAAGGTCAGGTGTCCTAGCGGTCTGAATCAGACACCTGAGACTCTCACGCGCGCTTGTTGCTGACGGTATGCGCAGGGCCGCATCGTTGGTTAAGCAGCCCTTCTCAAACGCCCCGCTCTGTCATTGACAAGACTTAGGACGGCGGCGATTGCCTTAACGAGAGCAAAGCGTCAAAGAATGAGTGACACTTCATCGTGGAGAAAGGAAGCCGCTGCTCGAAAAGCGCCGCCGATACTCCGCAGGGCTTAGCCCGGTCATCTTCTTGAACAGGCGGCGGAAAGCTCTTGTGTCCGAGTAACCCACGGCTTCAGCAATTGATTCTACATTGTGCCCTTCCATTTCGAGGAACTGTTTTGCTTCTTCGATTCTCAAGGACTGCACGTAATCCGTTGGACTGTAGCCGGTAGCTGCGCGGAAGCGGCGGTCGAATGTACGTCGTGGCAGGCCGGATTGGGCAATCATGCGGGCAACAGCGTCATGTTCACCGTATCCGTCGGCAAGCCATTCCTGGCATTCCCGGATGACGGCGTCCTCGGTCTGTAGCCGCCGCATGGGTGCCGCAAAGTGACGCTGCCCATCGGGGCGGGGGTCGACGCAGTAGAACCGCGCGGACTTGGCGGCATGTTCGGGCCCAAGAAATCGCGCAATCACGTAGAGTGCAAGATCCGCCCAGGAGGCCATCCCGCCGGACATCACAATTGAGTCTCCTGGCCCTGCGAAGGTTAGCGTACGATCCGGGCAAAACGCTACGCGTGGCCAACGCTTTCGAAAAATCTCTCTCATTGACCAGTGGGCCGTGGCTTCTTCGCCATCCAACAGGCCGGCATCGGCCAGGAGCGCGGCACCAGAGCAGGCGCATGCGAGACGGGCGCCGGATGCGTGGCGGCGCAGAATCCAGTCGATTTCCGGTCCCAGCACGTCCTTTGGCCTTTCTACCTCCCCAATCCTGAAATTGGGCAGACAGATGATCTCTGCATCATCGGCTTCCTCAAGAGTCGCATCCGGCATGACCGGTACCCGGCCTATGCAGCGAAACGGCTCCTTGTCGCGCGCAACGATCCTGACGCGTGTCATGGGCGGCTGAAAAGTTCCTTCTGTCAGGTAGGACCAGGCGGTGCCGACCGACGCCAAAAGGTCATACAGGCCGTAGAGAATTGCGCCTCTACAACTTTCCGCAGCAAGGACGTCGATTCGAAGTGGGTCGCTTGTGAAATCCCTACTCATAATCTCCGTGGTTTCCCTCGCGTATTAATGGCCGAAATGGCCCGCTATTGGCCAATCCAGCCCTAACAGAAATCGCTTTCGGTCAGCACACTGGATCAGTGTAAGGGACTTGGAGAGGAAAATCATGACCTATGAAGCATTCAAAGAGGCTGAAATGGTGGGTTGGAATGCGCGTGCGCAGACCTACAACGATTACACGGGGCAGGTCACAACCCAAGCGATTCCAACACTCCTAGCGATGGCCGAAACAACCCCTAAGAAGCAGGTTCTTGATCTTTGTTGCGGAACCGGAAGGGCCGCCGGCGCAGCGGTTGCCTTAGGTGCCTTTGCAGAAGGCATTGATGCATCCGCGGCGATGGTGGATGCGGCCCGAAAAGATTTCCCGAAGGCGGCTTTTGACGTGGGCGACGCCGAGTCCATTCCACGTGAAGATGACAGATACGATGCCGTTATCTGCTCGTTTGGGCTCATGCATGTAGGCAGCCCCGAGGCTTTGTTCAGCGAGATGGCGCGGGTATTGAAACCCGGAGGGCGCGTGGCACTCAGTCATTGGATCGGCCCGCCAGAGTCTCCTTTTTTCCGGATCGTTTTTGGCACGATGCAGCGCCTGGCAGACATGTCCGCAGTGCCGCCGTCGCCGCCTCCTTTTACCCTTTCATCAGAGGAAGCCATGCGAGAGGCCCTGGAGCAGGCAGGTTTCGAAGAGGTAGACGTGCGTCGGCTTCCTCTTGTCTTCAGGTCTCCGGCCGGGAAATTCGCCGATCACTTCAGAAAGTTCGCCGCAAGAGCGGCTGTCATCCTCGACCAACAGACGGATGCCGTCTTGAATGAAATCTACTCTTCGTGGGAAACCGAACTCGAAAGCTTCGTTGTGGAGGGAGAGTACAAAGTACCAATGCCGGCGCTTGCCGTGTCCGCAGTTTGCGGACGGTGAACCGGATAATCCAGTTGCCGATGTCCCATTCGAGTTGTGGCGGCGGCGGACGTGGCACAGCATCCGATACCTGGGCCCATGCCTGGAGACTCGTACGTCACACAGCCTATGGGGCCACCGAAACAGACTCTTTTGTCTGGTTCAAACCACTAGTTGCTTGGGAAAAGTTTTTGCATGCGTGCGCGCAAGTAAACCAAGGTATCGCGCTCGAACCAGGGATTCCTCTTGATCCAGGCGGTGTTGCGCCATGACGGATGGGGCAACGGAATAAAATCAGGTCCGTACTCGCGAAAAGCAGCGACCGTTTCGGTCATGGTCTTCTTGCGGGTTTTTGCCAGATAGCGAGCCTGGGCGTGCATACCGATCAGCAACGTGACTTCCACCTGTGGCAGATGCCGAAGGAGAGGCGCGTGCCAAGTGGGCGCACATTCCGGGCGTGGCGGATTGTCGCCGCCCTTCGGATCGCGGCCCGGATAGCAAAATCCCATGGGAACGATAGCGATCTGACACGGGTCATAGAAGCGGTCTCTGTCGAGACGCAGCCAGTCGCGAAGGCGTTCGCCAGAGGCGTCGTTCCAAGGGATGCCGGTTTCATGAACGCGGGTTCCAGGCGCTTGTCCGATAATGAGCAGGCGGGCGGTCTGGCTGGCCTGAACGACGGGACGCGGCCCCAAGGGTAAGTGCGCCGCGCAAATGCGACAGTCTCGAACCGACTTCAGCAGAGTGTCGAATGCGTCCGGCAAGGTGCTATACCAAGCCCTCAAAGAGGTCAGTGGTCAGATAACGTTCGGCCCCCGAAGGCAGAACTACGACGATGCGCTTGCCAGCCATTTCGCGTCGTTGGGCAACCTCAATCGCCGCGGCCAGCGCGGCGCCGGAGGAAATGCCGACCGGCAGCCCTTCCAGCACGGCGGCTTGGCGCGCCATTGCAAAGGCACGATCATTGGAAATGCAGATCACCTCGTCGATGACGCTGGTATCCAGGTTCTCCGGCACGAAGCCTGCGCCGATCCCCTGAATCTTGTGGGGCCCCGGTTCGCCGCCGGAAAGGATGGCACTGTCTTCGGGTTCGATCGCAACGACACGCAGCTTCGGGTTCCGGGCTTTGAGCACTTGTCCGCAGCCGGTTATTGTGCCGCCGGTGCCGACACCGCCCATGAAGACGTCGAGGGCGCCCTGGGTGTCGGCCCAGATTTCCTCGGCGGTGGTGGTTCGATGGATTTCCGGGTTGGCAGGGTTCGAGAATTGCTGCGGCATCGCCGCGTCGGGCAATTCGTCGAGCAGTTCCTGCGCGCGGGCAATAGCACCTCGCATACCTTTGGCGCCCTCGGTCAACTCCAGCTCGGCGCCCAGTAACCGGAGCATCTTGCGACGCTCGACAGACATGGTCTCCGGCATGGTCAGAATTAGACGATACCCCTTGGCGGCGCAGGCAAAGGCCAGCGCAATACCTGTATTGCCGGAGGTCGGCTCGACGATCGTGGTCTTCCCGGGCGTGATCTGCCCGTCTTTCTCCATGGCCTCTATCATGGCCATGCCAATGCGATCCTTGACGGAGCTAAGTGGATTGAAGAATTCACACTTGGCCAGAATCTCGCCCTTGGTGGAATACGTACTGGCGATGCGCGGGAGGCGTATCAGAGGCGTTGCGCCTATTGTCTCCAGAATGCTGTTGTAGATGCGCCCTCTGAAACAGGGCACGGCGGTGCCTTTGGATGGCATCGTGATGCGTCCTCCGTCGTTGGTTTGATTCAGATGCAGAAATCCGGAATGTCCGGCGCATCCCGCTCGATGCGTAACTCTCGGGCTTTTCGGCAAAGATCTTCAACGGTCATCAAATCAAACCGAGACATCATTTCCTGCTGCATTTCCGTCCAGATCGGGCGAACGACCTTGACGCCGATTTCTGATCCCTCGGTTTCGCTGGCCGGGTCGCCCGTGCCTTCCAATTCCCGAACGGTGCGGATGATTTCACCAATCGTGATGCGCCGTCTTTCGCGAGCCAGGCGATAGCCGCCGCGCGGGCCACGCTGACCCGTCAGGACACCATTCTGCACGAGATGTTGCAGCACCTGTTCGAGATAACGCCTCGGGATACCCTGTCGCTCGGAAATCTCGTTGGAGCGCACCGGCTCCGTTCCGGCGTTGTAGGCGATGTCGACGACCGCCTCTATTGCAAAGAGCAACTTCTTGGAGAGTCTCAGCATTCTTTCCTACCTTTGCCCTTCAGTGCCCCGTTGAGCCAAAACCCCCGCTGCCGCGGGCGCTGTCTTCGAGATTCCTTACTTCTTGCCAGGCAAGCTGGGTAACGGGGGCAACGACCATTTGCGCTATGCGTTGTCCGCGCTCCACAGTGAAGGCTTCCTGTCCCAGGTTGATCAAAATGACTCCGACTTCGCCGCGATAATCCGCATCGATGGTGCCGGGACTGTTGAGCACGGTGATGCCCTGCTTGAGCGCAAGTCCCGATCGCGGACGGACTTGTGCTTCGAAACCGGTCGGCAGCGCCATTGCGAGGCCCGTGGGGATCAACCGCCGCTCCCCCGGCTGCAGCGTCAGAGGTTCATCCGTTGCGGCCATCAGGTCCAATCCGGCGCTGTCGCTCGTCGCGTAGGCTGGAAGTGGTAGGTCCTCTCCGTGGGGGAGGCGCTGGACAGCAACGGCGATCTTGGTGTTCTGGGTCATTTCTTCTTCCTGTTGGCAAAATGCTGGGCCACGCGCTGCGCCAGGCGTTGCGCCACGGCCTGTTTGTCCATCCGAGGCCAGGACTCCTGCCCGGCCGTATCAATTACGAGGATCTCGTTCTCCGCGCCGCCGAATATGCCATTGGTATCCGAAACGTCGTTGGCGAGTATCCAGTCACAGCCCTTGCGCTCGCGTTTACTGCGGGCGTTGGCCTCCAGATTTTCGGTCTCGGCGGCAAAACCAATCACGAGGCGGGGGCGTTTGCGACCCGGCTTGGAAAGGGTGGCCAGAATATCCGGGTTGGTAGTGAGTGACAGCACCGGCAATTTGCCGCCGTCCTCTTTCTTGATCTTCTGCCCCGCCGTCTTGGCAACGCGCCAGTCCGCGACTGCCGCCGCGCAGACTAAAATATCGGCGGGCAGGCCTTCCTGGCAGGCCCGTAGCATCTCTTCCGCCGTTTCGACCTTGGCGACGCGAACGCCAGCAGGGTCTGGCTGGGAGACGGGGCCGGTGACGAGCAGCGTGTTGGCGCCCAAACCGGCCAGCGCTGCGGCTATGGCGTGCCCTTGGCGGCCTGAGGAGCGGTTGGCGATGTAGCGTACCGGGTCGATAGCCTCGTGGGTCGGGCCGCTGGTCACGATCGCCGTCAGACCACTCAAAGGACCTTCGCCACCAAGTGCTGTGTCGATGGCCGCCACAATCTCCAGGGGTTCGGCCATACGTCCCGGTCCGAATTCACCACAGGCCATGTCGCCTTCGTTGGGTCCCACAAAGATCACACCACGCTCTTTCAAGGTTCGCAGGTTATGCTGGGTGGCGGGATGGTCCCACATGCGCACGTTCATGGCGGGTGCGGCCAATACGGGTTTGTCGGTCGCCAATAAGGCTGTGGAGGCGAGATCGTCGGCTAGGCCGCAGGCTAGCTTGGCCAGAAGATCGGCTGTTGCCGGAGCGACCACCAGAAGATCTGCGTCGCGGCTGAGCTGAATATGGCCCATCTCTTTTTCGTCGGTCAGCGAGAAAAGGTCACCATAGACTTTGTCCTCCGTCAGCGCCGATAGGGACAAGGGAGTGACGAACTCTGCACCCGCTTTTGTGAGAACAGCGCGAACGGAGCTGCCTCGCTCCCGCAGGCGGCGCACCAGGTCCAGGCTCTTATAGGCGGCGATGCCACCTGCCACGATCAAGAGTATGCGCTTGCCCTGAAGCATCTAAAGTCCTCGAGTCTGCCCTGTATACATCATCGTCCGATGGTTCTATTCCAACCGCCGAATTCAGAATTCACAGGAAAATACGCTTAATAATGCGGTATCGGCAAGCTTTCTACAGTGAAGGATAGTAATTTACCGTCTAATACAACAGCGCGAAGAGAGCGAGAATGGCGGCGGTGAAAGCAGCGGCAAGCGCTACCTTTTCGCTCCAGCGCATTCGATGGCTGTCCTGAGGGGCGAGCCGGAGGCCGTCGTTCGCCAGCTCCTTGGTCGCGCGCTCCAGATTTTCCACAATACGGGGGATGCGTCGCAGGGTCGCCTCCAGTGTTTGCAGGCCCTCGCGGGCTCGTGCCGGCGCGCCGCGGTTGCGGGCCACCCAATCGGCGATCAGCGGCTCGGCCAGGGACCAGATGTTGAGTCGGGGGTCGAGAACGCGGCTGACGCCCTCGGCCATCATCATGTTCTTCTGAAGCAAGGTCAGTTGCGGCTGTACCTCCAGCTCGAACGATTCCGTGAGTTGAAACAACTGGGTCAGAAGGTTGGCGAAGGAAATCTCGGCCAAAGGCTTGCCGAAGATCGGCTCGCAAACGCTTCTTAAGGCCTGGACATAGGAGTCCAGCGGCCGTCCGGCGGGCAGGAAACCGGCATCGACCTGCACTTGAGCTAGGCGGCGGTAGTCCTTCGCCAGTACCGCCAACAGCATATCCGCCAGCACCATGCGGGTTTCGTGGTCCAAGCGCCCCATGATGCCAAAATCGACAGCGCCGATATTGCCGTCGGAATCGACGAACATATTCCCCGGGTGCTGGTCGCCATGAAAGAAGCCATCACGGAAAACCTGATTGAAGAAGGTTGCCGCCGCACGAGTCAGGACTTCTTCGAGATCATGCCCTGCCGCCAGCAAGGCCTCGCGGTCATCGAGCGGAATGCCGGACAGGCGGGTGGTGGTCAACACCCGGCGCGCGGTCCGTTCCCAATCCACATGCGGGACAACATAGGTCGGGTCATGCTCAAAGTTCTCCGCTAGCTCCGACGCTGCCGCAGCCTCCAGGCGCAGGTCCATTTCCATGGTCACCTGTTCCTCGAAAAGCCTTACCAAATCCACAGGCTTGAGGCGGGCCAGGCGCGGCTGCGCACGCAGGGACAAGTTTGCCAACCAGTAGAAGAGGTCGAGATCCCGGCGAAAAGCCCGTTCAATTTGGGGGCGCAGAATTTTGACCGCCACTTCCTCGCCCTCGCTGGTTACGGCGAAATGCACTTGGGCGATGGAGGCGGCGGATACCGCCTCCTCGGAAAACTCTGAGAACAATGTTGCAACCGGTTGCCCCAGTTCCCGTTCTATAACGCGGCGGGCCTGGTCGCTGGGGAAGGGCGGCAGATGGTCCTGTAGCTCGGCAAGGTCGAGCGCGACTTCCTCACCCAACAGATCGGCGCGCGTGGAAAGAAACTGACCCAGCTTCACGAAGCTGGGGCCTAGTTCGGTGAGTGCCGAGGCCAGTTTCTGCCCGGGACGTCCCGATTTGCGGCGCGGCGAAAAGAACCGCAGTGTTCGGCAGAGGCCGGGCGCGATACCCAGGTCTTCAACGAAAGCCAGCGCGTCGTGGCGCGCCAGGGTGCGCGCGATGGTGAAAAGCCGGTAAAAGGACCGTAGGCTACGCCGCATCGCTTCCCGTCCCGACTTAGAGACGCCAGGCGGAATGCAAAGCTGCGATCCCACCGGTCAGATTGCGATAACGGGATTCGCCGAGCCCGGCAGCAGCCATGCGGGCGACAAGCGACTCTTGGTCCGGGAAACGCCGGATCGATTCCACAAGGTACTGATAGGAGTCACGGTCATCGGCGACTTTCTCGCCCAGCCAGGGCAGCACCGAGAAGGAAAAGCGGTCGTATATCTGGCTAAGCAACGGGACGACCACGTGACTGAACTCAAGGCACAGGAAACGGCCGCCGGGCTTGAGTACCCGCCGCGCTTCCGCCAGAGCAAGATCAATGTCGGTCACGTTGCGCAGACCAAAGGCAATGGTATAGGCGGCCATGCTGCGGTCTGGAAACGGCAGTCTTTGGGCATCGCCGCATACCCAACGGATGCCCCCTGTAATGCCATGGTCGATGGCTCGGTTGCGGCCCACCTCCAGCATCTCCGGGGTCAGGTCGCAAATCGTCATGGGACCGGCCTTGTCCAGCCCTACCTGCTTGAGGATGCGAAATGCGATGTCTCCCGTGCCACCGGCAACGTCGAGGTGCGCCATGCCTGGTTTCGGGTCCAGCCAGGCAACCATCTCACGCTTCCACAATCTGTGAATGCCGCCCGACATCAAGTCGTTCATCAAGTCATAGCGACCCGCAACCGAACGAAATACGCCCTGGACCAAGGGTGCTTTCTCTGCACGGGCGACTTCGCGAAACCCGAAGGATGCCGTATCGCCGGAAGGAGCTTGTTCTTTCATGGCGCGCAAGATAGCGCGCCGACTGCGCTTAGGCTACTCTCCAACGCATCTGAGGTTGGAAGACGAGTCGTAGTGTTTTAGTCATGCCGGAACTCCCTGAGGTCGAAACCGTACGCCGCGGTCTGGCGCCCTTGATGGAAGGCCAGCGCCTGCGTCGTGTTCTGCAGCGCCGACCTGATTTGCGGTTCCCGCTGCCAAGCGATTTCGTTGCGCGGCTAGAGGGCCGGCGCGTGGTGGCCATTGAGCGGCGCGCCAAGTATCTTCTGTTCAGGCTCGATGACGGCGCCTATCTGCTCTGTCATCTGGGCATGTCGGGGCGAATGCTTATGGTCGATGATCCCGATTTACCGTTGGGCAAGCACGATCATGTGGTCTTCGAGACAGAGGCAGGCCTGCAGGTGCGTTTCAATGACGCACGACGTTTCGGGATCATGGATATTCTGCCGGACGAGGCGGCCTTGACCAGCCATCCGCTGTTGGCGGCATTGGGTCCGGAACCTCTCGGCAACGCTTTCAGCGGTCCAGTGTTAGCGGCTGGATTGAAGGGCAGGCGCTCACCGATAAAGGCGGCGCTGCTAGATCAGCGTGTGGTCGCCGGGCTGGGTAACATTTATGTTTCGGAAGCGCTTTTCCATGCGGGCCTGTCTCCACGCCGCTCAGCCCATACGGTTCAGGGCGCGCGGGCCGAACGTCTGGCACTAGCGATCCGGGATGTGCTGACCCGTGCGATCGCAGCCGGCGGATCGTCACTACGCGACTATGTTCAGGCGGATGGAGAATTGGGATACTTTCAGCACGCCTGGGCGGTCTATGGTCGAGAAGGCGAACGCTGTCCGGATTGCGATTGTCTGGAGCCGGGCGACGTCTCCGGGGTCGGTATTAGGCGAATCGTACAATCGGGCCGTTCGACTTTCTATTGTCCCAGCCGCCAACGCTAGGGTAGGAAGAAGGTTATGAACCGCTTGTCCCGCACCCTGCGCTCTATTTTTCTGGCCGCCGTTTGCCTGTCGGCCTTACTGGCGGGTGGGAGTCTGGCTCAAGATGGACAGGCCTTCCTGTCCGATATCCAGGATCTTCCACTGATGCGCGGCCTCGAGGAGATCCAAGGCCAAGGGATGGCCTTTGACAAACCGTCAGGACGCATTGTCGAAGCGCACGCAATTGGCGATTTGGAGGAAGCGGAGGTTCGGCGATTTTACGAGAGAACGCTTTCGCAGCTGGGGTGGCGATCGGCAGGACGAGATACCTTCCACCGGGAAGGTGAGGTGTTGAGCATCAGTTTCGAACGGTCGGGCGGCCATCTGGTCGTCGGATTTACACTGCAGCCAGGATAATGCAGCCTTCCGGCGAAGGGCGCCTGCACGACCGTCGGCCCACTATTTCCATAAGGAGAGTCTGAGGACCATGGCCTACGAGAATATCATCGCTGAGAAAAAAGGAGGCGTTGGCCTCATTACCTTGAATCGCCCACAGGCGCTCAATGCGTTGTGCGCCGCGTTGATCGATGAACTAGCTCATGCATTGGACGATTTCGAGGCAGACGACGACATCGGCGCTATCGTCGTCACCGGATCCGAGAAGGCTTTTGCCGCGGGTGCGGATATCAAGGAGATGAAAGACCGGACCTACATGGACGTTTACGGTCAGGATTTCATCACCAAGGGGTGGGGGCGCCTTGCCACCACCCGCAAGCCGACCATCGCCGCAGTATCAGGGTTCGCCCTGGGCGGCGGTTGCGAGTTGGCTATGATGTGCGACATGATCATAGCGAGCGAGAGCGCCAAGTTCGGACAACCGGAGATCACAATCGGCACTATTCCAGGGGCCGGCGGGACCCAGCGGTTGACCCGCTTCGTTGGCAAGTCTTTGTCAATGTACATGAACCTGACCGGCGAATTCATCGATGCGGACACGGCCCTGCGCAGCGGTCTCGTCGCCAAGGTGCTGCCGAATGCCGAATTGTTGGATGAGGCGTTGCGGATCGGTGCGAAAATCGCCGGGATGTCGCGCCCGATCACCATGATGTGCAAAGAAGCAGTGAACCGCGCTTATGAAACATCTCTCGCCGAAGGGGTCTTGTTCGAGCGGCGGGTCTTCCACTCAACTTTCTCGACTGAAGATCAAAAGGAGGGGATGAATGCCTTCGCTGAAAAGCGGAAGCCGTCCTGGAAGCATCGTTGAGCAGGCATCGGGCCGATGAAGTAATGGCTGGACTTTCCATGCCACCGGCGCTTGACGCCCGGTCTGGCTGCGGTTATAACCCCGGCCTTCTGAACACCGGAATTCTTAAAAAGGTCGTCTGACATGGCCCATCATAAATCCGCCCAAAAGCGGATACGCAGAAACGAGCGCCGCGCCGAGATCAATGGCACGCGTGTGAATCGCATCCGTACCTTCCTGAAGAAGGTCGAGGTTGCTCTGGCGTCCGGCGATAAGCCTGCCGCCCAAACCGCACTGCGCGAGGCGCAGCCGGAGCTGCACCGTGGCGTGCGCGCCGGCGTGATGCCAAAAAATACGGTGGCGCGTAAGCTTTCGCGGCTTTCCGCTCGGGTAAAGGCGCTCGGCTGATCCCAGCCTTGGGTTAACGGCTTGAAGCCGCAACGGATATCCGTTGCGGCTTTTTGCATGTCTGAGGCTCGGGTGACTTGGAGCCGTGCCTCCGATTGCGAATCCATAAATTTTGATGGAAGAAATTCGCGCGTTCTGGATTCAGTCTCATTGCATGACCGTTGCTGCGGCGGTACTCTTTACTTCCCGTTCGGCGGGTGCAAATAAAAAACTAGAATTACAAGAAAAAAATAAAAATCAGGGAGTATTAGTCGTGAGGTGTTTCGGGTCTACTTCAATAGTCCTGGGAAAGTAACAAAACAGTGCAAGTAAACTGAGGCGATATTCTGTCGCCTTTGGTTGAAGGGTTTTGTTCTCCGGATGAGCTAGTCCTGATGGTTTCGTAGCAGAGTTAGATGCGCGGGGTGAGGCGATCTCGTTCGAGATCGGTCGGAGAGAGCAAGAGAGGGCGGAGAAAAGGGGAATGGGTAATTCGGCAAGCGAACGAGATGTTAGCGAAGCCTGGGCCAAAGTTCGAGGACGGCTTCGCGACGAAGTAGGAGAGGCGGCTTTTCGGAGTTGGCTTAAGCCTCTCACGCTTGTCGGACTGAACAACGGGCAGGTTCGCCTTGCCGTGCCGACCCGCTTCATGCGCGACTGGGTGATTTCCAACTATTCGGATCGTCTGCGGGCGCTGTGGGCAAGCGAGGATGGCGCTCTTAAGGGTGTGGAGATCGTCGTCCGTTCCTCCCCGACGCGTGCGCCACTTGTTGGTGCGGGCAAAGCATTCAATGAGGAACCTGCAGATGATGACGCAGATGCGTTGGCGCAAGGCAATATCACGCCGGTAGCCGAAGCCAAGCGGGATGGTTATGACGATATTTCCGCACCTTTGGACCCGCGCTCGACTTTCGAGAGTTTTGTCGTCGGCCAGCCAAACGAGTTGGCTTACGCGGCGGCGCGGCGCGTTGCGGAGGCAGGATCCGTCGCTTTCAATCCCTTGTTTCTTTACGGCGGCGTTGGCCTTGGGAAAACGCACTTGATGCACTCGATCGCTTGGCATGTGCGCCAGCGCAGTCCGCAGAAGAAGGTTATCTATCTGTCTGCGGAAAAATTCATGTACCAGTTCATCAGAGCGCTACGCACTAAGGATACGGTAGCCTTTAAGGACCAGTTCCGTTCGGTAGATGTTTTGATGATCGACGATGTTCAGTTTATCGGTGGTCGTGAGTCCACCCAGGAAGAGTTTTTCCATACCTTCAATGCGCTGGTCGATCAGAGCCGTCAGGTCGTGGTGTCGGCCGACAAGAGCCCATCAAACCTCGAAGGGGTCGAGGAGCGCATGCGTTCGCGGTTGGGTTGGGGCCTAGTCGCGGAAATCGATTCGACGAACTATGAGCTGCGGCTTGGAATTCTCCAATCCAAGGCCGAACAGATGAAGTGCAATGTCAGCTTGAAGGTTTTGGAGTTCCTGGCGCACAAGATTACCTCCAACGTGCGTGAGCTTGAAGGGGCGCTCAACCGCATCACCGCACACGCGACGCTTGTCGGGCGGCCGGTGACATTGGAGACTGCGCAGGAAGTGTTGCACGATCTGCTGCACGCCAATGCACGGCGCCTGACGATCGAGGAGATACAGCGCAAGGTCGCGCAGCATTTCAACATTCGCCACGCCGACATGCTTTCCGCGCGCCGCGCGCGCGCCGTTGCGCGTCCGCGTCAAGTCGCCATGTACCTTTCCAAGCAGCTGACCTCTCGGTCATTGCCGGAGATCGGTCGGCGATTTGGCGGTCGCGACCACACAACCGTGATGCATGCGGTGCGCAAGATCGATGAGTTGCGTGGTCTGGATGCCGGGTTTGCCGACGAAGTCGACCTGTTGCGCCGTATGCTGGAGAACTAATGGATTTCGCAACGGTCCTGAGCTTCTCCTTCATTGCGGCACTGCTGGTGATGTCGCCGGGACCGAATGGTGTTTTGATCGCAAGGACCGTCCCCACGTCGGGAAAAGCGGCAGGTTTCGCCAACGTTGCCGGATTTGTGTCGGCTTTCTATCTTCACGGTGCTCTGTCGATCCTGGGTATTTCAATTATTCTCGTTCAATCGGCGCAAGCATTCTTCATCGTTAAAATGCTGGGTGCAGCCTATCTGTGCTGGATCGGTTTAAAGGCCTTGCTGGAGGCATGGCGTGGGGTTGCACCCGCCGTCGCGGACGTCGCGCCTGCGAAAAGGCGCAGAACGCTCCTTAAGGCCTATTCCGAGGGGTTCTTGACCAATGCATTGAACCCAAAGGTGTCGATGTTTTACCTCGCGGCCTTTCCACAGTTCATTTCGCGGACGGATGGCGCCTTGAGTGCGTCTTTCACGCTCGTTTTCATCCATTCGCTGCTGAACCTGGTCTGGTTCTCGTTGATTATCATGCTTTTTGCGCGATTGGCGGGCGCAACCCGGAACCAAAGCTTCCAACGGTGGCTCAAGAGCATCACCGGTGTCGTCTTCATCGGTTTTGGCGCGAAGTTGGCCATGCTGAAGCTTTAGCCGGTGTGCTTGGACTGGTTCCATCGGTCTGGAAATCTGTAGTTTGGACGACCCTGTAAGGTCGATCACCACGGAGCCCAAAATAGGCCTGTAAAAAGCGCGAAAACCCTTACGATTCCGGGCAGTATGGTCTATATTATGCATCCGTGCCGTAAGGGGTCGATTCGCCCCCTCGAACAATCGTCAGATAGTGGCTCGGATGAAGTTGGATGTACCTTCCGCTGTGAAGGCATAAGTCATAGAAAACGCCTTAGAAATCAAGCCATTGGGACTGCCATGAAACTGACCATTGAACGCGCGGCGCTGCTGAAATCCCTGGCCCACGTGCAAAGCGTTGTAGAGCGCCGCAACACCATTCCCATTCTCTCGAACGTCTTATTGGCCGCAGGTGACGGAAATTTGTCGCTAACGGCAACCGATATGGACCTGACGATCATCGAAGAGGTCGCGGCCGAGGTGTTGCAAGAGGGGGCGACGACGGTTCCTGCGCATACGCTTTACGATATCGTTCGCAAGCTTCCCGACGGGGCGCAGGTTGAGTTATCGCTCGCGGGTGACAGCGGTCAGATGACCCTGACCGCGGGGCGGTCCGCTTTTACGCTCACGACGCTGCCGCGCGAAGATTTCCCCGCTTCCAATCAGGTTGATCTGCCGCAGTCCTTCAAGGTCGCGGCACCAGAGCTTTGCAGCCTGGTGGATCGCACCCGGTTTGCCATTTCGACTGAGGAAACCCGTTACTACCTCAACGGCATCTACCTTCATGCCGCTGAGAGCGGTGGCGTCCCGGTACTGCGTGCGGTCGCGACCGACGGCCACCGTCTGGCGCGCTTTGAGATGCCGTTGCCCGAGGGTGCTAAAGGCATGCCAGGGGTGATCGTGCCCAGAAAGACCGTCGGTGAACTTCGCAAGCTGTTTGACGAGTCCGACGACAGCGTCGCAATCGCCCTCTCCGACACGAGGATTCGTTTTTCCTTCGGTTCGACCGTCTTGACCTCGAAGCTGATCGACGGAACCTTCCCCGATTACGAGCGAGTCATCCCCAGCGGCAACGACCGTACGATGGAAGTCGATCGCAAGGCCTTCCGCGAGGCGGTCGATCGTGTCTCCACGATTTCCTCGGAGAAGAGCCGCGCGGTCAAGCTTTCGTTCAGCGAGGGCCTGTTGACCTTGTCTGCCACCAGCCCCGAGAACGGTAGCGCGATCGAAGAGATTGAAGTTGCTTTCAAGGGCGAGACGCTGGAGATCGGTTTCAACTCACGATACCTGCTGGATATCGCCGAGCAGATCGAGGGCTCTGAAGCGCTGTTCCAGCTTTCCGACGCGACATCGCCAACGATCGTGCGCGACGTCGGTGATGAGTCCGCGCTGTATGTCCTGATGCCGATGCGGGTCTGAGGAGGGCCTTTTGGCCGCTTTGCAGCACCTGAAAGCCAACCAGATGCCAACAGCATCCCTTGATGGCCCGGATGAGGTGGCGAAAGAGGGAGTGAGGCAGCCGACCGTCTGGGTGGCGCGTTTACAGGTCAACGCCTTTCGCTCTTACCGGCAGGCCGGAATGGAAACGAATGGGCGGCCCGTGATTCTGACCGGCCCTAACGGCGCTGGTAAGACAAATCTGCTGGAGGCGCTCTCCTTCCTGACGCCGGGACGCGGTTTGCGCGGGGCGCGCCTCTCGGAGGTGGACCGGCGCGTCGGCGGTGACGGGACAGAGGGTGGCGAAACTTCTCAACCGTGGGCGGTTGCCGCGGAGGTGGTGGTTGCCGGTGAGCGGCGGTCTCTTGGAACCGGACGTGATCCAGCCAGTCCGCGCGACAAGCGGGCCGTGAAACTGGATGGCGCTTTCGCCAGCAGTCAGCAGGCTCTCGGCGAGGTTTTGTCGGTCGTATGGCTGACGCCACAGATGGATCGCCTGTTTCAGGAGGGGCCGAGCGAGCGACGGCGGTTCCTGGATCGCTTGGTTTTTGGAAGTGATCCGGCACATGCGGGCCGGATTGCGAAATACGAACAGGCCTTGCGAGAGCGATCACGCCTGTTGCGTTGGGAAAAGGGAACCCCAGACCCGGCTTGGTTGACGGTGCTGGAGGAAACACTGGCGGAGCAGGGTGTGGCGATTGCGGCAGCCCGTTGCGCGCTAGCGGAGCGTTTGGCCAGCGCCTGTGCCCTGGCCGGGGGCGCCTTTCCACGCGCATCTCTGGCGGTGGCGGGAGACGTGGAGGCCTGGCTAGCAGATATGCCCGCGCTCGCCGTCGAAGATCGCCTGCGGGAGCATCTCCGTGCCTCGCGAAGCGGGGATGCGGAGCAGGGCGGAGCGGCGGTTGGTCCACATCGTAGCGACCTGCGGGTAGGCCACCTGCAGCGAGCCATGCCGGCGGAACTTTGCTCGACCGGCGAACAAAAGGCGCTGTTGATCGCGATCGTGCTGGCGAACTCGCGGCTGATTGCCAGTGAGCGTGGTGCGGCGCCGCTGTTGTTGTTGGACGAAGTGGCCGCGCACTTGGACGAGGAACGTCGGCGCGCGCTGTACGACGAGTTGTTGGCTCTTGAGGGCCAAAGCTGGCTGACGGGCACGGACCCGTCGCTGTTTGATGGAATTGGCGGCAACGCCGAGTTTTTCTCTGTCCGGGAAGGGCGCATTGCGCCCGATTCGTGAGTTCACGGAAACCCCCTCCCGGTATTCGAAGGCGGACTGAAACATGAGTGACGAAAAGAGCAATCGTACGAACGACGCGGCGGAAGAGTATCTCGCTGAATCGATCAAGGTGTTGCGCGGACTGGAAGCGGTTCGCAAACGCCCGGGTATGTACATCGGCGACACGGACGATGGCTCGGGGCTGCACCATATGGTCTATGAGGTGGTCGATAATGCGATTGACGAGTCCTTGGCCGGGTACTGCGATGCCGTCAATGTCGTCTTGAACGGCGATGGGTCGGTGACGGTTACGGACAATGGCCGTGGAATACCCATCGATATTCACAAGGAAGAGGGCGTTTCCGCCGCCGAGGTCATCATGACCCAACTGCATGCAGGCGGTAAGTTCGACCAGAATTCCTACAAGGTCTCCGGCGGCTTACACGGCGTCGGGGTGTCGGTCGTCAATGCGCTGTCCAAACGGCTCGATCTACGCATCTGGCGTGGTGGCAAGGAACACGCGATGTCTTTCGAACATGGCGAAGCCGTGGAGCCCTTGAAGATCGTTGGGGATGCCGGGGGCAAGACGGGAACGGAGATCACCTTCCTGCCCTCATCCGAGACCTTTACGATGTTGGAGTTCGACTTTCATCGTCTCGAACACCGTCTACGTGAACTGGCTTTCCTGAATTCCGGGGTTAAGCTCCTGTTGACCGACGATCGTCCGGCGGAACCGAAGTCGGTTGAGTTGTTCTATGAAGGCGGTTTGCTGGCTTTCGTCGCTTATCTGGACCGATCCCGCCAGCCGTTGTTTCAGCCACCGATCCATGTTCAAGCCGAGCGCGAGGGAATTTCCGTCGAGTGTGCCTTGCAATGGACGGATGCCTATCACGAGCAGGTTTTGTGCTTTACCAACAACATCCCGCAACGTGATGGCGGTACGCATCTGGCCGGTTTCCGCTCTGCGCTCACACGTCAGATCAATGCTTATGCCCAGAGTTCTGGCCTGGCAAAGAAAGAGAAGGTGGCCCTGACAGGCGACGATGCCCGAGAGGGTCTTACGTGCGTGCTGTCGGTCAAGGTGCCTGATCCAAAGTTCTCCAGTCAGACCAAGGACAAGCTTGTTTCCTCCGAAGTCCGCCCTGTCGTCGAGAGCTTGGTGGGGGAGGCGATGGAGCGCTACTTCGAGGAGCATCCCAACGAGGCGCGGCGCGTCGTCGGCAAGGTGGTTGAAGCCGCCGCGGCACGCGAGGCCGCTCGCAAGGCCAGAGAGTTGACGCGCCGTAAGTCGGCCCTGGACATTGCCTCGCTGCCAGGCAAGCTCGCGGACTGCCAGGAAAAGGATCCGGCGCTGTCCGAAATCTTCATCGTCGAGGGTGATTCCGCAGGCGGCTCCGCCAAGCAGGGGCGTGATCGCAAGCACCAGGCGATTTTGCCGCTTAAGGGTAAGATCTTGAATGTCGAGCGCGCGCGTTTCGACAAGATGCTATCCAGCCAGGAGATCGGCACGCTGATCACCGCTCTGGGTACCGGTATCGGGCGCGAGGAGTTCGATATCAACAAGCTGCGCTATCATAAGATTATCATCATGACGGACGCAGACGTTGACGGATCACACATCCGGACGTTGCTGCTGACCTTCTTTTTTAGGCAGATGCCGGAAATCATCGAGCGCGGTTACCTCTACATCGCCCAACCACCGCTTTACCGCGCCAAGCGTGGGAATTCGATGGTGTATATCAAGGGCGAGCGGGAAATGGACAGCTACCTGATCGACCAAGGCGTCGAGGAAAGCGTCTTGACGCTGGGCGGTGGAAGTCAAGTGGCCGGGCAGGCGCTTAAAGCGCTGGTGGAACGGGCCAATCTCGCCAAGCAGTGGCTCCAGCCTTTGATCCGAAAGGTAGGAAACGTGCGGATCGTGGGCCAAGCGGCCATTGCGGGCGCGTTGAATGCGGATTTGCTTGCCGACCGGGAGAAAGCTGCGGAAGCAGCGCGTTACATCGCCAAGCGCCTGAATGCTATGGAGGAAGAAAACCAGAAGGGTTGGCAAGGCGATGTCGCCGAGGACGGCGGTTTGGCCTTCCAGCGCACCTTGCAGGGCGTTACGGAGCGCCGCGTGATCGATGCGGCGGCCTTGCGCAGTGTCGAGGCGCGGCGGTTGGACTCGATAGCTGGAGAACTACAGGAATCCTACCGCTTGCCTGGGGAGCTGAAGTCCAAGGAGAAAAGCTTTCCCATATTCGGCCCGGCAACCCTTGCCGAGGCTATCATGGAGTTGGGCCGCAAAGGCCTTGCCATTGCCCGCTACAAGGGCTTGGGCGAGATGAACCCGGAGCAGCTTTGGGAAACCACTTTGGATCCGGATGCCCGCTCGTTGCTTCAGGTCAAAGTCGCCCATTTGGACGAAGCCGGACAGGTGTTCGAAACCTTGATGGGGGACGTGGTGGAGCCGCGCCGCGAGTTTATCCAAACCAACGCGTTGGAAGTTGCAAACCTCGACGTTTAGTAAATTTGGTCGGCGATCCCCAGGTGGCTCAGGTCATCCGGGTGTAGCGCGCTCGCGCGCCGCGCTCGATTGCCGCGGCGGGTAGGCGGCCGACAGGCAGCGTAAAGCGCAACATTTCCAAAAGCCTCAGTTCCTCCTGCGATGCCAGGCCGTCGGCGGCTGCAACGTCGCAAGCGACGGCGTAAGCGGTTTCGCGAAGTTGGGCGGGCAGCGCGGACGCGATCATTTCCAGTGCCTTGTCCAGCCCGTCCTCGTCGGCAAGAAGGTCGGAACAACGGTTTGCCAGGGCCGGCAAATCGTCCACCTTGAAATCATCAAACACTGGCAGATGCCTCACGATATCGGCGATTGTGCTGAGTTCCTTGTCAGTCATGTCGTTGTCGGCGGCCGACATCATGACCATGGTGTAGATGAGCGCTTCGTGATGGCCGATCATGGCGATGCTTGGTCTCCTGTTGAATTGCAATCCGTGAAGGCAACGTAAGGGCCCGGACGTTCGCCTGCAAGGCTCAGGCGAAAGATTGCTCTATCCGTTGAAGCAATGCGGCAGCCAAACCACGGGTTTCCGGGTCGTCTTTACCTGTTACCGACGCGGGCCGCCAGTGGCGCTGAAACGCCGCAATGACCTTGCCGGCGTCTTCGTCCAGATATCCATATCCGATTTCTTGGAGGACGCCGACCAAATCCCTGTCGGTATCCAGTGGTTCATCGCACCAAAGGCCGATCCCGTTCTCCGCCAAGCGCCGCCAAGGGAATAACTCGCCTGGGTCTTCCTTGCGCAGGGGAGCGAGGTCCGAATGGCCAAGGATCCGTTGCGGTGCGATGTTATGACGCTCCAGAACCGACCGACAAAGGTTTTCCAGGCTTTCGATCTGCGCTTGCGGGAAGGGGCGGTATCCAAAAGCGTGTCCCGGATTGACCAGTTCGATCCCGATAGAACGGCTGTTGATATCGGTGATGCCGTCCCAATAGCAAACGCCAGCGTGCCAGGCGCGCCTGGATTCCGGCACCAGTTCCCAGGTGCGGCCGTCTTCGTCGATGCAGTAGTGGGCGCTGACTTTGGCTGCCGGATCGCACAAACGATCAAGCGCTTCCTGGGCTGATCGCATGCCGGTGTAATGCAGAATCAGAAAATCGACCAGCCCCGTGCCCGGCCGGTCTTCCTGGTTCGGGGAGGGGCGTTGCTCGATAATCATAGGCGTCCCTACACCCGCTCGATTTCCGGGGCGGCGGTCGTTGGCCTGCGCACCAGGATAATGGCGACGCCCACGATGGTAATGGCAGCGCCTGTTATGAAGGTGAGCGTGAGGCTTTCGCCCAGGACGATAACGCCGGAAAGCACCCCCACGGGCGGGATCAACAGCGTTATGGGCATGGTGATGTTCATATCGTAGAGCGGTAAAAGCCGGTACCAGATACCATAGCCAATCACCACAACGAAGACGGCTTGATAAATTACCGATGTAACGCCCTCCCAACCGATGGCCCTCAAGTCCTCCATCTGGCCGGTCTCCAAAGCGAGCGAGCAGAGGAACAACGCAGGCGCGGAAAAGGCCGACATCCAGGCAAGAAGCGACAGCCCGTCAATTGGGGGGCGGATCTTAATCACAAGATTGGCGACCGACCATATGCAAGCGGCGAGGATGACCAAGCTTAGGTAAAAGTACTGACCTTCGACGCGCGGTTCGCCAGCAATCACCGCGACCCCGACAAATGCGATGGTCATGCCAAGGCCTCGCCGCCAGCCAAGTTTATCATTGAGGAAGATGGCCGCCAGTATTGAGGCGAAGGGGACTTGGAGCTGAATGGCAATTGCCGCAGTCGAGGCATTCAGACCCGCCAGCCCCGTGAAGTTCAACGAAAAGTGCAATACACCAAGCAGGATCGTGATAATTGCAATGTCCAGCCATCGTCCTTTGGGCGGTTTGACAAACGGTAGCAAGATCACTGCAACCAGCCCGAAGCGCAGGGCCGTTAGCATCAAGGGCGTCAAATCCCGTAAGCCGATCTTGACGACGGCGAAATTGAAACCCCACAGGCACATGACCAGGAGAAACAACATGAGATGCAGGGGTCGAATGGAAAGCATCAGCGATCCAACGCCATTATGAAATGCCCTTTTCTTTGCAAATGCGGTCGTAGGCCACATTGATCTTGGCCATCTTTTCGTTGGCCATCGCGACGAACTCCTGCGGCATGCCTTCGGCTACCAGACGATCAGGGTGATTCTCACGGATAAGCTTTCGATAGGCGGCTTTTATGGCTTCGGGGACGGTTTCCCGAGTAACCCCTAGAATATGATAGGGATCTTCGGCGTCGGGACCCAGGTTGGCTGCCTTGAGACGATGCCATGCCGCTTCGTCCAGGCCGAAGATGTTGGCAACGGCTTGCAGATAGTCCAGTTCTTCCGGGGTTACATGGCCATCGGCTCGGGCGATGTGGAACAGGCCGTCCAGCAGTTCTTCGAGCACTGCCGGGCGATCCCGGAACAACCGAGCGATCTGCTTGGCGTAGGGCTCGAATCCATTGGCATCGCGGCGGGCCTGATCGAACAGACGGCCGACGTTCTTCACCTCTTCCGGAGGAATATGGAACACCTGCCGGAAGGCGGCGATCTCATCCTTGGTGACATGGCCGTCGGCCTTGGCCATCTTGGCGCCCAGCACGATGACAGCGATGGTAAAGGCGATTCTGCGGGTTGGATCATTGCTGGCGCCCGTACCGCCATCATCGCCGGGTGGTTTGCTGTCTTCGGCCATTTTGTCCACGGCATGACCGGCCACCGCACCGAGGATCGCCCCCAGTGGCCCCCCCACCGCGAATCCGGCAGCGCCGCCGACAATCTTTCCCCAGATGCTCATAAGTCTTTGATACCTTGGGACTATGGTTATTGAAAGGGAAACCGTCCGCTTTGCCTATGCGGAAAGAACAACCCTCCCCCGACCAGATGAAGCGATCATAGAATGGGGGTGCCAATGGCGAAGAAAGCCGTAATCTCTTCTGATTGCAGTGTTTGGCGCGCCAGAAAGTGCGTCTGCACATCGCTGGATGCTTGCGTGGCGGGGTGTGTTGAACTAGGTTTCGTCGATAAATTATCGATAAATTGCTTTTGGGGGTTGCAATGGCCGAGCATCAAGTAACGACGACGGGTACCTGGCAGTTCTGGATCGACCGTGGGGGTACTTTTACGGACGTCGTTGCACGCCAGCCGGACGGCAGTTTGCGGAGCCACAAATTGCTCAGTGAGAACCCGGAGCAATATCCCGATGCCGCAATTCAAGGCATTCGGAACCTGTTGGGCATCGGCAAGCAGGAATCGATACCTGCGGAGATTATCGACGCCGTTAAGATGGGCACCACGGTGGCCACCAATGCTTTGCTTGAGCGGAAGGGTGAGCGCACCTTGCTGGTCGTAACCAAGGGCTTCAAGGACGGCTTGCGTATCGCCTATCAGAATCGGCCGCACCTCTTCACGCGCAAGATCGAGTTGCCCGAACAGCTTTACGAGCAGGTGGTGGAGATTGACGAGCGTGTCATGGCGGATGGAAAGGTCTTGGCCGCCCCTGATGAGAGCCTTGTGGAGCGTCAGTTGCGGGAGGCTTTCGAGCAGGGCTTCCGGTCCTGTGCCATTGTTTTCATGCATGGCTACCGCTACAGCGACCACGAGAAACTGGTTGCCGAAATAGCCCGCCGAATCGGATTTCTTCAGGTTTCGGTGAGCCACGAAGTGAGCCCGCTGATGAAGTTTGTCGGGCGTGGCGACACGACCGTTGTCGATGCTTATCTCTCGCCGATTCTGCGGCGTTACGTGGACCGCGTCGCGGGCGAGCTCGGCGATGTGCGCTTGATGTTCATGCAGTCGAACGGCGGTCTGACTGACGCGCGGCGGTTCCAAGGCAAGGACTCCATCCTTTCCGGCCCGGCCGGCGGCATCGTCGGGTGTGTTCGCACGGCAACCATGGGTGGTTTCGAAAAAATTATCGGCTTCGATATGGGCGGCACCTCCACCGATGTTTCCCACTATGCGGGGGAATACGAGCGGGCCTTTGAGACGCAGGTCGCAGGTGTTCGGATGCGCGCGCCCATGATGCAAATTCATACGGTTGCGGCAGGTGGCGGCTCGATTCTTCACTTTGATGGCAGCCGTTACAGGGTCGGCCCTGACTCCGCCGGCGCCAATCCCGGCCCCGCCTGCTATCGGCGCGGCGGACCTTTGGCAGTCACGGATGCAAACGTCATGTTGGGCCGTATCGTGCCGGAGTTTTTCCCGAAGGTCTTCGGGCCCGACGCCAACGAGGCGTTGGATATCGATGTTGTAAGGCAGAAATTCCAAGAGCTTTCCCAGAGGATCGAACGGGAAGCCGGCGACAAACGGAGCCCGGAAGAGGTTGCCGAGGGGTTCCGGCGCATTGCCGTGGAGAATATGGCAAACGCCATCAAGAAAATCTCCATCCAGCGCGGGTATGACGTAACCGAGTATACGCTCAACTGTTTCGGCGGCGCCGGCGGCCAGCATGCCTGCGACATTGCCGATACCTTGGGAATGACCAGCATCTTCCTCCACCCCTATGCCGGTGTACTATCGGCCTATGGCATGGGGCTGGCCGATCTGCGCACCTTCGCCCAGCAGGGCGTCGAGGGTCGTCTGGATGACCCTGCGGTGCGCGGGGAATTGAAGCGGTTGTCGGCTGCTTTGACCGAGGAAGCCCGCCAGGACCTGAAGGCCCAGGGTATCTCCGAGGACAGCATGTCCTTCAAGCGCGAAATCTACGTGCGCTACCAAGGTAGCGATACCTCGTTTGGGGTGCCCGACAATCTGGATGACCTGGATGCGCTCCGGGCAACTTTCGAGGAGGCGCATCGGCAGCGCTTCGGCTTCGGGCTGGAAGGCAAGCCCTTGATCGCCGAGTTGGTGTCCGTCGAGGGCATCGGTCATACCGGTGTGTCAGACGATCCGTTGCTTGAAATGGAAAAACGCACCTCGCCGTTGGTGCCGCGCGCGCAGGCGCCGATGTACGTCGAAGGCGCATGGGTCCAGGCGCCGGTGTACGACCGGGACGATCTGCTGGTTGGCGATCACTTGGAAGGCCCGGCGTTGCTGATCGAGCCGAACAGCACCACGGTGATTGAGAAAGGCTGGCGCGCCAAGCTGACCGAGCGCAATCATCTGGTCATGGACCGATATCAGGCCATCAAACGCCAGGAGGCCGTGGGCACCAAGGTCGATCCCGTCATGCTGGAGGTTTTCAACAACCTTTTCATGTCGATTGCCGAACAAATGGGCTCGGTTCTGGAGAAGACGGCGCACTCGGTCAACATCAAGGAACGGCTGGATTTCTCTTGCGCCGTCTTTGATCTGAACGGCCATTTGGTCGCCAACGCCCCACACATGCCGGTTCATCTGGGGTCGATGAGCGAGTCGATTCGGGCTGTGATTCGGGAGAACGCCGGGCACATCAAGCCGGGTGACGTTTATGTTTTGAATGCACCCTACAACGGCGGCACGCACTTGCCGGACATCACCGTTGTAACGCCGGTCTTCGATCAGGCGGGCAAGGATATCCTCTTCTACGTCGCCAGCCGCGGCCACCATGCCGACGTCGGCGGAATCACACCGGGGTCAATGCCACCGGATTCCCACACCGTCGAGGACGAAGGCGTATTGATCGACAACTTCAAGCTGGTCGATCAGGGCAAGTTCCGCGAAGGTCCGTTGCGCGAATTGCTGACCTCGGGCCCTTACCCGGTAAGAAACGCCGACCAGAATATCGCGGACCTGCAGGCGCAGATCGCCGCCAACGAGAAGGGGGTGCAAGAACTGCGCAAGATGGTCGATCACTTCGGCCTCGACGTCGTGATCGCCTACATGGGGCACGTGCAGGACAACGCCGAAGAACAGGTCCGCCGTGTGCTGGATGTGTTGACCGACGGCAGCTTCACCTGCCCGATGGACGATGGCAATCAGGTGGCGGTCGATATCACCATCGATAAGAAGGCGCGACGCGCAACCATCGATTTTTCGCGCACCAGCGGCCAATTGACGAGCAATTTCAACGCGCCCTCGGCGGTATGCCGGGCGGCCACGCTCTACGTTTTCCGCACGTTGGTCGAAGACGAGATTCCCATGAACGAAGGCTGTCTCAAGCCTCTCGACCTGATCATCCCCGAAGGTTCGATGCTGAACCCGCGTTATCCCGCAGCCGTTGTGGCCGGAAACGTCGAAACCAGTCAGATCATCACCGATACGCTATATGGCGCGCTCGGTGTGCTGGCGGCAGCGCAGGGGACGATGAACAACATCACCTTCGGCAACAAACGCTATCAGTACTACGAGACCATCGCCGGCGGATCGGGCGCCGGGCCGGATTTCGACGGTTGCGACGGGGTTCACACCCACATGACCAACTCGCGCCTGACCGACCCGGAAGTGTTGGAGTTCCGCTTTCCAATCTTGCTGGAATCCTTTGAGATCCGGCGGGGCAGTGGCGGCAAGGGCCGCCACCGTGGCGGCGATGGCACGCTGCGGCGCCTGCGGTTCCTGGAAGACATGACTGTCGCCATCCTCAGCAGTCATCGTCTTATTGAGCCTTTCGGCGTTGCCGGTGGCGAAAACGGCCAGTGCGGCAAGAACTGGGTCGAGCGGGCCGATGGCACCATCCATCCGATGAGTGGCACCGACCGCACCGAGATGAAGCCGGGCGATGTCTTCGTGGTGCAGAGCCCGACCGGTGGCGGGTTCGGTCCGGTTTCCGAACGGCGGGAGGCGGCGGAATGAGCAAGGGATCGGCCCAGGGCGAGCAACCCCCCGGGTTGCAACGCGGCCGCAAGGGGCAACGCATCGTCTCCTCCTCGCACCTGGTGTCGGAAACGGCCGCCGAACTGTCGGAACTGGAGTTTGGCCTGATTACCGTCAGCAACGCCTTTTCGCGATGGATCGTGCGCTGCATGGCGGCGGCCGGTTGCCCGGACCTCTCGGCGTTGGACGTGATGGTGCTGCATTCAGTCAATCACCGCGGGCGGCCCAAGAAGCAGAATGACATCTGTTTCGTGCTGAATGTCGAGGACACCCACACGGTTACCTATTCCCTGAAGAAGCTGTCGCGCGCCGATCTCGTGGCCGGGGAGAGGGTTGGCAAGGAAACGCTCTGGCAGGCAACGGAAGCAGGAACTGCTGCCTGCCAACGCTACCGCGAGGTGCGGGAAACCTGTCTCTTGGAGGCGATTTCTGCCTTTGCCGGTATCCGGCGCGATGAGCTCAATGCCGAGTTCGGCGAGGTGGCGGAGCTTTTGCGGGCCCTCTCGGGGCTTTACGATCAGGCTGCGCGCTCGGCGTCCTCGCTTTGACGTCTGCGGCGGGTCGCCAGCCAAATACCAGGCAACACCAGTGCGGCGCCTGTCAGATGGTAGAATTCCAGGCTTTCGCCAAGCAATATGTAGCCTAGGGAGGCCGCATAAACCGGGATCAGGTAGAGGATCAAACTGGTGGTGGAGGCGCCCAGGTAGCGCTGCATGTACCCGTAGGTTCCGTAAGCACCCAATGCCGGAACGAGCGCTAGGAAAAGAACCGCGCCGATGCTGAGCGCATCCAGGGTTGGCGCTTCGATCCAGACACTTTCCCAAATGTGGAAGGGCGCCAGAACCGCCGTGCCGTAAAGCATGATGGCTGCAAAGCGGACATTGGGTTTCAGCTTGCTCGGCCGATGTTTCAGCAGAATAGAGTAGAAACCCCAGCCGGTCGCTGCTGCCAGGATCCAGAGGTCGCCGGGCGAAAGGGACAGGCTGAGCAGCGAATCGAGATTCCCGCGAAACACGATAAGCAGCATACCGGCCAGTGCGAGTCCCGCGCCCAGCCACTGCCTTTTGATCATGACGGACCCGTAGAAAAAGTGATCCAGCAGAATGATCAGCACCGGGGAATAGGCATAAATCAGACCGATGTTCATCGCCGTGGTGGTGTCCGCCCCGATATAGACAAACGCGCCACAGACGCCCATGCCGAGTGCACCTAGGATCGTCAGATCTCGCCATTCAGCCAGGATATCGGCGCGGGCGCGCCAAACCGGTCCACCCAGAAACATCAGGAGGATCGAAACGGCTATGGCCCAGCGCCAGAAGGCCAACGCGATCGGCGGTACCAGATCGGCGGTTGCTCGAGCCATCAACATGTTCCCGGCAAAGAAGGCTGGGTTGATGAACAGCAAAATCCGCGCCAAGCGATCACCGCTCTGCCAGAAGCGGTTGCTCGGCGCGTCGGCTTCCTTGCTATGGATCGGCTGAAAGCTTTGTTCGGTCATGGCGCTCTTCTTATCACGGGCATTTTGTCTCAGGCCATGCAAAGTGCGGGATGCCTCCATGCAAAAGCCTTGGCGGCCAGCGTTCTTGATCTTTACACTTCCGCCCTGGCTTTAATCCATGGAAAGGCGCCGACATGTACCGCAAGACGACACCTGAACTGCTCAAGGCCGCTCAGAAAGGCGATATCGAGGCGCTGAAGGCAGGTTTTGCCGCCGGCGAACCGGTTGATGGCTGTGATCGCTACGGCGCAACCCTTCTTTACCTGGCTGCTGCTTCCGGGCGGATTGAAACCGTGGAGTTTCTTCTTTCCGCTGGGGCTTCGGTCGAACAAACCAGCGATGCGGGCAATTCACCGCTTATGATCGCCGCGGCCCGGGGGCACGAGGAAGTTGTTCGCCGTTTGCTGGCGGCCGGCGCCTCGAGCGAGCACAAGAACAAGTGGGGATTCGGCGCGCGTGATTGGGCACAGTGGCCCAGCAACGCCGATGTTATGACCGGTCTTGTGCTAAGTGCCGTGGATTCTTGATCCCCAGCGCTATTGCGATGCAGCATATATCTGTTTTTTCTCTTGGTAGCCGAGAATTTTCCCAAAGAGATAATGGGAAATAGTTAAAAAAATCAAAAAACTAATCATTAGATATTGCACTGCACACAAATCATGCTTAAATTTTGCAGTGCGGCAATGATCTGGCGTCTGCCAGGTGGCCGTAACGCACTTCTTGAGCGTTTCCTCCCTAAACTCGGGCCGCGCCTTTGGGTGTGGCCCTTTTTTTATCCGAGAGTCGGGGCGTTTGGGCCCTCGTCCGGTGGCGTCAGATTTCCGGGGCCAAGGTCGCGTTCCATCAGTACTTGATCGAGCCAGCGTCCGTGTTTGTAGCCAACGCCACGCACTGTTCCGGCGAAAACGAAGCCTCGGCCTGCGTGCAAGGCGATCGAGGCGACCTGGAGGCTGTCGCCGATCACAGCCACCATTTTGCGATATCCCTGCTCATCGGCGAGTTCTATCAGGCGATCGAGGAGCGCGCCTCCTACGCCTTTCCCCGCAGCCTCGGGCGCAACGTAAACAGAATCCTCCACTGTATAGCGGTAGGCCGGTCGAGGCCGGTAGGGACCGGCGTAGGCGTAACCCAGGACCCGGCCGTCATCAGTCACGGCAAGGATATAGGGGTATCGCGCCATCTGTAGCGCCTTGAAGCGTCCGCTGAAGTCCTCCAGCGTCGGCGGTTCCAGTTCAAAGGATGCCGTGCCGTGCCGCACGTGGTGCGCGTAGATGGCGAGCAAGGCCTCCAGATCGCTGCTCGCCGCCGCGCGCAGTGTAAAAACGATACCTGCTTTTTCTTTACCCATAGCGGTTGTCTCCGGATATTAGCTGCGCTGGGTCGAGATCCGACAGTGCTGCAACCGCGCGGCGCAAATCGGCGCGCAGGCTCGCCATGCCGGGTCCACGCGCGAAGTTGCGTTCATCCATATAAAGCGCGCGGTTGATCTCGATCTGCAGGGCATGCACGGCCTCGCCGGGTCGGCCGTAGTGCCGCGAAACGAACCCGCCCGCGTAGGGCACGTTGCGAGCAACCTTGTAGCCTGCGTTGGACAGGTTCTGTTCCACCGCTTCGATGACCGGACCGGCGCAGGAACTGCCGTGGCAATCGCCAAGGACGAAGGCAGCCCCCTCCGGGCCCGGATCATGACCACCTGCGGTTGGCTCCTTGTGTTTGCCTATTGAGCCCCGTGGCGAGGGACCGCCGACCGATGGCATGGAATGGCAATCCAACAAGATACAGTAACCAAACGCTTCCCGGGTTTCGTCGATTAAACGGCGCAAGGTCGCATGATAGGGACGGTAATGCTTTTCAATCCGGGCCTGCGCCTCGGCGAAATGCAGCTTCGTCCGGTAGATTTCCGCGCCACCGGCGACGACGCGCGCCAGGGTGCCAAGCCCAGCCGCTACACGGGGCGAGCGGGTGTTCGCAAAGTCCGGCAGGCTGTCACAAAACATCGTGGGATCAAGCTCATAGGCTTCGCGATTCGGATCGATGTAGGCGCGTGGGAACAGCGCGCAGAGCAGGGGCGCTCCAAGAGCCGGGATATTGCCCGGGCTATCGGGATCATCGGGGTCGCCGCTGGGGCCCGCCGCAGTGACGAAATCGAATAGCTCGTCGACAAAGGAATCTTCGCTGCGGCGCAGCGCCTGTGCATCGAGCCGTGATGCAGCGATGAATTCGGGTGGATAGCAGCGGCCGCTGTGCGGTGAAGCCAGGACGAGGGGCAATGTCTGGCGTGCCGGCCGCAGGACGATGTGAGACGGATCCGGCAGATTGAGGACCGCAGCGTCGTGACCGTCCGGTACGGCATTTCGGGCTACTTTAACGCTCTGCTTTGGTTGTCTCTTCACCGGTTCATCGGTCCTGTCGTGAGGCTGACGTTAAGGCTGCCGTTGGAGTATAGCCGTCGGGCCCGCCTTTTGGTTACTGCCTTCGCTGCTCGCCCTTTGGCGGTGATTTTCAGCCCCTATTCCTAGGTACTGGCTTCCTTGCGGCGGGGCAAGAGGCAGGCTTGGTGCAGCTTTATAGAAAATGGAGCCTTGAAAAGGTGCAAGGGGCATGGTATCCGCCTCTCGCTTGGACAGGAAAGGCCGCATTCGTTGGCTCTTACCGCCCCCAGGCATCCCGAACCGGAAACGGGCGCGTAGCTCAGCGGGAGAGCACTACGTTGACATCGTAGGGGTCGCTGGTTCAATCCCAGCCGCGCCCACCATCCACCTCTTCCCCCGGTAATTTTGGCGCTATAGTGCCTTCATGCACCAAGAACGGCGCCCTGATCGCGGCCGGATGCTTGCCAATAGTGGGTGCTATCTTATATCAACGGGGCCCAAAGCGAGGACGACCTCCCCCGGCCCGGGAAACTGAAGACGGGACGACCCGTAGGAAAGAGTGGGAGAGCCCCCTTTGCGCAGCGTCCGCGACCGTATCCGCCATGCCGTGTGTTTCGAGGTCATCGGCCTTATCATCGTGACCCCCGTAGCCGCCTGGGGTTTTGACCAACCGATGCATGCCATCGGCCTCGTCGCGTTGGTCAGCTCGCTGCTGGCGACGGCCTGGAACTACCTCTACAACCTGCTGTTTGACCACGCCATGTTGCGGCTCACCGGCAGCCCGCGAAAATCGGTGGCGATCCGCGTCTTCCACGCGGTGCTGTTCGAGTTCGGAATGCTACTGGTTCTCTTGCCTTTCATCGCCTGGTACCTGGGCATCACCTTGCTGCAGGCCTTCCTGATGGACGTTTCCTTTGCCCTTTTCTATCTGGTTTACGCCTTCGTCTTCAACTGGGCCTACGACGTGATCTTCCCCATTCCGCACTCTGCCAAAGCGCGGGTGTGAGAGGAATCCATCGTCATTTTGGTTTGCAGTACCCCGGGAAGGGGAGGCGTTTGCTGCGTTCGGTTTCGAAGGGCTCGTAGAGGCCGCCCGAATAGCGCGGACAGTCGCGGGCAAGGCCAAGCGCCACGACGGCGACGGAGAGGTCCGTGCCGTCGGCCAGGAAGCAATTTCCCACCCAGCGGTCATAGGTCTTGCGCCCGGTAAGATCGCAGATCACCCGCTGGCCCGCGACCAGACCGCGCATGGCGTTCTTGGACTGCTGGCCATATGGCTCGGAAAGCTCCGGTGCGGAAATGCCGCTGAAGCGGACGGGTACTCGCGCCACCTCGATGGTGTCGCCGTCGCGCACATGGGTGACATACCCGGAAATACGGCTGGGGGTTCCCACCGGCGGATCGCCCGCCCGGGCGACGCCGGATGTTGCCGCCAACCCCATCAAGAGAGACGCCAGCGCTAAAGCTGACAGGAAAGAGCGCGCCACCCGCGCGCCGCACCGTATCGATCGCATTCAGAAAAACCCAAGTTAAGCGTGTAGCAAATCAAAATACTACGACCTTAGAGTGTGTACCAGAATGTAATTGAGGTGCCTTCGTGGTCTGATCGTCGCAGTGGCGCGGTTGCGATCGGTTTTGAGTCTCGACCCGTCGAGCCTTTGAAACTAACCTGTCATCACGATTGGGATTCAGACGGTACCCGGATCACCTGTTGGCGCTTGACGCGAACTGATTTCATGGCCGCAAAGTTTCGCCGCGCGGCGCGTTGGAGCGGGAAGGGGGGAGGCCGGGTAGCGTCCGCGGGAGGCTCCGCTTGAACGGGGCTCGCCCATCGAAAAGAGGTAGAAGGAACAGGGTTTCGCTTTAGGCCAGGTTTGCCACGGATTTCGGGCGGCCGAGGCCGGTCAAAGGGAGCGTGAATGCCGAAAGCTGTCAGACTCTTCGTGCGCTACGTCGAAGCGGTCAACCGCATCGTCGGGCGCATCACGATGTTGTTGATCTTTGCGATGATGGGGGTCCTGCTTTACTCCTCGATCATGAAGACGGTCGCCATCCCGCCACTTTGGACGCTGGAGATGGCACAGTTCCTGATGGTCGGTTATTTCCTGCTGGGCGGACCCTATTCGATGCAGCTTGGCGAACATGTTCGCATGGACCTTCTGTATGGCGCTTGGTCCGACCGCACCAAGACCCAGGTCGACGTCATCACCATCCTGTTTCTGATCTTTTATCTGGCGCTGCTGCTGTGGGGCGGTCTGTCGAGCAGCAGTTATGCGCTCCAGTACGGCGAGCGCAGCTATTCAGCGTGGCGGCCTTACATGGCGCCCATCAAGATCATCATGTGCATCGGCATCTTCATGATGTTGCTGCAGGCCATTGCCATGTTCATCAAGGACATCGCCAAGCTGCGGGGGGAAGAGCTCTGATGAGCTACGAAGTGATCGCTTTGCTAATGTTCTCCTCGATGATGCTGATGCTGTTGACCGGCCAGCGCGTCTTCGCGGCCATCGGCTTCATCGCCGTGGTGGCGGCCTTGGCGCTTTGGGGCGAGGGTGGGTCCGAGATGGGCTTCTCGGCGGCCATGAAGCTGATGAAGTGGTACCCGCTGCTGACCCTGCCGCTGTTCGTCTACATGGGTTACATGCTGTCGGAATCGGGGATCGCCGACGACCTATACCAGATGTTCCATGTCTGGATGGGGCCGCTGAACGGCGGCCTTGCCATCGGTACGGTGCTGTTGATGGTCGCGGTCTCGGCCATGAACGGGTTGAGCGTGGCGGGCATGGCCATTGGCGCCAGTATCGCCCTGCCGGAGCTTTTGCGTCGGGGTTACGACAAGATCATGGTGACCGGCGTTATCCAGGCCGGTAGTTCGCTGGGCATCCTGGTGCCGCCCAGCGTGGTGCTGGTGCTTTATGGCATGATCGCGCGCCAGCCGGTCGGTCAGCTCTGGCTGGCAGGCGTGTTCCCGGGCCTGATGATGGCCGGGCTGTTCATCCTCTACATTGTGGTGCGCTGCTGGTTCCAGCCGCAGCTTGGACCCGCGTTGGCCGAGCAGGAACGCAATATCCCCTTTGCCCAGAAGCTGCGCCTGCTGCGGGCGGGCATCCTGCCGCTGCTGATCTTCTTTTGCATGACCGGCCTGTTCCTGATGGGCGTCACCAGTCTTGTGGAAAGCTCGGCGGTGGGGGCGGTGACGGCCACGCTGGCGGCCCTGATCAAGGGGCGTCTCAATTACACGGTCATGGAGGCGACCCTGCGCAAGACGCTGGGCATCAGCTGCATGTTCATGTGGATCATCCTGGCCGCGCTCTGCTTTGGTGCTGTCTTTGACGGCCTGGGTGCGGTCAAGGCCATCGAGGGTTTCTTCATCGGCCAACTGGCGCTGGGTCCCTGGGAAGTCTTGATCCTGATGCAGCTTTCTTTCCTCCTGATGGGGACCTTCCTGGACGATACGGCGATGCTGGTGATCGTGGCGCCGCTTTATGTGCCGCTGGTCGATGCGCTGGGGTTCAATCTGATCTGGTACGGGGTGCTCTACACCATCACCTGCCAGATTGCCTACATGACGCCGCCCTTCGGCTACAACCTCTTCCTGATGCGGGCCATGGCGCCGCCGGAAATCGGCTTGAAGGACATCTACGTATCCATCATTCCGTTCGTGTTCGTGATGATGCTGGCGCTGGCGCTGGTAATGCTGTTCCCGCAGATCGCACTTTGGCTGCCCGGGCAGCATTACGGCTATTAGGGCAGGCCGTTTGGTCGCAGGCGAAATCATTTTTCTGGTGGTTCAAGGGTATAGGAGGCAAAACTGTAGAGTACGTTGCGGCCCCCCTGACGAAACCGCTTCGCGTGAGGCCTATCGAAAGGGGTGGAAAGATCTTCAAACCAAGCGGTTGATCACAAGGCCGCTCATTGGACAAGGGAGATAAAACATGACGAATAGACGCGATTTCCTCAAAAAAGCAGGTGCGGCAGGTGCCGTCGGCGCGGTCGCCGCGGCCTCCAGCTTTCCCGCACCTGCGGTAAGGGCGCAAAGCAAGATCAAGTGGCGCTTGCAAACCTACGCGGGTGCTGCCCTGGCCGAGCACGTCATCAAACCGTCGATTGATGCCTTCAACAAGGTGGCGAACGGCGAGATGGAGATTGAGCTTTACTTCGCCGATCAGTTGGTTCCGACAGGCGAGCTGTTCCGCGCCATGCAGAACGGCACCATCGATGCGGTGCAGTCGGACGATGATTCGATTGCCGCACCGGTCGATATCTCGGTGTTCGGCGGATACTTCCCCTTCGCGACCCGCTACAGCCTGGACGTACCCGTGCTGTTCAACGAGTGGGGCCTGCGCGAGATCTGGGAGGAGGCCTATAGCGAGGTCGAAGGCGTGACCTGGTTGTCGGCGGGCGCCTGGGATCCTTGCCATTTCAACACGAAGGACCCGATCAACAGCCTTGAGGATCTGAAAGGCAAGCGCGTCTTCACCTTCCCGACGGCCGGCCGCTTCCTGTCTCGCTTTGGGGTGGTCCCGGTGACGCTGCCTTGGGAGGATATCGAGGTTGCCGTGCAGACCGGTGAACTGGACGGCATCGCCTGGTCCGGCATCACCGAGGACTACACGGTCGGTTGGGCGGACGTAACTAACTACTTCCTGACCAACAATATCTCGGGGGCCTGGGTCGGCTCGTACTTCGCCAACAGCGACCGTTGGAAAGAGCTGCCCGACCACCTGAAGGAGCTGTTCAAGCTCTGCATGGACAGTTCGCACTACTATCGCCAGTACTGGTACTGGGGCGGCGAAGCCAAGCTGCGCGTTTTCGGTGACAAGTTGAAGCTTACCACCATCCCCGATGCCGAATGGGCGAAGGTGGAAGCCGAGGCGCGTAATTTCTGGGATGAGATTGCCGCGGAGAGCGAGCGAAACGCGCGGGTTATCAAGATCATCCGCGAATACAACGACGCCATGGAAAAGGCCGGTCGCCCTTATCGTTACAGCTAAGGGGGGCCCCGCGGCCAGCAAGAGCGAAGGCGGCACGGGCGATTGCCCGGCCGCCTTTTTGCTGTAGGGATGAGCGGAAAACCTTACAGAGAACAGCATACCGGCGGTGTTTTAGGAAATTCTTAAATATTTTCGCTTCAAATTGTGTCTATCGGCGATTTCGTCGGTTTGATGGAGATGACAATGCGAAGTGAGATTTATCAGGAAGTGGCGCGTGCAACCCGCATTCAACGCCTCGAAATCCGGTACAAGGGCGTGGGTGCGCTATTGATTGCAACGCTTGTGTGCCTCTCGACCCTGTTGACCTTCACGATCGGGTTCGCCAAGGCTGGCGGGCTTTTGGGCGGTTTCTAAGACGCTACCGAGTGTGCAGTACTACCTGCACCCTTCGCTGGTGCCGTGCCCCGGCCAGTCACGTATGACCTCACCACTGTCGGCGTTTTCTATCCAGAAGACCCGGTAAGCCACGAACGAGGCTGACTCTTTGTCGCTACGTTCCTCATAGTCGCAGCGCTTGACCACAAAGGTCTCGCCGACCTCGATCCAGAAGCTTCCGAAGTCCGTGGTGTAGGCCTCGCCACCGAAGTATCCCCTTGGCTTCCACAGGACCGACAAATTGTAACCACCAGGCACGAGCACCACGCCCTGGCTATCCCATAGCGGCTCTCCCGACAGCTTTGCTCGGTCTTCAAGGCGCACCAGCAGGCTGCAGTTTCCGTTGCATAGGAGTTTGGCCGTTAGCGAAGGCTCCAGCTCTTCGGCTCCGGGCATGATCACGGATTCAGTGGTTGTGCTGCAGGCTGCCGTTAGAAGCAGAACACAGATCGCTGCCAAAGGCGCCAGCCGTTGTCTTAGTCTCGTTTCGACAGGCATCTTCAACCCCTTGAATAGATTTCTACAGACTAGAGGATTCGCCGTCCTGCCGCCAGGACCGGCAGAGCTGCGGCGGATCGCCTCGCCAGCCTTGGTCCTGGGATTCCACCGCCTATGTCAGCCATGCAAATGACCCATAGAGGAGAAGCTTTGCCATGATCAAGAAACTGAGTTTGGCGTTTGTGTTTGCCGTTGCCCTCGCAGGCCCGGCCCTTGCAGAGACTTACGAGGTGGAGATGTTGAACAAGGGATCGGATGGCGCCCGCAACGTTTTCTCGCCGGCGGTTATCAAGATTGCGCCAGGCGACACCATCCGCTTCGTGGCCACCAGCAAGGGACACAATGCACAGTCGCTGGACGACGCGCTGCCGGATGGCGCCACGCCCTTCAAGACCAAACTCAGCAAGACCGAGGAGGTAACCTTCGAAGCACCTGGCGTCTATACCTACAAGTGTCTTCCACACTATGCGCTGGGCATGGTCGGTGTCGTAGTCGTTGGTGATGACATCTCCAACCTGGAGGCCGTTAAAGCCGAAACTGGCGCCGCGCCCGGAAAGGCAAAGCAGGTTTTCAGCGACCTGTTGAGCGGCCTTTGATCTGATCGGCTGTGGGACCGTGGTGGGCTGCGGCCACGGTCCTGGCCGATTGCAGCCTGTGGGAAGGGCTGCCATGCGTGGCTCATGCTTCTCTCCCGCTTTCGTCCTTGTCATACTTCCTGCTTTCCCGCTCAGGCGGAATCTTTGACGACTTCAGGAGAGATCGGCCCCTTGCCTGCGATAAAGCCCGCGCCTCTATGCCTCGGACCGCTAACCGCCCTCGAGGCTCCCAAGATCGCCCTTCCCAAGGGTGCCTGCGACACCCATTGCCACGTCATCGGTCCTTTCGACCGATTCCCCATGGTGGAGGACCGCACCTACACACCGCCGGTCGCCTCGCCCAAATCCTATCTTGCGATGCTTGATCGCTTGCAGATGGATCGCGGCGTATTGGTGAATGTCAGCGTACACGGGACCGATAACCGCTTGTTACTGGAGACCGTCGGGCCCCGCCAGGACCGTTTGCGCGCCGTTGTGGTGATTCCCGCCGATATTTCCGAAGCCGAACTGGAGCGCATGCACGAAGCGGGTGCGCGGGGCTTCAGAATCAATCTGCTGTTCAAGGGCGGCGTGCATATGGAAGCTCTGGAGCGGCTGGCGGCAAAGGTCGCCCCTCTCGGTTGGCACGCGCAGTTCCTGATCGATATCCGCATGCTGCCTGAAATTCTGCCGGTAATTCGACGCCTGCCGGTCGAAGCAGTGTTCGACCATATGGGGCATTTCCCTGCCGCGCTCGGCCCCGATCAGGACTTTTTCCAATCAATGATCGCGTTGGCCGAGGAGGAACGTGCCTGGGTCAAGGTATCCGGCGCTTTCCGGCTGACCGACAAGGGGCTTCCGCACGATGAGGTCAGACCTTTGGCCGAAGCGCTTCTAACGCGAATCCCCAGTCGTGTTGTCTGGGGCTCGGACTGGCCGCACGTTTCGCTCTATGACGTGATGCCGGACACCGGCGCGCTGTTGAACGAGGTGTTGGGTTGGTGCCCCGATGCGGCGATCCGGCAGGCCCTCTTCACCGACAATCCAGCGCGACTCTATGGATTTTGATGAGGCACGGTTGCGCGAGGCCGTCATAGGTTTACTTGACAGAGATTGGGGTAGGGGCCTATAGCCCCGCATCCATTCAAATGCGTCTATGGGTAACCAGGAGCAAAGAACCGTGACAATCAAATCCGGCATGAACCCGACCGGGATTCCCTTCCGTCTCTTGTTGCCGCCGCTTGTTGCGATGGCGTTGGTCATCGTGCTGTCGAACGAATTGGTACAGCATCCGATCAACGACTGGCTCACCTGGGGCGCAATCAGCTATCCGATAGCGTTCCTGGTCACCGATACGACCAACCGCCTGCTGGGGACCAAGAATGCCCGTTGGGTCGTGGCGTTGGGTTTTGTGATCGGCGTAGCGCTCTCGCTTCTGGTTGACGTGCGCATTGCGATCGCGTCGGGAAGCGCCTTCCTTGTAGCCCAAATGCTCGATATTTCTGTGTTCAACCAGTTGCGCCGCGCCGTCTGGTGGAAAGCGCCTTTGGTTTCCAGCGTAATCGGTTCGGCCGTTGATACAGCGTTGTTTTTCTCGCTGGCCTTTGCCGGAACGGGTCTGCCCTGGATCACCTGGGCCTGGGGCGACTTCGGCGCAAAACTCTTCATGGCGGCGACGTTGTTGCCCGTCTTCCGCCTGATCGTCACTTACTATCCGGCGCGCCTGCGCTTGGAAGAGCCAGCCTGACGGCGCCGATCGGTAATCGAAACGAAAAAGGGCGGCCCGGTTTCCCTGAGCCGCCCTTTTCTTTACGCCATAGCGCCTGTTATTCGGCCGCCTGGTGGATGGTGCGCTGCGGGTAGGGAATGCTGATGCCCTCCTTGTCCATGCGCTCCTTAAGTGCCCGGGTCATATCCCATTTCAGGGGCCAGTAGTCACCGGCGTCGCACCAGATGCGGATCACGAAATCAACGGAGCTATCACCCAAATTGCCGACCGCGACCAATGGGGCTGGGTCATTATGACAGCGCGCATCGGCGACAATCAGGTCCTCCACCGCCGCTTTGGCCTTGCCGATATCGGCCTCGTAGGCGATGCCTAGGGCGAGGTCCAGCCGGCGGGTCTTGTGATAAGAGTAATTGACGACAGCCGAGCCCCAAACCTGGCTATTTGGAATGATGATCTGGACATTATCCGGCGTCGCCATCTCGGTGACGAAAAGGCCTAGCGCCTTGATCGTCCCAGAGCGGCCGCCGACCTCGACATAATCACCCGCCTTGAAAGGCCGGAAGATCAGGAGCATCACACCAGCGGCAACGTTGCTGAGCGTACCCTGTAGCGCCAGGCCAATGGCCAGACCGGCAGCACCGACAACCGCAATCAGACTGGCGGTCTGTACGCCAAACTGATTCAGCACCGCAATCACGGTCATCGCAATGATGATGTACCTTGCGAGGCTGCCGAAGAAGCTGCGTAGCATGTCATCGATTCGCGGGCTGCGAGACAGCATGCGGCGTACTAGCTTGTCGGCTCGACCAGCAAGGAATAGGCCGACAATAAGGATGACAATGGCGCCAATGACGTCGAGGCCATAGAGCGTGACCAGGCTGATTACCTCGTCCACGACCGCTTTGATTTCGGATTCCATGTTCCCTCCTAAATTCATAAAGCCCGGCGGTTGGGTCCGCCGGGCCTTATAAAGGAACGGGGCGCTTACTGCACCCTTAAGTTGGGCACGCCTCGATCAGAAGGGGATCCAGGAGCTTTCCTTGGTGTAATGAAGGTAGCCGACGTTTGCTCCGGCCCGCAGACCAACGCCCGTGCGGATCGGCGCCAGGGTGATGCCGGCTGCCCGTTGATAATTCACACCCAACCCGGCGATGAAGTAGAAACTGCCCTCCACACCCGGAAAGCGCTGGAAAATGGCTTCTGAGCTGGGCAGATCGTAGACCAGGGTAAACACTCGTGAGGCATTGCCGCCCAGGTCCCATCCGATAGACGGACCCTGCCAGTAAATCTTGCGGGTGCCGTGTAGCTTGCTGTTCAAGGTACCCTCGCCGTAGCGAACACCGACGCCAATCGCGCCGCTGGCTTCCTCGCCGACGATGTAGGCGTTTGGACGACCGTTATCCTCGAAAGCTTTCTCGATGATCTCGGCAAGGCCCTCGGTCGTCGCGCCGAAGAAGCCGCGCGCCTCCTCCAGTATTTCGTTTTCCGAGTAGGTGCCGTCATCGGTCGCGGGTTCTTGGGACGCGTCGCTGGTCTGCGCCATTGCAACGCCCGGCAGCGCTACCAGACTGATCAGACCCAGCATCATCAGGAACCGTCGCACTCTAGTCATCGTCTTTTTCCACTTCCAGAACTTGGGGGGTTGTTTGTACCGGCATAGTCCAGCGGCAACTCGGTCGTCGCCTTGATCTCCTCCATAACAAAGGAGGCGGATACATCAGTCAGGTCCACGCTCGCTATCAGTCGTTTGTAGACAGCATCGTAACCTGCAATATCCGGCACGACGATCTTCAGCAGATAATCCAAATCGCCGCTCATCCGGTAGAATTCAACGATCTCATCGATCTTTTCCACGGCCGTCGCGAAGCTGTCAAACCAAGCCTGGTTGTGCTGGTTCGTCCGCACCCGCACAAAAGCCGCCAAACCAAGACCGAGGCGGTCCGGGTCCAGCAGGGCTACGCGCTGCCTTATAACACCACTCTTCTCTAAAGCCTGAATGCGGCGCCAACATGGCGAAGTCGAAAGACCGACCCTGTCGGCCAATTCAACCAGCGACAACGAGGCATCGCGCTGCAGAAGGTTCAAGATTCTCTTATCTGTGGCATCCATTGGGAAAAATTATCATATTATGAAACAAGAAGGGAAAAATATTCTATATAAGCAGTAAAAATAGAGGAAAATAGGAAAGTGTTTTCTGGGATTTTTGATTAAGCTGTTTTCAGTATCAAGGGGAGCACGAAGATGATCAGACGCCTTTTCACCGCACATCCAGCCGCCGTCAGCGAATCCTATGGTGAGCATTTCGGCACGGCATCCGGTTTTGCGCTGAAGTTGTTCTTGGCGTCCCTGGCTTGTGCAGTCCATGCGGTCTTGCCGTTTCTGTTCGAGAAAACCGGCAGCCACATGATCAATGAGCTGCATGACCGCATGGTGCGCAATCGGGCGCGCCACGCCGTCGCCGATACCGCTTACGCAGCGCGCCAGAGCTAATTTTTCTAACACCTATCAAACCGGGTTATTGGTGACCGTCCTGTCATTGACTGGCAGGTTCGCCGTCATTCGCCTAGAGTTTTGATTGTCTTGGACAACAACCGGCGGAGGGGCGTGTGGACGGAGGTTTTTTCTGGATCGTACTGCTCGTCATCATGCTGCAGCCGGTATTGCAGCAACGTGTCCTGATGGCTCTGCGGCAACGTAAGATTTCCCAACTCGAAAAGAAGCGCGGCTCACGTGTGATCCTTCTGGTGCACCGGCAGGAGACCATGCGTCTCCTGGGCTTTCCCTTGGTGCGTTACATCGATGTGGAGGATTCTGAGCAGGTCTTGCGAGCGATCCATCTTACCGATCCGAAAATGCCTATCGATTTAATTCTCCAAACGCCAGGGGGCTTGGTGCTGGCAGCGCTGCAGATCGCCCGGGCGCTCCAACGCCATCAGGGTAAGGTGCGGGTTTACGTGCCGCACTACGCCATGTCAGGCGGTACGCTCCTGGCTCTGGCAGCGGACGAGATTGTCATGTGCCACCATTCCGTGTTGGGCCCGGTTGATCCACAGATTGCTGGTAAACCTGCCGTTTCCATTCTCAATGTGGTCCAGTCAAAGTCGATCGACGAGGTCGACGACGAGACCTTGATTTTGGCTGATATTGCCGAAAAGGCGGTTCGCCAACTCCGCGAGTCTGTCCTCGATTTATTGCTTGGTAAGATGCCGCCTGAACAGGCCGAGCAGCTTGCCGATACGTTGACAAGCGGCCGCTGGACGCACGACTACCCAATCACCGAGGCCGAAGCGCGAAGGTTGGGCCTGCTCATTGCCAATGACATGCCCGATGAGGTTTTCCAATTAATGGAGCTGTTTCCGCAGCCGGTTCGTAGCCGCGCCAGTGTCGAATACCTACCGACACCGCATGAGCGTCAACCGAAATAGCGTCATTTCCGATAGGGACGGGACTGGTCCAGCAACCAGTCACGTACGCGCTTGCAATCCTCATTCTCCAATGGGCCGAGCGGCCAAACCACATAGAATCCCTGTTCGCCCAACCACTTCTCCGGTCGGGCCGGAACGAGGTTGCCTTGTGCGATGAGGTTACCGGTCAGGTGCCGCCACCCAATTGCAACGCCTTGTCCTTCGAGTGCTGCCTGGATGACCAGGGCATAGTCGTTGAACCGGAGTCCATCGCCACGATCCTGGTAGGAAACACCAAGGTTGGCGAACCAATCCTGCCAGCTCGGCCGTGGCCGAAAAGGTTCGTCCAGGTGAATTAGTTTAGCCGCCGCCAGTTCATCCAGTGAGTTGAAGGGGCCTGCTTCCTCAAGGTATCCGGGGCTGCACAGCGGAAGAATCTCCTCGTCGGCGAAGTATGCCGTACCGCAGCCGGGCCACTGGCCGTATCCGCGTCTGACCCCCAAAGTAATGCTCTCTGCGACCAGATCGATGTCCTTGTCGGTTGTTTGCAGACGTAAATCTATGTCTGGATGCGCCTGACGAAAGGCGGCCAGGCGAGGCACCATCCAGTGGCTGGCGAAGGCCGTAGAGACGGAGATGGTGATGTGGCGATCGTCGTGCTGACGCCGAATGTCCTCCGCCGAGCGAAGGATATGCGCCAGTCCCAGCGAAACGTCCTGGTAGAAGCGTTCTCCGGTCTCGGTCAACGCGACACGCCGGTGCTGCCGGGTGAAGAGTTTGACGCCCAACGCCGTCTCAATCTGGCGTATGCTGTAGCTGACCGCAGCCTGTGTGACACCCAATTCCGTTGCGGCTTTGGTAAAGCTGCCCGCTCTCGCTGCGGCCTCAAAGGATAGCAACGCATTGGCGGAGGGAAGAAGCCGACGTAAGTTATTCATAAAGCATTTTTATCTGAAAGATCAGAATTTTCCAAGATTACAGCGCAGCAGGACAGCTATAGCATCAAACAAACAAGGGCAATGCATTAAGCCAGAGGGAATGCCGGATCATGGGTGAAACGCGTGCGCGCAGACGAGAGGGTGGCGGTCGAGCGGGAAGGGCGGCGCGTCCAGCCGATGTTGCGGCTCCGGCCATATTGACCCGGCAGATTCCCACCTATGAATTGATGGGAGAGGAAGGGCTGGCCGCGATCGAAGGCGCGGCTGACCAGATTCTTCAGGAGATCGGGATCGACTTTCGCGGCGATGAAGAGGCTTTGCGTCTTTGGCGCGAAGCGGGGGCCGATGTCCAGGGGGAGCGGGTTCGGTTCCCGCGTGGTTTGGTGCGCGGTATTATCCAGGCAAGCACACCGCGGCAGTTCAAACAGCACGCGCGCAACCCGGAGCGCACCGTCATCATCGGCGGTGATCACGTGGTCTTCTCCCCGGCTTATGGGTCGCCTTTCGTGCGCGATTTGGATGGCGGGCGGCGCTACGGCACGCTGGAGGACTTCGAAGCCTTCGTAAAGCTGGCCTATGCGTCTCCATGGCTCAATCATTCCGGCGGTACGATCTGCGAACCGGTTGATATCCCGGTTTCCACCCGGCACCTGGACATGGTCTATGCGCATCTGCGCTACTCGGACAAGCCCTTCATGGGGTCGGTGACGATTCCAGAACGCGCCGCGGATTCCATCGCCATGGCGAAGCTCGCGTTCGGTGAGGATTTTGTAGACCAGAACTGCGTTATCCTTGGCAACATCAATGTCAACTCGCCGCTGGTATATGACAGCGCTATGACTGGCGCGCTCAGGGCTTATGCCGCTGCCAATCAATGCACCGTGGTCGTACCTTTCATACTGGGCGGTGCCATGGGGCCGGTGACGACGACGGGCGCAATCGCCCAGGCGTTGGCGGAGGCGATGGTAGGGGTTGCCCTGACGCAACTCGTGCGGCCCGGGGCGCCGGTAATTTTTGGCAACTTCCTGTCATCCATGTCCCTCAAGAGCGGTGCTCCGACGTTCGGGATGCCCGAGCCGACGCTTGGTTACATGGTCGTCGGCCAACTGGCCCGCCGTTTGGGCGCGCCGCTGCGCTTGGGCGGATCGCTCACCGCATCCAAGGTCGCCGATGCCCAATCGGCGCAGGAGAGCTCGGACTCGCTCATGGCTTCGATGCTGTCGGGCGCCAATTTCATTTTGCATGCGGCGGGCTGGCTCGAAGGGGGCCTGACTATGGGGTACGAGAAGTTCATCATCGACTGCGATCATGTCGGCATGATGCACGTGCTGATGAAAGGCTTGGCGACCGATGATAATGCGCTAGCGTTGGACGCATTTCGCGAAGTAGGGGTAGGCAAGCATTTCCTGGGCTGTGCGCACACGTTGAGTAATTATCGTACCGCCTTCTATGACGCAGAGATGGCCGACAACGATTCCTTTGAGCAGTGGGCCGAGGCCGGTTCGCTGAGTTCAGAGGCCCGTGCGGCCCGGCGCTGCAAGGAGATACTGGCTGCTTACGAGGCTCCTCCCATAGATCCGGCCGTCGACGAGGCCCTGAGGGAATTCGTGGCGCGGCGAAAGGCCGACCTGCCGGAAGCCTGGTACTGATTGGGCGGGGAGTTCACCGACGTCATGACCCAGCACTTTCCTCATCTATTCGAGCCATTGCAACTACGCCACAAGACACTGCGCGGGCGGCTGAATTTCGGCGCTCACACGGCGAACATGTCGGAGGAGGGCCTGCCTGGAGCGCGGCACCTTGGCTACTACGCGGAGCGCGCGCGTGGCGGCGCCGGGATGATCGTCGTGGAGCCCATGCCGGTGCACGCTTCCGGCATTCTGACCCGAGGTAACTTTCGCCAGGGTGACGATGCCGTCATACCGGGCTTCAGGGCCATCACCGAGACCTGCAAGGATCTAGGAGCGGTGATGATTCACCAGCTCTACAACGTCGGCCAGCATGGCGACTTCGATAATTCCTTTCATGCCAGTTGGTCCCCCTCGGGCCTACCGTCCTTCCATGATTCAGACGGCAGTCATGCCATGACCGGGGCACAAATCGAGGAGGTTATCGGCTGCTACGTCGATGCAGCCGTCAGGGCGCAGGTCTGCGGTTTCGATGGAATAGAGCTTTTTGCCGCCTACCATGCCTTGATTGACCAGTTCTGGACGCCTTGGTCCAACCGGCGCGACGATCGCTGGGGCGGCTCTTTCGAGAACCGCATGCGCTTTTCGACGGAGATCACCAGCCGCATCCGCAAGGCGACAGGCGAGGATTTTATCATTGGCATGGCAGTATCGATGCACCCGGTCATCAAAGCTTCGCTATCGGTTGAAGCTATGCAGGAAATCGCCGCTTACCACGACGAGAGAGCGTTGATCGATTATATGACCTGCGGCACTGGTAGTTATTTCGATTTTTATCCTCTCATGCCGACGGTGCTCTATGAAGACAAGCTGGGTGTACCCTATGCGGAGGCGCTCAAGCAGGTCGTCAAGCATACCCGTATCCAGGCAGAGAGCCATATCCGAACACCGGAGAACGCGGACTACGTGATCGCCTCGGGCCAGGCCGATATGGTTTCCATCGTGCGCGGCCAGATCGCCGATCCCCATATGGCCAACAAGGCGCGTGAAGGCAGGCCGGAGGATGTCCGCCCCTGTCTCTCCTGCAATCAGATGTGCTGGGGAAGACGATCCAAGGACTATTGGATTTCCTGTCTCATCAATCCTTCGGCAGGCCGTGAATTCGAGTGGGGTGGCGACCGCTTTACGCCGGCCGAGAACCCAAAACGGGTCCTGGTGGTCGGCGGCGGCCCCGCCGGGCTGGAAGCGGCGCGCGTTGCAGCCGAGCGGGGTCATTCGGTGACCCTTTGCGAGGCTGCGCCGGAACTGGGCGGTCGTTTCCGTCTAGCCGGCCTGCAGCCGCGCCGGGCGCAGATACTGGATTATTTACAATGGTATGAGACGCAGCTTGCCAAGCTGCAGGTCGAGGTGCGCCGCAACTGTTTCATCGATGCAGACGATATAGATGGATTTGCACCGGATGTCGTGGTCCTGGCGACTGGATCGTTGCCCGATGAGCGCGGTTTTCAGCGCGGTATACCGGATGTCGAGCGCATCCCCGGCATTGAAAAGGGGAACGTCTGGTCGGTCGAGGATGTAATGAGCCGCAATGCACGGCCCGGTAAGCACGTTGTTGTGCTGGACGATATCGGCCACTGGCACGCCGCCGGGACGGCTTGGCATCTAGCCGAACAGGGGCATGAGGTCACTATTGTGACGCGCCATGCCATGACGGGATGGGAACTGGTGCGGACCGCGACAGACTGGCCGCTGCGCCAGCGCCTGAAGCAATTGGGTGTGAAAACGCTGGGCGATTCAGTTATCACCGAGTGGCGTGGTGATGCCGTCGAGATCATGGATTTGCGTGATACCGAGCGTCAGGTTGTCGAAGCCGATGCGCTGGTGCTGGGTTGCACCAACGAATCGCAACGCTGGTTAGGCGATGCCTTGGTGGGGCAAGGTGGCGACTACGAAATCCATTCCATCGGCGATGCTGTTGCCCCTCGATTGGCTGTGATGGCCATCTACGAAGGTCGCAAGCTGGCGCTAGAACTTTAACGACACGGAGGAGAAGGACGGCATGCGTGAGAACGACCCGCTGCTGCAACCCTATCAACTAAAGCACCTGACGCTGCGCAACCGGATCATGAGCACCTCGCACGAGCCTGCCTATTCCGAAGACGGTTTGCCGACCGACCGTTACCGACTCTACCATCTTGAAAAAGCGAAAGGCGGGATCGCCCTGACGATGACGGCGGGCTCTGCCATTGTGTCCCCGGACAGCCCGGCAGCCTTCGGAAATCTTCATGCTTACAAGGACGAGATAGTACCTTGGCTGAAACGCCTGACGGATGACTGTCATGCCGAAGGCGCTGCCGTCATGATTCAATTGACGCATCTTGGCCGCCGAACCAACTGGAACCATTCGGATTGGCTACCGGTTCTGGCGCCGTCGCCAATTCGCGAGCCCGCCCACAGGGCCTTTCCCAAGACTGCGGAGGACTGGGACCTCGAACGCATTACCAAGGAGTATGCAGCCGCGGCTCAGCGCATGCAGGAAGCCGGCTTGGACGGCATCGAACTGGAAGCCTACGGTCATCTGATGGACGGCTTCTGGTCTCCGGCAACCAACCAGCGTGACGATGCCTACGGCGGCAGCCTGGATAATCGCTTGCGATTTACGCATGAGGTCCTGGCGGCAATTCGCGCGGCCGTTGGGACGGATTTCATCGTCGGCCTGCGCTTGGTTGCCGACGAGGATTGGGACAAGGGCCTCAGCAGGGAAGAGGGCGTGGAGATCGCGCAGCGGCTGGTTGCCAGCGGCCGTATCGACTTTCTGAACCTGATCCGGGGGCACATCGAGACAGATGCCGCGCTTTCAAAGGTGATTCCGATTCAGGGGATGGCTTCGGCCCCCCATCTCGATTTCGCGGGAGAGGTGCGGGAGATTACCAAGTTCCCGGTTTTCCACGCCGCTCGTATCGCCGATGTGGCCACCGCCCGTCATGCCATCGCCGAGGGCAAACTTGACATGGTTGGCATGACCCGCGCGCATCTTGCCGACCCGCATATCGCCAGGAAGGTGGCGGAAGGGCGTGAGGAGGAAATTCGTCCCTGCGTCGGCGCCACCTATTGCCTGGACCGCATTTACGAGGGGCACGAGGCGCTTTGTATCCACAATCCAGCGACGGGACGCGAGGCGAGTCTGCCCCACGTTCTGAGGCGATCGGATGGGCCAAAGAGGAAAATCGTGATCGTCGGCGCCGGTCCGGCAGGATTGGAGGCGGCCCGTGCTTCGGCCGAACGTGGCCATGAAGTGGTGGTCTTTGAGGCTGCCGACAAACCGGGCGGCCAGGTGCGCCTGGCCGCGCAACTCAAACGCCGTTCGGAACTGATCGGCATTGCCGACTGGCGTCTGGCCCAATGCGAACGTCTCGGGGTTACCTTTCGTTTCAATACCTGGGCCGAGCGCGAGGATGTGCTGGGTGAGACGCCGGACATTGTGGTGATCGCCACAGGCGGTTTGCCCGACACCGGTTGGTTGGCGGAAGGTGGAGATCTGGTCGTCACGTCGTGGGATATCCTGGCGGGTGACGTGAAGCCGGGCGAGCGAGTGCTGCTGTTCGACGACAATGGTGGGCACCCGGGCATGGAAGCGGCGGAATTCATAGCCCAAGCAGGGTCCAAACTGGAGTTGGTCAGCCCGGAGCGCTTTTTCGCGCCCGAGATTGGCGGCCTGAATCACGTTCCTTATGCCCGCTGTTTTTCCGAGTGCGACGTGCGTGTCACCATCAACACGCGTCTGATCGCCGTTCGGCGTTCGGGCAACGGGCTACTAGCGTCGTTGGGAAGCGACTACTCTGACCGGATTGTCGAGCGCGAGGTGGACCAAGTCGTGGTCGAGCACGGGACCTTGCCGCTTGAAGATCTCTATTTTGAGTTGAAGCCGCTGTCCCGCAATCTGGGGGAGCTCGATATGGCTGCCTTTGTCGCTATCCAACCCCAGTGCGTGACCCGCAACCCGGACGGCGACTTTCAGTTGTTCCGTATCGGCGATGCCGTCGCCAGCCGCAACATCCATGCTGCCATCTACGATGGCCTTAGACTCTGCATGACTTTCTGATCGCTTTGCCAAGCGGTGCCGGGCGCGGCATAGTTTCAGAATCGGTTTGATGATTTCCAAGGAGCTGGCGATGAGCGGCGTACTATTTAGCGGCGGCAATGTCTTTGCGCCGAATGGCGAAATGTTGAGCGGCCACGGGTTGTTGGTCGACAGGGGTCGAATCGTGCGTATCGCACCCTTGGCGGAGTTCGAAGGCTTTGCTGGGCAGCGGGTCGATACAAAGGATGCAAGCTTGCTGCCCGGATTGATCGATTGTCACGTGCATCTCTGTTTGGGTGGCGAGGCGGACCCCGGTACCGCGGCAGAGAAACTGAAGCCCGGGCAATTGACCATGCGCGCATTGCAGCACGCACAAGCGACGCTCAAGGGTGGTATCACCTCCATCCGTGACTGCGGCGGCAAAGAGTTTCTGGAGTTCGCGGTTCGTGATGCCTGTAACTCAGGCATTCAGCTTGGGCCGACGATCATGGCGTCCGGTCGCATCATTTGCATGACCGGCGGACACGGAAACCGTTGGGGCCGTATCGCAGACGGTGTGGACGAGGTCATCAAGGCGGTGCGTGAACAGATTCACGCAGGTAGCGATCTGGTGAAGATCATGGCGACCGGCGGCGTGATGACGCCAGGGGTTAACCCCGAAGATGCCCACTACACAGAAGAGGAGATGGCTGCCGGAATTGGCGAGGCGCATCGCTTCCATCGCCATTGCGCCAGCCACGCCCAGGGCGAGCAGGGCATTCTCAATGCGGTCAGGGGCGGTATTGATTCCATCGAGCACGGCTTTTGCCTGACCGAGACCTGCATTGAGCTGATGTTGGAACGTGGAACCTTCGTCGTGCCGACGCTAGCGGCGCTTTGGAACATCGTCAGCAATGACAACCGCGGCATTCCCGCCTATGCGCTGGAGAAAGCCCGCAAGTGGGCGGAAACTCAAAAAGAATCGATCAAGACTTACTACGCCGCGGGCGGCAAGATCGCCATGGGTACCGATGCCGGCACGCCCTTTAACAGACATGGCGAAAATGCTCAGGAGTTGAAGTACATGGTCGAGACGATCGGCATCTCACCCAAGGACGCCTTGTTGATCGGCACCCGCAACGGCAGCGAGTTGATGCGGTTGGAAGACCGGGGCCGCTTGGCGGAGGGATTCGCGGCCGATTTGCTGCTGGTGAGCGGTGACCCGCTATCGGATATCAACCGCGCGGCCGATCAATCCAACCATCTGCTGATCATGAAGAACGGCCGCGTGGCGCTGGACCGACGAACCGATGGAGAGGTTTTGCGTCAGGCGGCGGAGTAAGAGGCTAGGCTCGTTTTTGAAAGATGATCGGGACCATGGTTTCACTGAAGCGGTTGAAGGATAACTCCAGGGTTGCGTCCCACCATTTGTAGAGCGCTTTGCCTCTTTGCGGGTAGTAGACGGCCGTATATATGGTGCCGAAGCCTTCGTCGTAGGCACGGGTGTAGAGTGGCGGTTGCAGGAAGGCATCCGCCAGTTTTTCCGGCGTGGTGTCGGGCTCCGACAGGCGAAACGACAGGAAGTTCTCCCGTTGCAGGGTAGCCGTTGCGCGGGCGTGGTTATGCCACTCGACCTCGCCTTGATGATTGGTCGCAATGGGAACCTGCCGAATGACGGCCCGGCGGTCCGGCGACAGAAAGGCGGTCAGGAAACGGCCCTTTCGATCCACCAGCGTGACGTTGTGCGCCATGAAGGAGGGCACGGCTTCCAGAACCCGGCGGGCTTCCTCCGCCGTTTCGCAGAACTCTAAAATGTAGCGTACGATCATCGGGGCGCCGAAGCCCTCGCCTACGACGCGCCTGCCGCCGAAAGTCAGGCTGACCGCCAGGCCCGCCTCGTTCACCCCATCCAGCGTGCCGGACATGGAATCCAGCATGGCTATGACCCTCATGCCGTTCCAGGCCGATCTCAGGATGATGCCGTCGCAGGCCTGCGGGGCGTAATCGTAATTGCGAATCAGAACAGGTTCGTCACCGGGCCATACCACCTGGGAGCAGCCGGCGATATAGGCGGGCGGTTTCCAAAGACTCAGGAAACGGGCGACAAGGTCGCTGCCGCCCGCCAGTTCGACCAGCAGATCATAGGTGCCGAGAAAGCGCGGCAGGTATCGCTGTACGGCCTCCCGGCATTCCAGATAGGTCGCGCGCTGCTCCAATCCTTGCGACAGGAACCAAGCCTTATAGGCAGGCCAGAGGCTGTTGAAGACCGTCTGCCACTTGGTGCCCGGATAGGCCTCGTCGATGGATTGGAACTCGAAACGCATTGCCTACATGATCTTGAAGGATCCGGGCGAAAAGTGCGGTGTCAGCGAGCGACCGACGAAGCGGCCACGGAAGGCATCGATCCACTTTTTGCCACGGTCGTTCAGCTTAAAGTTTTTGGTCATCAGGCGCCCGCGTGTGATCAGGATCCCAAGGTCGGCCCCTTCATAGCGATAGTCGCCGGTATTAGCGATCCTTAAAAAGAAGGCCTCGTTTTCGCTGGCCACAGCCCGTCGGTGATAGTCGAAACGTGAATAGTCCAGGCTACCATCGTCATTCATCCGCCAGATGCCCGATTCCGGCGCATCGACCAGGATATCGACTGAGTCGTCGGTATGCTTGATGACTGCTTGGCTCCAACTGTCGATGTTATCGGAATCGGCCCAACGGGCATTGATTTCATCGACGTCGAGTTTGAAATCAACGCCGCTGAATTCCAACAGATGGAACAGGAACAAGGGGGCATCGGCATGCGCGAAAGCCGCGTGATTGGTCATAGAACTGGCGCCCGTGACGCGCGGATTGCACTCACCCAGCCAAATATCTCCGCTTTGCTGATCGATCAGGAAATCCAGCTCGAAATAGCCGCGATAGCCGGTTTTGCGAAGTTCCTCGCCGAAACGGAAGGTCAGGTCCCTGGCTTTCTCCCGAAGCTCCGGGGTGAAGCTGTCGGCGAAAATCTCGTTGCCGCACCAGCCGCCCTTGTAAGGAGTCAGTTCCTTGAACCCAACAAGCTCGGTCATCAAGGGGCCGACGATGGTGCCGGCACGCGTTGTGCAGGCCTCAATCGCAGCACCCCTGCAGTTGATGCGCTTCATGATTTTTACTTCGCCACCGGCGATGATCTCTTCGGCGTGATTCTTCCAATCCTTCTCGGTTGAGATAAAGAAGGTGGTATGTCCGGAATCGCCATAGGCGGTCTGAACCACTAGGTCGGGTCCCAGCTTTTTTGTCTTGGCGCGCATGTCCTCATAGGACTTCACTTTGACCAAGACGTTGGGAACGCTGGGAACGCCGGCGCGATTGCCGATACGCACAGTTTCGATCTTATCGTCGATCCGGCTCCGCAACTTGGCCTTGGGGAACCAAGTTTGCAAACCGGCTTTCTTCGCCAGTTCCTCGGTTTTCTCGTCGAACATGAGGAAGCAGGCCTTTGGCTTGCCGCCAAAGGATTTGATGTAGTCCAGCACCTCCTTGTGCTGCAGCAGATAGTTGTTGATGTCCTCGATGGACTCGAACTCAGGGTGGGGAATCTCCTGCGGAACAAAGGTGTTGGGATGGCGCCCGTCGTAACAGTCCAAGTAGTTGATGAATTTGAACTTCTTGCACCATTCATCCATACCCAGCAGGTTGAAGTTCGTGGCGCTGATAAAGAAAATCGGTGTGTCGTTTCGGTGAAAATAGCGCCTGATATCGGACATGCCGGCCAAGGATTTCTTCGCGGGCGCGCGTTTTGCTTTGGCTGTCTTGGCGGCGGGCTTCTTCTTTCCTGCGGTTTTCTTTGTGGCCACGGGGTGCCTCCCTCAGTTCAATGTCATGGTGCTTTGGTCTTGTGGGCGTTCCTTCTTTCTTGGCTTTTCGGGAGCGCTAATTCTTCTGCGCTTCCTCGGATAGTGCTTCCTTGGTGAAGACGCGCAACCCGATTTCCGGCCTGTAGCCGTGAATTTCCTTAACGTCCAGCTTGCGCATGAACTCCAGAATCTCCGGACTGACTACCTGACCGGGAACTAGGATCGGGAAGCCGGGCGGGTAGGGAATGACAAACATGGCGGAAACCACGTCTTCACCGGCCTTCAGCTTTTTGTCGATCGTATCGTCTTCGATCGGGAGAAAATCACACTTACTGTCGTCGTAAGCCAGGAAGTAAGCGGTTCGCAGGTCGCCTTCACCCGTACTGTCATCGCCTCCCGGTTGGAAAGTGCCGTGGAAGCGGCTGAAATCCGGTAGCGGGGGTAATTCCTTGGTCAGGGAATGTACCTTGCGGGCATGCACGCGCTGTTCGGCCTGATTGGCATCTGCGGACTCTTCCTCCAATTCATGCGCAATGCTGACAAGTACCTCTATCAGATATGCAACAGAACTGCGCGTGGTGCCGATGTTGGTCATAAACAGGACCGTATTGCGCGAGGTCTTGTTGACCTGAATCCCGTACTTTTCCATCAGGTAACGATTTTTGAAGGTATCGCCGTCGATCCCGATGTCGCCGACATAGAGTGTCAGGCGTGTGGCGTCCAGAACGAACTCATCTTCAGCCCAGGCTTCCCAAATCCGCGTCCAGCCATCCTCGGGATCATAGTATTTCTTGATGCCGGATTTGCGGTACTCCTCGGGAATCATGTCCTGCACCGTCAGGAAGCGGAAGTGCTTGCGCAGCAAGGGATGGCTGGCCACGGCTTGCCGCAAGACCATCGCCATCTCGACTTGCTTTTGGACCAGTTCGAACCCTTCCAGCTCGACCTGGCGGCGACCGACATCCAGCGAGGCCAGTATCTGGTAGTTGGGCGAGGTGGAGGTGTGGGTCATGTAAGCTTCGTGGAACGCATCTTCGACCTTCGTCCGGAAAGACTGATCGTAGACATGGATCATCGAGCCTTGGCGCAAAGAGGTCAGGGTCTTGTGCGTCGACTGGCAAGCGTAAGTCCGGATTACGACTTGATCGGGATCGGGTAAGAGCGGCCGATCCAGCCATGTCGCCTCGTCCTCCGGGTCGAGTTTGTCGAACTCTTCCTTCCAGGCAACGTAGGTTTCCCTGTAGTCGTCGCTGCAATAGCGTTCACGCAAGGCCTTGGCGCAATGCATAGCCGTGCGCTGGCGATAAGTCGGTCCAAATCGGGCGAAAGCGAACCAAGCCTCATCCCAGAGGAAAACGAGATCGGGCTTGATGGCAAGGCATTCCTGCATGAACCGCTCTACATTGTAGACGATGCCGTCAAAGGTGCAGTTTGTAAGAAGCAACAGCTTTACCCGGTCAAGTTTCCCGGCCTTCTTCAGCTTCAGCAATTGGTGCTTGATTTCCCGAAGCGGCACAGCGCCATACATCGAGAACTGGTCGAGCGGGTAGGAGTCGAGGTAGATGACCTGTGCGCCGGACAGGACCATGCCGTAATGGTGCGATTTGTGGCAGTCGCGGTCCACCAGCACGATGTCGCCGGGACGTATCAAGGACTGAACGACGATTTTGTTGGCGGTCGAAGTCCCGTTGGTGACGAAGTAAGTCTGCTTCGCGCCAAAGGCCCGCGCTGCGAGTTCCTGTGCCTCTTTGATAGGGCCGTGAGGGTCGAGGAGCGAGTCCAACCCGCCCGAGGTCGCCGAGGTTTCCGCCAAGAAGATATTGAGGCCGTAAAACTCGCCCATATCCTTGATCCAATGGGACTTCGTGATCGACTTCCCACGCGAGATCGGCATGGCATGGAACACGCCGGTTGGTTGCCTGGCATATTCCCGTAAGGCGCTGAAGAATGGCGATTTATAGCGCTTGTTGATGCCCCGCAGGATATTGAGGTGCAGTTCGACATAGTCTTCCTGATTGTAGAAGACGCGGCGGCAGTTTTGCGGGACGCGTCCCGCCACGTCTTCCACCGATTGATCGGTTACCAGGTAAAAATCCAACTCCGGGCGCAGGGTTTCGCAAACACGGGCCAGGGCGATGCCGTAGTCCTCGCTCTGCAGGTCCGCGATATGCCGTTCGTCGATGCGCGTCAGGCTGCGGTGGAGCAGGGCAAAATTATGCACCGAGCGATAGGAAAAACCGTAGCGGGCGACGACGGCCTGAATATTGTGGTTCTGCAGGACGGCGATGACCGCATCCTCGAAAGAGGGCACGATCACGGCTTCATAGATGAATTGATCCTCGCTGCGGCGCATCTTCCGCAGGCTATGGCGGAGTGCCTGTTCCTGTCCCAGGGTCATGTTGTCGACCACGAGAATCTCGAAGTAGGGGCGCTGATGCGCAACTTCCTCCGCGGATTCAATGACGCTGTCCGCGTCCTCCTGCTCCTCGGTTTCGCCGTTCAGACCAAGTGGGATGGCTTTGTGCCGGTAGGCATTGCTCATCAGCGATCGCACGATCCGGGCGATGCTGCGCGACATGCCGACGTACTCTCCCAACTCGAAAAGCCGTTGCAAGTGCTTGAAGTTGTGGCGGCCCGGAAAGGCCCAGTAAATCTCGATGGGTTCGAGCATCGCCATGGTTTCAGCGACCCGGCGTTGCAGGCTCGATGTATCGGCGCTGGCGGCTGCCGCAGCTAAACGCGCGGAATCCGCCTTCAAGCGGCTCCAGGAATCTGCGCGTAACTGTGAGGCATTGTAATACTCGTTGAGCGCCGGGCCTGAGCCGGAAGTCAATTCGCTGCTCATACGCGGTGCCGGAGCGCCTGCCGGCTCTCCCGATTTGGCTTAGAAACCGCCGACGGTTTTGAGAGTCGCGCCAACGGTTGAGGGGGCGTCATTTTCCGACAGCGCATCACTTGCGCCCGATCCTTGCGCATCGCTTGTGTCTCCCTGCCTGTTCAATCCGGCGCGTGATCCGCGCTTCGGTATTTCTAGGGGACCAAGCGTAGCAAGATATTGAGATTGCGTCCAATCTCTCCGGTAGACGTCAAATTCAACAGCACGGTCGCGGAAACTTTTCAGCGGCTGGCCAAGCCCTTTCAAGCCGACTTCCCGCTGCCTGCGCACCTGATCAAGATCGATTTCCAGAGGAATGTACTCCTCCTGGCCGGCGGCCTGATGAATCTGTGCGCCCGAGGGATCGAACACCGCCGAGCGACCCACGCCGCCCGCACCAATGCCGTTGATGTCGAAGACATAACACTGGAACATGGCGGCTGTCGCTCGCGCGATCGAAATCTCCACCTCCCGGTCCAGGGTTCCTGTCAGTACGGGGTGCAGTAAAACTTCAGCGCCCATCGACGTCAGTGTGCGCGTGGTTTCCGGGAACCAGATATCATAGCAGATGGATACGCCGAATCGCCCGACCTCAGGGACATCGAACACCAGGAACTCTGTGCCGGGCGCGGTATCCTGCTCGTAAGGGCAAAAGGGAAAGAGCTTGCGATGGCGCCCGACGACTTCACCCTGGGGATTGAAGACGCTAGTGGTATTGTAGACCTTGCCATCCAGCGTCCCTTCGAACATGGAGCCGGAAAGCAACCAGATTCCGTGGTGGCGCGCCCAACCGCTCATAACCTCTTCGGTGCGCTCGAACGATCCCGCATTGCTTTGCAAGGGCCCAAAGGGAGCCAGTTCACTGAACATGACCATCTGTACCCACGGGAAGCGCAGCATCAGCAAATCGAGCTGATGTTTCATGTGGCTGAGGTTCTCCTGCACGGCGGTGATGTGCAGTTGCATCCCTGCAATGGCAAACGGCGTCATTGGAATCCAATCTCTAGAGTGCGTTCGGCGCGATCATAGGGACGGGGAAAGCCCGCGCCAAGGGCGGAAAACCGCCTTTTAAACGAAAGCGCAGCAGCTATGCATCTGGAGGCGGACCCGTTCACGATTATTTTGGAGCAAGTGCTTGTGAATGTCGCAGGTTAGCAATATATTTGCGAATCATTATCATTCTAATGAAGGAAAGAAGGAGCATGGCGCGCGATATCCTGAAGACCGCATCCTTCGCTGTCCTGCATTTTACTGTTGGATTCGCGGTTACATTTGCCCTGACCGGGTCACTCGCAGTGGCGACCGGTGTTGCCTTGCTGGAGCCGCTCGCCAACACGGTCGTTTTCTATTTTCATGAGCGTGCGTGGCGTCGCAGGATACCTGCCGACGCCACGGGAACCATTTGTCACGCCTGACGGAGAAGTGAGAAGGTGGAAGCAGCCGGCTTAACTGAGCTTTGCGGCGTTGGTTGTCGTGTAAGTCGCTGCAGGTTGGGGCGTCTTAGCGATGTCAACGTGACAACACTAAAGAGCTGACGCCAACGCGAGCGTCGAGATTCGCCCACCATGATGCGACGCATGCCTGATCGGTGTCGCAACCGCCAAACAAGACTTTGACCAACCAAATTCTGACCCAAATGCGCAGCCATGGCTGCCTCCACTCTTGCCCCCCAAGGTCTGGCGCCGCGCCGGATTGTGGTCTCCGAGTTCACAGCGCCATACCGGACAAATATGGCCCTACACAGTGGGACAAAGCCATTAAAGTGATGTCTAAATTTGTAACAAACGATCAAGCGACGGCGGAGCGATCCAGCAGCCGTCGGCAATGATCCCCAATTTCTCGGGCCGTCGCATGGTATCGGGTGTCGCCTTCATCCCAATTCCTGGCGAGTGCGAGAAGGTCGTGGAGGTCGTCTCCGCCATGAAGGGTTGGAGTTAGGCCAAAGCGCCGCGCCGCTCTGTTTTGAACGAAATAGAGACGGAGGGGGTCCAGTGGCCCGTGGAAGCCTCGCCGCCACACTTTAGCAGTATCACTCCGTTGGGTGAGGCGGGATCGAAAGGCGGAGAAGTCAATGGCATCGTATCCGTACTTGAGCCGTAAACGCCGGGCGAGGGCAGCATGGGCTGCTTCATAGCGTCGCCTGTCGTCAGCATGGTGGGCCGCGATAAGTTCAGCTTGCAGGTTCTGTTCGCGCGGCAGGTCTGGCGCGTCCAAACGGCCCAGGCCGGCGTTATTGAGGTAACCTTGCGCAGCGATCCGTGGCCCGCCAATCTCCATCCAGCGGTCGATGTCGGAGGCCATGAAGATACGGTTTGCACCACAACCCATACAGTCGTCGCATAGTTTGGAGCGCTCTTTGCGCCGGTGGAGGTCGTCCAGGCTCTGGTCTAGGAAGTCGGCCGCAATGTTCGTGCCGCGCTCAAAGGTAGCGCAGCACAGGCGCACGGCGCCGTCGACATCCACATCAATGCGCTTGCTTTGCAGATCGCAGCCGCCCTTGAGATCGAGATTTTCCCGGGCGATGGCAAACTGCTCGTCGGGGTGGAGCAACAGATTGGCGACCGTTTCCTGGTCGGCTTGGGCAATCATTCCGTCCCGTGCGGCCAGAAGCTTTTCCAGGGGTAACAGCAGGGCCCATACGGGGTTCAACGTGAAACGCAACCGATCAGCCAACTCTGCCATTTCAAACAGATCCTGGCCGCAGTTATGGCGATAGAGGTGGTAAGCCACGATAATTTTTGTATCGAGGTCATTGGCCTCCCGGATTTCGGCGAGACGCTGCATGTTGGATTTGACAATTTCTATATCGCCGCCGCGGTGGCTCCGCCCGTAGGTCGCTTGCCGAAAACCCGAGAGACTGATGCAGACCTCCGTCGGCTCGGCCAACATCATTTTTTCAAGATGGTTGCCATAGTTGAGGTTGCTGGAAACGCCGACCTGGAATCCGCGCTCCTTGGTGGCGCGGATGAGAAGGTCGATTTTCGGGTGGATCAGGGGCTCCCCCCAACTGTAGAGCGCCACGAAGAGCTGTTCTTTTGGAACCGGCGATTCAAGAGCAAGCTTGTCCAGAATGGCTTCGAAGCGGGCGAGCTGCATGGTGCCGCCAAGGCTACCTAGCTGACGCTGGCCGTCGGGGTAATTGCCCACGGCACAAGCTGGGCAGCGAAGATTACACGTGCCCACGATTTCTATGTTGGCGATATAGGCTGCGTCCAACCCTGCCCCCCATTTTTCCTACCTTGCACCATATGCCTATTACGGCTTTTTTCTGTGGCGCTGACTTATTCTAGCCGATCGGACATTTCCCGACTAGGTTAGCGTGCATCCGGCGTATTTGGATCATTGAGCAAGGATCGAATCATGAGCAGGCCCCGACAGAGAATAAAGACGGCCCTTCTGGCATCAGGCCTGGCCTTGCTGGCCTTTCTTACCGCATCGCCCCTTCGCGCACAGACCGATGAAGCGGCCCAGGTGCGCAATGCGGCCGGACCTGCTTTGATCTGCGATGGTCCGCGCAAGCTGTACGGATACAGCAAGCAACTGCCTGAGGGCTCGCCTATCAGTCCTGGGCGCGATGTGGTCGCTTTCGTGCGCGACGGGAAAGATGCGGTGCTGCGCGTAACGATCAACCGGGAGAACAGTTCGGAATTTCTCGTAGACCGATTGCCGATTGCCGTTGTGACGTCCGGTTCGACGCAACGGGTCGTCGCGATGGACAGCAGCGATCTGATCGGCCAGGTGCAGCTTTATGCCATTGCCTTCGATCGTTCGGAAGTTGCGACCGGTTGGGGCGTGGCGGGGTTTGAAACGCAAAGCGGCGGCGGCTGGTATGTCTGCCGCAAGTCCGCGCCAGCGGAGATTCTTCCCTAAACGCTCGTCGCAGATTGAGTTGCAATGATGCTGAAAGATAAAGGCCCGCCGCAAAACGACGGGCCTTTATTCTCGTAAGCAAAAACGCGCTTACTCCTCCACCCGCAGGTTCTGCGCCGACATTTTACCATTCTTGCCGGCTTCCAGATCGTAGCTAACGACCTGTCCTTCCTTGAGGCCGGTAAGTCCGGCGCGCTCAACTGCGGAGATGTGGACGAATGCATCCTTGGTGTCGTCCTCAGGTGTAATGAAGCCATATCCCTTGGTCGCATTGAACCACTTTACGGTTCCTTTAGTCATTGGGGAATCCCTCCTCGTCATAGCAAAGCCGCCGAGGTTCCCTACCTTGGCGGATGTCAATTCGCCGAGTTCCACGGGGTTAAGCAACTTAGCCAGGCTAGACAAAGCCAAATACGCCGTGCGCTCGGAAACTGAGCGAATATTTAAGCTTGAGTGCTATGTTCTACGCAACGAAAATCACTGTTTTAGACCTCAGCCCTTTCGGCAAGGACAAGGAATTGATGCCAGAATCAAGCAGTAGCGACGTCGCCGCACATTACAGCCATGGAGACCTTGAAGAGGGCTTTCGACGGGCCCTTGCTGAGTTGGGATTCGACGGGCAAAGCCCGTCTCCCGTTGATTTGGCGCCCGTCGATGAGTTTCATATCGGCGGCCTCGATGCGACGTTGAAGCTTGCAGATCGCCTGAACATTCTTGCGGGTCAGCGGTGGCTCGACGTGGGCGCGGGCGTCGGCGGGCCTGCAAGGGCGATTGCGCAGCAAAAGAGCTGCCACATTACCGGGATCGATCTCGTTGGTGATTTCGTCAGGGTGGCCGAGACGTTAAACCGGGTTACGAAACTGACGGATGCGGTGGAAATGCACTGTGGTAGTGCGCTGGACATGCCCTTTCAGGCGGACAGCTTCGACGGTGGTTACATGCTCCACGTGGGGATGAATATTGCCGACAAGGCGGCCTTGTTTCGTGAGGTCGCGCGGGTACTCAAGCCCGGTGCGGCTTTCGGGGTTTACGATGTCATGCGGGTTGGCACGGCGGATATCAGCTACCCGGTTCCCTGGGCCAGCCACGCGCGGATCAGTTTTCTGGCAAAGCCGGAAGAGTATCGTTTGGCCCTGAAGGCCGCCGGTTTGAATGTGGTGGCAGAACACGAACGAACGGCCGAAGCGTTGGCGTTCTTCGAGCGGATGGCAGAGGAATCCAAGGGAAAGCTACCGCGTAGTCTCGGCGCCCATGTTGTGATGGGTAAAACGGCGCCGGAAAAAATCGGGAACTTACGCGCTGGTCTTTCTGGGGGTGCCGTAACGCCGGTAGAGATCATCACGCGAAAAGCGATGTGATACGAGGACGGACGCAATCCTGGGTGGCGGGAATTAAGCCGCGCTCAGCAGGAATTCAGCGCAGCATGGCGCGCCCTGATTGAGGTTAGTACTGGAAGTAGAGCACATCTTCGATCCAATCCCAGCCGCCCGGGACTGCAACGGTATACATAATCAAGGCGGAGACGACCCCGATTATGACGTAAACAATGCCGTTACCTTTTTCCATCTGCCTACTCCCTGCGTTGCCCGCGGCATCCTAGGAGACTCTATTGTTAAAATCATTAAAAAAGTCGCTAGGGTTAACTGACCAGGTGAATTCCGGTGGCGCTCCAGATCACGCCCCAGATTATGAGGAGCCACCCCGTCGTTTTTGTCACCCAATGTCCCGGAGGCGTAAGTTTCTCGACGAGTACGAACAGCGCCAATCCGCCAATCCAGGCGATGTTCATCACGCCGCCATAGAATAGAAGCAGCATCAGGAACCAGCAGCAGCCCAGACAGAATAGGCCGTGCTGGCACCCCATCTTGAGGGCTGCCGGTAGACCGGGGCGATACCGCAGGATCAGGAATTTCACCGGACTTTGGCAATGGCGCAGACACTGCTGCTTGATGGGCGTGAGTTGCCAAAGTCCTGCGGCGATCAAAAGCGCGCCGCTTAGAAGGGGCGCGTTGTCCGCCAGCATCATGCTGGGGTACCCGGCACGTTGCAGCGCCCATTGGAGAAACACTGCCCCCAAACTGAATCCGCACCACACGATAAGATAGCCGGACGTAAAAAGGACCAACGCCAGGTTTCTCGCGCCAAACTTGGTTTGCTTGCGACCGATCGCAGCGAACGTCAGGATCATGGGCGCTGCGCTCGGCAGCATCATGGCGACCATCATGACGCACCACATTAGCAGCATCGCCAGGAAGTAGCCTGGGCTCCAGAGCTTATCCGCAGGGGTCATCGAGATACCCGCGCCGGTCAGCAAATAGGCCCAGGATCCCAGTGTCACAAGGACAAGCGCACCCCCAACGATCCAACGGTCATGCTTGAGGATCGCGACCATTCCGGTCATGCAGTGCTCGACCTGTGCTGGATCGGTGGCAGAAGCCTATCCGTGCCGTGGGCCGGCGGGCGTCCAATCGAGTTGCGTGAAATGGGCATGGCTTGAATTCCAAAGCAGTTCGATGGGGCCGCTCAATGTCTTCGCGCTCCCGCTGGCGTACTCCGCAACATCGTACTCGAACCCGTGTGGCAGGTTTACACGGGCCCGGTGTGGCAGGCCGGTTACCGGATTACGGATCGGTTCCCCTGACGCCTCGACAATGCCAGGAATTCGAACACTTCCGGTTCGTTCACCAATATCGGCGGTAAACGTGATCGGCTTCGTCAGTGTCTCATGGTACTTATCGATTACATTGGAAAAAACATTGAAGACAGTGGCGCCGGGCTCAGTATCCTCGCCGCGGTAGATTTTCTCGATCGCAGCTCTTTGGTCGGGGCTCGCGGATTCCTCGACGATAAGCTGGCCTTGTCCTTGGCCCATGTGAATCGGTCCGGGCCAGGAGAAAAGGCAAGCAAAGGTCACGCCGTCCAACGAGACATCACCGAAGTGGCCTTTTTCGATCCGAATGGTAACGACGGCTCGACAGTCGCCGTGGGTCGGCAAAGCATTGAACTGACAGGGACAGCCCCAATCGCAGTTGCACGTTGCCATTTCAACGGCCTTTAAAGCCCAATCTGTACTCGACATGGTGAGCTCCCTTGCAGTGCGACAAACGTACCGCCTCTCGGTCTCACGGTCGGTCACCCTCTTGCTTGGGGTTGGCAAGCGGCGAGCCTCGCACGATATTCAAAAAAATGCAATAATATGACAATAAACGACCCTGGAGAGAAATATTGAGTTGTCGGAGCGTGGGGGAGGCGCCGTCAGAGGAGTGGGAGATGATCGATTGGTATATCGAGGGCTTGGAGTTCGGAAACTGCAATTGCGATTGGGGTTGCCCCTGTCAGTTTGAGGCCTTGCCGAACGAAGGCCATTGTCGTGGTTTCGAAGCGCTGCAAGTCAACAAGGGGCATTATGGCGATGTAGAGTTGGATGGACTGCGTGTGGTCATGCTCTACGCTTGGCCCGGTCCGATCTTCGAAGGCAACGGGACCCTTCAAGCCATCATTGACGAGCGCGCTAATGCACAACAGCGCCATGCTTTGCAGACCGTACTTTATGGTGGTGAAACCGAGGAAGCAGCAACGCACTGGTGGGTATTTCACGCAATGTCCAGCCACATCCATGAACCGCTGTTCAAAGCGATAGAGTTGGAGATCGATATCGATGCTCGCCGCGCCAAAGTCTCCGTCGAGGGGGTGATCACATCGGTTGGACAACCGATAGTCTCTCCGGCGACCGGCGATGAACACAGGGTGCGCATTGATATACCCAACGGGATCGAGTTCGAATTGGCGGAGATCGGGAGTGCATCCACCAAGGCCACCGGCGCGATCAAGCTAGATTTGAACAACAGCTACGGTCAGTTCAACGTGCTGCGTCATTCGGGAAGTGGTGTGGTGCACTGACCGGAACAGTGGGTCAAAAGGAAGGTGACGGTCATTAAGGTTCCCAACCGTCCGGCGCCATTTCAAAGCCTGCAAACTCAAAGGCGGGTGCGACCGTGCAGCCGACCAGAGTCCAGTCCCCTAGCGAGTGAGCCGCCTGCCAGCAACCCAAAGGCACTACGGCGTTGAGTTGCTCGCCGTTTTGGACGTCCTTGCCCAGTATCACGACCCGCCGCCCCGCGGCCTCATCCGCAAGGGATAGCTGCAAGGGCGCGCCGTCATAGTGGTGCCAGATCTCCGTGGCATCGGTGACCCGATGCCAAGCGGATCGTTCTCCAGCGGCCAGCAGATAGTAAATCTGGGTTATGGTACCGCGACGTCCGTCGGCGGCGGTGTCTCGAAAAGTTTCAACAAACCAGCCGCCTTCCGGGTGCGGGCATAGTTTCAAAGCCTCGATAATTTCAGCGGCGCGTCCCTGTGGTCGACCGTTGCTTTGAGACTCAGCAACCATCAGGCCACGCCGAGGTCCCGGCGAAGCAGCTTGGCGCCTGCGCCCAAGGCCTCTAGTTTCCCCTCGGCTACGTGGCGGGGCAGCGGTGCCATGCCACAGTTGGTGCAGGGGAAGATACGTTCAGGCTCCGCGTAGGCCATTGCCTGGCGCAAGGTTTGCGCGACCTGCTCGGGTGTTTCCACATCCAGTGACGCCACATCTATGGCGCCGACAAGCAGCTCCTTTTGATCCAGCAATGCCAGAAGGGACAAGGGCACTTTTGAATTGGCGCATTCCAGGGAAACCTGCTGGACTTTGCTTCGGTTGAGTGCCGGGAAGATTTCTTCGTACTGGCGCCACTCGCTGCCCAGGGTCTTCTTCCAATCGATGTTGGCCTTGATGCCGTAGCCGTAGCAGATGTGGACGGCCGTCTTGCAGGAGAGACCCTCTATGGCCCGCTCCAGGGCGACCACGCCCCAATCCTGGACATCCTTCATGAAGACGTTGAAGGCCGGTTCGTCGAACTGAATGACATCGACACCAAGGGCCTCGAGTTCGCGGGCTTCCTCGTTGAGAATTTCCGCGAAGGCCATGGCCATGTCCGCGCGACGGCCGTAGTGACCGTCCGCGATCGTGTCACAGATCGTCATGGGTCCAGGCAGGGTGAACTTCAGCTCGTTTTTGGTATGGCTGCGTACAAACGCGGCCTGGGCGCCATGAACGGAGCCTTTGCGCTTAACCGGTGCCGTGACCGTCGGCACATCGACTTCGTAGCGATTGTCGCGGATTCCCATCTTTGTCTTCTTATCCCAATCGATGCCTTCGACTTGCTGCAAGAAGCCATGGACAAAATGGATGCGGAACTGCTCGCCCTCGGTCACGATATCGATGCCGCAATCTTCCTGATGCTTTACCCAGGTCAGGGCCGCGTCGCGTTGCGCCTGGACAAGCGCTTCGCCTTCATACTGCCAGGCGGCCCATAGCTTTTCAGGTTCTGCCAGCCAATGCGGCTTTGGCAGGCTTCCCGCAATCGTCGTGCGCAGCATTTCGGTTGCTCCCTGTCGTTTGGTGGTTGCTCAAGCCAAAGGGATCAGGCAATGAGGTTGCCAGGATAGGCGGCACCGGCGATATCGCGCAACCGGATGGGAGTTCTAGAGCGATGCGTATGCTACTGCTTTCGGTTATGGCGCTTATCGTCAGCTTCGCGCTTTTGTTGGCGGGCAATAGTCTACAGTTCGTTGTTCTGGGCCTGCGGGCGGATTTGGAAGGATTCTCGCTGCCGACCATCGGTTGGATTTCTGCAGCCTATTTTGCCGGTTTCGGTCTCGGTGCGCTGCTGGCGCCGCGCGTGGTTTGGATCGCAGGCCATATCCGCACCTTCGCCGCCTTCGGGTCCATTGTTTCGGGCATTGCGCTTGCCCACGCCTTGATCGTTGATCCTTATGCCTGGGCTTTGATGCGCTTCGTCACCGGCTTTTGCTTCGCGGGGCTCTACATCGTCGTGGAAAGCTGGTTGAACGCCAGGGCAGACAACCGTTACCGGGGACGCTTGTTATCGCTTTACGGCAGCGCCGCCTTTGTCGGCTATATCGTTGGGCCGATCATCTCGGGACTCGCGCCGGCCTCGGGCTTCGACCTCTTCGTGATCGCTTCGATCATGTTTTCCTTCGCGCTGGTGCCGATCACGCTGACGCGCGCCAGCGCTCCTGTCGTCGAGGAGCCAACAAAGGCGAACAGCTTCGGGTTGATTTGGTTGTTTCGCGAGACGCCGTTGGGCGTGATTGGCATCGGTGTCATCAGTGCGGGGCAGGGTGCTTTTTTGGGTCTGGGTTCGACTTTTGGCGCGCGTATGGGCTTGGATGCGGAAAGCATTGCGGGGTTCATGTCGGTCGCCATGTTTTGCGGGCTGCTTTTTCAGTTTCCCATCGGTTGGCTATCTGATCGCTTCGACCGGCGAGCCGTCATCCTTTCGGTTGCTCTTTTCGGCGCCCTAGGGAGTGGATTGGTCTGGTTTCTTTTGGAACCGGGAGATGTCGCCTGGCCGCTTCTCTTGCTGACGGCGGCGGTTATCGGGACGAGCATTTTTCCGCTTTACGCCGTCATGCTGGCCTATACGAATGACCGTCTTCCCAAGACATCGCTTGTCGGTGTCGCCGCGGCGCTATCGCTGACCTACAGCTTTGGCTCGGTGATCGGTACGCCGCTTGCTTCCTTCTTCATGGAAGCGGCCGGGCCGTCGGGATTTGCCCTTTTTCTGTCGCTCATCCTCTGGGGGTTGGCTGGTTTTACGATCTTCCGCATGATCTGGCGCAAGGCCCCTGTGACCCAGGACGATTGGTCGCTGGCGACGGTCGCGGCGAGCCCGGGCACCATTCCGCTGGATCCCGCCGCCGCTGGCGACCAAGACCGCGCCGCGCCGGTGCAAGACAACTAACTTGCGGAAGAATAGCAAGATTCAGGACGACAGATTTCAATAGGCATGGCAGGCCTTCCCGATCTGCATTCTGTAGGTGTGAGAGGCAACTGATATCATCGAACAATGACGGAAAGATCATCGGCATCATCCATACTGTTGGCGACCGGCGGCCTCATTACCCTGGCAACGGCGATGGGCATCGGGCGTTTCGTCTACACACCCATCCTGCCCTTCATGCAGGAGGCGTTGGATCTGACGCCGCCCCAAGCCGGCCTCATCGCTTCCGCTAATTTTCTTGGATACTTGTTGGGCGCACTGGCCGCATCGAAGTCACACCTTCCAGGCGATCGTCGCCTCTGGTTCCTATCCGCATTGGGCGTTAGCGCGGCAACGACTGCAGCTATGGGGTTGGTCGATGAGATGGCCCCGTTCCTGTTGTTGCGGTTCGTGAGCGGCGTGGCGAGTGCTTTTGCCTTGATCTTCTCGGCGGCCTATATCCTCGAGGCGCTGACCCAGGCTGGTCGCGGTAAGCTCTCAGCCTTGTTCTTCGCGGGTGTCGGCGTCGGCATCGTTGTCTCGTCGCTGCTGGTTAGTGCTTTGGCGGCGTTTGGCGGCAGTTGGAGCAGCCTTTGGTTGGCCAGCGGGCTTTTGTCATTCGTTGCGCTGATAGCGGTGATTCGCCTTGTGCCCGCTCGAAAGACCGTTCAAGCGGCCGCTCCCCCAGTCCGGCGTGAAGGCAAGCGGGACACGCGCTTGATCGCCCTTATCATCGCTTACGGGCTTTTCGGGTTCGGTTACGTCATCACCGCCACTTTCATCTCGACCATGGTGCGCAGCGATCCACTGTTGCAGCCCATCGAGCCCTACGTCTGGCTGACGGTCGGCGTGGCCGCGGCCCCTTCGGTGGCTTTCTGGGGATGGATGGGACGCCGGATTGGGAATGATCGCAGCTTTGTCGTGGCTTGTCTCGTCCAGGCCTTTGGTGTGGCTCTCAGCGTCCTCTCGACCGACCTCGTGGCGGTGTTGCTGGCGGCGGCCCTGCTGGGTGGAACCTTCATGGGCCTGACTGCTTTGGGCCTGATGCACGCGCGCTCGCTGTCGCAAGGAGACCCGCGCCGTAGCCTGGGCTTGATGACGGCGGCCTTCGGACTGGGCCAAGTGATCGGGCCGGGGTTCGCGGGCTACACCCACGACCTGACCGGCTCCTTCACCGCACCCTCCCTGGTCGCGGCAGGTCTGCTGGTCGTCGCGGCCGGCCTCGGGTTGAAAGCGCGGGCCTGAGCGCTTCAGTCGTCCCTGGTCGTGCCCGCGCCTAGTTTGCGCGCGAACTGTCGGCCGGTGGCGGAAAGCTCGGTGATAACGTCGGTGGCCCCCAGCGCCCTCAATTCAGCGGCGTGTCGTTCGTCGTAAGCACGGGCCAGAATCGGCATTTCCGGAAAAATGTAGTGAATCAAGGCAACCAACTGGCTGGTGTGCTCGGGGTCGCTGATGCAGATCGCCACCGCGCGGGCCGCGCCGAGGTGCAGGGCCTCCAGGACTTCCGGGCGGGTTGCGTCACCGAAGTAAACGCGGAAACCCTCTCGCCGGGCCAGGTCGACCTCCTGACCGCTGATATCGACGGCGATGTAGGGCAGGTTATCTTGGGTAAGATTGCCGGCCAGAGTCCGACCCAGGCGTCCAAACCCCGCGATCACTACGTGGTCCTCCGGTGTTTCCTTATTTTCTCCCTCGGACTCCGGCAGCGCGGCTCTGGGATGATCTATGCGGCGTTGCAGGGTCCGTCCGGCTTTAGCCAGTAGGGGCGTTGCGATCATACTGATAGCCACCGCGACGATGAAAAGCTGGGCGTTCTCCGCGCCGACCAATCCATGCCCGGCGCCGACCCCGATCAGGACAAAGGAGAATTCACCGCCCTGGGCAAGCAGAAGCGACAGCCGCAGTGCCTCTCCAGGCATCTGACGGGCGCTGCTTGCGATGACAAAGAGGATTACACCTTTGATCGCGAGTAATCCGATAGCCAAGCCCAAAACCTTGTCCGCCTCGGCGAAGGCATAGGAGAGGTCCAAGGACATACCCACGGACAAGAAGAAAAGCCCCAACAACAGGACACGGAAAGGCAAGATATCGGCAGCCACCTGGTGGCGATAACTGGTCTCGGCAAGCAGCATACCCGCGATGAAGGCTCCCAGGCCCATGGACAGGCCGACGGCTTCGCTGACCCAGGCGAAGAGAATGACGATCAAGAGGGTCAGGGCGGTAAAGATTTCCGGCAAGGCCAAGGCGGCAACGCGGGAAAACAGGAACTGTGTCAGCCGTGGCGCAAGGAATAGGAACAGCACCAGTGCCAGCGCCACGCGCCCGGCGATCAATGCCAGCCCCTCCCAGCCGACGTCGCTCGTTTGCCCAAGGATTCCGACCGCCACAAGGAGAACGGCGACGACGACGTCCTGGGTCAATAGAACCGCCAGGGCATTGCGGCCGACGCGGGTTGCGATCTCGCGGCTATCCGACAGCATCCGCAAAACGAGTGCGGTGGAAGACAGGGCGAGCGCGGCGGCGAGGACGAAAGCTTCCGCCGGATTGAAACCTGCCAGCCAGAGTAGGGCCAGGATCACCACTATGGTTGCCACGACCTGAGCCAGGCCGAGCCCCAACATCTGATTGCGCAGGGTTCGCAGACGCTGCAGGGGTAATTCCAGGCCAACGGAGAACAGCAGGAACACTACGCCCAGCTCGGCCAGTAAATCGATGGTCTCGTTGCGGGCGACAAGACCCAGCGCGCCCGGGCCCACAACGACGCCTGCCAGGAGATAGCCCAGAACCACACTTACCTTGAGACGTTGGAAGAGCGCTGCAGCGGTTATGGCTGCCAGCAGAATGACCGTTACGTCAACTAGTAAGTCTGGTTCGTGCATGCTGCTCCTTCCACGAAGGCCAGGATGGGCAGAGGCTTAGAAAAGCGTCTGCAGATCAGCATGATACCCGAAGAGTGCGGGCGTGCCTCCAGTATGAATGAAAATTATTTTACACCCGGCCTGCGCTGCTGCCGCGCGATCCAGGCAGGCGGCCATCGGTTTGGCTGTATAGACCGGATCGAGCAGCAAACCTTCGCTGCGCGCCGTGGCGAGCAATGCGGCCTTTGAAGCGGCGTTCAGCCTGCCGTAGCCCGGTGCAAGATAACTGTCGTCGAGCAGCAGGTCATGGTTCCGGACGGGGTTGTCCATCTGCAGCAGATCAGCGATTTCCTGACAACGCGCTACGATCCGCTGTCTTTGGGCGGTCGCGTCCCGCCGGACGCAGATTCCGGTCACGACGATATCCAACTCCAGGGCTCTGATGCCGAACAGAAGCCCGGCGTGGGTAGCGCCGCTGCCCGATGCGACGATGATCTCCTGTGGCGTAAGGTCTTGATCTGCAAGCTGTGCCGCTAGTTCAGCCGCCGCCGCTACATAACCCAGTGCGCCAAAGGGCGGGTGCCCCGGAGACAGCGGCACGATGTAGGGTCGCTTCCCGGCTGCCCGAAGGTCGGATGCGATCTCGCCGAGGCGGCGGTCGGCGCCGCCTTCATCTTCGCCGCTCGCATAGCTGTAAATTTGGGCGCCCAGCAGGCGGTCCAACAAGACGTTGCCGGACTGACGATAGAATTCATCGTCCCTGGGCACACGCTCTTCAAGTTGTATGTGACACTCCAGGCCCATCTTCGCCGCCGCGGCAGCGCAGGAGCGTACGAAATTGGATTGCACGGCCCCGGTAATCAGTACGCTGTCGGCCTCAGCTTTTCTGGCCTGACCGAGATAATACTCCAGCTGACGGACTTTATTGCCGCCGAATGCCAAGCCGGTGCAGTCATCACGCTTTACCCAGATTTCTGCGCCACCGGTTTCATTGCTGAGACGATCCAGCCGCTCCAAGGGAGTAGGCAATTGCCCAAGGCGGACGCGAGGCAGTCGTTCCAGTCGATCTATCAGGGTCGCGCGTTTCTTAGTGCCCATATTGTGGCTAACCTTTTGTAAGTGACCCCAGGATTCCTCTAAGAAGTTGCCGGCCGATTTGCGAACCGATCGTACGCACCACAGATTTTGCAAAAGCCTCGCCGATCCCTTGGCGGTTTGATCTTCGAGAGGGCGCGCGCTTGCTCTCGCGTTCGAGTTTTTGCTGTTCCTTAGCCCGTTGTTCTGCCTCGCGCTCCGATGCCTCGGTAGCTGCTTTCTCGGCCGCTCGGCGAGTCAAAATTTCGTGTGCGGACTCACGGTCTATGGCGGTGTCGTAAACCCCGGCCACCGGACTGCGCGCGATCACTTCCTGGCGCTCCGCCGGGCTGGCAGGACCAAGCCTGGATGACGGCGGGCGAATCAAGGTTCGTTGGACGATACTGGGAACGCCCTTGCGATCTAGCGTCGAGGTCAAAGCTTCGCCAACCCCAAGTTCGGTGATGGCCGTTTCGGCATCGAAGGCAGGGTTTTGCCGGAACGTCTGGGCGGCCGACCGAACAGCCTTCGCGTCACGGGGCGTGAAGGCGCGCAGTGCGTGCTGCACCCGGTTGCCTAGCTGGCCAAGGACCTCCTCGGGAACATCAAGCGGGTTCTGGGTAACGAAATAGACGCCGACTCCCTTCGATCGAATGAGCCGCACAACCTGTGCGACACGGTCCAACAAAGCCTTGGGAGCGTCGCTAAACAGCAGGTGTGCTTCATCGAAGAAGAAGACCAATCGGGGCTTTTCCGGGTCCCCTACCTCCGGCAACTCCTCGAAAAGCTCGGAGATCAGCCATAACAGCATGGTTGCGTACACCTTTGGCGAGGTCACCAGCTTATCGGCAGCCAGAATGTTTATGAAGCCCCGCCCTTCGTAGGTGGTGCGCATGAAGTCGGCCAGCTTGAGCGCGGGCTCGCCGAAGAACCGATCGCCGCCCTGGGTCTTCAACGTCAAAAGGCGGCGCTGGATAGCGCCTACCGAGGCGGCGGTCACATGGCCGTACTCAACAGAAATCTGGGAGGCGTTCTCCGCCACGAAAGTCAGCATCGAGCGCAGATCGTTGAGGTCCAACAGCAGGAGTCCCTGGCGGTCGGCAACCGCGAATGCGACGTTCAGGACGCCTTCCTGGGTGTCGTTCAACTCCAACAATCGCGAGAGAAGCAAGGGCCCCATTTCGGAAATCGTCGCGCGAATAGGGTGCCCCTGTTCGCCGAAGATGTCCCAAAATACCGTTGGGTAGGGCTTGAAGCCGTAGCCTTCCAAGCCAATGGTCTCGGCCCGTTTGAAAAGAAAATCCTTCGGCGCGCCTGGTTGACTAATTCCCGAGAGGTCGCCCTTCACATCGGACAGGAAGACCGGGACGCCCCGATCCGAAAAACCTTCCGCTAGAATCTGCAGGGACACGGTTTTGCCCGTCCCTGTCGCGCCGGCGATCAAGCCGTGCCGATTAGCCCGGGCAAGGTCGAGAAACTGTGCTGTCTCGCCCTTGCCGATGAAGATTCCAAGGTCGTCGGTCATTCGGTCATCCCGTCCTAATGTGAACTTGAGCGATCCACCAAAGGCTCAGGCGGCATTCAGTTGCGATGTGCAATGACCGCAACGTGTCGCCTTGACGGGAATGGTCGAAAGGCAGTGCGGGCAATCCTTTGTCGTTGGCTCGGCGGCGGGAGCCTCTTCTTCTTTGCGCTTGAGTTGGTTGATCGCGCGAATCAGCAAGAAGATAGCGAAGGCTACGATAACGAAATTGATGACCGTGTTGATGAAGACGCCGATGTTCAACGTCGCCGCACCGGCTTCCTGCGCGGCGGCCAATGAGTCAAAGTCGCCGCCCGACAGGTTGATAAAAATGTTGGAGAAATCCACGCCGCCCAACAAAACACCGATCGGGGGCATGATCACGTCAGCCACGAGTGATTTGACGATACCCCCGAATGCCGCACCGATAATGATACCAACGGCCATGTCGACGACATTGCCGCGCATGGCAAATTCTTTGAACTCTTTGAGCATGTTCTTCCTCTCCCTTTTCCAACGCCGCCCTTCATACTAGAGAGCCAAGTTGAGGAAAGGCTAGGGCTTTGACGTTTCGGAAGGAGGCGACGCCTTGGGCCAAGCGTTAGAAGGGGAAGGCGACGACACGATTGCGGCCATCGGTCTTGGCCTTGTAAAGGGCACTGTCCGCTCGGCCTATGATATCCGCGAAAGCTTGGTCTTGCTGTGTGATGCCCGCTACACCCAGGCTGGCTGTGACCTTGATGATCTCTCCCTGGTATGGAATTTCCCGTCCCTCGATTTTTGCACGGATTCGTTCAGCGATAATGCGCGCGCGTTCCGGTTTGGTCTCCGCCAGGGCTATGCAGAACTCTTCGCCGCCCAGACGTCCAACGACGTCGGCTTCACGGAACGCCGACTTCAGAATCAAGCCGATCTCTCTTAGAACGGCATCGCCACCAGCGTGTCCGAAAGTGTCATTGATGGCCTTGAAATGATCGAGGTCCAGCTTGATGCAAGTCAGGGCGGAACCATAGCGTTTGTAGCGAGCGACTTCCTTGGCGGTATCGAGGTCAAAACTGCGTCGCGTCATTAAACCGGTCAAGGGGTCGATCCGGGCAATCGAGCGCAACTCCAACTTATCAACCACGATACGCGCCAGATCCTGAAGGACCGCGAGCTGTGCCGGGCTTATCTCGCGTGGTTGGCGGTCGATAGCGCAAAGCGTGCCTAAGCGGTAACCATCCGGCGTGTGTAGTGGGACACCCGCGTAAAAGCGGATGTTGGGATCGTTTACCACCAGCGGATTCTTTGCAAAGCGCGCATCGTTCAGTGCGTCTTCGACGATCAATGGTTCATCATTCCTGATTGCGTGGGTGCAGAACGAAATGTCTCGCGGCGTTTCGCGAACATCCAATCCCTGGCATGATTTGAACCACTGACGGGATTCATCCAGCAGGGACACCAGGGCGATAGGTGTCTGAAGCACAGCCTGCACCAGCCTTGTGATGCGATCAAAGGACTCCTCTGGCGGCGTGTCGAGCACTTCATAGCGTCGTAAAGCGCGCAGCCGGTCAGCTTCAAGCTGGCATTCATAAGCGCTTTCCAGTTCCTCGGTCATTTTTGCCGCCTGATACCCAACCAACTCCCAATCCTTCCTTTCGTCGCCTCCCACCAGCGTAAGATGCGGCCGGTCGACGCCAAGGCCTGCAGACAATATCATTAAAAATCTAAATAAAAACTAAACAGCGAGCGTGACGTCACCTCCGGAACATCGGGTTGACGGCTAAGGGCCGCCTATGTTGGGCCCAAATTTTTCGAATGTTATTGATTCTGGACTATGATCCATACCAGCGGCCTGCGTGCATTGTGTGGCGGGCCTGGGAGGGAGAACCACCATGACCTACTACATTACGCAAGGTTGCTACTCGCAAAAGTCCATGGCGGGGATGCTGAATAAGCCGGAAGATCGCTCCAAAGCCGTGGCGAAGCTGGCGGCCGCTGCGGGCGCGAAGCTCATCGGCTATTACATCACATTTGGGGAGTACGATTTCCTGGTAATCATGGAAGGTGGCAAGGGCCGAAGCGAGGTTGATACGATGGCGGCGCTCATGGTCGCTGGGGCGACCGGCGGCGTCACAAATCTGCGAACGACTGTGGCGGTATCTTCGAAAGAAGGTATGGAGGCCATGAAGTCGGCCAAGAATATGATCAAGGGCTTCCAGGTAGCTGGAGGCGCCTCCTGACGGCGGTGGGGACGGTGTTGACCAGGCTTTTGATAAGTCGAATGAGGCCTATCAGGTTAAGGAGCCGAGAGGGTCATCTTCGTCGTCGCCGCTGAGGATAAATAGGTTCTTCGAGAAAGCGCCCTGGGCGATCAGCAGCAAGTCCCGTTCGTCGGTATCCAGCCCCTGAAACTCCAGGGCGGTCACACCTGATTCGACGCGCACGACGCGCGCAGTCATTTTTTGGGAAAGCCGCGTTGCCGGACCGAAGACGACCAGTTCGACTTCTATCAGGGCTTCTGGGGTGACGCCGGGCAGGGTTTCCGAAACGGCGCAACCGCCGACGGACCAGTCGATCAAACTGTAGCACTGACCGTTATGGTAGAGTTCACATTCACCCGTGCCACGTACGTGCTTGCGTCGTCCTGCGCCGACTTTGTCTTCGAAACTCATGATTTGAACACTCGCTTTCTTTCATCAGAATGAAGCAATAGCAGAGCGATTGTCACTAAATAAAAGTGCGCCGAACCTCGCGGCCAGAATGTAGCAACGGAAAGGACCGGCTTCCACCCTTCGGCGTGTCAAATACACCGAAGGGTGGAATAGCGTTCATCAGACGGTCAGGCTGATGTTATCGGCTAGGGCTGCCTGGACATCCGCTGCGTCGCCGAAGCTCCCCAGGTTCGGCAGGGATGAGGCACCGTCGAAGATCACCACCTCGTAGGTCGGCAGCACGCCACCGGCGTCCGCGTCTATCGAAAGGATGGCATCATCAATTCCGTCGCCGGTGCGATCTTCGAGACTGACTGAAAGGTAACCCAGTCCAAAAGCATCATTCACCGATCCGCCGAAACCGGTCAGAAGGTCGCCCAGCATCAATGTATCACCGCCACTGGCCGGATCGGACAGATCAAAGCCGTGTAGCACGACCGGCTCCGCGGGAAGTGTGCTGAGGACCACCAGTCCACCGTCATCCAGACCATTTGCAGCGTCCGCGGCACCGCCCAAGGCGTAAGTTTCGCCGCTTTGAGCCATGATCGTGCCAAGGCCATCGGCACTTGCGTCCACAGTTATGGACAGTAGGGAACTGGCCGCATCTCCATCGCCGTCCTGTGCTTGGACGGAGAAGTTGAAGGTGACGTCGTCCAACGGCGCATTCCAATCGCCGATAGACATGTTCACCAACCGGAAATCACTACCGGTACCGTTGGTGTTGATGTCGACGCCCAGAATTCCTGCCGCTTCCATTGCCGCGATATCAGAGGCGGAGAAAACGTCGGACAGGGAAATCGTTTGGGTGTTGCTTTCCGTCAGTCCGGGGGTCACCAGTTCATAGCTGCCGGTTAGCTGGGTGCCGCCGGCGTCTGCCAACGTGACTGCAAAACCGACCTGCTCGCCTGTGCTCAACTTGTTGATATCAAACGAGAGGTTACCCACAGGTTGGCTAAAGGCCACGTGAATAACTTCGCCGCCGCTGATGATGTTGTTGCCAACCCCCATGCCTTGGCCGGAAGAATTGACGTCGTCAGCCACCAGGACACCAGCCTTGTTCGGACTCCATCCTGTGAATGTGGCGACCGCCACGCTCTCGCCGATCGGCACGTTGGCAATTATTGGAACCGGTTTATTGCTCACATTGAGATCGATCAGTGAGAGGCTGTGAACGTCCGGCATTAATGTATTGATCACATCGAAACTGTAAGCGCCGTCGGGCTGAACCGTCAGCAGGAATGACGACCCTTGCGGTCCGTCGATAACCATCTCGTAAGAACCGTCGCCTTGCAGAACCGCCGAGCCAGCCGTGAATCCCGCGGGAAGGTCTGCCGTTATGCCGGTTACACCGGTGGGCAGGGGTCCGCTATCGAGGCCCAGGTCGATTCCTAAGTCGCCGGTCAGGCTCGATCCGGCTGCGTTGCTGGCCACCTGATAGGCTGAACCCGGCATTACAACGGAATCGAGGATATCCACGCTGCCCACCACGTTGAGGCCGGAGACCTGTCCGCTGTCGTCGGTCATCTGCACCAACAGACTTTCGGTCACGACGTCGCCATCCCCGATCATGTGGTTGGCTGCGCTGTTCAACTGATATTCCCAGGTCCAGACGCCGCCGGCGTCTTGGAACACATGGAACTGCCCGTACTCCGTCGCGAAAGTGAAATCACTACCGTTGCCGGATGGAACCGGGATCGTTGTTTGGGTTATGCCCTCGCTGTTCACCCAGGATACCGCAGTGATGCTATGTCCGCTGCTATCGGCATCTGTGATCGAAAAGGAACCGCTCGTGGCTTCAGCACCGGGCCCTTTGAGCCCGAGCTCACTTACCTGGCCCTTGTCGCTGCCGCCTAGTGTTGGCGCGATGGGATCGGGATTGCCGCCGGGGTCGGGGTTACCACCGGGGTCAGGATTGCCGCCCGGATCGGGGTTGCCGCCGGGATCGGGATTGCCGCCGGGGTCGGGGTTGCCTTCGCTGCCCTGCAGAGGCGCCTCTTGGCCAGCTTGACGTGCAAAGGGAAGATTGCTGTCCGTGAGTTCGGGCAACTCACCGAGCGGATAATCCTCATTACCAAGTAGGTTCAGCGCGCTAAGGGCAGTCAGTCCCTGGACGCTCGCTGTTTCAAATTCGCCGCCGCCTCCCTCGACCGTGGCTTCGGGGGTTTGCTGTGCCTCGGAGGGGCCTGCTGCCGGCTCCAAACCGAGGCTGGCAGCGATGGCATCACTCAGCAGCGCTTCATCTGCGCTAGAATCCGACGACGGTGTCTCTACCAACTGGACCACGGCCGGGCTGCTTTGCTCCACCGTATCGGCGGGGTCGCCGTCGTCCTGTGCTGCGGTCTCCGGGGTTATTGCCTGGGCAATGACCTGGGGTGCTTCGCCGATATCCTGTACCGACGTTTCAACGGCGGCCTCACCGCCTGACTCCTTACTGGAATCCGGGTTCTCAGCTTGCAGTGTGTCGACGGCGCGCTCGTCGGCGCTCGCCTGGTTTTCATTCTTAGTTTGCGCAGTTGAATTCCCGGCCTGCGTTGCCGAGGTCGCTTCCGTCGCCATTTTTTTCTCTCCACATCGCCTGGGGCGTTAGCGCCGTTATGGTGCGGCGCCTGTTTGTGGAGTATTTACTTTATTGTTTAATAAATTCTTACGTATCGGCCATTATCAATGTTGGACTATTGCAAACTAAATGTGCCGCGCTCCATACGCCCCAATAAATCGCCAGTAAGCGTGGAGATTAGGTCCAAGCGTTCAAGGTGATTTCCTTCCCCAGCAATTGCACAGTCAATGGCTTTTGCCATTCCTCGCCGAGTTCTGAAATCAGCTCCAGTCCAGAACTGATGGTCAACTAAAATGGCCATCGTGCGACCTTTTATGCCGTCGAACTCAATAATCCCTGCTGCCATAGCGCGTTCTACGAGGGCTTCGCATTCTGTGTTTTGCGCGTTTACTGACCAATCACCGAGGTTGGTCATAAGCAGTATCATTAGTGCGCTGAGCGTCATTTTTAGGTTCATGGCAACACTCCAGTACTACACGGTCTGGTCGAAAAATAGATTCTTCATTTTTCCAAAATAGTTCATAATTTGTCGTAATAGAATTAATGCGGCAGTTGATGGAATAACACGTCGAAGGGCGACAATTACAAATTACCTCAAGAGCATGATGGTCTCCCTACGAACGAATTGGAGTACACTATGAGTGTAAAAAGCTTTGCTAAAGAATTTATTCGCACGATTAAAGAAATTAGAGATAGTGGAGTTGAATCTATAAGATGTGAAAATTTGATTTCTTACCTAGAAGAGGTAGAGCAGTCACCGGAAGTGGAACCCACAGGTGCTAGTTTCGAGGAATACAAGGCTAAGCTACAGAATTGGGTGGAGGCTGGAAGGCAAACGCACGAAAGAAATTTGGAAATGTTTAAGTCCGTAATTGCAGCGGGCCAAGGAGCGATTAAGACCGGATTTTTGTTGAATGGAGGGGCGGCTGTCGCAACGTTAGCTTTCATAGGACATTTAGCTCAATTCGCGCCGTCAGAAATTCCTGGTTTTTCTGCGGCCATGTTGATTTTTGGTTTTGGCGCATTGGCAATTGCTGCGACTTCTGGTTTCACATACTTATCACAGTGGTTCTATGCAGCCCCAGAAGCATGGAAGCAGAAAGTAGGCTTTGCTCTGAATGTTGTTTGTGTACTGATGGGCGTTGGGTCTTACGCATTGTTTTTGATTGGGCTTGTTTTTTCGTCGCGCCAATTTTCGGCGTTCACATGAAAAAATCCGCTCAACTGGTACAGTCGTACCAAGGGCGCACTGCCTTACAAACATCTAAGCCATTGATTTTATTGGTGGGCGCGGCTGGGATTGAACCAGCGACCCCTGCCGTGTGAAGCTCAATCACGGGTCAAAAAAATCAATAACTTATGAATTAAAGAGGGGAGCACTGCCCGTAATGGTCAGAGGTCGCAGTTGATCCCATTGGGATAATCAGAGCGTGTCTATGTCTCGGATTCTTGAGACAAAAGGTGAGACAATTATCCACATCCATAAATGGACTAGAGAACGAATTTTGGTACACTAAAAGTAGTGGTTAGTTCTGTGCAGGAGTGGCGGAATAGGTAGACGCAAACAGTCTCCCGAGTGGGCGCTTACAACCAGCAAGGGACTGTGTGACCAGTTGCAGGGTGACTATACGAGTTAGAGCGAAAGCCCATCAATACGCTTCGGGCGGAAGGTGTCTCGGCAAATCCCTGTCTCCTGCACAGAGAGCATCACCAAGGGGGTGGTTTTGACTGACAAACCAAGAGACTTTAAGGAGTTTCGTAAAAAGAACCCTCACCTTGAGCCGTTCTGGCCATACTTGGAACTTTTAAACAAAGAGAGCGATAGAGGGCGGGTTCTTATTTCCACTGGATTCTTGGAACAGCAGCTCAAAGACGTTCTTCTTGCATACATGCTTGAAGCCTCCCAAGCGACTGACTTGGTGGACGGGCATAATGCTCCTTTGGGAACATTCAGCTCACGGATAACGGCTTGCTATGTGCTTGGCCTGATAACCGAGGACGAGCATCACGATCTCAATTTGATTCGCAAAATCCGAAACGATTTTGCACACGATATTCATACATCTTTCGAGAAGCCTGACATTGCAGACCGATGCCGCGAACTTCGCCACAAAGCCCAAGATTACGACAGCGAAAAATTGGGGGAGGTTCGAGTTGGCGCGTCAGGGCAATTTCAAACGGCCGCTGTCTCTCTCATCATGCATTTCATCAACCGGCCACATTACGTATCAAAGCATCGCTGCACGCTATGGGAATGGCGATTTTAGCCCAGATTTGGCGAGACAACCGCGAGACAAAACCCCGCGAGCCTATCTAAATCACCTGCTAAGTCCTTGAAAAAAATGGTGGGCGCGGCTGGGATTGAACCAGCGACCCCTGCCGTGTGAAGGCAGTGCTCTCCCGCTGAGCTACGCGCCCTTTATCCTGGCCGTTCAGGCCGGTGGGTGGCCTGATGTATTCCAGGCGCGCGCGGCTGTCAAGGAAGCCGCCGCAGGATTTCAGGCAGTTCCGTGAAGCTCTCGGCCAGCGCGTCCGGCCGCAGGTTGGCGGCGCCCTCGGGACAATAACCGTAGGTCAAAAGCACGGTCGGGAGGCCCGCGCCACGGGCGGCAAGGAGGTCGTTGCTGCTGTCGCCAATCATGACGGCTTCTCTTGGAGCCACGCCCATCTCTTCGAGCAAGGCCTTGATATGGCCGGGGTCGGGCTTTCGTACCGTGTAGGAGTCTCCGCCGGCCAGCGCCTCGAAGAAACCGGCCAGTCCCAAGTCTTCCAGAATCCGCCATGAGGGTGCCACCGGCTTGTTGGTGCAGACAGCCATCCGGCAACCCTGATCTTTGAGCGCCTTCAAGGTCTCCGCCACGCCGGGGTAGGGGCGGGTCAGGGTCGTGGCGTTCTCGAAATAATCGGCCAGACCGGCGGCGTTCACGGCCTCGAATTCCGCCTGGGGCAAAGGCCCGCCGGTCGCCAGCAAGGCGCGCTCCAGCAGCTTCTGGAAACCATTGCCGACCATGGCAGTGACGGCCTCCAAGTCCAGCGTCGTTCGGCCCAGGGCTTCCAGGCGCCGGTTCAGGCTGGCGGCGAGATCGGGGGCGCTGTGCACGAGTGTTCCGTCCAGGTCGAAAAGCAGGCAGTTACGTTTCAAGTTGGGTCCTTTCCAGGGGGAACTGTGACGGCTCGGCGCGCCCGAGACAATGCCGCGCGCGCCCTTTCATACAGCGACCCATGTGCCATTGTTCGGTTGCCGACGCCAGCACCACTATGCGACCTTCTTGCGAATGGTCGAACCACGGCCCTTTTTCGGACAGATTTGGGTGCGATCCAAGCGTCATGACTGTTGAAGCGGAAATTTGCAAAGGGGCTGAGCTTGCCGTGGTTGTGTTGGCGGCGGGCAAAGGCACACGCATGAACTCGGACCTGCCGAAGGTGCTGCATCCTTTGGCGGGGCGGCCAATGATCGGGCATGTGCTGCAGGCGTTGGAGCCTTTGGCGCCGGACCGGATCGTCGTCGTGATCGGTCCGGAGATGGAGGCTTTGCAGGCCGCCGTCCAGCCGCACACCTGCGTGGTGCAGGAAGATCGCCTGGGGACCGGACATGCGTTGCGTTGTGCCCATGCCCAGTTGCGGAACTGGAAAGGCCAGGTGCTGGTGGTCTATGGCGATACGCCGCTGATTACCGCCGATACGCTTGCGGCGTTGTGCGCGGCGAAAGCGCGGCAGGGTGCGGCTTTGGCGGCGCTTGCGTTCAAGGCGCGCGACCCGGGTGCCTATGGCCGCATTGTATTGGACACCGCCGGCAACCTGATGCGGGTGGTCGAGGCGGTAGAGGCCGACGCAGCCACGCGCGCTATCGATCTTTGCAATGCCGGGTTGTTGATGGGCGACGCCGATCTTTTGTTCGACCTGCTGGGCGACCTTCGGAACGACAACAGCAAAAAGGAGTATTTCCTGCCGGAGGTTTTCGAAATGGCCGTGGGTGCGGGACAGCGCGTGGCGGTGGCTCTGGCTCCGGAAGAAGAGGTTCAAGGGGTCAATTCCCGCGCCGAACTGGTGGCGGCCGAAAGCGTTATGCAACAGCGGTTGCGGCAGGCAGCATTGGCGGCTGGCGCGACGCTCGAACATCCCGATAGCGTATACCTGCAGGCGGATACGATTTTGGAGCCTGATGCGGTGGTGGAGGCCAACGTGGTTTTCGGCCCTGGTGTTATCGTGCGCGGCGGTGCGCGGATACGCGCCTTCAGTCATATCGAAAAGGCCGAGATTGCCCGCAATGCCGTCGTGGGACCCTTTGCCCGTATCCGCGAGGGCTCGCTGATCGGTGAGGGTGCGCGCATCGGCAACTTCGTCGAAACCAAGAATACGACATTGGAGGCGGGGGCAAAGGCCAATCATCTCGCCTATTTGGGAGATGCGACGATTGGCAGTGGCGCGAACATCGGTGCGGGCGCCATCACCTGCAACTACGATGGTTTCGCCAAGCACCGAACCGAGATCGGCGCGGGTGCCTTCATCGGTTCAAACGCGGCCTTGGTCGCCCCGGCGACGATCGGCAAGGGCGCCATCGTCGGTGCCGGCAGCACCGTGGGCGGCGAGATTGCCGATGACGAACTTATCGTGACGCGCGCACCGGCCAAGCGGATCAAGGAGGGCGCCCGGCGGTACCGCGAAACCCACCGTAAACCCGATAACAAGAGCGGGAAGGAATAGACGGCCCATGTGCGGCATCATCGGAATTATCGGCAAGAGCCCGGTCGGCCCGTTGCTGCTGGACGGACTGAAACGCTTGGAGTATCGGGGCTATGATTCAGCCGGCGTCGCTACCTTGGTCGGTACGGGAATTGACCGCCGCCGCGCCGAGGGTAAGCTAAAGAACCTGGCGGCCGTTATGGAGAAGAAGCCCATTGAGGGTACGACAGGGATTGGCCACACCCGCTGGGCGACCCATGGCCGCCCCAACGAGACAAACGCCCATCCGCATATGACGCCGCAGGTTGCCGTCGTTCACAACGGCATCATCGAGAACTTCCGTGACCTCCGCCGTGCGCTGGAAGGGGACGGGCAAAGTTTCGAGACCGAGACCGATACAGAGGTCATCGCTCACCTGCTGAGCCAGGGTTTGAAGGCGGGGCTGGACCCGGTGGCGGCGACGGCCGAAACGCTGCATCGCCTGGAGGGCGCTTTTTCATTGGCGATTATTTTCTCCGGGCAGCATGACTTGATGATCGGCGCGCGTCGCGGCAGCCCCTTGGCGGTTGGCTATGGTGACGGCGAGATGTTTCTTGGCTCCGACGCTTTGGCGCTGGCGCCATTGACCGACCGTATTTGCTATCTGGAGGAGGGTGACTGGGCAATCCTGTCCGGCAATGGGGCCGAGGTGCGGGATGCGCAAGGAAGCGTGGTGGAGCGTCCGGTCAAGCAGACGGCGGTCTCCGGCGCATTGATTGGCAAGGGCGGCTATCGCCATTTCATGCAAAAGGAGATTTTCGAGCAGCCTGCGGTTATCGGAGATACCCTGACCAGCTATGTTGATCCGCTCAAACGGCGGGTCGCTTTGCCGGAAGTCTCCTGCGATCTCGGGAACCTGCCACGCCTGACGATCTCGGCCTGCGGTACCGCCTATATTGCCGGACTTGTCGCTAAGTACTGGCTGGAGCAAATTGCCCGGCAGCCGGTTGAAATCGATGTTGCCTCTGAGTTGCGCTACCGGGAGGCGCCGTTGCCCGAAGGCGGAGCAGCGCTCTTCATATCCCAGTCGGGGGAAACCATCGATACCCTGGCGGCATTGCGCTACGCCAAGGCCGAAGGGCAACATATCCTGTCCGTTGTAAACGTTCCCGAAAGTATTATCGCCAGGGAATCCGACGCGGTTTTGCCAACGCTCGCTGGTCCGGAGATCGGTGTCGCCTCAACCAAGGCCTTCACGACGCAACTGGTAGTGCTGGCCTGCCTGACACTGGCCATTGGCCGCGCGAAAGGCAGTTTGACCGCCAATCGGGAGGCCGCCCTGTCGGAAGCCTTGTTGGAAGTGCCGCAGCGCGCCGCCGAGGTTTTGGCGATGGACGCACAATTCATTGGCATCGCCCAGGAGTTGGCGGAGGCACGGGACGTGCTCTACATGGCGCGCGGCAGTCTCTATCCGCTGGCGCTGGAGGGTGCGTTGAAGCTGAAGGAGATCAGCTACATCCATGCCGAGGGTTACGCCGCCGGTGAGCTGAAGCACGGCCCTATTGCGCTGATCGACGATCTTGTGCCGGTCGTGGTCTGCGCGCCATCGGGGCCGCTTCTGACCAAGACGCTTTCCAATGTCGAGGAAGTCGTTGCGCGTGGTGGCCGTGTGATTCTGCTGTCTGATGCGGAGGGGCTGGCGCAGGCTAGCGACGGTGTGGCCCATCGCATCGAACTGCCAAAGGTCGATCCCTTCGTGGCGCCGATCCTCTATGCGTTGCCGGTCCAATTGCTGGCCTATCATACCGCAGTTGCAAAGGGGACCGATGTGGACCAGCCGCGCAATCTAGCGAAGTCCGTAACCGTGGAGTAGGCTCCCGTTTCGTCTTTCAGGATGAGGGAGGGCCCGGTGCCGATTTATCCACCGAAACTGTTCCACAGCGATGATCTCGGCGATGCCTTGGCGATCGCGGAGGCGGTTCGCTTCGCCAATGTTTTTTTTCAGCAGGCCGAAGTGCCGACGGTTGTCTTTTTGCCCTTTATAACCGCACAGGAAGACTCCGGCCCTTATCTCTATGCGCACCTGTTGCGCTCAAACCCGCTGTTTGCCGAGGCGCGGCAAGGCCCGGTGACGGCGCGCGTGGTGTTCAACGCCGCTGATGGATATCTTTCGCCGTCGGTCTACGACGAGAAAAAGGCGAGCGGCAAGGTCGTGCCGACCTGGAATTATGTCGCAAGTCAGTTTCTGGTCCAGATCGAGATCATCCCGGATGACGCGCTGGAGCCCTTGCTGGCCCGACAAGTGGCCGCTTTTGAGGGCGACGTGGGATCGGACTGGGAGTTGAGCGATGCTCCTGACGACTACGTTGCAGGCCTCAAGAAAATGATCGCGGGGTTGCGCTGCCGTATCATCGAGGCGCACGCCCACAAGAAACTCAGCCAGAACCGAACGGCCGAACTTGGCAACGTAGAGGCTTGGTTCGAGCGGCAATCGACAGACCGGCGCCGCCTCGCCGACTGGTTTGAAAGGGTTGGGTGACAGGTGGTCCCTTTTCTCTCGAAGGGAATTGCGGTACAGCCTCTGCGACCCAGTGAATAGCTCCGGAGGATGAGATGGCCTTGAGCGAGGCGAGGAAGACACCTGTCGATCACAAGATTCTGGACGGCAGGGTGATCGGCGAAGGCATCCGCGCGGAGGTAGCGAGAGAAGCGCGCGCTTTGGCCGATGCCGGCTGGCCGCCGCGCCTTATTTCCATTGCCGTGGGCGATACCGATGCGGCCATGATCTATATCCGTAACCAGCAACGCGTCGCCGAGAAGCTGGGCATAGCCTTCGAGCAGAAACTATTTCCCGCAGAGGCCACGCGGGCGGAGGTCCTGGCGGCAATTGCCGCGTTGAACGCAGATCCGCGCGTCACCGGCATCATCATCCAGCGGCCGGTTCCCGACCACCTTCTCATTAAGGAACTGCAGGGTGCGGTACACCCCTTCAAGGATGTGGAGGGCATGCACCCTGCGTCCATCGGCAACATTGTCTACAACGACCTCGTAATGGGTCCCTGCACTTCCGTGGCGGCGGTCGAGATGCTCAAGCACACCGGCTTGCGTCTTCAAGGGTTGGAGGTCGTCGTGATCGGGCACTCTGAGATTGTCGGCAAGCCCATCGCCTTTTTGCTCATGAGCGAGGGCGCGACAGTCACGGTCTGCCACCACATGACCCGAAACCTGCAGGTTCACTCCCGTCAAGCCGACGCGGTCTTCGTCGCTGTCGGCAAGCCGGGGTTGGTTACAGGGAACATGATCAAGCCGGGCGCTGCCGTGATCGATATCGGCATTAATCAGATCGATTTGCCCGACGGAGGGACGCGCGTGGTCGGCGACGCAGATTACGATAGTTGCTACGACGTCGCCGGCTGGATTACGCCGGTTCCAGGGGGTGTTGGACCTGTAACCGTGTCCATTCTTCTTCGAAATCTTGTCACCGCAGCGAAGCTGCAGCGCGGGCATTACGAGCGTGCTTTTCGAGGCGGTTTCTCACCTTGCGCGCCCGCCATCGCACCTGTCGCCGAATAGAGGATTGAAAGCATGGTCATTGCGAAAACGCTATTGCAGCTCGCCGGGGCGTCTCAGGAGCCTTTGAAGGTAAGCCAATCGGTGCTGCTGCTGATCGACGCGCAAAGAGAGTATCTGGACGGGCATCTGCCACTGACCGGCATAGGTCCGGCCTTGGAAGCCTGTGCCGCCTTGCTGGACGCGGCCAGATCGGCTGGCAGCACGATCATCCATGTGCAGCACAAGGGGCGTCCCGGAGGGCTTTTCGATCCGGAAACCACGAACTATGACCTTTGCGATGAAGCAGCAGCGCTAAAGGGTGAGATTCGCATCACCAAAGGTTTGCCCAACGCTTTTGCCGGGACCAGCCTGGATGCAGAGTTGAAAAAGCGGGAACAGAAAAACCTGATAATCGCTGGGTTCATGACGCATATGTGTGTCAGCTCAACGGCCCGTGCCGCACTGGATCTGGGCTATTCCACGACCGTTGTCGCGCCGGCTTGCGCGACACGGGATCTGCCGGACGGTCAGGGCGGCGTCGTCGCGGCCGAGACTTTGCACCAAGCCGAACTCGCCGCCTTGAGTGATCGCTTTGCCATCATTGCTCGGAGCGCCACAGACGTCGTGGATTGACGCAGGTTTTGCCTGGTAAAATATTTAAAGCCACACTGGCAGTCGTGGGATTACGGGGGTAGTATCTGCGCCACCAGATACCACATTGTTCACTGATGCGAGGCGAACGGCCTCGCCACGACATTTCTGTAAGGAGGACTTTCTCATGCCATTGGATTCGGCAGGCGCCCTGAAGCTGGGCGACCCCAAGCTGTTCCGTCAGCAGTGTTTCATCGACGGCGCCTGGGTGGATGCCGACGATGGGAGCACCATTGAGGTTAACAATCCCGCGACCGGCAAAACGCTAGGCACCGTTCCCAAGATGGGTGAAGCAGAAACCCGCCGCGCTGTCGAGGCAGCCAACGCAGCACTACCCGCTTGGCGTTCGAAGACCGCAAAGGAGCGCGCTCAAATCCTGCGCAAGTGGTTTGATCTGATGATGCAGCACCAGGACGATCTGGCGCAAATTCTGACGCTTGAACAAGGGAAGCCCTTTGCCGAAGCCAAGGGTGAGATCGCCTATGGCGCCAGTTTCATCGAATGGTTTGCTGAAGAAGCCAAGCGTCTTTATGGCGATGTTGTGCCGGGACACCAAGCCGACAAGCGAATCGTCGTGATCAAGCAGCCTATCGGCGTTGTGGCGGCTATCACGCCCTGGAACTTCCCGAACGCAATGATCACGCGTAAGGCCGGTCCTGCGCTGGCCGCGGGCTGCACCATCGTGATCAAACCAGCCTCGCAGACACCCTATTCGGCGCTGGCCATGGCCGAACTTGCCGAACGGGCCGGTATCCCCAAAGGTGTAATCAGTGTCGTGACCGGCTCTGCCCGCGCGATCGGTGGCGAACTGACCGCCAATCCAATCGTCAGGAAGCTGACTTTCACCGGCTCCACCGAGATCGGCAAACTGTTGATGAAGCAATGCGCCGACACTGTGAAGAAAGTCGGTATGGAGCTGGGCGGCAACGCACCCTTCATCGTATTCGACGACGCCGATATCGATGCGGCGGTAGAGGGCGCCATCGCGTCCAAGTATCGTAACGCTGGTCAGACCTGCGTTTGCGCGAATCGCATATACGTGCAGGCGGGTGTCTATGACGTTTTCGCCGAGAAGCTTGCCGCCGCTGCGGCCAAGATTAAGGTCGGCAACGGCATGGAAGCAGGCGTCGCGCAGGGCCCGTTGATCGATGAACCTGCGGTTCAGAAGGTCGAAGAGCACATCGCCGATGCGGTTTCCAAAGGCGCCAAGGTTGTTTTTGGCGGCAAGCGTCATGCGCTTGGTCTGAGTTTCTTCGAGCCGACCATTCTGACGGGCGTGACCCAGGACATGGCGGTCGCGCGCGAAGAGACCTTCGGGCCCGTTGCACCGCTCTTCAAGTTCGAGACGGAAGCCGATGTGATCGCCATGGCAAACGATACCGAGTTCGGTCTCGCTGCTTACTTCTATTCACGCGATATCGGGCGCGTCTGGCGTGTTGCCGAGGCCGTTGAGTACGGCATTGTCGGTATCAATACCGGTATTATTTCAACCGAAGTAGCGCCGTTTGGCGGGGTCAAGGAATCCGGCGTGGGCCGTGAAGGGTCGAAGTACGGCATCGATGACTTCGTGGAGATTAAGTACCTTTGCATGGGCGGCGTGTAATCGCTTCCTTTTGCGGTTCGGTTTGCGCAATGACGGCGTAGTGATCTGCGCCGTCATTGTTTTTTTAGCGAGGAACCACAAATCATCAAACGAACAGGAGTTGATATGACTAAGGAATCGGCCGAAACGCTTGGCAGCCGAATCAAGCAATCGCGGGAAAGGATGGAAATTTCCGTGACGTTGCTCGCACGCAAGCTAGGCGTCAAACCCGATACGGTTAGGGCTTGGGAAGCGGATAAGGGAGATGTGCGCGCCAACAAGCTCATGGTGCTTGCGGGCATCCTGAATGTCAGTGTGAACTGGCTGTTGAGTGGCGGCAGCGACGGCGCACCGTCCGACAGCGGTTCCAATGAAAGCCGTGAAATTCGTGGCATGGTCGAGACCTTGCGCCAGCAATTGAGCGAGGCGGAACGGACCCTGGACCAGTTAACCCAGCGCGTCGGCTAACGCGTTGATGTAGGGAGTTCCGGTATGGCCTTGCTGACCGTGGAGGGACTGGTTTTCGACTATCCGGGCAATCGGGCTTTGCACGGCGTAAGCTTTACACTGGAGCCGGGCGCTATTACGGCCCTCGTCGGTCCGAATGGCGCGGGTAAAACAACCTTGATGCGCTGCCTTGCCGCACTGGAACGCCCTTCGGCCGGACGTGTGGTGATCGAAGGCGTCGATTTGAGCGAAGACCCCCGGCACTGTCACCGCTTCCTCGGTTACCTTTCCGATTTTTTCGGGGTTTATGAGCAACTCACGGTGCGCCGCTGCTTGCTTTATCGGGGCCTATCCCAGGGCATGACTATGGCTGAAGCCGAAAAGGCGACCCTGAAAGCCGCCGAGCGTGTCGGCCTATCCGATCGGCTGGATCAGGCGGCCGGTACGCTATCACGCGGACTTCGCCAGCGCCTGGGCATTGCCCAGGCGATCCTGCACGATCCCCGGTTCGTGATCCTCGACGAGCCTGCCTCCGGCCTGGACCCCGAAGCGCGCGACGACTTGTCATCGTTGCTGCGCGGTTTGCGCGATGACGGCATGACCTTTTTGGTTTCCTCTCACATTCTGGCCGAACTTTCGGACTATGCGACCGAAATGCTGCTGCTATCCGACGGCCGCTTGATCGAGCATAGGCGGGTCGAGGACGACGAGGGCGAGGCTGCTGGAACCGTGACGCTGCAGATCACGCTGTCCGAGCCGAAGGAAAATTTTGGCGACCTCCTCCAGGGGCTCCTTGCCGAGCAGGCCGGTGCGGTTGTTCGTGGAGCCGACACGCTGTCGGCATTGGTCCGTATCCCGGCGGATCAGCAGGCTCGCCACGCGCTTTTGGCCGGGCTCCTGGCCGCCGATTGCAAGGTCAGCGAGTTTGCGGTTCGAGAGGCTGACTTGCAAAGCCTCTACCGTGAGCGCCTTGTTCGGGAAAGGGCCGGCGGGTCATCCAAGGAGGTGCGGTCATGATGTTGAATCCCGAGTTTCGCCGCAATCTTTGGTTGGAGATCAGTACCTCGCGCCTGATCGGTCTCGCGGTTCTGGCTGGCCTTCTTGTGGCTCTCCTGGAAGCAGGCGGTAGCATCACCGACCTCTCCGAGGGTTATACACTGACCGGCAAGATCGGCTTCTTTTTGACCGCTATCCTGTGGGGAACCAGACGCGCGGCATCGGGTTTGGCCAGCGAGCAGCGCGGCGCCACATGGGATTGGCAGCGGCTCTCCTCCATGGGCGCATGGCAGATGACTTGGGGGAAGATGCTCGGCGCGACCGCCTTTACATGGCTGGCGGCGATCGTCTTTCTGGGATTTCTGGTCATCGGACGCCTGAAGGGTGTCGAAGGGCACGCGCTGTGGGGTTACGGGCCGGGCGCTCTGGGCCTGGAGTTGCTGTCTTTTATTATTGATGCCTTGCTCGCTCAGGCCGTGGCGTTGGCGGCGGCCTTGGTGCTTCTGCGAAAGCGCCATGACCGGCAAACACTCGCTATCGGGTTTTGCCAAGGCGCGGGTTTGCTGGCGTATCTGCTGTTGGCGGGTGCCGACGGCACCTTTTTCTTTGGGCAGGACGCAGTCGCCTCGATCTACGGCGCGCATCCTGCTGTTGATTGGTATGGACTTAGCTTTTCGGCGGGATATTTCATTATCGGCAGCAAGCTCTTCTTTTTGATCGCGGCAGTGGCGTCGTGCCTGCGGTTGATGCGTGAGGAATTGCAGCTGCGAACCCGCCCCTGGGGCTGGGCTTTGTTTTTGCTGCTGTTTGCTGCCTATCTGAATGGTTTCCTGGTGACGGCTTGCGCCACTTGCGCCGACTCTCCTGGTATTCAGGCAGCATTGTTCGGCGCGGTGTTGGGTATTGGTACCTATCTGGCGCTGTTTGCGGATCGCAAGGATCCCCAGGATATCGGGCGGTTCCTGGATGCCCTTCGCGGTCGCGAGAGCAGATTGCAGGAGCGGATTCCACGTTGGCTCCCGGCTTTGGCTTTGACCTTGATTTTTAGTCTCGCCGCAGCATTTCTTGGTATCGAAGGCGAGTGGATCGACCGTGAGTTCATCGATTATTTCGGACGCCGGGCGGATCAACATCTCCAGGCCTTAGTGCTGGCAAGCTTGGCGCTGTTGCTCCGTGATGTCGGCATCATCCTGGGAATGTCCTTTGGCAAGCTGCGTGGACGTGCGGACTTGATGACAATCTTTTGGTTGGGGCTCCTTTACATGCTGGTGCCGCTGGTGCTGCAGGGCATGGGGCTGCATCGTCTGGCGTCGACCTTCACGCCAGCTACTGCATTGGAGCCTTGGACCGCCTTTGCAGGCGCTGCGGTTCAAGCGATTGTCGCGCTGGGTTGGGCGGTCTACCGCTGGCGCGGATCGCAGCGTGCTTTCATGGCCTCCTTACCGAAGGAATCGCTGACCGCATAGGGGTATCTGTTGTTTGCTCCCATCGCGGAGCACTGACTATGGGAAAAGTTGAATGAGCCGATTTGACTATGATCTTTTCGTAATTGGTGCCGGATCCGGCGGCGTGCGCGCCGCCCGCATGGCTGCGGGAACGGGCGCAAAGGTCGCCATTGCCGAAGAGTATCGTTACGGCGGTACCTGCGTCATTCGCGGCTGTGTTCCGAAAAAGCTTCTCGTTTATGCCAGCCACTTTGCCGAAGATTTCGAGGATGGGGCCGGGTATGGCTGGAGCCTGCCGGGTGAACCCACCTTTGATTGGAAGACCTTAATTGAGAACAAAGATCGCGAGATCGCGCGCCTGGAAGGCGTCTATCGCAAACTTCTGACAGGTGCGGATGTCGAGATGCATGACGGTCGCGCCATCTTGCTGGACAAGAACACGGTATCGGTCGAAGGCAAATCCTTCACAGCGGAAACCATCTTGGTTGCGACCGGCGGCCATCCCTTTATTCCGAACAAGCCGGGCACGGAGATGGCTATCTCCTCCAATCAGGCTTTCCACCTTGATGCGCTGCCCGAGCGTATCGTGATCGCTGGCGGCGGCTTCATCGCCGTCGAGTTTGCTGGAATTTTCAACGGTCTGGGCAGCGATGTGACCTTGATCTACCGAGGCGAGAAGATTCTGCGCGGGTTTGATGAAAGTCTCCGCGATGCTTTGAGCGAGGAATTGGTCGTCAAAGGTATTGATTTGAGGGTAGAGACCGAACTGACCAGCATGATGCGGGCCGATGACGGCCGCCTGTCCATCCATTTGACCGATGGCGACGTGATCACCGCCGACCAGATGATGTATGCAACTGGTCGGCACCCAAACACGATGGGTATTGGACTTGAGGAAGCCGGTGTCGCGCTAGCTGAAGGCGGCGCCATCAAAGTGGATGAGTTTTCTCGCAGCAGCCAGGCCAATATCTATGCCGTGGGGGATGTCACCAATCGGATCAACCTGACGCCAGTGGCGATTGGTGAGGCAATGGCTTTCGTCGATACGGTCTATCGCGGCAAACCGCGTGGCCTGTCGCACGAGAACGTGCCGTCGGCGGTTTTCAGTCAGCCACCCATAGGCACCGTAGGGCTGAGTGAAAATGACGCGCGTAAAAAGTTTGGTAAACTGGATATCTATCAGTCCCGCTTCCGCCCGATGAAGCACACGCTTTCCGGCCGACAGGAGCAGACCATGATGAAGCTGGTCGTCGACCAAGCCAGTCAGCGGGTAGTGGGTGCGCATATGATGGGGGTTGATGCGCCTGAGATCATTCAGGGAATCGCGATTGCCATTAAGGCGGGTGCTACAAAACAAGTTTTTGATGAAACCGTTGGCATCCACCCAAGTGCGGCAGAGGAGTTCGTGACGTTACGAGAGCCGATCAGCCGGGATTGAGAAAATAGATAAAACTTTAGGCTGTAACTTAACCTAAGACAACGCACGTAAAAGCGTTAAAATCGCATCCTCCATAACCTTATCCAGGAGGATGCTATGCCTGATCTATTTTTATCCGATGATGTCCGTCTCGATCCTATCGTAACGCGGGAACCTGATGCCTTGGCGTTGATCGAGGCGTTGCATAAGAAACTTGCCAACTTGGGTATTTCCGTGACGTTGGAAACGGACTTCGCTGCGTTACTGGATTACAACCAGAAGCACGAAGATCGGGGCTGGTATCCGCTGACACCCATGTTCGACCCCCGTGTCAGTGACGTAAGCCCCGACCGGGCATTTTGGCTTTGCCTGAGGGATCGTGAAGGAACATTTGTGGGTGCTCAATGTGCCAAACTTTATGACTGGCAGGACACCAATTTTAAGATCGAAGCCGAAAGTCTTCGTTTTGTTTATGCCGACCCCCAGGCGTCAGCTTTCCCGGAGGAGATGATTACCTGCACCGCGCCTTCCGCGGAACGGGTGAGCGGTTTGGTTTGCTACAGCGGCAATGCTTGGTTCCATCCGCAGGTCAGAGGAACCGGCTTGGCCAAGCTTGTGCCGCTGTTGTCCCGTACCTTCGGATTCCATTTCTGGGATACTGACATAACCTGCGCACTAGCGGTGCCGGCGCTCGTTGAAAAGGGCGTTGTTGCCAACTACGGGTACAGCCGGGTTGAGCCGATCATCGACTGGCGGAATTGTTTCTTTGGTGATGTGCAACTCTATCTTTTGGCTAAACCGCGCCAGGAACTCGAAAGGGATATGGCAAAGAGCCTTGAGGTTCTCAGTTAAGCAGAACCGAGGCTGATAGAATGAGTCGTTGCTCTCCGGCGGTCCAGGGTAGCCTGGCACAGATGTATGACCGCCGGGGAGCATGCAGGGGATAGGACATGATGGTTGCATCCACCTGCACCATTTCCGGGGCATTGCTGCGGAACAGGCGCTCATAGGTCTGGCCGACCCAACGGCCATAGACCGGGTCCGGCTGCTCTGTCACCGGCAGCCCCATGCTGTGCTGTGGCCAATCGCTGCCGTAGAGCTTGAAGCCAGGGCCGGTGAAGAGAAACACACCGCCCAATGTTCCGCTATCGGGCTCCACCAAAGTGGAGCGCTCGAAAAGACCTTGGGCACGGAGGAAATCCAGCACGGAGGTGTCGAAAGCAAACGCCCGGTCGCGCCAGAACTCGAAAAGCTTGAACAGACTCTCGCAGGCGTCTTTTTGATCTTCCTTGAGCGAGGAGAAATCGACATGGTTGGTTGTGAACCGCTGACGACCGACGTCATCCATACCGGCGGAAACGGCTTGTAAAAGACCTGCTGCAGCTTCCGACCCAGCTTTGAAGACCGTCTCGGTCCAAGCGGCGCCGAAACAGCGCAAGCGCACCGGGCCCGTCGGCTGGGAGATCAACATATTGCCTGCGCCGATAAGCGCGTTGGGGGCAATTTTCGAGACGTCCAGGCTGATTTCGGTTTCTCCGCTGTCGCCATCGACCTCTACTGCGACCCAGCCTTCTTCATGAATTGCCGTTTCGATCATGGGTTGGTCGGCCGGTGGCTTTTTGGCAGACGTCAGGCTCTCGACGACCTTTCTGCGTCGATCCTGGAAAAGCAAACAGCTTTTCCCTTGTGCGTTTATTAAAAACCGTCTCTTCCCGAACATCGCTTTTACTTGATTCTCACGCCAAAATTCTCAATTGCCAGTTACGGCTTGGTAACAAGGATAGAACCCTTGGGCACCCGCTGGTCAAGGGAACTTGGCATTTATTGAGCTTTTTATTGGATTAGCAGGGCTTGCGGCGGTAAAACAGCGGCTCTGGCACCCGTTTCGGGGTGCAAACCGAGAAAGGTGAAAGACGTTCGATGGTAGCGACATGGAGTCCGCAGTCCTGGCGGGATAAGCCAATTCGTCAGGTTCCGACCTATCCTGACGCCGCGGCGCTTGCCGATGTTGAAGCGAAATTAGCGAGCTATCCGCCGTTGGTATTCGCTGGCGAGGCGCGTCTGCTGCGCGCCCAGCTCGCCAAAGTGGCCCAGGGCGATGCTTTTCTGCTCCAGGGTGGTGACTGCGCGGAGGCCTTCGCCGATTTTCGCGCCAACAACATTCGCGATACCTTTCGGGTTCTGCTGCAGATGGCGGTCGTCTTGACCTTTGGCGCTGCCTGTCCCGTCGTCAAGGTGGGCCGCATGGCTGGGCAGTTCGCCAAGCCACGCTCTGCTGACACCGAGGTAATCGATGGCGTTGAGTTGCCGAGCTATCGTGGTGACATCATCAACGATATTGCCTTTACCCCGGAATCCCGGATCCCCGATCCGCAGCGCATGATCCAGGCCTACAACCAGGCTGCGGCGACCTTGAACCTTTTACGGGCGTTCGCGCAAGGCGGCTTTGCCGATTTGCACAAGGTGCATGGTTGGAACCTGGAGTTCGTGTCGGGCAGTCCGCAAGGCGAGCGCTATGAGGCGCTTGCGCAGCGAATTGACGAGACAATGGCCTTCATGGCGGCATGTGGGCTGACGCCGGAAACGGCCACGCAGCTTCGCGAGACTGATTTCTTCACGAGCCACGAAGCGCTGTTGCTGCCCTATGAGCAAGCCTTGACCCGCGTCGACAGCCTGACCGGCCGGTCTTACGACTGTTCTGCGCATTTCCTGTGGATCGGCGACAGAACCCGCAAGGCGGATGAGGCGCATGTGGAGTTCCTGCGTGGTGTCGAGAACCCGTTGGGCTTGAAATGCGGACCGAGCATGGATCCCGATGATCTCTTGCGCTTGATCGAGGTTTTGAATCCCAAGAACGATGCCGGGCGACTGACGCTAATCGCTCGCATGGGCCATGAACAAGTCGAGGAAAAGCTTCCTGCGCTGGTGCGCGCCGTCAAACGCGAGGGCTTCCAGGTGGTCTGGTCCTGCGATCCGATGCATGGCAATACCATCAAGTCCTCAACCGGTTTCAAGACCCGGCCTTTCGATCGAATTTTGAGTGAGGTACGCGGCTTCTTTGCAGTGCATAAGGCTGAGGGTACCTACGCAGGTGGCGTCCATTTCGAGATGACTGGGCAGGATGTCACCGAATGCCTGGGTGGCGCCCAAGCGATCAGCGAGGATGGCCTTAGTGCAAGGTATCACACCTACTGCGACCCGCGCCTCAACGCCAGCCAGGCACTTGAACTGGCGTTCCTGATTGCCGAACAGCTGAAGGAAGAGCGTAGCGCGATGGCCGAAGGTACAGATCGTTTCGCCGCCGCTCAGTAAGTTCTGGATTTTCTCTCCGCCCGATAGGGAGACGACGCTATGCCCGCAGATGGCAGCGGTAAGGTTGGTAGAACGCTCGGACAGTCTTGGCCGGGGGATGCAGAGGTTGGCGATTGGACGGATCAGTATTTCCGACGAACCCGCAAGATCGTCGAAAAATTCGGCGACGTAACGGCGACCTATGCCCTCTTCATGCGGCGGCCGGTTGTCTCGGCGCCGCGTATAGCGATTGATTGGTTGAACAGCATCGCTGCGGCGCGCGGGTTCTCTGTTGAGATCGACCTGCGCTACGAGGAGGGTAAATGGGTCGGTGCCGGTGAGCCGCTCCTCTACATCACAGGACCCTTGTCGAAGCTGTCGGATCTGGAAACCCTCTTGTTGATGAAGCTGGGGCCGGCTTGTGTTGCCGCCTACAACGCCTACACCATGTGCGCCGACCTGCCGAAGGTCACCTTCCTGGCTATGGACGCCCGGCACTGCGCGGGCACGGAGATGGCTGAGTTGATGGCTTACGCCGCCTCGGTGGGGTCCGCACGCGCCCGCCGCAAGGTCGGCGCCATCGGATTTAGTGCCAACGCGACCGATGCAACCGCGCACTTCTTTGGCCAGAGCAACGGCAAAGGAACGATGCCCCACGGCTTGATCGGCTATGCCGGGTCGACTCTGCGGGCCGCCGAGATGTATGACGAGACCTATCCGGATGAACCCATGACGGTCTTGGTCGATTACTTCGGCCAGGAAATCACGGACAGCCTTGCGGTCTGCAAGCGCTTTCCGGAGCGTGCCGCCGCCGGCACTCTGTCGGTGCGGCTGGACGTGCCGGGCAGCCGTTTCATGGAAGGGCTGGATCCTGCTGGGTCCTATGCGGTGCTGGAGCGTAATTGTCCGACGGCAATACGCGGCTACCGAAATGAGGAAGAACTGCGATACTTGGTCGGGGCGGGAGTTTCCGCGGCGGCCGTATGGCGGCTACGTGAGGCGCTTGATGAAGCCGGGTTCCCGGCGGTCAAGATAGTCGCCTCCTCGGGCTTTAGTCCCGCCAAGTGCAAGGTCATGGCTGAAGCCGGCGTTCCTCTGGATGTGGTCGGGACCGGGTCTTACCTGCCCGACCGCTGGTCAGAGACCTACGCCACCGCTGATATCATCGAGTACGATGGCGAACCTCGCGTGAAACTGGGCCGCGAGTTCCTCTTCCGTAAGTAACGACGCAGCCGTCATTTGGGGTCTGCACTCGGATTGGCGCACCTTTGCGTCTCCACGGGTAGCGCAAGCGATTCCGCCGAATGCAGCGCCGTCAAACCAGCCGATGCCGACTTTCCGCACCCGCTTGAGGGACAGCCAGGGCAATGTCGTCGGGGTGGGGGAGCGGGGCGCGGGCGGACGATCCTCAGGCCTGGCAGGCCCATCAGGTTGCGCTGGACAAGGCCCTAGTCGCCCTCAAACTGCTTGACCACCCGGCCATCACTCCCGGCATGGACGAATGGTCCTTCGTCCAAACACGCCTCAACAGAAACATGACTGATCCTTGAGGGTCTGGACGGCGTTTGCTACTCAGCCGGTTGAACGCCGCCTCGGCGTGTCAGGACGGTTTCCTGGCCGGCCTGCGGGTCCATAGGAATCAGTTGAGTGAGGAGCAGGGAACCGACGGCGAAACCGGTACCCACCAGGAAAACCGCGCTGGGGCTGACGAGCCAGACGTATCCCAACAACACGGGTAGAACAACCGCTGCGATATGGTTAATGGTGAAGGAAACCGCCGCAGTGGGGGCGATATCGCGCGGATCGGCAATCTTCTGGAAATAGGTCTTGATTGCGATCGCCATAGCGAAGAACAGATGGTCTATCACATAGAGCCCAGCAGCGATCGTCGGGTCAGTGACGAAAGCGTAAGAGGTGAAGACCACGATCAGACCGATATATTCCAAGGTCAGGGCCTTACGCTCGCCCCAGCGCTGGATCAGCCGCCCAATGGCGGGTGCCAGCCAAATGTTGGCAGCGTAGTTGATGAGGAATAACAGGGTGATATTGGCCACTGAATAGCCGAACTTCTCGACCATCATGAAGCCCGCGAAGACGATGAAAATCTGCCGCCGGGCACCCGAAAGGAAGGTGAGGCCGTAATAGAGCCAGTAGCGCTGCCGGAAGATCAGCTTTTTGTGCTGCTCCACCTTGGCCGGGAACTGCGGATAGAAGAACCAGGCAAAGACGGCAATGGCGACGGAGCCGCCGCCGCCAATCAGGTAGACGGCGGTATAATTGGCGTCGAAAAAGTCGAAGGCTACCCACATCAAACCGTAAGCGATCAGCGAGGTGAAGCTCGCGGCCGCGATCACACGGCCCAGCACGAGCGGTGCGCGTTCCTTGCCGACCCATTGCAATGCCAAACTTTGCTGGATGGTTTCGTTGTAGTGATACCCGACCGACATGACGATCGTGGTCAGGTAGAGCCCGATTACCGTCGGAAAGAACCCGGTCGCTGCCGTGCCAATGCCGAGCAGGGCGATGGATAGCAACGCAAAGGGCTGCTCGCGCAATAGCAAAAGCACAAACACCGCCGTAAAGGCGAGAAAGCCGGGGACCTCCCGAAGGCTCTGCAAGATGCCAATCTCGGCACCGGTAAAGGCCGCTTTCTCGATTGCGAAGTTGTTCAACAACGCTTGCCATACGGCGAAGGAAAGGGGGACGGCGGCGCCCATAAGCAACAGCAGCGATTCCGGGGAACGAAGTCCCTGCGATCGAAAGGTGCGAACGATACCGGCGAGGCGGTCGAGCATGGCGAGTTCAGCTTTCCAGGTTCAGGTTTGAAGGCAATCTACTCAGTCAGGACTTGTCGGTCTATCGGCATTCGGTCAATCTATATCGATGAAACGTCAAGCAGCTTCTATCACGCGGCCAGCCAGCGAATCCCTCCCGGCGCCTACTTTGGAGCGCCCGGTGATCGGCATGCGGATCGATTACGATCGTCCGGAGATTGTTGATTGGCATGAACATCGCTTCGGGCAACTACTCTATGCGGCCCGGGGCGTTCTTCAGGTGGAAACCAAACGCGGTCTTTGGTTGGCGCCGCCGCAGCGGGCTGTGTGGCTGCCTTCCGGCACTGCGCACCGCGTTACCCATTCGCCCGGCTTGGCCTTTCGATCCTTGCATGTGGAGCGCGGTTCACCGGGCTTGCAAGACGAGTGCTGCGTGCTGGCGGTTTCCGGATTGCTGCGCGAATTGATTCTGGCCTTTCTGGAACGCGAGCAGAACTATGACTCTGGTTCCGGTCAGTCGAGCCTTGCGGTTGTCCTGCTCAATGAACTCCGGTTGGCGCCGACGGTTGACCTGCATCTTTCCCTGCCGGGCGAACCTCGTTTGAAGCCCATCGTGGACGGCTTGCTCGACGATCCGGGAGATCGCAGGGGGCTGGCTGACTGGGTGAGGATGACCGGAGCCAGCCAACGGACGCTTGAGCGGCTCTTTAAAAGCGAAACCGGTCAGAGCTTCGGCGAGTGGCGGCGCCAGCTTAGGCTGCAGACCGCGATAACCCTGCTGAGCGAGGGTGAGGCGGTGACCTCGGTGGCCTTTGCCGTAGGCTATGAAAGCCCCTCCGCCTTCATTGCGATGTTTGGCGAAGCCATGGGAGAATCGCCCGGACAGTTCGCGGCGCGTCATGGCGGCTTGCCGCAGACAAAGACAGCGCGTAATTAGGGGGCATGACAGACCATTTCATCATCGCGCTGGCCCAACTGAATGCGCATGTCGGGGACCTGGAAGGCAACGTCGCCAAGATTCTCGACCACCGCATGCAGGCGACGGTCAAAGGCGCTCATCTGCTGGTAACGCCCGAACTATCAGTGACGGGTTACCCGCCTGAAGACCTGGTGTTGAAAGCGCAGTTTATGGCCGCCGTCAAGCAAGCGGTTCGCCGCTTGGCGCTGGCGACAGGCGATGGTGGACCGGGACTCATCGTCGGCGCCCCCTGGATGGACGACTGGGGCCAGAATAAAGCGCCCCTGCGCGGCAAAATATTTAACGCCGCCCTGCTACTCGACAACGGTGAGATAAAGGCCGTGCGGTATAAATATGACCTGCCGAACTATGGCGTTTTCGACGATGCGCGGGTCTTTACCCCTGGACCGCTGCCGGGCCCTGTCAGCTTTCGCGGCCTGCGCCTGGGCTTGATGGTTTGCGAGGACTTCTGGACGGCCGAGGTTTCCGAATGTCTGGAGGAGTCCGGTGCGGAGTTGCTGGTGTCGATCAATGCCAGCCCCTACGAGACCAGCAAGACGGATGTAAGATTAAATCTCGGCGTCCAGCGGGTAACCGAGAGCGGTCTGGCCGCCATATACGTAAACATGGTCGGAGGCCAGGATGAGTTGGTATTCGACGGCGGCTCCTTTGCCCTCAATCCTGATTGCGGCTTAGTCGCGCAACTTCCTTCTTTTGAAGAACATCTGGCCTTTACGACCTGGGAACGGGACGAGGAGGAGCGCTGGCATTGCACCCAAGGGCACTGCGAACCCGGCCCTGAGGGTGATGACGCGGTTTACCGCGCCTTGACCTTGGGCTTGCGCGACTATGTCACCAAGAACGGCTTCCCGGGCGTGCTCATCGGCATGTCCGGTGGCATTGATTCCGCGCTTTCGGCTGCGGTCGCGGTCGATGCATTGGGCGCGGAGCGAGTGCATTGCGTGATGATGCCCTCACCCTATACCAGCCGGGAAAGCCTGGAGGATGCTGCGGACTGTTCAAAGCGTCTGGGTGTTCGGCTGGATGAGATTTCCATCGAACCGGCGATGACGGCGTTCGGCGAAATGCTGGCGCCCCTGTTCGCCGAGCGACAGGCCGATACGACCGAGGAGAACATCCAAGCGCGATCACGCGGCCTGACCCTGATGGCCCTGTCGAACAAACTGGGGCACATGGTATTGTCGACCGGCAACAAGTCCGAGATGTCGGTGGGCTATGCAACGCTCTACGGCGATATGTGCGGCGGCTACAACGTTCTAAAGGACGTTTACAAGACTCAGGTTTTCAGGTTGGCGCGCTGGCGCAACAATCATCGCCCGCCCGGCGCATTGGGGCCGGAAGGCCAGGTGATCCCCGATAGGATCATCACCAAGCCGCCGACTGCCGAATTGAAGCCCAATCAGACCGATCAGGATACCCTGCCGAGCTACGACGAACTCGATGCGATCCTGGCGGGATTGATCGAGAGCGAGGCAGGTGTCGGCGATCTGGTGGCCAAGGGGCACGACCGGGCGGTCGTCAACCGGGTCTGGCGCATGTTAGAAAACGCTGAATACAAGCGCCGTCAGGCGCCGCCAGGGGTAAAGATCACACCGAAGTCATTCGGTCGCGATCGCAGGTATCCCATCACCAATGCCTATAAAGGGCCGTACTAGAGTCTGCACGAACAGGCCCGAGGGGAGCAGAGAATCTCGTGAAAGTTCGTTTCGCCCCAAGCCCGACAGGGCTTTTGCATGTCGGAAATGCGCGTATCGCCCTCCTGAACTGGTTGCTGGCGAAGGCGGCGGGAGGGCAGTTCCTGCTTCGTCTCGATGATACCGATACGGAGCGTTCCGAGGAACGGTTCGCCCAGGCCATTGAGCGGGATCTGACGTGGCTTGGTTTGGAATGGGACGCCTTTGCGCGCCAATCCGACCGCATGGACCGCTATGATGCGGCGGTAGAGGCGCTCAAGGCAGCGGGCCGTCTCTATCCCTGTTACGAGACTGCGGAGGAATTGTCGCTCAAGCGCAAGGCGCAGCTCGCTGCGGGCAGACCACCGCTCTATGATCGTGCCGCCTTGAAGCTTGATGACGCTGCGCGCGCGGCGCTGAAGGCAGAGGGTCGGCGTCCGCACTGGCGCTTCAAGCTGGAACCCGATGCCATCGAGTGGAACGACCTGGTGCGTGGCCCCCAACATTTCGAAGGCCACAACCTGTCGGACCCGGTTTTGATCCGCGAGGACGGGCGGCCGCTCTACACCCTTTCCTCGGTTGTGGATGACGCCGAACTGCATGTGACCCACGTGCTGCGTGGCGAGGATCATGTCGCCAACACGGCAGTTCAAATTCAGCTGTTCCAAGCCTTGGGTGCGCCTGTCCCTACATTCGCGCACCTCTCTTTGCTGACCGATGCCGAGGGCAAGGGTCTTTCCAAACGCCTAGGCAGCCTCAGCTTGGAATCCTTGAAGGCAGCTGGGCTGGAGGCCATGACCATCAACTGCTATCTGGCGGCTTTGGGCACGCCCGATGCAGCCGAGCCCACCGCTACCCTGGAGGCCTTGGCCGCCGGTTTCGACCTCACGCGTTTTGGACGCGCAGCGCCCAAATTCGATCCGGCGGAGTTGGAGCATTTGAACGCCCGCCTATTGCACGTCATGCCCTTTGCCGATGTCGCGGGGCGTCTTTCCGGCCTGACCGAGGCAGACTGGCTGGCGATCCGTCCCAACCTCACCAAACTGGCCGATGCCGAGGATTGGCTGGCTATTTGCCACGGTCAGGTGGAGCCGGTCCTAGGCGATGACGAAGGCTTCCTGGCCGATGCCGCCGAGCGCTTGCCGCCCGAACCTTGGAATGCGGAAACCTGGGGGCACTGGACGGCTGCCGTCAAGGCCGCGACAGGACGGAAAGGAAAGGGCCTGTTCTTGCCGCTCAGGCTGGCGCTGACGGGGCGTGAGCATGGACCCGAGCTGAAGTCCTTGCTACCTCTGATCGGGCATGACAAGGCGGCGCGGCGGTTGAGAGGGGAGAAGGCGTGACCATCCGGCTTTACAACACCTTGCAGCGGCGCGAGGAGGAGCTCGTGCCGATCGATCCCAAGAACGTGCGGATGTACGTCTGCGGGCCGACGGTCTATGACACCGCGCATATCGGCAACGCGCGCCCGGCAGTGGTTTTTGACGTGCTGTTTCGGCTGCTCCGTCAGGTCTATGGGGACGAGCACGTCACTTACGCGCGCAATATCACCGACGTGGACGACAAGATTATCAAGGCGTCCCAGGAAACGGGCGAGCCGATCGAGAGCATAACCAAACGCACCACCCTGGCCTATCAGACCGACATGGCAGCGCTCGGGGCGTTGCCGCCCACGGTTGAACCGCGCTGCACGGCGCACATTCCACAGATGGTCGCCATGATCGAGACCCTTATCGCCGAGGGCCATGCCTATGCAGCCGAGGGACACGTACTCTTTGCGGTCGGGTCCGACGCCAACTACGGGCAGCTATCGCGCCGGGACCGCGACGAGATGATCGCGGGCGCTCGGGTCGAGGTGGCGCCCTATAAGCGCGACCCTGCCGACTTCATTCTCTGGAAACCCTCGTCGGAAGATCAACCCGGCTGGGATAGCCCCTGGGGCAAGGGACGACCGGGCTGGCACATCGAGTGCTCCGCCATGGCCAAGGAACACCTGGGGGTGACCTTCGATATCCACGGCGGCGGCGCGGACCTGATCTTTCCGCACCACGAGAACGAGATCGCACAATCGACCTGCGCCAACCATGCGCCTTTCGCCAATATTTGGATGCACAATGGCTACGTCGTCGTTAACGGCGAGAAGATGTCGAAGTCACTGGGCAATTTCTTCACTGCGCGCGCCTTGCTGGACGAAGGCTGGCATGGCGAGGTGATCCGTCTTGCGTTGCTGTCCGGTCACTATCGCCAACCGCTCGATATCACGCGCGAGAAGCTGGAGGCTTGTAAGGCGCAGCTTGACCGATTCTATGGCGCTTTACGCAACGCGTCCGGCGTTGTGCGTAGCGAGACACTGGTTACCGACGGCGTGGTCAGTGCACTGGCGGACGATCTCAATACACCAGAAGCACTGACATATCTCCATGGTTTTGCAGATCAGTTGAACCGGGGTGAACTGCCAGAACTCGCAAAAGCGGGCCTGCTCGACTCGGCTGAACTCTTGGGGCTGCTGGCTGAAGAACCTGAAGCTTGGTTCAAGGGGATGGCTGACGATGATGAGGCCGCTGAAATAGATGCCTTGATTGCCGAGCGTCTAGCGGCCAGAAAGGCGCGGGACTTCGCGGCGGCGGATCGCATCAGGGACGCGTTGGCAGCGCGCGGCGTTTTGTTGGAGGACGGACCGCAGGGCACCACCTGGCGGCGGGCCTGATTTCCTCTCTCTAACAGCGGTCACTCCAATTCGCGACGGTAAAGCAACATGCGGTGGTGACCAGCGCGCGTTCCCTCGCGGTCCTCGCTTGAAAACTCTTCGAACAGGAGCTTGCTGAGAACCCGTTTGGAGGCTGCGTTGTGCGGCGCTACCGCGGCGAAGAGTTCATTCAGCTTCAGATGATCATGAGCGTACTCGGTCAGGGGGCGGCAGGCTTCGCTGGCGTAACCCTGGCCCCAGTAACGCGGCGCGATCCAGTATCCGAGATAAAAGCGCGTGCTGCCTTCCTTGCGCTCCAGGGTTGCGGCGCCGATCAGGTCATCGCTGTTGATGTCGGCAACCAGGAACATGCCGGGTTCTGGTCCGTTCAGGTTGTCGATGACGGCGCGCAACCAGACTTCGCCGTCCGCTTCGTGATGCGGGTAGGGCAGACTGTCGAACCATTGAATGACGCGCCAATCGTTCATGGCGTGTAGCAGCGGTTTCAGATCGCTGTCCCTCGGGCCCCTCAAGCGAAGTCTTTTAGTTAGTAGTTCCATTGGTTTCTTTTCGCGGTTGCTGGTCGCTTTTGTTCGAGTCGCGATTATAGCCTGTGGCAGAATGAAAAAAGGGTAATTCGTTCCACAAGCACCCTTTTGCCGGTTCTTACGAACTTGGAGGACGCAGCGATGCCGAGTGGCAAGGCAGCCAACATTCTTTTCATCATGGTCGATCAGATGACGCCTGGGGTCTTGCCGAGTTATGGAGGCAAGGTTGTGCGCTCACCGCATCTGGATGCGCTTGCAGAGCGTTCGGTGCTTTTCGATAGCGCCTATTGCAATGCGCCACTTTGCGCGCCGTCACGCTTTTCGATGATGACCGGACGTTTGCCCAAGGCTATTGGCGCCTTCGACAATGCCTGTGATCTCGCCGCAGATCGTCCGACGTTCGCGCATTATCTGCGACATGCCGGGTATCGCACCGCCCTTTCGGGGAAGATGCATTTTTGCGGACCCGATCAGTTGCATGGCTTCGAGGAGCGCCTGACCACCGATATCTATCCGGCGGATTATGGTTGGTTCTGCGACTGGGAAGATTTCGAAACCCGGCCAAGCTGGTACCATAACATGGCCTCTGTCCTGAATGCCGGACCCTGCGTGCGGAGCAACCAGTTGGACTTCGATGACGAGGTGGGATTCAACGCCGAGCGCTGGCTTTATGATTGGGTGCGCGGAAACGATGAGCGGCCCTTTGCCTTGACGGTGTCTTTCACCCACCCGCACGATCCCTATGCTATCGGTTGGGACTACTGGCGGCGTTACAGCGACGATGAAATCGATATGCCGCAGGTTAAAATCGATCCGAAGGACCTTGATCCGCACTCCAAGCGCTTGCGCCATGTTTATGCGCTGGAGGGGTTGGACATCCCCGAGGACAAAGTGCGCGCCGCGCGCCGCGCTTACTATGGTGCGATTTCCTACCTGGACGACAAGATTGGCCGCTTGCTGTCGGTACTCGACCAGATCGGTGTGGCCCGCGATACCTATATCGTCTTTTGCGGTGATCACGGCGACATGCTGGGAGAGCGCGGCCTTTGGTACAAGATGAGCTGGTTCGAGCCTTCATCGCGAATTCCCTTGATGATCGCCGGGCCCGGCATCCGGCCGGGGCAGGTGTCCTCCTCCGTTTCTTTGGTTGATCTGTTGCCGACACTGGCGGAGCTGGCGGGCGACGGTAAGGCGCCGGACTACGCCACCGAGATCGACGGGCGCAGCCTACAGGGACACCTATCGGGCTCCGGCGGCCATGACGAAGTCCTGGGCGAGTATTGCGGGGAGGGGGCGATTGCGCCGCTCTTCATGATTCGCAGGGGGCGCTTCAAGTACATTGCCACGGCGCCGGACCCCGATCAGCTTTTCGATCTGGAAGCTGATCCTCATGAACTCAACAACCTGGCGGAAGACCCGAACGCGGCCGCAACGCTCGCTGCTTTTCGAGAAGAGGCGGCGACCCGTTGGGATGCGGAAGGCTTGCGCGATCAGGTTCTGGACAGCCAGCGCCGCCGTCGTCTGGTCTATCAGGCGCTTTCCCAAGGCGAGCGCCTGCCTTGGGATTTCCAGCCGCTCGTCGATGCGAGTGAGCGCTATATGCGGAACCATCGCGACCTAGACGACGTAGAAGGCGATGCGCGTTGGCCGAGGACCGAATGATTACCGGAACCATTGCCGTCTCGCCGATATGGCGCTGGGCCATTGACCTTGCCCCCGGCTCTGCGCTCTAAAGAGGCACGGGGGAGAGCGCCCTTGCGATCAAGGGAGCCATATAGGCGGGATAGAGAGACAGACGATGGCCGGGAATGACGACGGTAGGAACGACGAGAGGCGCGTTCATATCTTTGATACAACGCTACGCGACGGCGCGCAGACGCAAGGGGTCGATTTCGGTGTTGCCGACAAAATCGCCATTGCGCGCGCGCTCGATGACCTGGGCGTCGATTATGTCGAGGGTGGTTGGCCCGGCGCGAACCCGACGGATGATCGCTTTTTTGCGGACCCGCCAAGTTTCAAGAATGCAAAACTCGTCGCCTTTGGTATGACACGCCGTCCGGGTCGGAGCGCGGAGAATGACCCGGGTTTGGCTGCGCTCGTCAATTCGAAGGCCGATGCGCTTTGCATGGTGGGTAAAGCCTGGGACTTCCACGTCGACGTGGCGCTGGAAATCGACCGGCAAGAAAACCTGAAGATGATCGAGGACTCCATCGCCTTCGCCAAGAGTCGCAAGTCCGAGGCGATGTTCGATGCGGAGCATTTCTTCGACGGCTTCAGGGCCAATCCGGAATATGCCCTGGCTTGCGTGAAGGCTGCTGATGCCGGGGGTGCGCGCTGGATCGTGCTTTGCGACACCAACGGCGGCACCTTGCCCCACGAGGTGTCGGAGATTGTCGCCGAGGTTGCCAAGCAGGTGCCGGGTGTGCGTTTGGGCATCCACTGCCACAACGACACCGAAAACGCCGTGGCGAATTCGCTGGCCGCCCTTTGGGCGGGCGCGCGACAAGTGCAAGGAACGCTCAACGGACTGGGTGAGCGCTGCGGCAACGCCAATACCATCTCGCTCATCGCCTCGTTGGCCTTGAAAAGCGATTTCAACATCGGCGTTAGCGACACACAGTTGGGCCATCTGACACACGTATCGCGTTTGCTCGATGATCGTTTGAACAGGGCGCCGAACCGCCATCAGCCCTATGTCGGGGACTCGGCGTTCGCCCATAAGGGCGGCCTGCATGTCTCGGCGGTGGAGAAGGATCCGCGCACCTACGAGCACATCGACCCGGAGGTCGTCGGCAATCAGCGGCACATCGTGGTTTCCGATCAGGCCGGGCGCTCCAATTTTCTGGCGCGTTTTCGCGAGATCGGCCTGGAGTTGGAAGCCGGAGACAAGCGCGTCAATCGCTTGCTGGAAGAGGTGAAGGACCTGGAAAGCCAGGGCTACTCATTCGATGGCGCGGAAGCGTCCTTCGAACTTCTCGCCCGTCGCCGTCTGGGCGAGGTGCCGGATTATTTTCGCATGGAGCGGTTTCGCCTCATGGATGACCGCCGTTGGAATGCGCGCGGTGATCTGATTACCGAAAGCGAGGCGACCGTGACCGTCGAGGTCGGCGGTCAGTTGCGCCACGAGGTGGCCAGCGGCAACGGCCCGGTCAATGCTCTCGATGTGGCCCTCCGCAAGGCGCTGGTCTGGGCCTACCCGGTGCTCGAAGGCATGGCGTTGTCCGACTACAAGGTGCGTATTCTGACACCTCAGGAAGGAACTCGGGCTGTGACTCGCGTCATGATCGAGAGCGCTGCGCCTGATGGTCAGCGCTGGACGACCCTGGGCGTATCTCCCAACATTGTCGAGGCCTCCTTTACGGCGCTGGAGGACAGCTATAGCTGGCGATTGTTCAAGGCCGGTGTCGCGCCTTTGGGTCCCAAGTCGGCCGCGGCGCGCAATTAGGGCGCGATAGGACGATGGCCGGTACCGACCGATCCCGCCCCGAAATCGTTTTGGACCGCAACCCGGTTGTCGTGCTGGTGCGCCCGCAGCTTGGCGAGAACATCGGCATGGTTGCCCGTGCCATGATGAACTGCGGCCTGGGCGAATTGCGGTTGGTGGAGCCACGCGACGGTTGGCCCAACGAGGCTTCGGCGGCGCCAGCTTCCGGCGCCCTGCCAATCCTGCAGGCTGCCAAGCTCTACGACAGTGTGACGGCGGCCCTTGAGGATTGCCACAAGGTCTATGTGACCACGGCCCGCCAGCGCGAGATGATCAAGCAGATCATGACACCCAAGGCCGCGGTAAGGCAGCTCCGCCAGCAGATTGCTGACGGCATGCAAACGGCCCTTGTCTTCGGGCCGGAGCGCACGGGTCTGGAAAGCGATGAAGTAGCGCTGGCCGACACGATAATCGAGGTGCCGCTCAATCCTTCCTTCAGTTCCCTGAACCTGGCTCAGGCAGTGCTGGTGATTGGCTACGAGTGGTACCAGTCCGGCGACGATACGCCGGAGGACAGGCGCGAAGTAGGCCACACGCCACCAGCCGACCACGGTGAGATAGATGCTTTTTTCGAGCGCCTTGTCGACGAGCTGGACACGGTCAATTTCTTCTGGCCGGAGCATAAGCGCCAAGCCATGCTGCGTAACCTGCGCTCACTCGTGAATCGCCTGGAGCCGACGCAACAGGATGTGCGGACGCTGCATGGGATCGTTTCGGCCCTGATCGAGGCGCGGCAGCGGCGAAAAGGTATGAAAAAGGGCTGAGACAAGCGCGCTTCGACCCTTGCCAGACTCGGGGTGCGAGGGTAAGTTCCGCGCCAAGCCAACCCCTATGATGTTTTGCAGGTGGCCACCCCCATGAAAGTCAAAGTATTCGTGACCCTGAAGTCCGGTGTTCTCGACCCACAGGGCAAGGCAATTCAACACGCCCTGGGCAGTCTCGGTTTCTCCGGCGTCGATGAGGTGCGTCAAGGCAAGCTCATTGAGTTGAATCTGGAGGAAAGCGATCCGGGCAAGGCCGAGGCCAGTGTTCGGGACATGTGCGAGAAGCTGCTCGCCAACACGGTGATCGAGAATTACCGCATCGAACTGGAGGGATGATGAGCCTGCGGACCAGCGAGGTCTGCTGGGTCCCACTGTCGGACCCTGGCTTCGAGCACCTTCGGCTGCGTCAGTCGGAGGTGGAGTCCGAAGCCAATGGCGCGATAGTGCGTGTGCTCGATGGTGAGGCGCTGCGGATTGGCTATTCGATCCAGGTGGATGCCGCTTGGTGCCTGCGTCGCGCCGAGATTGCGGTTGAAGGTGGGGCGCGATTGTTGTTGGAGGCCGACGGCGCAGGCAATTGGACAATGAACGGTAAAGCCGCGCCGCAGTTCCAGGGCTGTTACGAGATTGACATTCAGGTGACCCCCTTCACCAACACGCTGCCAGTTCGCCGTCTGCCCTTTGTGGGCGACAGCCCTATAGACATTCGGGTGGTCTATCTGCCCTTACCCTCGCTAGAGCCACGCGTTGCCGAGCAGCGCTATCGCCGATTGGGCGAGGGCCGCTATCTCTACGAGGGCCTGTTTCGCGATTTCAAGGCCGAGTTGCCCGTCGATGACGATGGGCTGGTACGAGACTATCCAGAGACCTTTCGGAGGGTTTTTCCGTGATGAAGGCCGCCGTCATTGTCTTCCCGGGTTCGAATTGCGACCGGGATGTTCAGGTTGCACTCAGACAGTCCATGGGGCGCGAACCGCTCATGGTCTGGCATAAAGACGCCGATTTCGACGAGGTGGATCTGATGGTTCTGCCCGGCGGCTTTTCCTTTGGAGACTACTTGCGTTGCGGCGCCATGGCGGCACGTTCGCCGGTGATGAAGGAAGTGGTCAGGCGCGCCAAGGCCGGCGTTCCGACCATGGGCATCTGCAACGGCTTTCAGGTGCTCTGCGAAAGCGGGCTGCTGCCGGGCGCACTGATGCGCAACGCTTCGCTCAACTTTGTCTGCCGGGATGTTCATCTCAAGGTCGAAACCAGCCAAACGGTTTTCACCAACAGATATGAAGCCGGACAGGTGATCCGCGTGCCGGTGGCGCACCATGACGGCAACTACTTCGTGGAGGCCGAAACGCTCGCTGCGATGCGCGAGCGTGACCAAATCGCGTTCTCCTATTGCGCGCCGGACGGCGGCGCGGCGGCTGATGCCAACCCGAACGGGTCTCTGGAAGATATCGCCGGTGTCTACAACGAAACCAAGACGGTGCTGGGCCTGATGCCGCACCCCGAGCGTCTGGCCGATCCGCTGTTGGGCGGCATCGATGGGCGTCCCCTTTTCGATGGCCTTGTGGAGGCGCTTTCATGAGCTTGCCGAACGAACCCGCCATGACTCCGGAGATCGTTGCCGAGCATGGTCTGTCGCCGGAAGAGTATGATCGCGTCCTGCAGATCATGGGCCGCGAACCCAATCTGTTGGAGTTGGGTATCTTCTCGGTCATGTGGTCCGAGCACTGCTCCTACAAATCCTCCAAGAAATGGCTGAAAACCTTGCCGATCGACGGCCCGCAAGTGATTCAGGGCCCCGGTGAGAACGCAGGCGTCGTGGATATCGGCGAAGGCTTGGCCGTGGTCTTCAAGATCGAGAGCCATAACCACCCAAGCTTCATCGAACCCTATCAAGGTGCCGCGACCGGCGTCGGTGGCATCCTGCGCGATGTTTTCACCATGGGTGCGCGTCCGGTTGCAAACTTGAACGCTTTGCGGTTTGGAGAGCCCGATCACCCCAAGACCCGGCACTTGGTGGCAGGCGTTGTCGCGGGCATCGGCGGATACGGCAACTGCGTCGGTGTGCCGACCGTGGGCGGGGAGGTCAATTTCGACCCTGCTTACAACGGCAACATCCTGGTCAACGCCATGACCGTCGGTATCGCACCCGCCGACCGTATCTTCTATTCCAAGGCGACGGGTATCGGAAATCCGGTCGTCTATGTCGGCTCCAAGACTGGGCGCGACGGTATTCACGGCGCGACGATGGCCTCTGCCGAGTTCGACGAGGATTCCGACGAGAAGCGGCCGACGGTTCAAGTCGGCGACCCCTTCACCGAGAAGTTGCTGATCGAGGCCTGCCTGGAGTTGATGGCCACCGACATGATCGTCGCCATTCAGGATATGGGGGCTGCTGGCCTGACGTCCTCATCTTTCGAGATGGCCTCGAAAGGCGGCACGGGCGTCGAATTGGACCTGGATAAGGTTCCCTGCCGGGAAGAGGGCATGATTCCCTATGAGATGATGTTGTCTGAAAGCCAGGAACGGATGTTGATGGTCCTAAAGCCTGGCCGCGAAGCTGAGGCACAGGCGATCTTCGAGAAGTGGGACCTGGATTTCGCCGTCATCGGTCGCTTGACCGATACGGGCCGCATGGTTCTGACGTTCGGAGGCAAGGTCGTCGGCGATCTGCCGATCGACCCTCTGGCGGAAGCCAGTCCGGAGTACGATCGTCCGCATGAGACAACGCCGCTGCCGCCAAAGATCGCAGCAAACTCCTTGCCGGAACCGGCCGACTACGGTCAGGCGTTCAAGCAGTTGCTGGGAAGCCCGGATCTGGCGTCGCGACGCTGGGTGTGGGAGCAGTACGACCACATGGTCATGGGCGATACGCTGGGGCATGGACGGCCCGGCGGCGATGCGGCATTGGTGCGCATTCACAACAGCAACCGTGCGCTCGCGATCACCACCGACTGCACGCCGCGCTATTGCAAGGCGCATCCGGAAACCGGCGGTGCGCAGGCCGTGGCCGAGGCCTACCGCAATCTGGTGGCGACGGGCGCGCGTCCCTTGGCGGCGACCAACAATCTCAACTTCGGCAATCCCCAGCGACCAAGGATCATGGGTCAGCTTGTCGGTTGCGTTCAGGGCATGGGCGCGGCTTGCCGTGCGCTGGATACGCCGATCGTGTCCGGCAATGTCTCGCTCTACAACGAAACCAATGGCCAGGCTATTCTGCCGACGCCGGTCATCGGCATGGTCGGTCTGGTCGATGATATCGAACGGACCTGCGGCATCGCCTTGTCTGAACCGGGTTTGGCGCTGGTGCTGTTGGGCGAGACACGCGGTGAGCTTGGCCAGTCGCTTTATCAGCGCGAACTGCATGGCCGCGCCGACGGCGCGCCGCCGCCGGTCGATCTGGCATTGGAGCGCAGGACCGGCGAGTTGGTTCTGTCTCTCGTCGGCTCGGGCAGGTTGGCGGCCTGTCATGACCTTTCGGATGGCGGGTTCCTGATCGCATTGGCGGAGATGGCGCTAGCCGGTAACACCGGCGCAGAGCTTGACTTGTCTGCGACAAACAGCGCATCGCTGGCGGCATGGCTGTTCGGCGAGGACCAGGGACGCTATCTTGTGGCGACCCGTGATGCCGATGACGTTTTGACTGCGGCGCGCGAGGCGGGCGTTTCGGCGACTCTCGTTGGCCGTAGTGGCGGCGATACGTTGAAAGCAGGCGACAGCTTCACCATATCGCTTGCGGAACTGAGGCGCGCTCACGAAGATTGGTTCCCTGGCTATATGGCCGCGGGCCTTTAGACCCGAACCAGGGGCAATCGAGAACGGAAAAGGGAAGCGACTTCATGGCGATGGACGCTGGAGAGATCAAAAAGCTGATCAAGGATGCCTTGCCGGACGCAACCGTGACGATCGAAGATCTGCGCGGCGACGGCGATCACTATGCGGCCTACGTCGTGTCGGAGGCGTTCAGAGGCAAGACACGCGTCCAGCAACATCAGATGATCTATCAGGCCCTGCAGGGACGCATGGGCAATGAATTGCATGCGCTGGCGCTGCAGACCTCGACACCCGAGGCTTGAGCGGCACCAGACGAAAATAAAAGGAGTGAGCGACCGATGAACACGCCGGTAGCTGAGAGAATTCAACAAGACATCAAAGAGAACGACGTTGTGTTGTTCATGAAGGGTACGCCCGTTTTTCCACAGTGCGGCTTTTCCGCCGCCGTGGTTCAGGTGTTGAGCCATCTTGGTGTCCGCTTCAAGGGCATCAACGTGTTGGAAGATCCCGGTTTGCGCCAGGGCATCAAGGATTTTTCAAGTTGGCCGACCGTGCCGCAGCTCTATGTGAAGGGCGAATTCGTCGGTGGCTGCGATATCGTCCGCGAGATGTTCCAGTCCGGCGAACTGCAGCAGTTCCTGCAGGATAAAGGCATCGATACGCAAAACGCGGCCTGATCGAATTCTCGCTCTTTGTTTTGAGAAGGCCGGTGACCTTTACGGGTTTGCCGGCCTTTCTCTAACCGGAGGCGTTCGAGCATGACCCTCAAATATCTTGACCATGTGAATCTGCGCACCGGCAGACTGGACGAGTTGCGGCGCTTCTATGGTGAGGTATTGGGTTTGCGGGAGGGACCGCGCCCGGATTTCACTTTCGGCGGCGCTTGGTTCTATCTCGGCGACCGGCCGGTGGTGCACCTCGTTGAGGTCTCAGATACGCCGGATGCGCCGACGCCGCGAATCGAGCACTTTGCCTTTATGGCGGAAGATTTGCCGGTCTTTCGCGAGGTGCTTGAGAAGGCCGAGATCAACTACAACGCGAACATAGTACCGGGGTTCGGCTGGACGCAGCTTTTCCTGCGTGATCCCGACGGCAACAAGGTCGAGGTGACCTTTCAGGAAACCGCCCGGGCGTAACGGAAGATCGCCTAGGGGTCGCCGGATTAGCCTCAAGTCCTGCAAAACAGCCATTCCCAGAAAAAGAAAACCGGCTCACGAATGAGCCGGTTAAGTGATGCCGATGGGATCACTGTGGGGGCAGATGGTGAAACGCAGTCACCCCCATCGGTGCTTTCCAATCAGCCTTCCCAGGGAAAGATCGTTCCTATAGGGAAGCCATCATAGGACGTGGTTGAGGATAATATATCGCGCTAAGATAGCAAGAGAAAAGAATCGAGAACGAAAAAAGCCGGCCCCGTAGGACCGGCTTTTCGAAAGCCAAAATCGGAAAGATTGTTAGCTGTAATACTCGATGACGAGGTTCGGTTCCATGTGAACCGGGTAGGGCACGTCGGCCAACTGCGGACCGCGGATAAAGCGTGCCTTCATCTGGTTGTGGTCGACCTCGATGTAGTCGGGAACTTCGCGTTCGGGCGAACCGGACGCTTCCAGGACCATAATCATCTGGCGGCTCTTCTGGCGCACTTCGATGATGTCCTCGTCCTTTACCATGTAGGAAGAGATGTTGACGCGCTTGCCGTTCACCAGGACGTGTCCATGGTTGACGAACTGACGAGCGGCGAACACGGTCGGCACGAACTTGGCGCGGTAGACGACCGCGTCGAGACGGCGCTCCAAAAGCTCGATCAGGTTCTCGGCGGTATTGCCCTTGCGGCGCGATGCCTCGTCGAAGTACCGGCGGAACTGTTTCTCACCGATGTTGCCGTAGTAGCCCTTGAGCTTCTGCTTGGCCATCAGCTGCGTGCCGTAGTCGGTCGGCTTGCGGCGGCGTTGGCCGTGCTCGCCGGGACGGTATTCGCGCTTGTTGAAGGGGCTCTTGGGGCGACCCCAGAGGTTGACGCCAAGGCGTCGGTCGATCTTGTACTTTGATGCTAGGCGCTTACCCATGCCTGCAATCCTCCTGTTAAATCAGAGCGTTGTTGTCCCGGTAGTCTCTCGGTTCGTCGTTTCCTTCGGACCTTGAGCGGGGTGCAGCTTCATGAGGCTGTCCCACATTCCCGGGAGTGAAGGCGCGGAAATAAAGGAATTCTGCGACAAAGTCAAACCCGCCGAGGTGGTCGGAAGGGCTTTTTTACGGCAGTAAACCTCAATCCCGTCGATTGGATTACTGAATGGTCTGCGGCGCCGGCGCGTCGGAGGGGCCCGCTTCCGGTAGGACGCCCAGACGGCGGGCGACTTCCTGGTAAGCCTCCTCTACGCCGCCCAGGTCCCGTCGGAAGCGATCTTTATCCATTTTCTCATTGGTTTTGAGGTCCCACAAACGGCAGGAATCGGGGCTGATTTCGTCTGCTAGGACGATACGCATCTCGTCATTATCCCAAAGTCTGCCGAACTCGATCTTGAAATCCACAAGCTTGAGGCCGATGCCGATGAAAAGGCCGGATAGGAAGTCGTTGATCCGCATTGTCAGTTGGATGATGTCATCCAGATCCTGGGCGGTCGCCCAACCGAAGGCGGCGATATGTTCTTCTGCCACCAATGGGTCGCCCAACTCGTCGTTCTTGTAGCAGTACTCGATGATCGGGCGGGGCAGGGCCGTGCCTTCCTCGACCTTGAAACGCTGCGCGAAAGACCCTGCGGCGAGATTGCGGACGATGATTTCCAGCGGCACGATCTCGACCTCGCGAACCAATTGTTCGCGCATATTCAAACGGCGGATGAAGTGCGTCGGCACACCGATCTCTGCCAGGCGCGTCATCAGATACTCGGAGATGCGGTTGTTGAGCACGCCCTTGCCGGTGATCGTGCCCTTCTTCTGGGCATTGAAGGCTGTGGCGTCATCCTTGAAATACTGAACGATGGTGCCGGGCTCGGGGCCTTCATAAAGAATCTTGGCCTTACCTTCGTAAAGGCGTCTGCGTCGCATCGATTCCATCCTTCCCTCGCTTAGGCTCGGTCGGCTTCATCCAGCCAGATCAATGCTGAGGTATAGCAACCCGCGTGGCCCCGCACAACGCGCGTTCTTATGGGGCTGACGCCTATCGCTCGAACAGCGGTAGCGGCTCGAAAGCCTCCCGGTCCGGACGGCCTGGACAAAAGCGCCATTGGGGGACTTTCGAGGGGTTTTCAGTTAAGGCGATAAGGGAAGAAGATACCGTGGCGAAGCCGCCTTCCATCTCCACGCACATGGCGCCCCCCGGGCCGGCCGCCTCGCCATAGCTGCGCGAGGCCAGCAACGTCTCCCACGCGCGCCAATCGCCGGTGTCGGGATCAGGAGCCGGTGCGGCTTCGAATTGCGGCTTATAGAGTTGGATGCGTGGGCTGTCGGGGTCGTTCAGCTCCCGCGATGTCAACATCGATAGGCCGGTCGGCAGGGGCTGGCATTCGATCTCCGATTCTTCCGGCCGCAGGGTCAACCAGAAGGCATGGCGCGTGTCTGCGATAACCAGGTTGAAACCCCGGTAGGCATCGGGATTGAGTTCGCTGAGCGCCGCGGCGGCCGTTGCCGCATCGGCGTGGTCAAGAGCCTCCAGCACCAGTTCACCGCGTGAGCGCTTGCCCGGTGCGGGGCCAAGCGTGCCATAGCGGTTCAACACAGCCGCAACCACGCCGTCACGATTGATACCGAGCCAACTACCGCCGGATAGTGCGTCCCGGCCCGCGATCACGTCCTTGCGGTCGGACCAGTGAGGGCCCGGCGCCTGCCAGGGTCGGTCGACCATTTCGTCCCGGTTGGCTGCCAGCATCAGGGGCCAATCGGCTCCCGGTCGTCTTAGAGTTACGAGCGTACACATAAAGGCCCTTTCGCCCTCGTCAACGGTATTATTCGCTAAAGACCCTGCAAGCCAAGGTTCACAAATGGGCACCGAAGGCGCTATAAGCTACATCCAAAGCCATAAACCCAATTCGGAGTGCATGACGCCATGACCACCTTTGATCAACGCGAGAAGGTTTTCGAAGACAAGTACAAGCACGATCAGGAACTACAGTTCAAGGTTGAGATGCGCCGCAACAAGTTGCTTGGACTTTGGGCGGCGGAACTGCTTGGTCTGACCGGCGATGAGGCAAACGCCTATGCGCGTGAGGTTGTGGCCTCGGACATGGAAGAGCCGGGCGATGCGGATCTGGTCCGCAAGGTAATGGGCGATTTCGCTGCCAAGGGTATCGAAATGTCTGAGCATCGCCTGCGGGTGAAGCTGGAAGAGATACTGGGTGTCGCCAAACAGCAGGTCATGACCGAATAGAGTCGAAACAACCGTCAGCACCATTAGAAAAAAGCGCCGTCTGTCGTCCTTCAGGCGGCGCTTTTCTTTTCTGAATCAACAAATCCAGCGATTTCGTCAGTGCGGATCGTTCATTGGATTGCCACCGAGATCGGCGACGAGTTTGAAAACCTCGGCTGCGGCGGCGGAGAGCCGCTCGTCGTCGGTGTCCCGCAAGACCAAATTGGTGCCATAGTTGCCCGCACGGAATGACGGATAGCTGCCAATCTGCACGTCCGGGAAATGGCTTTGGATTCTTGCGAGCTCCTCGGCGACGCGACCTTCGGGGAGGTCGCAGACAACGGTGCGGGACAGCAATGGTTTGCCGCCTACCAGTGTGGGTGCGACGCTCTCGAACATGGCTTGCATGATGCGGGGAACGCCGGCCATCACATAGACGTTTTCAACTCTGAAGCCCGGCGCGGTGCTGACGGGGTTCTCTATGAGTTCAGCCCCTTCCGGGGTTCGCGCCATACGCAGGCGCGCGGCATTGAGCTGCCCCGGTTCGTAGTGTGCTTCTAAAAGCGCGCGGGCCTGCGGGTTCTCGATCAGCGGCAATCCAAAGGCCTTTGCGATGCATCCGGCCGTTATGTCGTCATGCGTCGGCCCGATACCGCCGGTCGTAAAGACATAGCTGTACCGCGCGCGCAGCGCATTCAATGCCGCGACAATATCCACCTCGTCGTCCGCCACAACACGGACTTCGGCCAAACGAATACCCAGTGTGTTCAAGCGCTCGCCGATGTAAGAGAGGTTGGCATCCTTGGTCCGCCCCGACAGGATTTCATTGCCGATGATCAGCAACGCGGCCTTTACGTCCTCGTCTCTCGCCATGTTGTTTTACCAATCCCGGATGAGCGAACCCATACTCGTTCAGACTACTCGGATTTGCCGTAGCCTTGAGAATTCATGCAGCTTTGGAACAGAGACTGGCGCTGTTGCTTGTAGGCGTATGGGTCGACTTGATCTTTGAAGGACTGATAGCCGCCGCCAAAACCCATGGTGCTGTTGCGCTGATTGATATCCTGATCGATCCGTTGGGACGAGCGTACCTGCGCGTCGGCGTAGAGGTAGCAGGACTCAATAGCCTGCTGACGCTTTGCGTCCTGCGGTTCAGGAGTAATGACCAAGGGTTCAGACTCGGTGGCGGCGTTCTTGGTCGTGTCAGTGCTTTCGGTGGTGCCGGGCGCGGTGGTCCCGGCCGGAGTCGCTTCTTCCTGGCGGGGGCTGTCCGCGCAGGCGGCCAGCAGCAGCAAGGCCATGACGCTGAAACAAATAGACGTTGAAACCGACTGCATATAACGCTCCAGACAACCAATAAGCTTATTAGACTAACCTGTTCCTCTTTAACGAATCTTTCAAGACCGCAGCGAAACAAGAGCGCGTGAAACCGAAGGTTCTTGCGGAAGGCAACCTCGTTCGCGCAAGCTGCCCGCGTCATGAACCTGTCGCAGCCCCTGATACCCGCTACCCTGGTAAAGCGCTACAAGCGATTTCTCGCGGATGTTATCTTGCCCGATGGTAGCGAAACGACCGTGCACTGCGCAAATCCCGGCGCAATGACCGGGTTGGCCGACCCGGGCGCGCGGGTCTGGCTTTCACGGTCAAGCAACCCGAAACGCAAACTTCCCCTGAGTTGGGAGATGACAGAGTTGCCCAGCGGTTTGGTAGGAATCAACACTGGCCACGCCAACCGAATCGTCGGAGAAGCGCTTGTCCAAGATGCGATTACGGAACTAAAGGGCTACCGGTCGCATCAGGCTGAGGTGCGTTATGCCGACAATAGCCGCATTGACTTTCTTCTGCAGGGGGAAGGCTTTGCCGACTGCTATTTGGAGGTCAAATCCGTCACACTGTGTCGCGCCAAGGAACGAGCGGAGTTTCCCGATGCCGTGACGGTGCGCGGACGCAAGCATTTAGAGGCTTTGGCGTCAATGGCGCACAACGGGTATCGCGCGGTGATGTTGTTTTTGGTACAGCGAAGCGATTGCAGTCTTGTGGGATTGGCAGAGGACATAGATCCAGCCTATGCGGAGGCTTTTCGGATGGCCCGACGGAGCGGTGTGGAAGCCTTCGCCTATTGCTGTAAACTGGATAAGGAAAAAATCGTCCTGGATCACGGCTTGCGGGTACATATCTAAGAAGCGCATCCGCGTCCTTGTTGAACGCGGGCCGGCTAGGTGGGTTTTAGGATTTCAAGGAACGGAACGGCTTGCGGATGAACGAACGCGCGATGATCAAGGAATTAACCACGCCGGAGGGGCGGGTGTCCCTCTACGGCGAGGCTGGGTATGCGGGCATGCGGGCGGCGGGCCTTTTGGCGGCGGAAACGCTGGATTTTATTACACCGCATGTTGGTCCCGGTGTGACGACCGAAGATCTGGATCGGCTGTGCCATGATTTCATCGTTGCGCATAACGCCGTCCCCGCCCCCCTACACTACAAGGGGTTTCCCAAATCGATCTGCACCTCGGTCAATCATGTCGTTTGCCACGGCATCCCTAGCGACCGGAAAGTGCTGCTGGACGGAGATGTCCTCAACATCGACGTCACCGTGATCCTGGGCGGCTGGTACGGCGATACCAGCCGCATGTTCTTTGTTGGCAAACCCAGCGTCAAAGCTCGCAAGCTGATCGATGTCACCTACGACTGCATGATGAAAGGCATAGAAGTTGTGCGGCCGGGCGCAACTCTCGGCGACATTGGCCATGCGATTCAAAGCTATGCCGAGGCAAACCGCTTCTCGGTCGTGCGCGATTTCTGCGGCCATGGCCTGGGAAGAGTGTTCCACACTGCGCCCTCGGTTCTTCACTACGGACGCCGGGGCCAGGGGATGGCTTTGACCGAAGGCATGTTTTTCACCATCGAGCCGATGATCAACGCCGGACGCTATGACGTAAAAGTGCTGGATGACGGCTGGACGGCGGTGACGCGCGACCGCAAGCTGTCCGCTCAATTTGAGCATTCCATCGGCGTAACGGCAGACGGATTCGAGATTTTCACGCTTTCGCCGAAAGGGTGGCATAAGCCGCCATACGGATAGGGGAAGCTTTTGCACCAGGGGGGGCCTGCGGCGGTGGCAGAAAAAGAACTAAGAGAGCCGCCTCACTATTTCGGACATCGCCAGCGACTGCGGGAGCGCTTTTTGCTACGTGGCGGCAGCGCGCTGTCGGACTATGAAGTCATTGAATTGTTGCTGTTCGGGGCACGGCCGCGCGGTGACGTCAAGCCGTTGGCCAAGGACTTGCTGCGCCGCTTCGGCTCGCTGTCGGCGCTGCTGTCGGCACCGGCCGAGGACTTGGCGCGCCTTCCGGGTCTCGGCGAGGCATCGGTGGTTGCCCTCAAGATCGTACAGGAAGCAGCCTTGCGTCTGGCGCGGGAGGAGATTCGCCAGCGCCCGGTGCTGTCGTCCTGGAACAAGGTGCTGAACTACGCGCGCATCATGTTGGCCGAGGAGAAGGTTGAACGCTTTCACCTGCTGTTCCTGGACCGCAAGAACCGTCTGATCAGCGACGAAGAGCAGCAGCGCGGCACCGTCGATCATACGCCTGTTTATCCTCGCGAAGTCATCAAGCGGGCGCTTGACCTGGGAGCGTCCTCAATCATTTTGATTCATAACCACCCTTCCGGCGACCCGACCCCCTCCAAACAGGATATCGCGATCACCCGTGAGATCGTTGAGGCTGCGGGAAAGCTAGGGATCGAAGTGCACGACCACCTCATTATCGGTAAGGGCGGCCACACCAGCCTCAAAAGCCTGGGCCTGTTCTGACTGGTGCGAAGTTTATGCGCGCGGTCAAAGTCGCGCCGCGCAGCCACGGATCGGGGCTTGACACATGGGGGCCTTGCCTTGCTTTTTAGGCGGCACTGTTCTTGGCACAGTGATTCCCGCCAACCCTGCTTCCGGAGTGAGACGCCCATGATCCCCCGTTATTCCCGACCCGAGATGACACGCATCTGGGAGCCGGAAAACAAATTCCGCATTTGGTTTGAAATTGAGGCCCATGCTTGCGATGCGCAGGCCAAGTTGGGCGTCATTCCGGAAGCGGCGGCAAAGGCGGTTTGGGAGCGAGGTGCTTGGGATATCGAGCGAATTGACGAGATCGAGCGCGAGACAAAACACGATGTCATCGCCTTTCTCACCAACCTGGCCGAGTACGTGGGACCCGAGGCCCGCTTCGTGCATCAGGGCATGACGTCATCGGATGTGTTGGATACCTGTCTTGCCGTTCAGTTGAAACAGGCGGCGGACCTGTTGCTGGCCGACCTGGATCGGGTCCTGGCAGCCTTGAAGACGCGGGCCTTCGAATTCAAGGACACGATCTGTCTGGGGCGTTCACACGGTATCCACGCCGAGCCCACGACGTTCGGTTTGAAGCTTGCCGGGCATTATGCGGCCTTTGCCCGTAACCGCGAACGCCTTGCCCGAGCCCGTGATGAGATCGCCACCTGTGCGATTTCGGGCGCGGTTGGAACCTTCGCCAACATTGACCCTTCGGTCGAACAGCATGTTGCCGAGAAAATGGGGTTGACCATCGAACCGCACTCGACGCAGGTCATCCCACGGGACCGCCATGCCTACTTTTTCGCGACCTTGGGGGTCGTAGCCGCTTCCCTGGAGAATCTCGCGACCGAAATCAGACACCTGCAGCGCAGTGAAGTCTACGAGGCCGAGGAATATTTTTCGCCTGGTCAGAAAGGCTCCTCGGCGATGCCCCACAAGCGCAATCCGGTCCTGACGGAGAACCTGACGGGTCTTGCCCGCGTGGTACGAGCCGCCGTGGTTCCGGCGCTGGAGAACGTGACCTTGTGGCACGAGCGCGATATTTCCCATTCGTCGGTTGAGCGCATGTTCGGACCTGATGCGACGGTCACGCTGGATTTTGCTTTGAACCGCTTGGCCGGCGTCGTTGAGAAGCTGCTTGTCTATCCTGACAACATGAAGCGCAACTTGGATATGCTGGGCGGTTTAGTCCATTCGCAGCGCGTTCTATTAGGCCTGACGCAAGCCGGAATGAGCCGAGAGGCGGCCTACAGCGCCGTCCAACGCAATGCGATGAAAGTCTGGACCGAGGGTAAGGACTTCTTGGAAGAGCTGAAGACTGACGCGGAAGTGATCGCGCATATCGCTGAATCCGATTTGGAGGCCTGTTTCGACATGGGGTATCACACCAAGAATGTGGACGTGATTTTCCGGCGAATTTTTGGTGCGTGACCACATGGAAGCGGTTCGATTGGAGAAGGTCTGCGGCAACTTGGTCCGCCAATGGGCTGAGATCTGAAGCTGTGGCTTTTTGCGACCCGTCGGAGACTTTGCGGGTGCAGCAGAAGAGCCCCAGTGCCACAATTCAGGACATGAGGAACGTATTTATCAAGTCGCTGACCCTGGTGGCCGCAGCGGGCGTGTCCGCGCTGTTCAGCGCCGACGCTGCGCAGGCGGCATCCTGTAAAGCGATACCGGGTGAGCAATATGATATCAGGGTCGAATCCGAAATTCCCAAAGCCAGGATCGATCATTCCAAGAACCGTGCGGCTCTGGGCATTATATCGGGCGATCTCTCCGGTTCTATTCAGGGACTGCACCAGCACGGTGTCACGCTGACGCTGGAACAGCAGATCAAATACTACCCGCAAGGGGAGGGCATCTGTTTTTGGCTGAACCGGGTTGTACTGACGGTTGCCTACGAGACCCCCGTCATCTATGTGGCCAAGGAGTACTCTGAAAGAAGTTGCAACTACCGGGCCATCCTGCAGCACGAGGCAAAGCACGTGCAGGTGGCCCAAACGCACATTCGCCAATATAGGGATCGTTTCCACAAGTCGCTTAGTTCCCTGAACCTGCCGCGCCCCACCGAACCTAGATATGCCAAAGACGCAGAAGCGGCCAAGGCGGACAGCCTCGACCAGCTGCGCGCCCTGGTCATGCCGATTTTCAAGCGCTTGGAAGAATCCATGACGACGACCCAGCAGAAGGTCGATTTGCCCCGCGAATACCGCGAAGTTCAGCGCCGTTGCGCGAAATGGTGAAAGAGCCGGACAAGCGTTGCCGGGGCGGCGCTAAGCCGCCCCGGTCGTGGTTTCTCAGAACAGCAGTTTGACGCCGGCGACGATGGCCAAGGAGTCGTACTCTTCGCCGTCGTCCCGGGCTAAATCTTCGGTATTTCCGAGCTTGCGTTCCCAGTTTACGCCGATATAGGGCGCCACCTCCCGGGAAACCTCGTAACGCAGCCGAAGACCGGTTTCCAGAGTCGTGAAGCCGGTCCCGATTCCGGTAGGCTCGTCGTCGGAAAAGGCAAAATTGATCTCGGCCTTGGGTTGCAGGATCAGCCTCTGGGTCAACAGGAAGTCGGTGTCGGCTTCGACGCGGGCTGACAAATCCCCTTTATCATTGAGGAACAGGTTTGCCTCCAGTTCTATCCATTGCGGCGCCAAACCGGTAATCCCAAGCACCGCGTAGGCCCGGGTCGGGTTTGGTTCCAAGTCGAAACGAGCACCGGCTTGCAGATCGTAAAAATCGCTGATGAGGCGCCGGTAGAGCAGTTGAAATTCCGCGGAATCAACGTGGTCACCATTAACGATGTACTCGCCTTCGCTGCGTAGGACGGCCTTGTTGTCGTCGTCGCCTGCACGGAACTCTCCCTCCCAGACGGCTAGGTCCTTGCCCTCTTGAACCCGATACTCAAGGACTTCGATATCGATGGCTGTGAAAATTCCCGCATCCATTTCTGCGGCCCAAACGATCGATGGGATGCCCAGGATAAAGGCTGTGATTGCCAGTATCCTTAGTAGGTTCATGAGGCTGCTCATCCTCTTGTTATTGTCAATGCGGGTCATCCTTTTACCTCCCCGCCAGGCAGCGCTGCTTGCGGCCCGCCTTCGACGATGACCTTGTTAAACATGCCGGTGGCCATGTGGTAGAGCAGGTGGCAGTGAAACGCCCATTGTCCGGGGGCGTCTACCTCGGTCTCTGCATAGACCGTGGTGCCCGGCGCAATGCTGATCGTATGCTTTGCCGGGTTCTGGGCGCCTTTACCACTATCAAGTATCATCCACATGCCGTGCAGATGCATTGGATGCGTCATCATCGTTTCGTTTACGAACTTGAACCTGACCCGCTCGCCGAACTGCAGTCTGATGGGTTCCGCGTCGGAGTACTTGACGCCGTTCATGGACCAGAAGTAGCGCTCCATGTTGCCGGTCAATCGAATTTCGATCTCCCTGACAGGCTCGCGTTTTTCATAGAGCGGCGTCACAGCCTTTAAATCCGCATAGGACAGGAACCTTCCGCCTTCGATAAACGTTGTCGGTACCAGGCCACTGCCGGGCGCATAGAACGGATCGACCTCAGCTGAGGCGGAGGCTTCCGGCAACGCTCCATGCTTCATCATGCTGCCGTGGTCCATTTTCATGGCGCCGTCGTCGCTTTTGGGCGCCATCCCATGCTGCATCATGCTGCCGTGGTCCATTTTCATGGCGCTGCCGTCGCTTTTGGGCGCCATCCCATGCTGCATCATGCCGCCGTGGTCCATTTTCATGGCGCCGTCGTCGCTTTTGGGCGCCATCCCATGCTGCATCATGCTGCCGTGGTCCATACTCATGCCCATGTCCGCCATAGTTAGGAGCGGCGGTTCGCGACCTTCCGGAACAGTGCTGCTGCTGCTGCCACCAGCTGCGAGTGTCGCGCGTGTCATGCCGCTGCGTGACATGGATTCAGCAAGAAGGCTGTAGGCTGTTTCCTCCTTCGGTTCGACCAACACATCGTAGGTTTCAGCGACTGCGATACGGAGTTCATCCACCGTTACCGGCTCCACATTGTTGCCATCCGCCTGGACGACAGTCATCTGGAGGCCGGGTATACGCACATCGAAGTAAGTCATAGCCGAAGCATTGATGAGGCGTAGACGAAGACGCTCCCCGGGGTTGAAATCAGCCGTCCAATTCTGCTCCGCTGTCTGGCCATTGATTAGGAGATCGTACCCCTGGACGTCGGCAATGTCGGTGGGTGTCATCCGCATCTCACCCCAGGCAAGCCGATCCGCAAGCGTGGCTGCGGTGCCTTTCTCTCTGCTGTCCTTCAAGAAGTCCAGAAGGGTTCTTTGCTGACGGTTGTAGTAATCGGCCGACTTCTTCAGGTTTGAGAGAATTGTTGTCGCCTTGTCCGGATGACGATCGGAAAGGACGACCACATAGTCCCGATCGTAATGGAAGGGATCTGGGGTCTTCGGTTCGATGACGATTGAACCGTAGGCTCCCTCCTGCTCTTGAAGCCCCGAATGGCTATGAAACCAGTAGGTGCCGCTTTGTTTTACCGGGAAGCGATAAGTGAAGGTCTCACCCGGCGCGATTCCCGGGAAGCTGATCCCTGGAACGCCGTCCTGATCGGACGGTAAGATGATGCCATGCCAGTGGATGGATGAGCTTTCATCGAGGTTGTTGGTAACGGCGATTACGGCTTCCTCACCTTCCTTCAGGTAAAGCGTTGGTCCTGGAATTTGGCCGTTGTAGCCAATGGCCGCACGTGACTCGCCTCCGCTGGTTACCGTTACGGGGTTAATCGTCAACTCGTAGGGCGCGGCTTTGGCCGCGGTAGCGTCGTTCAGCAATGCCGTCAGACCAAGCGCCAGGGCAAAAGCCCTCGCCGGTCGTAGGTTGAGTTTGGTTGTCATGGTCTTGTTCCCGAACTGATTGGGCTAAGAACGCGCCGTGAATTCTCAAGAACTTCCGAGAGTACGCGGCAAATGCCTTGTCATTCAGACCGACTTTCTGTCGGCCTAAGCCCGTCGGGGAGGTGGTGGTGTAATCTCGGCGAAGCCGCGCCACGCGGACAACAGTGGCGGAGTCCGCCATTTCTGCAGGGTTGCAAAAAATGCCGCGACGCTTAATTCAGGCAAGGACTGCGCCATCGGATTTGCACAAAACAGAGCGCAGAGCCCGCCGTGAGACGGATGATGGCGCTGCGGCTGTCCCTCGCTTGGGCTGGTCGTTTCCGTGGTCGTGGGCTTTGCGGCTGCCAAATGCGCGGTGTGGTCCATCGTTGCTGTGACCGCCAGTCCCTTGCCCGATGCCGTCGGGCTCAGGTTGAGCAAACCAGTTCCCGCCGTTTGCACCAGCAGGGGTGCAACAATCAGAAAAGCTGTGAAGAGACTGAGGAACCGTTTCATAACCATCTAGATAAGGGTTCCAGTAGGTGGAAGGTCAAGCACTCGATTTCAGCGCTGCCAGCCGTCGTCAAAATTCACCCGCTCGGCCTTGGTGAAACGGCGCTGGCGCTCCAGTTCCGCTTCAAGCGCTCCAACACGGCCCTTGCTTGGCTTGATCCCGGCTTCCCACCAGACGGCCTTTACACCCAAGGTGCCGGTCGCCCGATCATGCTTCATGTCGATGCGCCCTACCATCCGTTCGCCTTCCAGCAAGGGGAAAACGTAGTAGCCGTATTGCCGTTTTGCCTCCGGCACGAATACCTCGATCCGGTAGGTGAAGCCGAAGACTCGCTCCAGGCGCTGACGGTCACGGATCAGCGGATCGAAGGGGCTGAGCACCCGGAGGCGTGCCGGCGGATCCGCCAAACCGTCCAGGCGGTCCAACAGATCCGGGAAGGCCAGGCAGACCCTGGGTTTTCCCCCGTCCGTTCCTTCGACCTCAACTTGCACCAACTCACCTTTGGCCAGAGCTTTCTTGCACCAGCGCGCCGCCTCGTCGGCCGCGAGGGCCCCCCAGAAGGCAGCGATCTCGCCGGAAGTGCCAAAGTGCAGGCGTTGCAGGGCGCTGCGGCATTTCCAGTCGGTAAAAGCCGCCGGATCGGGCGGGGGTTGGAGGTGCTCGGGCGGGACGACGCGCTCCGGCAGGTCGTAGACCTTCTGAAAACCCTCGCGCCGCGCCACCGCCAGTTGTCCCGTGCGCCAGAGGTACTCCAGGGCGGTTTTCTCCGGATGCCAGTCCCACCATCCGCCCTTTGGTTTGCTACCTTCCTCGCCGAAATCGCGGGCCATCAACGGACCCTCATCGGTGACCCGTTGCAAGACGTGTTCCAGGTAATCCTCGAAACCCTCGCGCCGCCACTTGCGCCAGCGTGCGGCCAGAGCCTCGCTCTCGCGCGCGAAGCGACGTTGCCAGAAGGGATAAAACGCGCTGGGAATAATGGAAGCGTCGTGGGTCCAGTTCTCGAACAGGGCCCGGTCGCGTTCCAGCAGGCGGGTCAATTGCTTCTGGCGATAGGTTTGATTGCGGGCAAAGAGAATTTGGTGATGTGCCCGTTCGACCGTGTTGATGGAATCGACCTGGACGAAGCCCATCTGCTCGATCAGAGCCAGCAGGCCGGGTTGGTCGAGTTTTCGGCCAGGGTGTTCCATCAGTCCCTGGGCGGCCAGCAGCAAACGCCGGGCCTGGCGGTTCGTGATACGGGGAAGTGTCTTATCGCCTGCAGCCATTGCCGGACGGCCATCCCTGTCGCGCTAGGAGATTGAAACTGGGAAGGACGGCCTCAGCCGACCCGAAACGCTCGATCGCAGTTTCGGTCAGATACTTTCCCTTTTGCAAGTCCGGTTGGCGCCGCTAGCCGACGAGGCGATCCTCTTGTGCAGCGGGCTGGGCCTGTTCGTTCTTCAAACGGTCCAGGGTGCGGTAAAGCGCCGCCACCTTGCGAATCACGCAGTCGAAGAAAAGCTCGGCCTTCTGCGGGTCGGTATAGATGATCTGCAACAGGTCTTCGCGACTGGCGCTCAGGGCTTCCACCTCGGACACCGCAACGGCGGTGGCGTGATAGGAGGAGCCGAGCAACGCCGCTTCGCCGCAGACATCACCCGAGAAGATCTTATGCGTGTCGCCAAACGCGGTCAGGTCGACCTCTCCGCGCTCCAAAAAATAGGCGACATCGGCTGGCTCACCTTCCCTGCAAAGTACCGCGCCGGGCTCAAAGGTCACGCGCTTGAGCATGCGAACAACTCCCGATTGTCCTACGGTTTTTATCGTTAAATTTTACACATCATGGCTGAACGGCGGTTTTACGCCAAGAAGATTCCAGAATCCGGTAGTTTGCGGGCTGTTGTGCGGAGCTTGAAAGGGTGCGTGGTGGCCCCTGGGAGACTCGAACTCCCACACCCTTACGGGTCGCAGATTTTAAGTCTGCTGCGTCTACCGGTTCCGCCAAGGGGCCGTGCTATTACCGCCGCGGGCCGTACTTTCGTTGTTCATTGCGATTCCTGCAAGCCCTGAGGTGCGCTTCCCGGTCATAGAACGCATGCCGCCCCCATGTCGCCCCCATGTCACCCCCATGTCACCCCTGTGCCGTCTTAGCCTATGGGCTTGGCCAATGGCTCCGGGTTAGACTTGGGTCAACATCATTCAACCGTACAAACAGGGAGGAATTCTGGCATGGGCGAGAGGATGCGGGACAGGGTCTGTCTGGTGATCGGGGCGGGGTCCAGCGGACCGGGTTGGGGCAACGGCAAGGCCGCCGCCGCGCTCTATGCCCGCGAGGGCGGCAAGGTCTTCTGCGTCGACCTGCGGGCGGAGGCGGCGGAGGAAACCGTCCAGATCATTCGCGGCGAGGGTGGAGAGGCGACGGCCCATGCCGCCGATGTCTCCAAGCCCGATCAGGTCGAAGCGCTTGTGAAGCGCGCCAAGGAGGTCTACGGCCGCGTCGATGTGCTGCACAACAACGTTGGTATCCTGGACACGCGTGGGCCGGTTGAATTGCCCGTCGAAGATTGGGACCGGGTGATGGATATCAACCTCAAATCCTTCTTCCTGACGTGCAAGCACGTGTTGCCGATCATGGAAGCACAGGGCAAGGGGGCGATCGTCAACATCTCTTCGGTGGCCGGAATCCGCTACACCGGCGTGCCCTACATCACCTATTACACCAGCAAGGGAGCCATCATCCCCTTTACCCGGGGCATCGCCCTGCAATATGCCCCCAAGGGCATCCGCGCGAACGCCATCCTGCCGGGCTTGATGAATACGCCGATGATTGTCGAGCCGCTAAAGGGCCACTATGGCGAAGGCAGCGTCGATAAGATGATCGAAGCGCGTGACGCGCAGTGCCCGATGGGCCACATGGGCGACGCCTGGGACGTAGCTAACGCGGCGCTGTTCCTGGCTTCCGATGATGCGAAATACATCACGGGGACGGAATTGATCGTCGATGGCGGCTTATCGGCCAAGTTCAGCTAGAGGCCGCTCTTTTCGGTCACCTTCAGGTTGGGGTTGAGCAGCCTGAAGGCCATGGGCGCCATCACCACGATCAAGAAAATGCGGATGATGTGGTGCGTTGCGACGAAGGCTGCATCCATCGACAGCGCCAGGGCGATGAGGCTCATTTCGGCCAGGCCGCCGGGGGAGAAGGCCAGGACGAGCGCGTCCGGGCGGATGCCGGTGACAAGCGTCAGCGTGAAGGCGAAGACCAGTGTGACCGCAACCAAGATCGCCGTGCCGCCTAGCGAGTAGAAGAGCGCGCGTCGTATCAGCGCTAGGCTGACGCCGGCAAAGCGTGCACCGATGGCGCTGCCGACGACCACCTGCGCGGCGGCAATCAGTTCAAAGGGCGGCTTTGCTGCTGTCCAACCGCTCAAGTGGGCGATTGCCGAAAGCGCCATGGGGCCAACCAACCCGGCGGCCGGAATACGGAGCGCCCTGGCGCACAGGAAGCCGACAATACCGCAGGCAACCAAAATGGCGACGTCGCTGCCGAGCAATTCAAGCAGCGGCGGCCCCGGCGGCGGTCTGGCGGCAGGCTCGTAACCCTCCAGAATCTGGAAGGCAAAGGGCAGGGTCATGATAACGATCAGAATGCGCGAAGCGTGCGTCAGGGATATTTGCCGCGCGTCGCCACCCAGCGAACTGCCGACCAGGATCATCTCGGTCAAGCCGCCGGGCATACCGGCGAAATAGGCGGTCACCGGGTCGTACTTGGCGACGAAGCGGAAATAGAGATAGCTCAAGCCGCCACCAATCCCGCAATAAGCGGCCAGGGCGGTGAGCGTCATACTCCAGTCGGCCAAGTGGTCGAGCAGTTCCGGGGAAAAGGACGACCCCAGCAAGACACCCAGTACCGCTACCATGATCTGGCGCAACAGCGGATGGATGGCGACTGGAAGCCCGGCGGTAGCGGCCACGGTGACGGTCAGCATAGCCCCGATCATCCAGGCCAGCGGCAAGTGCAACATCTGCGCCGCCCAACCGCCGCCGGTACCCAACAGCAAAGCGATGATCACGCGTTTAAGGGTTGGCTTTTTCTGGATGGCCGGGTCGCTCACAAGCGCTCCTCCGCAGGATGTGGGCCAACGGGCAGACCAAGCTCAAGCAAGTCACTCCGTAAGCGGTCCGGCCCAAGGTAGAGCAAGGCGGTGATACCCATGCCCCGTGCCGCGGCGACGTTTCGGTCACGGTCATCGATGAACAGGATCTCCGACGCGGGGCAGGCGCAGCGCTGTATAAGACGCCGGTAGATCTCCGGCTCCGGCTTGACGACCTTCTCGCGGCCTGAAATCACCAAACCGTCGAACCAGGCGAGGAAAGGGTATCGCGCCTCGGCCAGTGGAAAAGTCTCCGATGACCAGTTGCTAAGCACAAAGAGCGGCATGCCTGCCAGTTTTAGCTCCCGAAGCAGGTTGACCGCATCGGGGTCCGCTTCACCCAGCATCTCTGCCCAGCGCCTTTGCCAGGCGATGATGGCTTCTCGCTCATCCGGGTGCCGGGAAATCGCCTCGGCGATGGCCTCGCTAAAGGGCCATCCCCGGTCGATCTCCAAGTTCCAGGCATCGTTGCAGACTTCCCGCAGGAACCAGTCGACTTTTTCCGGGCTGGGAAAAATCTTCCGGTAAAGCCGGCTCGGATTCCAGGGGATGAGCACGTTGCCAAGATCGAAAACGACGGCGTTGATTTTCTGTGCCGTCGGCAAGAGTGGCGCGCCAGTCAAGCCTGCAGCCTTTCTAGCAAGCGCTCCATGAAGCGCTGGCATGCGGCAACCTGTTCCAGGCTGATGAACTCGTCGGGTTTATGTGCCTGCTCGATGGAGCCGGGGCCACAAACGACAGCTGATATGCCGATCTGATCGAATAGACCCGCCTCGGTGCCGAAAGCGACCTTGGTCGTACTGTTGGCGCCGGTCAGTGCCTTGGCCAGTTCAACGACCTCGGCGTTTGGCGGCGTGTCCAGACCGGGAAAGGAGGAGAGCTCCTCAAACTGGATACCGGTGCCCGAGACGCGGGCCTGCATGGCAGGTTCCAGTTCGTTGTGGGCATATTCTTTTACTTCGCGCAGCAAGGCTTGAGTGTCCTCCTGCGGCAAGCTGCGGAACTCGAACTCGAAACGGCAGTCCTTGGGAACGATGTTGAGTGCGGTGCCGCCGCTGATCACGCCGGTATGGACCGTGGTATGGGGAATGTCGTAGGCCGTATCGAACGGCCCTTCGTTGGCCTTGCGTTCGGCCATCTCACTCAGCTTCACCACCACCTTGGCTGCTTCCTGCACTGCATTGACCGCCAAAGGCGCCAAAGAGGAGTGAGCCTCGCTTCCATGGACATGGCAGGCCATGGAGAGCTTGCCCTTATGGGCGGTGACGACCTGCATGGAGGTTGGCTCGCCGATAATCGCCAAGCGCGGTTTGATCGGCTGGGTTTCCAGGAACTCCAACAAGCCGCGCACACCCAGGCAACCAACCTCCTCGTCGTAGGAAAGGCAGAGGTGAAGCGGCATGGTGAGCGGCTTCTCCAGGAAGCGGGGGACCATGGCCAGGGCCACGGCGATGAAACTCTTCATGTCGCTGGTGCCGCGACCAAAGAGCTTGCCGTCGGTTTCGCTGACACGCCAGGGGTCGACGCTCCAGACTTGGCCGTCTATCGGCACCACGTCCGTGTGTCCCGATAGGGCGACGCCCCCGCGGTCGCGGGGACCAATGGTCGCGTAAAGGTTGGCCTTGCTACCCTCCGAATCGTGAACAATCTCGGATTCCACGCCCAGTGTATGCAGGTAATCACGGACGAAATGAATAAGCTCCAGGTTGGAGTTGCGGCTTGTCGTATCGAAAGCAATCAGCCGTTCGATCATCTCGCGGACGGCAGGTTTAATACTGCTTGGTTGATCGTTGGTCACGGAGGTCCTCGTTTGCTTTTTTCTTGTTTGAGCGATAGCGATCTAGGCGCTTGTCGATCGCGGCTGAGCCTCTGCACCGAGGGGGCTCTTTCGGGCCTCCTCGATAACCCATTCGCGAAAGGCGCGCACCTTTGGCCGGTCCAGGGCGCCTGGCGGTATCGTTAGGTAGTAGGAATACTGTGAACGCAGTTCCAGGTCGAAAGGTTTGATCAACCGTCCGGCCGCCAGATCGCCTTCGGCCAGCGATAACCGCCCCATCGCGACGCCCTGGCCCTCGACGGCGGCCTGCACGAGCATCGCTGAGTCGTTGTAGGTCAAGCCGTGGCTAGGATCGACGCCCTCCACATTGGCCGCCGCCAGCCACTCACTCCAGTCGGGAATTCCCGGTACCCGCGAGGCATCGTCGCTCAATAAGGTATGGTAGCGCAGATTTTCAAGTTTAGTTAAAGGATGAGGACCTTCCATTAACCGTGGGCTACAAAATGGAAAACATCGGTCCGCCATCAAAAAATCCACGGTCATTCCCGGATAACGGCCCAGCCCATATCGCAGTCCGCAATGAAAGCCCTCACGCACATAGTCCATAACGGTGTCAGAGGCATGAACGAGAACGTCGATGTCAGGATGCTGTTTCCGGAATTCCGGTAGACGCGGCAGCAGCCATTTCGCTGCGAAGGAGTTCAGAGAGGTCACCTTCAGGGGGCCGGAATCGCCTCGCGACACCAATCGTTCCGATGCCGTAGCAATCAAATCGAAGGCATCGCGGATCGCGGGCAAATAAGCTTGCCCGGCCTCCGTCAACAAAAGCTGCCGGTTCATTCTTACGAATAATTGAATGCCGAGACGCTCCTCCAACGCCTTCACCTGATGGCTGACCGCGGCTTGCGTGACGTTCAACTCGGACGCGGCCTTGGTGAAAGACAGATGACGGGCTGCTGCCTCAAAGGCGCGAAGGGCATTAAGCGGCGGAAGTCGACGGGCCATAGCCAACTCGCAACATGAGAAAAACTAATCCGGAGGATGAAATAACATCGTTTGTGAACAAAGGCTACCAGAAGCAATATTCGGATAGATGATAACAGGGATAGAAGGTTATCCCATTGGTATCCGCTTCAATCGATCTCTTGGTGACGTTGAGGCAAGCCGAATAGGAGAGAAAAGATGACGAGCATGGATCAAAGAGCGGTTTGCATGACTTGCAGTGATGTCGAACGCCTGACCTCTGTCGGGCGTGAGAGCGCCGGCAAGCGCATCGCATCCCTTCTCACGGCGACCTGGGACAAACTCCTGCTGTGGCAGTACCGCGCGCAGGAGCGCCACAATCTCGCACAACTCGACGAGCGCATGATGAAGGACATGGGAATCAGCGCCGCTGACATCGAGCGCGAACTTTCTAAGCCTTTCTGGAAGAACTGACCTTCCCTGCTGTTGTTCCAGTCGGGCTTAAGCAAGCGCTACGACCCCGGTAGCGTTTTGGCGGCGCCCGGTCCAACAAGGGCCGGGCGTCTTTTTTAGTCGTGCAGGGTATCGCCCCGCAGGAGCGCTTCCCGTTGCAGGTGAATATCCAGGACCCGTCCGTAGAGCTGGCGGGTCCGTTCCACGCGCCCGCACATCTGCGGCTCGTTGGCATAAGAGAAAATTCCGACATAGCGGGAGGTTGTGCCGGTCACCGCGGTCACCCGGTGCAGGGAGTAGCGACCGAGGAATATCTGCAAATCACCGGGACCAAGGGTGAGGGAGCGGACACCCGACAGATCGCCACCCAGCACGGCGGCTACGCGATCATAGTTTTCACCTGACTTGCTGCGCAGCTTGGGATGGTATTGGAAGGTGCCGCCGCCTTCGCCGGGCTGAATGCCGAGTGTGACTGTGTAGGTGTTTGTATCGAAATGCCAAGGGAAACCGTCTCCGGGGTCCACGGCATTTACGATTACGTCCGCCAGCGGGTCGTCATACCGAAAGAAGCTATCCTCGCTCTCACCCAGCGCCATTCGGATAAAGTCCGTAAACGGCTGCCATTCGTAAATGGCACGGAGAAGGCTGTTAGCGCCAAAAGAATCCGCCGGAATGAAGGCGTTAGACCTGCGTTCGAAGTGGCGGCGGGGGTGGCTCGCCGGCAATGTGGGGTCATCGGCAGTGAAGTAGGGATTGACGTCGTTGTAAGAACGATACGCCTGTCCTGCGACGCCGCTGACTTCATCCTGCAACGCGCGCGCTGCCGCCGGGTTCACGAAGGACTTAAGCCGGGCGCAACCGGTTTCTTTAAGTTGCAGGCGTACCTCGGCGAGGAGGGCCAGATAGGATTGAGATTGACTTTCATGAATCGGAAAGCGCTCTAAGTCGATGGCTGCGGCCGCTCTTTCAACCATCTTATCCTCCCCGATGATCGAACTACCTTATACGGGAAATGCTTGCGCGGCTTTGCGCTCAAGGTCAATTCACAAAACAGACGGGCGATAAGGATTCTCAGGGCACCAACGCGCTAGGGCAGAAACTGTTCCCGCAGAATGCGCTCTTCGAGGTTGTGCTCGGAGTCGAAGAGCAGCGGCACGGAGACGTCGCGGTCTTCGTATACTTCGACCGAGGCAACATCGCGGACCTCGGTATAGTCCGCCGTTGCCGATACAGGACGCTTTTGGGCATCAAGAACATCGAACCGCACCCGGGCGCGGTGCGGGAGCAAAGCGCCGCGCCACCGGCGCGGTCTAAAGGCGCTGATCGGCGTCATCGCAAGCAAGGGGGTTCCAATGGGAATGATTGGCCCATGGGCGGAGAGGTTGTAGGCGGTGCTCCCGGCGGGCGTAGATAGCAGTATGCCGTCGCATATCAATTCATCCAGGCGCAGCACTCCGTCGACGGAAATACGTATTTTTGCGGCCTGTCTGCTTTGTCGCAGGAGCGAAACCTCGTTGATCGCCAGGGCATTCTGCTCCTGTCCATCGACTGTGCGGGACAACATTCGCAAAGGATTGAGTTTTACCTGTTCGGCAGCGCTCAGGCGCTCTTCGAGGTTGTCTTCATCGTAGGCATTCATAAGGAAGCCGACGGTGCCACGATTCATACCGTAGATGGCCTTGCCGCTGCCCAGGTGGGCGTGGGCGGTTTCCAGCATGAACCCGTCGCCACCCAGAGCAACGATCACAGAAGCATCCTGGGGCGCCGCGCAGCCATAGCGCTGCTTCAAACGCTTTTCGGCTGTCTTTGCTTCCCCGGAGTCAGCCGAAACGATTGCAATCTTCAAAAGAAACCCTCCCTTACTGCCCCCCGTCGGCGGCTGTCTGGCAAAGAGTATAACCAAGCGACCGCGGCAAGCCAGCCGCGTGCATTCGTCGTGGCTGTCATGCATAGTAAGCGTGAAGACGAAATCGTCATCTGCTGCGCAAAGTGCGCTCAGTTACGTTGGTTCAGGAACCGAGAATGCGAAGCCGTACGACCAGCAAAGCTAAGACAGCACCGGCTGCTGATTCGGATTCGACCGGCGGCATAATTATCAGGCCGGCGAAGGCAGAAGATCTGGCGCAACTCGTCGCGTTGGAAGACGCTTGCTTTAGTGCCGACAAGCTATCGCGGCGGAGCTTCCATCATCTGCTGCGCAAGGGGCATGCCTTGTTCCGCGTAGCCGAGTCGCCGGATGGACAGTTGCAGGGATATGCGTTGGTCCTGCTGCATGGAACTTCGTCGCTGTCCCGGCTTTATTCCCTGGCGGTTCTCCCCAAACAGCGCGGCGCCAATCTCGGCGCGCGCTTGTTGTTGGAGGTGGAGGAAGCCGCGCGTGACGAGGGTTGCGCTTATGTCCGATTAGAGGTGCGACGCGACAATGCCGCAGCAATCGCGCTTTATCACCGCGCCGGTTATCGCGACATCGGTATTTGGAACGCCTATTACGAAGATGACGTTGATGCGCTGCGAATGGAAAAGCGGTTGGTCGGTGGCCCCATGCCGGACATGCCGCATGTTCCCTTCTACGAGCAGACGCAGGAATTCACTTGTGGGCCAGCCTGTCTGTTGATGGCCTTATCGGCATTTTTGCCCGACTATGAACCAAGCACGACCGAAGAACTGCGGCTCTGGCGAGAGGCCACTTTGATCTTCATGACTTCCGGACACGGAGGATGTGGTCCCTATGGTCTTGCCTTGGCAGCGCAGCGGCGCGGATTGAAACCAGAAATATTCGTAACCGATTCCGGGTCACTTTTCCTGCAATCAGTCCGCAGTACAAAAAAACGCCAGGCCATGAGGTTGGTTCAGGAGGATTTCAGAAACCAAGCCAAGGCGGCGAAGATCGCGACGCATCGGCGTCGCCTGACGGCAAAGGACCTGAGGCGCTTTCTGAACAGTGGCGCCCTACCCGTGGTTCTCGTCAGCAGTTATCGAATGTGGGGCGAGAAGATGCCGCATTGGGTGGTGGTAACGGGCTGCGATGATCGTTTGTTTTATCTACACGACCCCTTTGTTGATCGCGACGAGGGCAAGACACCCTTGGATTCCATTAACATTGCCGTGCGCGGCGAGGAGCTCGAACGCATGGCTCGCTACGGCCAGAATAGGCTCAGCGCCGCCATCGTGCTGTCGACCCCGGACACAACATCTAGAGGCGCAGGTTAGCCATGCCGAACCATTTGATCGTGGTTGAAAGGAATGAGGACAAGGACTGGGCCGCAGGTGCTGGGCAAGCGGTCACGATGCGTGAATACGTGACCCAACCAGGCCTTTACAACGGGCGGCAGATGCGCGTTGTGAACTTATCGAGTGACTTGGGTTATATGGATTTGGGGTACTATGTCTCGTTGCTGGCCGAAGCGCGGGGCCAGAAGGTCGTGCCCAGCGTCGGCACTATCATCGACCTCACACGAAAGATGCTCTACAGCGTTGAACTGCCGGAAGTGAATGTGATCCTGCGCACGACGTTGGAAAAGTTGGCGCAGCCGCCCAAGACCGGATTCTCTCTGGTCATTTGTTTCGGGCAGGTCCAGGATTCTCGCTTCAAAACCCTCGCACACGAGCTTTTTGACCGCTTCCGTTGCCCGTTGGTGCGCGTCACCATCGCCAAGGAGGAGCGCTGGCGCGTCGATAGCCTGGAGGCTCTTTCACCGGCCAAGCTTAGTCCCGAGGAGTTCGATTTCTTTCTCGCGGCGCTTGAAGGTTATACCAAGGCTGAGTGGCGAAGGCCAAAGGCGCGGCAGCAACCGCGCTATAGCCTGGCGATCCTGCAGAATCCCAACGAAGCCTTGCCACCCTCTTCGGCGGCGACCCTGAAGCGGTTCCAAACGATCGGCCCTTCCATCGGCTTTGCGGTGGACCTGATCCAGCGCAAGGATTATCTGCGCCTGGCGGAGTACGATGCTCTCTTCATTCGTGAGACCACCAGCATCGACAATCACACTTACCGCTTTGCGAAGAAAGCCCGCCACGAAGGCATGCCGGTGATCGATGATCCGCAATCCATGTTGCGCTGTACGAACAAGGTCTACCTTGCCGAGTTGCTTCAGAGCAATAAACTGTCAGCGCCGCGTACGATCATCGTGGATCGTCCGCAGCTTTTGCGGGTCGAGGAAGAGATCGGTTATCCAGTCGTCTTGAAGATCCCCGACGGCTCATTTTCGCGAGGGGTGTTCAAAGCCGAGGATCGCGCGCAGTTGACCGAAGTCTCGCGCAAGCTTTTCCAGCGTTCCGCCGTTATTCTTGCCCAGGAGTTCATGTACACGAAATACGACTGGCGGGTCGGCGTGCTGGGCAAGCAACCGCTGTTTGTTTCGCAGTACTTCATGACCCGCAAACACTGGCAGATCGTCCATCATTACAAGGACGGGCGTGTCGAAGAAGGGGGGTTCAAGACCATGGCCGTCGAGGACGCGCCGCGCGAAGTCGTGGAGCTGGGGGTCAAGGCCGCCAATCTCATCGGTGACGGTCTCTATGGGGTGGATATCAAGCAGACGGGCACCGGCGTGCATGTCATAGAGATCAATGACAATCCTAACCTCGACAAAGGGGTCGAGGACGCCATACTCAAGGATCAACTATATCAGCGTGTCCTGGGGGAGTTTTTGCGCCGGGTCGAGGCGCGCTGAAAACCAGGACGGGAGAACTGGACAATGGGGGGAGCGATGAGGCAGGTGATGAGTGCCGTTACCATTCGGTTCTATCTGGTCTTGGCGATATCGTTATGGTTGAACCCTGGATTCGCCTTGGCCCAGGATCGCTATGTTGGTTACTACTATCCCGAACCCTCCGTGTCCGAAGTCTATCCGCCTCGTGCGCAGCGCCTGAACGAAGCATCACGCAAACTTCGCCTGGCCTTCGTGACGGGTGTTTCCGCCCAACAGCAGGAGTCACCCTATCCGGCACAGGTCGCCGTCTTCACCAAAGGTCGCTTGGACAATCACTTGATTATCGTGGCTTTGCATGACGGGCTGCTCGATACGATCTTTCGTACCCGCGCCTATTTCGCTCAATTGACTTCGCAATCCCGTCTCTTGCCGATTTTTCAGAATGAACAGGCGATCCAGGAGGACTTCACCTTCTTCGACCTTGCCTACATGATGGGTTTTACCTCGATCGTCGCGAGCGACGGCCGTGATTTTGCCTATAAGGTCGAGTTCAACCCCTCCGCCACCCAAACGGCAAACTAAGTAATTTATTGTATTTTAAAGGGTTGCCGAGGTTTCTTAACCTCCGGTCACACTCATGTGTCGAGAGACGGCGGGACCTTTGTGGCGACGATCAATGATGAAGTCATGCCCCTTCGGTTTGCGGGAAATCGCTTCGGCGATTGCCGCATGCAATGGGCCGTCGTCGTCGCTTTCGCGCAGCGGTGCGCGCAGATCGGCGGCATCTTCCTGGCCCAGGCACATGTAAAGCGTGCCGGTGCAGGTCAAGCGAACCCGGTTACAGCTTTCACAGAAATTATGAGTCATGGGTGTGATGAAACCGATGCGCCCGCCCGTTTCGCGCACCTTTACATAGCGCGCCGGTCCGCCGGTCTTGTAGTCGATCTCGTCTAACGTCCACTTCTCCTGCAAACGCGCACGGACCATGGAAAGGGGTAGATACTGATCAAGGCGCGTCTCGCCGCCGATATCTCCCATGGGCATGACTTCGATAAAAGTCAGATCGAATCCTTCGCCGCCGCACCAGTCCACCATTTGGTCGAGTTCGTCGTCATTGACGCCCTTGAGTGCCACGGCATTGATCTTGACCTGGAGGCCCGCGTTCTTGGCCGCTTGAAGTCCTTCCATCACCTTGTCGTACTTGCCCCAACGGGTGATTGCCTTGAATTTGTCCGGGTTCAAGGTGTCCAGCGACACGTTGATGCGTCGTACGCCGCAGGCATGCAGTTCCTCGGCAAAACGTGAGAGCTGGCTACCGTTCGTGGTGAGGGTCAACTCTTCCAACGCGCCGCTTTCCAAATGGCGGCCCAACCGTTGAAACAGCCACATGATGTTCCTGCGAACCAAGGGCTCGCCACCCGTCATGCGCAGCTTCTTGACGCCCATTTCAACAAAGGCGCTGCACAAACGGTCTAGCTCCTCCAGGCTGAGGATTTCTTTCTTGGGCAGGAAAGTCATGTCTTCGGACATGCAGTAGACGCAACGGAAGTCGCAGCGATCCGTAACCGAAACCCGGAGGTAACTTACATTCCTCCCGAAGGGATCGATCATCTCGGTCATACGTGCAACTCCCATCCAGTCTTACATCAAACCGCCCGGGGGCTCGCGAAGCAAAGCCACTCCGTCACGGCATGCTAATGGCATCTGGTGCTCACCTTACCTCTTGGCAAGCCCGGGTTCATCCCCAAAGTTCTTGCGGTCTTACCGTACTTGGCGGCGGAAAAAATCTAACCTAACGTAGCATCATGGATACGCATCGGCCAAACAGCTTTCTGGACGGGATGGGAGGGCGTCTTATGGCGTTGGCCGTTCTTGCCGGGGCCTTGGCCAGCCTCGCGGTCATTCATTGGGAAGACCTGTTTCCGCCGGATGAGGTTCAACGCGCAGCAGACGATCCTGTCGCCATTTGTCTGGCGGCGCGCGCCAGCGATATAGACAAGATGGTGGAAGAAGGCGTCGTTACTGAAACCCAGGCGGCGACTTTCAAGCAACGGGCCGAAGCTCTGTGTCAGGCGCAAGTCGGCGGTGGCAATGGCCCGCCGCCTCTTACTAACTAGCGCGCGACAACCTTGCCGAGACCGCCGGTCGCCGGATCGCAATGATACCCTGACCACTTTCTGCCACAGCCCGCGCGTTGATAGCCGCCAACGGCTCCACGATCACCGCCATGCCCGAAGCCGTTGCGTTTACGACCTCTGTTGCATTCAGGGCAATCGCGACATGGCCTTTCCAGTAGATCAAGTCGCCGCGCTCAGGTGCCGACGTAACGACAAGTTGTTCACCCAGCAGATCGCTTTTGGTTTGCATATCGCTATCGCGCGGGCAGGGGAGCCCGGCGCGCTGCAATGCAATCTGGACAAGTCCGGAGCAATCCAGACCAAGGCTCGAACGTCCGCCCCACACATAGGGGGCTCCTAAAAACTTGAGCGCCGTGGCCACATAGTCCGGTTCGGTCTGGTCGAAGGCGGTCAGATGCGGCGCATAGATCCAGCCATCGCGTGTTTCCACGTACTTATCTTGCTGTCCTTCCACACGGACTGCCGATTCCATATGCAGATGGGCGCGAATGGCCGTCTTGAGGCCAGGGCCGGCAAACAGGGGGGTGCGAAGGGCCGCGACCCGGTGAGTGGGATCCCAAAGCCGATCGCTCAACAGCTTGCTTTCAACGTATCCCACATAGCCGTCGCGCTGCCCTTGAATCCAAGCCCACCCGGCTTTTTCCTCAAAGACCAAAACGCGATCGCCGTAAAGCAGTTCGGCTTCCTGTTCGGAATCGCCGTCGGCCGCTTTGCGGACCGCGGCTTGTGGGGCGTTGAGCTGGGCAGGTTTTCCGGTCACGAACTTCGGAGCCTCGACCTTGCCCTCCAGGCGTGCATCGGCCAAATCCGGCCGGAACGCGTGCAAGCGCCTGTCGAGAGGCTCGGCGATGGTCGAATCCGGCATCAGGTATCCTCTTCGTCCACAATGCCAAGAGCGCGGTTGCGTAGGTCCTCGTCAGTCGTCCGTATGTGCGGTCTGACACCGCTGGCGAGCGGTTGCGCCGCATCAAATTGTACCACGACCCGACAGTCCTCGCACATCATGATCCGTTCGACCGCCGGACCGCCCATGAACATGGGATGTTTGTCTGCGAGTTGGTCGGCAATGCGCTCGACGGACTGTGCGACACCAAACGGCTTGCCGCAGCGCAGGCAATGGAAGGGTTCGGCTTCATTCAAAACGCGGGTGTTTTTTGCCTCGGTCGTGAAGTTGAACCTGGGCTCCAGGGCGATAACCTGCTCTGGACAGGTGTTCTTACATAGGCCGCACTGCACACAGGCTTCTTCGTTGAAGGCCAACAGGGGACGGTCCGGATCGTCTGAGAGCGCACCGGTCGGACAGGCGCCGACGCAGGCAAGGCAGAGCGTACATCCGCTCGTGTCGACCTGCACGGTACCAAAGGGGGCGCCTTTGGGTAGCGGCAGGATATCGACAGGTGCGGGGGCCTTCGCATGGAGGTGTGCCAGGGCGAGGCCCGTACGGCTTCTCTTGCCGCCGATCGGCAAGAAGGATCCCGCCGGGGCTTTCTTCATGCGAGGTAGGTTGTTGAGTGCTTCCGCGACCGCATCGGGATCGACCTGGTCCAGCAGGGTCACACGTCCGGCGCCATAGCCAAGACCTTCCATGACGGTTTCCACCAAGCCGATCTGGCTCGCCAGTCCCTCCAGCTCGCCTGACTTTTCCGGGCCGACCAGGATCGCGATCTGCTCAGCGCCGAAGGCCAGCGCACTGGTCAGGAAATCAATTCCGACCTGGGTAATCTCGTTTATCGCCAATGGCAGAACATTGGCGGGTAGGCCGGGGCCGGCGCGGCTCATGAGCGACAGCAGTTCGCCGCCATGCCGCTCATCGTGCAGCAGCAGCACGGCGTCTCGTCCCTCGGCTTTATCGTACGCGGTCAGCAAGGCGCGTAGGCGCATGAAGAGACTATCGCCCGCCGGAAGCTGGTAGGTCGCGGCGCCGGTGGGACAAACCGACGCGCACATGCCGCAACCGGCGCAAACATGGCCATCGATCTCGACGATGTCGCCCAGCGACTTGATCGCACCGGCAGGGCAAACATCCAGGCAGCGGGTGCAGCCGGTCTTGCGGCTGCGCCCATGGGCACAGATTCCTGCGTCGTAGCGCACGTAGCGTGGCTTCTCGAACTCACCGACAGATTCTGAGAGTTCCAGAATGGCCTCAAGGACCGCGCTGGGGTTGTCGGGGTCCGGCCTGTGATAGCCGTCCCGGCGTTCATGCCCGGTAAAGAGCGGTGTGCCACCGGTCAGATCCAGGATCAAATCGCATTCCGTAAAGACGTTCGATTTGGGCGGCCCGTACTGTAACTGCATGCGGCTGGAGGGATCGGCAGCGGCGTAACCGTCCAAGTTGATGGAAAACTTACCCAGGTGCCCGCGCGCTTGGGTGATACGTCCGCGGAAGATGGGGAAGTGCATTGTACGCGGCGGAATAACTTCAACATCGCCGGTTAACAACACAGTGACGTCCAGCCTGGAGGCCAGCTTGTCCGCCGCTTCCAGCGCCCTCTCGTCATGGCCATAAACGAGACAGATTCCTTCCGATGCGAAAGCGACGCCGGGGGTCGGCTTGGGGTCTACCGCCGCCGCTGCCGCCAGTGCTGCGATCTTGGGCGCAGCCCGCTCTGCCTGAGCGGACCAACCGGCCAGCTCGCGTATATTGAAGTAACTGATTTCACCCTCGAACGCGCGTTCACTCGCGATTTCGTTGAACAGCGGCGCCTCCTGCGTGCAGGCCACCATGACAGGCTTTCCCTTGCCCAGTGCCGTCTCGAAATTGGCTACTTGGGCGCGGCAAAGCTGGCTGTTTATTTCAACGTCGCCTGCAATGCCGACGGCTTTGAAAGCCTTGCCAAGCTTGCGCCCATCCAAAGGCATTGTGCCCTCGCAATTGCAGATCAGCAGTTGCTTGCCGTCTATTTCCATGAACTCTAAGGCCTTTCGTTCCCTGCCCGCCGGATTATGTTCCAGCGTTATTTGGTCATACCAATTGCGAGCATCATAACCAGCCGTATGTGTTCGATACGACCCCAATTTTGCTGCGGGTTAAGACCTTGTGATTTTCTGTGACGCCGCAATCGGTCAAAATCACCGTGCCAAGACGCTTGTCACAGCTAACCGGCATCCGTCGTCGTGAGCAACGCATTACGTTTAGCTAGCCACAGCACCGCCGCGCCAAGAGGCAACCATAGCAGCAGGGAAGCCGCGATAGCACGTGCCGTGAAAGCAGCTGCCAACCCGGCTGGAACCGCCGTTTCAAGGTTGTTGGGGTGCGGCGCACCCAACACGTGTGGTAGCACAAGAAGAATGGCGGCGACGGGTGCCAGGATAGGGCGGTGCGTCAAGAACAAGAGCCACAGTGCTGCGGCGCTGCAAACGACGGTCCCGAGCCACCAGACCTGACGGTTGACGAGGTCGGCGGCAGGCATGCCGGGCAACTCAGGCGGCAAGCCAATTGCGGGCGCAAGATGGAAGACAAAGAACCCTGCGCCGCCCCATAGCAATCCACTCGCCATCGGCCGGCCTTGGAGCACGCCTCTTTCGCCGGCAAACATAAGCGCTCCGGTCAAAAGCAGCCCATAGGCGCAAGCGACGATCAGGGTGGTCAGGAAGGTAAGCGCCAGTCGCGCCAAATCGACAGTAGGGTTAGGATTCTGGAGGTTTGCAACCTCGTAGGTCTCCGCCTGGAGAATGAGCGGCTCCACGAAGGCATTCTGGAACAGCGTGGCAAGAATGCTGGCCAGCAGACCCGCAGGAAGCGCGGTCAACAGTATCGGACGAAGCAGCTTCAGTGAGTCCACGTCAGACGTCAGTGGCAGGGGAACGCGAAACTGTGACGCCCGTCATGCGCAGCGTCATGCAGCAAGTCGCCGGAAGCAAAGCCGCCGACTGTCAGGAGACCGAGGCCCAGGATCAACGCCAGCGAAGCGCCGGCGATCCTTTTGGCAGCAAGGGGGGCTCGCGCGGCGGATTGACGTTGGACAGCGGTCGCGCTCTTCATGGTGGACGTGCTCTTGCAATTTTCGCCTAGTTGAATGTCAGGCTGCCACAAAGAAAATCGACGCGCGAGCGTTTCTTTTGACGCAGGCCTGGACCAGTCCCTGATGCCGCAGTGACTTGCAGGGCGTCGCCGGGACGCTCATATTCAGGCCAGCGAATCCGCCCATGATCAGGTAACCAGGAGGCGCCGGCACGATGACGCGCCAGCATACATCAGGTGAAAACCCGCTTGAAAAAGGAGTCCGCAGCTTGCGGCGTGGTCAGGCGAAGGCCACCAGTGCGGCCGAGTTGGGGGAATTTCTGGTGCGGCCGAACCCCGACGATCCGCGCCTGACGGAATCCGTCAGGGGCTTGGACCAGGATGGCCAAGCGATTGAGACACGGGTGGTTATGGAACGGCCCTTGACGCTTTATCTGAACCGCCAGGAGATCGTCACCATGATGACGATCGGCGATCACGTCGATTATCTTGCCGTCGGATATTTGCTGAACCAGAACATGCTGCGCGCGGACGACCGGATTACCGAGATCGATCATGACGAAGATCTGGAGGTCGTAATCGTCCGCACCGAGCGGGAAACCGACTACGAGGAGAAGCTGCAGAAAAAGGTGCGTACCTCCGGCTGTGCGCAAGGGACGGTTTTTGGCGATCTCATGGAAAAGTTTGAAGACGTGCGGTTGGCTAAGGACGCGCGTTTGCGGACCTCGTGGCTCGCGGCGCTATCGCGCAAGATCAATGGTGCGCCGAGCCTCTATCTCGAAGCGGGCGCGATCCATGGTTGCGTGCTCTGCGAGGAGGATCGGCCGCTGGTCTACATGGAGGATGTCGGCAGACACAACGCAGTGGACAAGATAGCGGGCTATATGTTCATGGAAGGATTGTCTCCCGACGATAAGATTTTTTACACGACCGGCCGCCTGACGTCGGAGATGGTCATAAAGACGGTCCAGATGGGTATTCCAATCCTGGTTTCGCGCTCCGGTTTTACCGCCTGGGGAGTCGATCTAGCCCGCCAGGCAGGCCTGACATTGATCGGTCGTGCAAAAGGCAAGCGCTTCGTCGCTCTGGCAGGGCAGGAGCGGATCATCTTTGACGACGACCCCAAGCAGGATGGCGAGGAAGACCCGCGCCACGCGAGGAAAGGCAGCCGTGAGGCCGATAATGACTGAAATCTCGCCAGGAAGCGGTGAGTCAACGGGCGTTTGCGGTGTTCTTATGGCAGGGGGTCTGTCGCGGCGCATGGGTGGCGGCGACAAATGTCTGCGGTTGTTGGGGGAAAAAACAATCCTGAGCCATATCATCGAGCGGGTTGGACCACAGGTTGATCGTCTGGTTTTGAATGCCAACGGTGAAGCGGACCGGTTCCAGAATTACGGTTTGCCGGTGGTGGCCGATGTTGTGGAGGGTTTCGCTGGACCGCTTGCCGGCGTTTTGACCGGCATGGAGTGGGCGGCCCGGGCTGCGCCGGACTGTGAGTGGCTGCTGAGTGTTCCCTGTGATGCGCCCTTTTTGCCCCAGGACTTGGTGGCGCGTTTAATGGAGGGCCTGCGTGAAGAGGGCGCCGAAATGGCCTGCGCCGTCAGTGATGGCCGGGATCACCCGGTCGTAGCGCTCTGGCCCTTGCACCTGCGCGACGATTTGCGGCGCGCCATGCAGGAAGAAGAACTGCGTAAGGTCGATATCTGGACGTCGCGGTACCGATTGGCGCGCGTAACCTTCGAGGCCCAAGCGACACCGGCCGGCAAGCTTGACCCCTTTTTCAATACCAACCGGCCCGAAGACTTAGCCGAGGCTGAACGATTCCTCTGAAACCTTGTCGCCGGCGGGGCGGTGGCGTTAGGCTGTCTGAGTGATGCGACCGCTTTTTCTCGTAATAGTGTGCTTGGCTGCGCTACAGAACGAGGCAGTGGCCTATAGTGGCGACGGCGCGCGTGGACGTGCGCTTGCCGAGCAGCATTGCGCCCGCTGTCATGTCATCGGAGACTTCAACAAATACGGCGGGCTAGGCTCGACACCGTCTTTTCCACGCCTCGTCAAGCTACCTGACTGGCGCGACCGCTTCGAAACCTTTTTCGCTCGTCGTCCGCATCCTGTTTTTGTCCGTATGCCCGGCCTGGAATCGACGAGCCTTTCACCGTCCCATGTCACACCGTTCGATTTTGATCTGGACGATCTAACTGATCTGCTGACCTATGTTGAGAGCCAAGCCGAAGCGGCGAAAAATAAAACAGATGATTGACAGCAAGAATGCCCTCGGCAAGATGATCTGAATAGATAAAGCCGCGCTTTGCGGCTCGCAAGAAAAGCTGCACTTTCAAACCTAGACAGGGAAACAGTGAACAATGAAAAATTTCAGCAAACGCCCCTGGTCGCGCCGTTCCTTCCTGGCGGGAACGGGTGCTGTGGCCGCCGGTCTGTCGTTCCTTCCGAAGAAAGGCTGGAGCGCTGAAGAGGCAAAGGTCAATTTCTACAACTGGGACACCTACATCGGAGAGACCACAATTTCGGATTTCCAGGATGCTACTGGAATCGAGGTTAACTATGACCTTTTCGCTGACAATGACGAGCTTTTTGCAAAGCTCAAGGGTGGCAATCCGGGTTATGACCTGATCGTTCCAACGAACGACTTTACCGAACGCATGATCCTGGCCGAGATGATCCAGCCGCTGGATCATTCCTTGATTCCGAACTTCGCCAACTTGGACCCGGCCTTCCAGGATTCTGACTTTGATCCGGGCCGCAAATACTCCATGCCCTACATGTGGGGTACGATGGGTATCGGCTATCGCAAGTCCCGCGTGGATGGCGTCCCCGACAGCTGGCAGTACATTTTTGACAGTGACAAGTACGCAGGAACCATTGCATGGCTGTCCGAGCCTGGTTCGATGACCGGCATGGCACTGAAGTATCTGGGCTATTCCTTCAACTCGACCAGTGAGAAGGAATTGAAAGAGGCCGAGGCTTTGATGATCAAGCAGAAGCCGCGGGTCAAAGTGATCGCCGAAGATAACGGGCAAGACCTGTTGCTTTCCGGCGAGGTCGATATTGCGGTCGAGTGGAATGGCGATCTGTTGCAGGTGATGGAGGAAGACGACGATCTCTCCTACGTCGTGCCGAAGGAAGGCTCGTTGCTGTGGCAGGACACCCTTGCCATTCCGGTGGGCGCCCCGCACCCCGAGAATGCCCATAAACTGATCAACTTCCTGCTCGATGCGGAAGCGGGTGCGGCAATCGCGGATTACATCTACTATGCGACGCCCAACAAAGCTGCAAAGGCTTTGATGGGACCGGAGTACACCGAAAATCCAGCGATCTTCCCAAGTGACGAGACGCTCGCGAAATGCGAATCGGCCATCTATCTGGGCGAGGACCGCAAGCGTATCATCGACGAGGCTTGGACGCGCATCAGCGCGGCCTGAACCAGGTTCCACGAAATGGGTCGGGAGCGCGCGTGAGCGTGTTCCCGGCCTCTCCTGGAACCGCCGGTCGCCGACTGTTCCACGAGGGGTCAAACAAAGGCATCGGATAGAAAGTAGAACCACATATGGAAAGCTGGCGGCGTCATCCACTGGTCTTCTGGATTATCGGCCTGCCCCCCACCTTTTGGCTGGTGGTGTTCTTTCTCGTTCCGCTGACGCTTATGTGGATAATGAGCGTCTCGACGAAGGTGGGGATCAACGATCTCGATCTTAATTGGACCCTGGACAACTATTCCCGCGCGCTGGGGTGGCTCTACCTTGAAATTCTGCTGAAGTCCTTCTGGATGGCGGGTGCCACGACGCTACTCTGCTTTGCTATCGGGTTTCCCGTTGCTTTCGCCATCTCCTTTGCGCCGCAACGCTGGAAGGGCTTGTTGCTGTTGCTCATTATCCTGCCCTTCTGGACCAATCTGTTGATCCGTACCTACGCTTTGATCGCCGTGTTGCGGACGCGGGGGTATGTCAACTTCTCCCTGGAATGGCTATGGGAAAAGGCCAACGGCTTCCTGATGTTTGTGGGACTGGGGGAGTATCAATTGCTGGGCCAAAGGTTCGAACCGTTGGAGTTGCTCTACAACAACCAAGCGGTCCTCTTTGGCATGACCTATGTTTTCCTGCCCTTCATGATTCTACCGCTTTACGCGGCGCTGGAACGCATGGACAAATCCTACATTGAGGCGAGCCTCGATCTTGGCGCCGGGCAGTGGCGCACCTTTTTCTCGGTCATTATTCCCCTGAGTAAGGCGGGGATCATCTCCGGCATCATCATCACCTTCATTCCGGCATTGGGCGCTTTCTTGCAGCCGGACCTGTTGGGGGGTCCCGATAGCCAGTTGATCGCCAACGTGATCGAGCGGCAATTCAAGAGCGCCAACGACTGGCCCTTTGGATCGGCGCTTTCCTTTATTTTGATGTACATGACCTTCGGCGCGCTGGCGCTGCGGGCGGTGCTGGCCAAGAACAGCTCTGCGATGGAGGCGGCTTGATGTTCAACAGACGCCCCATCGGACCTTTGGACTACACGCGCCGCTTATGGCTGCGCCTTTCAGTTCTAGCCGTTCTGGTTTTTCTCTACGCCCCAATTGCGACGCTGATTGCCTTTAGCTTCAACGACAGCAAGCGCAACATCGTTTGGCGCGGCTTCACCCTGAAGTATTACGAGAAGGCCTTGGAAAACGAGAGCCTGATGATCGCGTTCGGCAACTCTTTGACGATTGCGCTGATCAACACCATCCTGGCGACCATACTCGGCGCCATGGTTGCCGTTTTGCTCTGGCGGTTCCGGTTTCCATTGAAAGCTGGATATGAAGGAGCGATGGCCTTGCCCATCGTAATTCCTGAGATTTGCATGGGCGTTTCGATGATGGCCTTCTTCGGGTGGATCGGATGGCCGACGGCGTGGGGCTGGCCCATGACCTTGTCGCCCATTATCATCGCCCACGTCGCGTTCTCTTTCCCCTTCGTCGCCATGATCGTCCGGGCCCGGTTGTCCAACTTCAACCGGGAACTGGAGGAATCGGCCAAGGACCTGGGAGCCAGCGAATGGCAGGCTATGCGTGATGTCATCGTGCCTTTCATGAAACCGGGCCTCATTGCCGGCGCCTTGATGGCGTTCACGTTATCCCTCGACGATTTCGTCATTACGTTTTTTACCTCGGGACCCGATACAGTCACCTTCCCGGTGAAGGTCTACTCTATGGTTCGTTTCTCGGTCACGCCGGAGGTCAATGCGGCTTCGACGGTGTTGATCGTCATTACGGTTTTGGTCACCGCGATCGCCATGCGCATCCAATCGCGCTTCAAGGGTGATGTCGGTGCGGGTTAACGCGCTTGGGCGCAACAGGCTGGATTCATGATGAACGATAGAAAGCCAATCATTTCGATCGAGAAGGTTAGTAAACGGTTCGGCGCCGTGCGCGCGGTCGATGAAATTTCCTTGGACATCTACGAAGGCGATTTCTTTGCGCTTTTGGGTCCATCGGGCTGCGGAAAGACGACGTTGCTGCGGATGCTGGCAGGATTTGAAGTTCCGACCAGCGGTGTGATCAAGATTGATGACGCGGATATATCCGCCGTACCACCCAACCGCCGTCCGGTGAACATGGTCTTTCAGTCCTATGCCGTGTTTCCGCATATGAGCGTGGCCGACAACGTTGCCTATGGTCTGAAAGTAACCGGCGTTCCGGCATCCGAGTACAAGGAGCGGGTGGAGGAAGCTTTAGAACTGGTCAAGCTTGGCGGTTATGGAACACGGATGCCCGATCAACTCTCGGGTGGTCAGCGCCAACGTGTCGCGCTGGCCCGCGCCTTGGTCAAGCGCCCGCGGGTGCTTTTGCTTGATGAGCCTTTGTCCGCGCTGGATGCAAAACTTCGCGAAGCCATGCAGTTGGAGCTGGTTCGGCTGCAGGAAACCGTGGGTATTACCTTTGTGATCGTGACGCACGATCAGAGCGAAGCCCTATCGATGGCTAACCGCATCGCCGTGATGAAGGACGGGGTCGTACGGCAGCTTGCAGCGCCCGCCGAGCTCTATGAGTTTCCCAACTGCCGCTTCGTTGCAGACTTTATCGGTAAGACCAATCTTTTCGAAGGCGCTTCCGTCGGCGCGACCACCGGCGGGTTGGAGCTTGACGTTGGCGGCCTTGGCCGCATTACCGTTCCAGCCGACTCCGCTGCTTCTGTGGAAGGACAGGCCTGGATTGCCGTCAGGCCGGAAAAGATACGTTTGACCCGTGATGCGCCGGAAGGCGAGCGAATCAAGATGCAAGGCAAAATCCGTGAAATCGCTTACTACGGCGAAGCCTCGGCGGTTTTCGTCGAAGACGATGAGAATCGGCGGATCATGGTGAATGTGCAAAACGAAGCGCGGTCGACCGAGCCGCATTTCAGGGTTGGCGAGCAGGTCTGGTGTAGCTGGGCGCCACGCGATACGCTCCTGCTGAACGATTAGGCCATTACACTCATGTCCAATTCCGAAGAGGCGGCGCCTGCGCCGTTGACCAAAGCCGTCTTGACCGTATTCCTGCCTTTCTCGGGCGGGTACTTCCTGTCCTACCTTTTCAGGTCGGTGAATGCGATCATCGCCCCGCAGTTAACCGGGGAATTGGGGTTGGGTGCGGCCGATCTTGGTCTGCTCACCTCAGCTTACTTTCTTGCCTTCGCGGCCTTCCAGATTCCCTTGGGTGTTTTGCTGGATCGCTTCGGACCGCGCAAGGTTCACCCTTTGCTGCTGTGTTTCGCTGCCTTGGGCGGCGCGCTCTTTGCCTTCGGGACAAGCCTCACGGAACTGCTTGTCGGTCGCGCCCTGATTGGTCTTGGTGTCTCCGGGGCTCTCATGGCGTCCTTCAAGGCGATTACCATGTGGTTTCCCAGGCGCACCTGGCCGCTGACAAATGGCTGCTTCATGGCGGTTGGCGGTCTGGGTGCCATTTCGGCGACCGCGCCGACCGAGTGGCTGTTGGAGGTGACGGATTGGCGTGGGGTCTTCATGGGACTGGCCGGTGGTTGTGTCGTGATCGCGGCCTTGATCTTTTTCGTCTGTCCGGAACGTGAGGTTGCAGGTCGCAACACAACGTTGAAGGAAAGTCTGACAGGCATCGCCCACATCTTCACGGACCGCCTGTTTTGGCGGGTCTGGCCGGTTTCCGTCGCCGTCATTGCCTACAGCATGGCGGTCCAGGGCTTATGGATAGGGCCATATTTGCGTGACGTCGGCGCGTTCGGTCGCGAGATGGTTGCCAACCATCTATTCTGGACGGCCGCCAGCTTGACCGTCGGTTTTATCTTCAGTGGACTGGTCGCCAGCCGCTTGGAAAGACGCGGTATTTCGCTGGCGGTTTCCTTTGGGTTTATCGCGGTTGCCTTTATGATTGCCCAAGGACTAATCGTCTTTCAGATAGTGCCGCAGTCATTGCTTCCCTGGGTTCTATTTGCGCTCACAGGCAACGCGACCGCGATCAACTACGCTTTGTTATCGCGGCATTTCCCTTTGGCCTACGCCGGACGCGCCAATACGGCGATCAACCTGATGATCTTCCTCGGCGCCTTTTCCATCCAATATGCCATAGGCGGCATCATTTCCCTTTGGCCGACGAGCGCCGATGGCGGCTACGCAGCCGAGGGCTATAAGGTCGCCTTTGGTGTGTTCTTGATATTGCAAATCATAACCTTCGCCTGGTTTGTGCTGTCCGCCCGCTGGGCGCCAGCCTCTCGGTCCTGACGGGAGCATTTATGTATGACGGATAAGAACTACGACATTGTTGTTTTAGGCGGCGCAATAATCGGTAGTGCCATCGCTTATTTTCTTGCCCGCGAGTTGGGCAGCGGCCGTTCGATCTGTGTTATTGAACGTGACCCAACCTACGCACAAGCCTCGACCAGCTTATCCCTCGCTTCGATCCGCGTGCAGTTCTCCACCCCGCTGAATATCGCAATATCGCGGTTTGGCTACAGCTTCCTGGAAAGTATCGGTGAGGTGCTGGAGGTCGACGGCGACCGGCCCGATGCCGGAATCAAGGCGAATGGATACCTCCTGATGGCAGGTGAATCAGGACGCGCATTGCTGCAAAAGAATCAGATCATCCAGCAGCAGGCCGGAGCCCAGGTGGCTCTGTTGGAACCGGCGGATATCCAGGCGCGTTATCCCTACATCAACACCGACGAGGTCGCACTGGCGGCGCTTGGACTGGCTGAAGAGGGGTGGTTCGACGCCTACAGCGTCATGCAGGCGCTGCGCCGCAAGGCGAGCTCTTTGGGCGTCACCTACATGAAGGACGAGGCATGCGGCCTGGAGATGTCGGGTCCGCGGGTGACAGCGGTGAATCTTGCCTCAGGTGAACGCCTGGCTGCGGGCATCGTCGTTAACGCGACGGGTCCGCGTGCTGCAAAAACAGCCGCTTGGGCTGGAATCGAGCTTCCTGTCCATCCGCGCAAGCGCAGCGTCTTCGTATTTGACTGCAAGGAGAGGTTCCCCGATAGCCCGCTGATTATCGATCCATCAGGCGTCTATGTACGGCCGGAAGGCGAGCACTACGTCTGTGGGTGGTCGCCGCCCGAGGAGGACGACCGGGACTGTGAAGACTTCGAGGTTGAATGGAACCTGTTTGAAGAAAAACTATGGCCTATTCTGGCGCAGCGTGTACCGGCCTTTGAGGCTATCAAGGTGACACGCGCTTGGGCCGGGCATTACGCAATGAACGTAATAGATCACAATGCCATTCTCGGTAGCCATCCGGAGGTTTCCAACTTTTACATGGCGAACGGCTTCTCAGGACACGGCGTACAGCAGTCCCCGGCGGTTGGACGCGGCTTGGCGGAATTGATCGTCGGTGGGTCCTACCGCAGTCTTGATCTCTCGCCATTTGGGTTCGAGCGTTTCGCCCAAGGCCGCTTGATCCGGGAGGAAAATGTAATTTAGTGGGGTAGCCGAACTAATGAATAACAAGAAAAAAGGCGCACTTTCGGGGGTTAGGGTACTGGATTTTTCCACCCTCCTGCCTGGGCCGCTCGCAAGTCTGTTGCTGGCTGAAGCGGGAGCTGAAGTTATCAAAGTTGAGCGCCCCGATTTCGGCGATGAACTGCGTGTTTATCCGCCGCCCTTCGGCGGGTGGGGATTCGCCCTGCTCAATCGGGGCAAGAAAAGCCTGTCGATCAACTTGAAGGACGGTAATGCGAAGTCTGTTCTAGCGCCTTTGATCGAAGAAGCCGACGTGCTGTTGGAGCAATTTCGTCCAGGCGTGATGGCCCGCTTGGGACTCGGTTACGAATCCGCCCGCGAAATCAATCCGGCCTTGGTCTATTGCTCTGTCACCGGCTATGGGCAAAGCGGCCCCAGGGCCGCCGAAGTGGGACACGACCTCAATTATCAGGCTGCTAGCGGCCTTCTTTCCTTGGGTGGAGACAGCGAGGGAAAGCCCACGATCGCGCCGGGGCTGATCGCCGATATCGGGGGCGGAACCCTGCCAGCCGTCGTCAACATTCTGTTGGCGTTGCGACAAGCCGAACAGACAGGTGAGGGCTGCCATCTCGATGTTTCGATGACCGATAACCTCTTGGCTTGGTCTTGGTGGGCACAAGCGGCACGCGCGGGAGGGCTGGAGCCGGAGGTCGCCGGGCGCGGTGTACTGACGGGCGGATCCCCACGATATCAGCTTTACGCGACGTCGGACGGCCGTTATCTCGCGGTTGCAGCGCTCGAAGAGCGCTTTTGGGTCCGGTTTTGCGACCTCATCGGTCTACCCAAGGAGATACGCGAGTTGGAAGCCGGTGAGGCGTCTAAAGTCGGCAGGGCAGTCGCATCGATCATCGCGTCGAGGTGCCTTGCCGATTGGCGTGACGTGCTGGCAGGTGAGGATGTTTGCGTCGCACCGGTCCTCAGTATCCAGGAGGCAATGGACGATCCGGGATTCCATGCCCGTGGCTTGTTCACGCAGCGCTTGAGATGGCAGGGAGTTGAGGTTCCGGCACTCCCGGTTCCTCTGGATGCGGCGGTTCGGACCGACCTTTCTTCGGGCGCTCCCCCGGACCTGGATGCGAATGACGACGTTGGGTTTGAGCCGCGCTTGCCCAAGCCCGGTGTTGCTGACAGGATGCCCGCGAAATCTTCGGGCGATTTTAGCTCGGCAAGGACCACTCATGGGCGGGAAGATGACGAAGCAAAGTAACCTCAGGACCGGCGGACAAATACTGGTTGATTGTTTGGTGTCTCAGGGAATCGACACGGCTTTTGGCGTGCCCGGCGAAAGTTATCTCGCCGCCCTCGACGCCATGGCTGATCATCCGGATTTTAGTTTCGTCATCTGCCGACAGGAAGGTGGCGCGGCGATGATGGCGGACGCCCACGCACGGTTGACCGGAAAGCCTGGGATTTGTTTTGTGACGCGCGGGCCAGGCGCGACGAACGCGAGTGCCGGCGTTCACATTGCCCAGCAGGATTCGACCCCCATGATCCTTTTCATTGGTCAGGTCGGCCGCGATATGATGGAGCGCGAGGCCTTCCAGGAAATCGACTATCGCCGCATGTTCGGGGCCCTTTGCAAATGGGTGGCGCAGATTGATCAGGCCGAACGTATTCCCGAGTTCGTCTCACGGGCTTTTCATACGGCGCTGCAAGGGCGGCCGGGGCCGGTGGTGCTGGCGCTTCCTGAGGATATGCTGACCGACGCGGTCGAGGCTCTTTCGATCGCACCCGTCACGCCTAGCCTTGCAACTCCCGGTGCCGGCGCCTTGAGTGCGCTTGAAGGCGCGCTCCAAAAGGCCGAGCGCCCATTGATCGTGCTGGGCGGCGGCGGCTGGAACGCAGCGGCCAAAGCGCAGGTGGAAGCCTTTGCCGATCGTTGGCGTCTACCGGTGGCAGTCTCCTTCCGTTGCCAGCATCTTTTTGACAACGCGCAGGACTGTTATGTCGGTCATGTCGGGATCGGAATCGATCCGGGATTGGCGGAAGCGGTCCGACACACGGATCTGCTGGTCGTCCTGGGTGCGCGCTTGGGTGAAATGACGACCGGCGGATACACCCTTTTGCAGCCGCCACGCCCCAAACAACCTTTGGTCCATGTGCATCCGGGTGCCGAGGAATTGGGAAGGGTTTACCAACCGACACTGGCCATCAACAGCGCTATGACAACGATGGCAGCAGCGTTGGAAACCATTGATTTGGCGGGCTCAGATTGGGAGCCCTGGCGTGCCTCGCTTCGCACAAGCTACGAGGCCTTCAGCAAGCCAACCGTCATTCCCGGGCCCTTGCAGCTGGCGGAGGTGGTGCGGTTTTTGGATGAAAAGCTGCCCCCCGACGCGATTCACTGTAACGGCGCGGGCAATTATTCGACCTGGGTTCACCGCTTTCACAGCTATCGGACCTTTGGCGGGCAGCTCGCTCCCACCAGCGGTTCCATGGGTTTTGGCACGCCGGCGGCGGTCGCGGCGAAAATAGCGCGACCCGACGCGGCTGTTGTTGCCTGGGCAGGGGACGGATGTTTCCTGATGAACGGCCAGGAACTGGCGACGGCGGTTCAGTACGGCCTCAAAATATTGGTGATAGTCGTCAACAACGGCCAGTACGGAACGATCCGTATGCATCAGGAGCGGGAGTATCCAGGCCGCGTTGTCGGTACGCAGTTGGCCAACCCTGATTTCGCGGCGTTGGCGCGAGCCTATGGCGCGTCTGGCGAGATCGTTGAAACGACGGAGGCCTTCCCGGCTGCTTTCGAGCGTGCCATGGCGGCGCCAGGTCCGGCGCTGATCGAGCTGCGCCTTGATCCGGAGGCGATAACGCCGACGACGACCCTTTCAGCCATCAGAAAGAAGAGTCAAGAAGAAGGACGCTAGAGCCGGCGGCGGTCGGCCTTGTGGCTCCAGTCAAGAATCTTGACCGCAGGATAAATCCAAACCAAGCCGCTGGTGCCGTAGTAAAGTAGCTGCAAGCCCCAGCCGGCCAGGCCAAGGAGGTCGGCTAGACTGACAACAGCCACGCTATAGCCGGTCAGGAAGACAAGAAGTAAGAAATAGCCAAGCGCCTTACGGGCGGACATGTTGCACTCCCTCGGTTACAGCCTGTCTAACGTGGCTATGCTTCCAGGCCAAGCCCTGGATTGAAGGGCGGTGATCGGAAGGCGGCCCCGGCGCTCTACAATCGCCGGGCATTGTTCTAGGATAGGGCCCAACTAGGCATAGACTTTATTGAAATGAGGATAGCGGTCGGTGGCCGGAACAACGGAACCCTTCTGGAAGACAAAGAGCCTAACGGAAATGAGCCGTAGCGAGTGGGAATCCCTTTGCGACGGTTGTGCGCAATGCTGCCTGATCAAGCTTGAGGGCGATGATGGCGAGGGAATTTTTCAAACAGATGTGGCCTGCAGGCTACTTGATCTCGAAAGCTGCCGCTGCACACGTTATCAGGAGCGCAGCCGATTGGTTCCCAATTGCGTTACGCTGCACCCGGGCAACGTGAGTCAACTTCCCTGGATGCCGAAAACCTGTGCTTACAGACTGCTCTCCGAAGGAAAGGAGCTGTTCGACTGGCATCCGCTTATCTCCGGGGATCCAGAGAGTGTGCACGCTGCCGGCGCCTCCGTCCGCGATGCTGTGATATCCGAAACAGAGGTGGCCGCCGACGAGTTGGAAGACCACATCATCTACAAGGTAGAGGTTGAAGAGGTATGAGCAAAATTGGCTTGATGGGGTTGCTGTTCTCGCTGGTTCTCGCGGGTTGCACGTCCAGCACGTCGCCGACCAATCCTGCGAAGGCAGTCCGGGATCCCGATACCAAGCGCTTTGCCGCAGACATTCAGGCCCTTTGCTACGGTCGTTCGGTGAGTGACCCGTCAGAGATTGCAGAGGATGTAGGCAGATCCTGTCCAAAAGGCTCGCAGAGTTTCGAAATCCTGCATCAGGATTCTTTCTGGAACCGTTGCCCATTATTGCAACCCGTGCGAATCACCTATCGCTGCGGTCCAGTGCAGGAGTAAGCATCCAGCGGGCGAACTGGAGTCTTCAACTTCCACTCGTCGACTGATTGCGTAAACGTGAATGGATTTCTCGCCGGGATACTGGCTAGGCTATCCCTGCTGGCTCTTGATCAAGCAAGAGACCGGCATCCGCTGCCTTGGGGGAGGCGGCACTACTGGCGGCCTAGTCGGATTCAGTCCGATAAAAAAAGGCCGGTCGGTTGTGCGCTGAATTAGGATGGTTGGCAGGGGCGTGGTGAACGCGATGAAAGTTCTCGTTATTGATGACGATGAATTCCTAATGGTTGAACTGGCGGAATTCTTCAAGCGACAGGGCTGCTCGGTCTCGACAGGCCAGAATGGTGTTGAAGCCGTTGAATTGGTGCGCAGCGAGCAGCCGGATCTATTGATCATGGACGTTCAGATGCCGCGCATGGATGGTTTGGAAGCCGTTGCCGAACTGAAACGCTCTGGTTTGACGGTTCCAATGATCGTCTTGATGTCGGGCGACAGACATGGTCTCGACCGTGCGCGTGGATTCGCAAACGTGGTCGTTCTTGAAAAGCCCCTGCAACTCGATGGCTTGAGGGAATTGATCGGGCGTTAGTTCCACTCCCGCCGGACATCCGCATCGCCTTCCCCTGCGATAAGGCGCGCCTTCATTTCAAGTGTTTGGTGCGGGTCTGCAAGCTGTCGGAAAGCCCAAATTGCCGCGCCGCGCACCAGTGGAGATTCATCCTCCAGCCGGTTGCGAACGCATTCCAACAAAGCAGGTTCGCCGCTGTTTCCCACTGCTATCATGACGTTTCGCACGAAGCGATCACGTCCGATCCGCTTAATCGGGCTTCCTGAGAAGAGGGCGCGGAAGGCTTTGTCGTCGAGGTTGGCCAGTTCCGCCAATCTTGGCGCATTGAGTTCCTCGCGTGCCTTGTAATGGGGTTCTCGTGCCTCAGAAGCGAATTTGTTCCAAGGGCAGACGGCAAGACAGTCGTCGCACCCATAGATCCGATTCCCTATGGCCTTGCGGAAGCTTTCAGGAATGGGCCCTTTGTTTTCTATGGTCAGGTAGGAGATGCAGCGCCTCGCATCGAGTTGATAGGGTGCAACGAAGGCATTGGTCGGACAAATATCCAGACAGCGACTGCAGCGTCCGCAATGATCGCTTTCCGCCTTGTCTTCGGCGAGGTCGAGGGTGGTGTAGATTTCACCAAGAAAAAGCCAAGAGCCGAATTGCCGAGATACTAGGTTACTGTGCTTGCCCTGCCAGCCTAGCCCGGCCTTGGCAGCTAAGGGTTTTTCCATCACCGGTGCTGTGTCTACAAAGACCTTCAGTTCAGAATCAAAGTTAGAAATAATATATTTTGCCAATTGTTTAAGACGTTTTTTTAAAGTGTCATGGTAATCTTTGTTGCGAGCGTAGACTGAGATATTGCCTCGGTCGCGCAGTGCCAGATTACGCATCGGGTCGTGGTCCGGCCCGTAATTCATGCCCAGAACAATTACACTACGTGCTTCTGGCCAGAGTTCCTTTGGGTTGCTCCGTTGGGGCGCCCGTTCGCAGAGCCAGCCCATAGAGCCATGACGGCCGTGCGCGAGGAAATGCTGCAAGCGCTCCGCCGCTTCAGATCCCAGTTCCGCAGGCGCAAAGCCAACTGCGTCGAAACCGATTTCCAACGCCTGGTCGCGGATGGCGCTTTTCGGATCGGGGGGAGGTGTTTTCGCCATATGCTAGCCGCGTCCGCGATAAGGGGGCACGCCTTGGTCGGGGATCCAAAGACCTTCCGGCATGGGGCCGGTTTGATAAAAAACGTCGATTGGAATGCCGCCGCGTGGATACCAATAGCCGCCAATACGGAGCCAACGGGGCTGCGCCTCTCTCACGATCCGTTTGGCGATGTCGAGCGTTGTGCCCTCATGGAATCCGCCGTGATTGCGAAAGGATCCGAGGTAGAGTTTCAACGACTTGCTTTCGACCAGAAACGGGCCGGGCAGATAGTCGATGACCAGATGCGCGAAATCCGGCTGTCCGGTCACTGGGCAAAGACACGTGAATTCCGGACAGACATAACGTGCCACATAGTCGCTGTCGGGGTGCGGGTTGGGGACACATTCAAGCAGGGCATCCTCGGGCTGTGCCGGGCTTTCCACGGAATGCCCAAGCTGCGTCAACCGGGTGTTCTTAGCGGCGGTCTTAGGGGAGGTCATGGTCGCCAGCTCCTTCAAAGCGGTGCGATATCGCCTTCAGCCTGTGTCCGGGTGAAGGTATCGGCGAAGGCTAGGATTTCTCGGCTTTCTATTGCCTTTCGCAATCCGGCCATCAGGCTCTGATAGTAATGCAGATTGTGCCCGGTTAGCAGGATTGGGCCAAGCATCTCGCCATTACGGAATAGATGGTGGAGGTAGGCTCGAGCGTAATTACCGCAGGTCGGACATGCGCAGTCTTGGTCCAAGGGCCGCGGATCGTCCTGGTGTCGGCTGTTACGGATGTTGAGCGTGCCGCGATGGGTGAAGGCTTGGCCCGTGCGTCCCGAGCGCGTTGGCAATACGCAGTCAAACATATCGACGCCGCGCAGGACGGCAGCAACCAGATCGGACGGCTTACCGACGCCCATCAGATAGCGGGGGCGGTCAAGGGGAAGGAAGGGAACCGTTGCTTCCAATGTGGAGAGCATTAGCTCCTGACCTTCTCCAACGGCCAGCCCGCCGATGGCGTAGCCGTCAAATCCTATCGCGGTCAGGGCTTTTGCAGAAGCCTCGCGCTGTGCGGGATAAACGCTTCCCTGGACGATCCCAAAAAGGCCATAGCCGTCGCGCGCGGTGAAGGCTTCCTTGCAACGGGCGGCCCAACGCATAGAACGCTCCATCGAGCGCTCCGCTTCGTCCTCCTCGACAGGGAACGGGGTACATTCGTCCAGCACCATGGTGATGTTGGAATCGAGCAGGTGTTGAATCTCAACGGCTCGTTCGGGTGTCAGCGCGTGTTTGGTGCCGTCGATGTGGGAACTGAAGGTCACACCCTTCTCATCGATCTTACGCAGGGCCGATAGGGACATGACCTGATAGCCGCCGGAATCGGTCAGGATCGGCCCATGCCAGTTCATGAAGCGATGGAGCCCGCCCAGTCTGGCAATCCTTTCCGCGCTTGGCCGGAGCATCAAATGGTAGGTGTTGCCCAGGACGATCTCGGTGCCGCTGGCGGCCACCTGCTCGACGGTCAGCCCCTTGACGGTAGCCGCGGTTCCAACGGCCATGAACGCGGGAGTCTCCGCGGCTCCATGGGCTGTGGTTAGCTGTCCGCGACGGGCATTTCCATCGACCACGCTCAACTGGAACCCAAGACCGCTCATGCGTCACCTCCCCGATGCAAGAGGCAGGCGTCGCCATAGGAATAGAAGCGATAGTTCTGCGCAATGGCATGACGGTAAGCTTGCTGCATTCTGTCCAAACCGGCAAAGGCCGAAACCAGCATGAACAGCGTGGAGCGAGGCAGATGAAAGTTGGTGATCAGAACATCGACCGCTTGAAACCGAAAGCCGGGCAGGATGAACAGATCGGTATCACCGGAGAAAGCTTCAACCGTGCCGCTGGTCGCCGCTGCTGTCTCCAGAATTCGCAAGGACGTCGTGCCGACCGCCACGATGCGCCGCCCGGCTTTTTTTGCGTCGCTAATCCGCCTTGCCGCGGCGGGGCTTATTTCGCCCCATTCGCTGTGCATGCGGTGGTCATCGACAACCGACGCCTTTACCGGAAGGAAGGTGCCAGCGCCGACATGTAACGTGACGCCGCAACGTTCAATCCCGCGCTCATCAAGTTTGGTCAGAAGGTCTTGCGTGAAATGCAAACCTGCTGTCGGTGCGGCAACAGCACCTTCCCGTTCGGCAAAAATCGTCTGATAGTCATGCCTATCTTGTTCGTCCGCGCCCTGCGGTCTGTCGATATAGGGCGGGAGCGGTGCCTCGCCGTGTTGGTTCAAAGCCTGCGAAAGATCTTCCGAGGTCATCGAGAATGCGAGGATGAGTTCTCCGCCCTCACGCTTTTGAAGGATATCGGCAGTGAAACCTTCCGCGAAGGTAATACGTTCGCCTGGGCGCAGACGCTTCGCAGGGCGCGCAAAAGCCGCCCAGCAAAGCCGCTGGTCATCGACATCATTCTCCGATGGCGAAAGGGGCTTGTGGAGCAGCACCTCGACTTTCGCCTCATTGCGTCGTCCGTAAAGGCGTGCCGGAATAACCTTGGTGTCGTTGAAAACCAAAAGATCGCCGGGGCGCAGGCATTCGGGTAGATCGGCGATTCGCTGATCGGCCAACCCGGCGTTTGGGCAAACTTCCAGCAGCCTCGCGGATTCTCGAGGTTGGGCGGGCCGCTGAGCAATGAGCTCCCGCGGTAATTCAAAATCGAAGTCTTCTATGTGCATGGGGCGGGTTCCTACCAGCTTCCGCCGGGCTTGCCTAGACCAACCGAAAGGATTGGATTCACCAGGGCTCGCCCTCTCGCGTATCCCAGCGCAAGCCGAGAATGACGCGATCCGAGCGCACGTTGGTCAACTGGTGGAAAGGTCGTTTCGTACTGGCGGCAAATCCAGGCGCGCGCATCAGCAACAGATCGCCCGGTCCGGCCGGAAGGTGCCGGGTGTTCCGGCCCGAGCGATCATCGCAAAGCGCAAAATCGCCTTGGCCCGAGAAAACGATAATCGCGACCAATCCTTGATAGCGAATATGGTCCACATGCGGCGTGATGCCGCGTGAATTACGGGGGTAGGCCTGGACGATGAAATCGTTGAAGTGGAACCGCGAATCCAATAACGGGGGGTGCGATTCAAAGGCAGCCGCGAGCAGGGCGGCTTGCAGTTGCGTCGCCAAGGTTCGCAGGGGACTTGTTGCCGCTATATCCATGCAGACAGCGAAATCCTGGTGCACTTCCTTGTCGCCGGAACCCACAACCGGCCGCGCAGGACGATAGGACAGGGCGTCACAGGCCTTCAGATACCGTCCACAGGCCGCCTGTTCCAGAAGCGGCAGAGACGCACCATCTTCCTGTTGCACGCGCGCCAGTGCTCCAACTAAGGCGTGATGATCGCACAGCAGGTGTTTGGGTAGATCGGTCTGTGGGTCGATAGACTGCATGGGCGACAGAATTATCCGGCACGTTGCTGGGGGCAAGCCCTCTTCGCGACCTTGAAAGGCGAGAGTGAAAGACCGAAGATGCGCCCGGTCGCTGGAAAAGCTCTTCTTGATACCTGTCCGGCGTCTCGCGCAGCGACGTTGGGGAAATCATGCCGCAAGAAAAAATCGCCATTCTGGGTCTTGGCTATGTCGGCCTACCGGTCGCGTTGGCCTTTGCCAGGCAATACGACGTCGTCGCCTACGACATCAACCCTTCGCGTGTGGCCGCGCTGCGTGCCGGTCATGACAGTACGGGAGAAGCGGAGCCGGAGGCTCTACGAGCCAGCCGTGCGACGTTCACCAGCGAGATTGCCGATCTTCGCGGTTGCAGCGTTTTCATCATCACCGTTCCGACGCCAATTGATGATGCGCGCAATCCTGACCTTTCAGCCGTCGAGGGCGCTTGCCGCCTTATTGCCGGAATCGTGCAGCTGGGGAGCATGGTTATCCTCGAATCGACGGTGTATCCCGGTGTGACTGAGGAGGTCTGCGGCCCCTTGATCGAAAAGGAAAGCGGTCTGGTGGTCGGCCGCGATTTCAACCTGGGTTACTCGCCCGAAAGGATCAATCCAGGTGATCGCGAGCACCGTCTGGAAACGGTCACCAAAGTGGTTGCGGCCGACAACCCGGCGAGTCTGGAGCGCATTGCCGGGCTCTACGGCAGTATCGTGACAGCCGGCGTGCATCGCGCACCCTCGATCAAGGCGGCGGAACTTGCGAAGGTTATCGAAAACACCCAACGCGACCTCAATATCGCACTGATGAACGAAGTCGCCTTGATCTGCGAGCGTATGGGGTTGGCGACCCGTGACGTCTTGGCGGCTGCGCGCACGAAATGGAATTTTCTACCTTTCACGCCGGGTTTGGTCGGTGGCCACTGCATCGGCGTTGATCCTTACTATTTGACGGCCAAGGCAGAGGCGCTCGGATACCATCCGGAGGTCATCCTGGCTGGCCGTCGGATCAATAGTCGAATGGGGCAGGTGGTGGCAGATAAGCTGCTCGCGTTGTTGGAAGCGGCAGGAATAGAGCGGGTGGGCGCGCGCGTCGGAATCCTTGGATTGACCTTCAAGGAGAATGTTCCCGATCTCAGGAACAGCAGGGTTGCGGACATCGTTGGCGCCCTGCGGGCGCAGGGTTTGTCGTTGCATTTGCATGATGCCCTTGCCGACCCGGCAGAAGCGGCGGTGGCAATGGGCCAGGCCCCGGACAGCCTCTCAACCTTGATGAATTTGGACGCCTTGGTCCTGGCCGTGCCGCATGAGGCGTACATAACAGAAGGCAGCGCTGGACTTTCGGCCCGGACTCGCCCAGGCGGTGTAGTCGTCGATATCCGTGCGGTTCTTGATCGCGCGGCAATTCCCCGGGACCGCTGCTACTGGAGCCTGTGAGCAACGCCGGGTTTTCACTTGGTAAAGGCTGGTATTGCGGGCGGCACTGCGCCACAATCCCAACCCGAGACGGTGATCCTTCAGGCAAGAGCGCCAGGGGGCTTGCGCCGGAAGGAGGGATTGGCATGCGGTATGTTGGCCAAGCCGGGGGGCTTGCCGCGATTCTGGGAATTTTCCTTTTCTTGCAACCTGTCGCTTTGCGCGCGGCGGCCGACTTGGTGTTGTTGGACGAAAGCACACCGCCGTCTGCCTACCGGGAGACGCTACTGCTGCAGCATGCAGTGATAGACAAGACCCTGCCGCCCATAGAGCAGCGGGTCCCCATGGAGCCCGCAGTGTTTGATCCCACGGATCCGGCCAAGCTCGGCCGTCAGGGCGGTACTTGGCGTATGCTTGTAGGGCGCGAGAAGGACGTGCGTCTGGCGGTCGTTTATGGCTACGCCCGTCTGGTCGGCTATGACGCGGACTTGCAACTCCGTCCGGATATCCTAAAAGGCGTCGAGGTGGAGAAAGAGCGCATCTTCACCTTCCGTTTGCGCCGCGGCCATCGCTGGTCTGACGGTGCGCCCTTCACCACCGAGGACTTTAGGTATTACTGGGAAGATGTGGCCAACGACCCAGAGTTGTCGCCAGTCGGGCCGCCGCCACAGATGCTGGTCGATGGCAAACCGCCCAAAGTAGAGGTGCTGGACGAGGTAACGATCCGCTATAGCTGGGATAAGCCGAACCCGTTTTTCCTCCCGGCGTTGGCTCAGGCCAGCCCGCTGTTCATCTATCGCCCCTATCATTACCTGAAGAAGTACCACATCAAGTACGCGGACCCCGACGAGCTGCAAAAGCATATCGAGGAATCGGGCGCCAGGAATTGGGCCCAACTTCATAACCGAGCGGACAATCTATATCGCTTCGACAATCCCGCGTTACCGACCTTGCAGCCCTGGTACAACAGTACCGAGCCACCCTCAACACGCTTCCTCTTGCGCCGCAACCCCTATTTCCATCGGGTCGACGCCAGGGGGTATCAACTGCCCTATCTGGATGGCATTTCGATGGTGGTGACCAGCGGTGACCTCGTGCCCGTCAAGACCGGCGCGGGAGATATCGATTTGCAGGCACGCGGGCTCCGCTTTGACGATTACACCTTCCTGAAGCAGTCGGAGGAGCGCGGAAATTACGAAGTTCGACTTTGGAAGACTGTTCGCGGTTCCGACTATGCGCTCTATCCCAACCTGAATACCAAGGATGAGGCTTGGCAGAAGGTTTTCCGCGATGCGCGCTACCGACGCGCCCTGTCATTGGCGGTCAATCGCCATGAGTTGAACCAGGTGATTTACTTCGGATTGGGCGATCCTGGAAACCAATCGGCGTTGCCTGGAAGCCCGCTTCATAGCCCAGAGAACCGGCAAGCCTGGGCCGCGTTTGATCTGGACAAAGCGAATGCGTTGCTCGACGAGATGGGGCTGACGGAGCGAAACGGGCATGGCACTCGGCTGTTGCCTGACGGACGGCCGATGGAACTGGTAGTGGAAACCGCCGGCGAGAGTACCCTTGAAAGCGATTTGCTGGAGTTGATCGGCGATAGCTGGGGCCAAATTGGAATCAAGGTTTTTACACGCCCGATGCAGCGCGAAGTGCTGCGCAACCGCATCTTTGCGGGCGAGACCTTGATGACGCTCTGGTACGGCTATGAAAACGCGATGCTGGGCCCGGAGATGAGCCCGGAGGAGTTCGTACCGGTTCACCAGTACAGTTATCATTGGCCTATGTGGGGTCAGTATTTCGAAACGCAGGGTAACTCGGGTGTGCCAGTTGACACGGAAGTCGGCGAACGTTTGATGGCGCTGTATCGCGCCTGGTTAGAGGCCGATACCCTGACGGCTAAGCGTGCAGCCTGGGAGGAAATTCTTCAGATCCATGCGGATCATGTCTTTACCATCGGACTCGTCGCCCGCGTTCCGCAACCGGTCGTGGTGGGGCACAAGATGCACAATGTACCGGGCGATGCGATCTACAACTGGGACCCAGGGGCTCATTTTGGCATCTACCGAACGGACACCTTCTGGATGGACCGCTGACGGTCGGTTCAATGTCAATTTGCGCCGGACACCGTCCGGTCAGGTATCGGTAGACTCCGGTTCCGGTTGTTTCTCTTCTTCGGGTGCTTCTTCCGCCGGCGGTTCAGGATGTATCCGGCGGATGATGATGTCGCCGTTCTCGTTAATCTCCGGCAAGCTGTACTGCGGAATTTCCCGGAACATCAGTTCCAGGGCCTGCATCAGCTTTTCAACAGCATCGCGGGCTAGTTCTTCGGCGCTCTTCCCATCCTCCGACCCGGCGGCAACGGGTTGGCTAAGGAAAGGGGTGGCCTGCGACGTTTGACCAGGATGGGTCATCAAAAGCGCGAGACCGACGGCCACGAGAAGGCTGTGTGTAAATCGTATCATCTGCGTTGGTCATCCTGCCTGCTGTGCAAACTAGTCTATCACATGGGTCGGCGGGCTTGACCTTGCCAGTATCTTCTTGGTCAAGTCTTCAGGCTGCCGTCGCGCGGCCCAACCCTGACTGGAGGTTTCATGTCGAAGGATCTGGTTGATCTCAATACGGAGGAGTTGATCGAAGGATATCGCCGCCACCGGTTTTCGCCGGTGGAGGTCGTGGACGCAGTGATTGAGCGGGCGGAGTCAATTAACCCGGCGCTCAACGCTTTCGTCCTCATCGATGCCGACTGCGGACGCCGGATGGCCCGTGAATCGGAAGCGCGCTGGGCAAAGGGGGAACCGCTCGGGTTGCTGGACGGCATACCGCTACCGTTGAAGGATCTATTGCTCACCAAGGGGTGGCCGTCACTGAAGGGGTCCCACCATACCTCGGCCGATGGGTCTTGGGACCAAGACTCTCCGGTCGTCGCGCGACTGCGCGAAGCGGGCGCGGTTTTCTTCGCCAAAACCACCACACCGGAGTTCGGCTGGAAGGGGCTGACCGACAGCCCGCGGTTTGGCATCACTCGGAATCCCTGGAACCCGCAAAAGACGCCTGGCGGTTCATCCGGCGGCGCTGCGGTTGCCGCGGCTTGCGGTTGTGGTCCCATAGCCCAGGGCGGGGACGCGGGTGGATCCATCCGCATACCGGCTGGATTCACAGGGGTTTTCGGGATCAAACCGACTTTCGGCCGTGTGCCTGCCTTTCCGCCCAGCCCGTTTTCCGGCTTAACCCAGCATGGTCCCATGACGCGAACGGTTGCCGACGCCGCCAGGGCGCTGACGGTCATGGCCAAGCCTGATCCAATCGACTTCAACGGCTTGCCTTATGATGGCGAAGATTACCTGCAAAGCACCCGGCAGCCCTTAGAGCCGTTGCGGATCGCTTTCTCGCCGACCTTGAATGGCGCCGCCGTAGACCCGGAAGTGGCGGCGCTTGTCGCCCAGGCCGCTGCTCGCTTCGAGGAGATGGGTTGTCGGGTAGAGCAGGTGGAACCTCCGATGAAGGGCGTTTACGACATCATAATGACCTACTGGCGGGCAGGCGCCGCTGGGCTTTTCCGGGCACTGGGCGATGTCGACCGTGATCTATTCGATCCGGGGCTGCGGGCGATCGCGGAAGAGGGGATGAAGCTTAGTTTAGCTGACTTCCAAGCGGCTGAAAAAGCACGCAACGAGATGGGCAGCGCCATGCGACAGTTTCACGAGCGATATGACCTGCTGCTGACTCCGAGCTTGCCGATTACGGCCTTTGATGCCGGGCATGACGTTCCGCCGGAATCCGGGATGCGATACTGGATCGACTGGACTCCTTTCTCCTATCCTTTCAACCTGACGCGACAACCTGCCGCTAGCTTGCCTTGTGGGGTTGCAAGTAACGGATTACCGGTGGGATTGCAGATAGTAGGTCCACTTTACCAGGAGGGCAGAATTTTGCGATCTGCCTGGAATTACGAAAGAAATTACGGTTTCCCGGAACTTCCGCCGATGAATTAGGTCTTGTGTCGTTTAATGTATTATGCAAGATTACCGTGCAAGAAAGAGACTGCTCCGGCAGTCTATTTCGGTGAGTTCAGAGCGCTGATTTGAACTTGGCGCTCCGGGTTTTCGGACCTGTTATCCTTCACCCTGGCCCCCCAGGGTTCAACTCGAGGCGAGAAGCTATCAAGCTTTTCGCCTCTTTTTTTTGTCATTTTCTTTGCCTCACTGCGGGTGCCGTGGCATCAAGCAGACATGGCAATGGGGCGGGGAACATCAGGTCTTGATCAAGGAGGGCGCGGCGCCGTGGCCGCCGGGCACCCGGTTACGGCGGCCGCCGCCGCCGAAATGCTGGCAGCGGGTGGTAACGCATTCGATGCCGCTGTCGCCGGTGTCGCTGCCGCCTGTGTTGCCGAACCGGTGCTGGCGTCCCTGGGCGGCGGCGGCTTTCTGACCGCGATGGCGGTAGATGGCGCGCCGCAAGTATACGATTTCTTTGTTCAGACGCCTAAGCGAAAGCGCCCGGCGGCTGTGCTCGACTTTGCCCCTATTGCTTGTGATTTTGGACCCGCCGTGCAGACGTTTCATGCCGGAATGGGAGCCGCGGCGACACCGGGAATTCCGGCCGGCCTGTTTGCGGTGCAGCGGGACCTTGGAAGCCTGCCGATGCGCGATCTTCTGGCCCCGGCCATTAGAGCCGCAAGGGATGGCGTCGCATGGCGTCCGTTTGAAGGTTATGCTTTTGGCATTGTCGAAGGTATCTGGCGATATACGCCCGGGACCGCGGCATTGATCGACGGGTTTTCAGAAACAGAACCACTGCGGCAGCCCGCGCTCGCGGATACGTTGGACGGCCTTGCCCGCGAAGGGGAGGCCTTGTTTTACCGCGGCGAAATAGGCGCCCGTCTTGCGTTGTTGGCGCGTGAGTGCGGCGGCCATCTGACGATGGACGACCTGCGGGGCTACGCCGTACAGCGGCAACCCGCGCTGGCGGCCTCGTTCGCCCGGGCCCGCATCTGGACCGCGCCACCGCCGTCATCGGGTGGGCTTTTGATTGCCTTTGCCCTCGGCTTGCTCGAAGCGCTTGGCGATACCGCCGATACCGCAGTGTTACTGGCGCAGGTCATGGCCGCGACGAACAAGGCTCGCATTGACTCCGGTCTGGCCCTGGCCGAAAACGAGGTGGAAGAGACGCGTGCCATGGGTCAACTTCTATCGCCCGAAACTGTGATGCGTTATCGGAAGGCGATCCTAAATCGCAGCGCAACGGCGCGTGGAACGACGCATCTGAGCATTGTTGACTCGAAAGGCAACCTGGCAGCCGTCACGCTATCCAATGGCGAGGGATGTGGATACATGATCCCGGGCACCGGGATTCACATCAACAACATGCTCGGCGAAGAAGACCTCAATCCTAGGGGTTTTCATCGTTGGACTCCGGACAGCAGAATGATCTCCATGATGTCGCCGACCGTAGCCTTGCTTGATGGCGATCGTCGAATAGCGTTGGGTTCGGGGGGGTCAAATCGGCTGAGAACGGCGATCTTGCAGGTGTTGAGAAACCGCCTGACCCGCGGCTGTACGCTGGCGGAGGCCGTCGCTGCACCACGCTTGCATGTGGAGGGCACGCGATTGTCGCACGAACCGGAAGCCGTTTCCGAGCGGCAAATCACCGACCTTGCCGCGCAATTTGAGCTTGAACCCTGGCCCGAGGCCAACATGTTCTTTGGCGGCGTGCATGCCGTCGAATACAAAAGCGGCGGCCCTTTTCAGGCCGCCGCCGACGCCCGTCGCGCAGGCGTTTCCCTAATTCTTTAGCTAGGCCGATGCCTTTACACCTGACAAAGATCAGGCAGCTTTTGACTCGTCGCGGGTCTTGGTGATGTAGGCGCGTGCGCAATGTTCCTGGCAGTAGGGCTTGCCCGAGACCGCCGGTTCGCCGCAGAAATGGAAATCATTCTCGCCAGGGTCACCGATCGGCCATAGGCAGGCGGAGTTGGCGCTCTTCACTACGGAGCGCTTCTTGAGCGCGGGACGGGCCACGCGAGGTTCGTGGCTGTGCGTTTGGGCAGCAACCGGTGTCGCAGGACGACATTCCATCTTACCGATACGATCAGGTGTTTTGATCATCGGCTTGGTCGTGCGGGGTTTTGTGCTGCCGCCGCGCTTGATAGGCGATGGACGCGCGGGTAGATTTAACCGATGCGCTTTGCCAACGACGGCGTTTTTTGAAACACCAAGCGTTTTACCAATCTCAGAAGCGCTCAATCCCTGTTCCCAAAGGCGTGTCAGCTCGCTAATTCGCTCGTCTGTCCAGGACATGGTTCGCTCCTCCAATCGGGTAGTTTTTGACTATATCTAGTAGTATCCTGCTTCTACATCCACGATATTGAGTGTCTATCAGGGAGTCGAGTCGCGCGAAGGGATTTCCTGTGGATAGAATGGGCACCATGATTTTGCTGTTTACGGACTTTGGGGTGGAAGGCCCTTACGTCGGCCAGATCAAAGCGGTGTTGGCAAAGCGTTTGCCTGGGCAACCGGTTGTCGATCTGATGCACGATGCACCGCGCTTCCGTCCGATCGAAGCCGGACAATTGCTGGCACATCTCCTGGAGGACGTACCGGTCGGATCGAGTCTTGTCTGCGTCGTCGATCCTGGCGTGGGAGGTGCCCGGCGGCCGTTGCTGATGGAGGCCGACGGACGGTTTTTCAGCGGGCCTGACAATGGTTTGTTGGTGGAAGTTGCGCGCGCGGCTCGGTCACTGCGCTGCCAAGAGATACTTTGGCGGCCAAAGCGGTTGTCGAGTTCATTTCATGGACGCGACATCTTTGCGCCGGCGCTGGCCTCGCAGATCGCCGGGAAGCCGATCAAGCAGCGACAGATAGCGAGCGACAGTTTGGTTGGTTGGGATGACCCCGCCGACCCCGCTCGCATCATTTATATCGACGGATTTGGCAACCTGATGACCGGGCTTGATGACGCCATGATGGAGGGCGTACGGGTGCTCAAGGTGGGTCGACGGAAAATTTCACGTGCCCGGACTTTTGACGAGGTGCAAGAAGGGGCCATCTTCTGGTACTTTAATTCTCTGGGCCTCGTTGAGATTGCCGTCAACCAAGGGTCGGCCGCTGAGCTCTTAGGGATGCAGGTTGGTAGCGGCGTAACGCTTTCCTGAGAGCAAGCCGTTTGCTGAGGCAGACTCGTCGCCGCAAGACAAGTTAATGCCCAGGCACCAGCTTAGGGTGCGCATTCTGGAAGGGCCTAGTGGCCTTTTGGGAAAGGGGCAAACCATGCAGATTGTTATCGATAGTACTGACTTTCGCCGTCTGTCCGAAGGGACACGGGATGAAATCCTGGCTGTGTTCTCCGGGACTCGTCCAGCCAGCAAGAATGTCTCACCGGTACCCGTGCCGGCTCGCCGGGAAACACCGGGATTGCGGTGGCGTGAGCCTGTGGTCCTGGACCACGACCAGGCCGCGAAGCTGGTTCATGGCTTGAGCGAGAAGCAGAAGGATATTCTGCGCGCCTTTGCAAACGCCAAAGGTCGGGCTGGCATGAAAGCCCTGACAAAGATCACTGGTGACAAGCATCTCAGCACCATCTCCCAGTTTCAGAATCTCGTTACGCGCAAGCTGCGCCGGATTATCGACGACCCGGACAAGAAGGCACAGCTTTTTGCCTGGGACTTCGACAAAACGAAATGGGATGAGGGTGATACGACCATCATCGATGGGGAGTATTTCGTGGCGCTTCCAACCGCCAAGGTGTTGCGGGAAGTCTTGAAGGTCTAGGCGCCGTACCGTCAAGAACGGCTCTTCTTCATTGGCTCCTTTCTAGCGGCCCTTGAATAGCGGCGGGCGTTTTTCCTTGAAGGCTGTCACGCCTTCGGCGAAATCCTCGCCGCGCGCTGCCTCTGCCTGAAGAGCGCACTCCAGGTCCAACTGCTCGCCGTAGCCTTGATCATAGCTGCGTGCGAGCGCCTGTTTTATGCGACCGAAGCTGGCCGTTGGTCCTTTTGCCAACCGTTCTGCCAAGTCATCGGTGGCGGACCTCAAAGTCTCGTCCGGCACGCAACCGTGGATCATGCCCCAGGATTGCGCGGTTGCGGCGTCAACCGGCTCGGCGGTTAGCATCATCGCCCTGGCGCGGGCCTCGCCGATTAAACGCGGTAGAATCCAACTGCTTCCGCAGTCCGGAATTAGGCCAATTCGCGCAAAAGCCTGCAGAAAACTCGCACTCTCTCCAGCCAGCACGAGGTCGCAGGTCAATGCAAGGCTGCATCCGGCTCCAGCGGCAATACCGCCGACCTCGGCAATCACCGGCTTGCGCAGATTACGGATGCGTTGAAGGAGAGGGTGGTAGAAGCGGTCGAGGGAAAGTGCGACGGCTTCGGCAATGTCGCCCTCTTGAAGCAGAGCGGCTTCACCCAGGTCTTGTCCGGCACAAAACGCGCGGCCTTCACCACCCAGAATCGCCACGCGGATGTTGCTGTCGCCTTCGACGGTGCGAAAGGCCGCATCCAGCTCGCTCAGCATCTCGCGTGTGATAGCGTTCAACTTGTCGGGCCTGTTGAGGCGAATGCGCGCGATGCCGGACGCTTGCTGGAAAAGGATTGTATCAAATGCCATCTCGATTACCTTCCACTGCGTAAACGGTTAGTCGCTTGAATTCTTGTGCGTTGATTTGGTTCTTTCAAAAAGGGTACAGAAGGCGGATGCAGCGACAAAGCGAAACGGGGAAAGGTAGCGGTTTTCTGATTGCCGGGGCCGTCTTTGGTTTTCTGGGCGTGGCGTCCGGAGCTTTTGCTGCGCATGCCCTGAGGGGATCCTTGACGTCGGAGGCCATGGATTGGCTTGCAACCGCGTCACAGTACTGGCTGGTTCATGCGGCGGTCCTGGTTGCGCTAGCCGCGCTCTCGTCGGGCCCACAGCGGCAGGTTGGCCGATTACTGTTGTTTTCCGGATGGGGCATGGTCGCCGGTGGGCTCGCGTTTTCCGGGTCTCTGGCGGTTCTGGCGATAGGGGGACCGCATTTCCTGGTTTGGGTGACGCCACTGGGCGGTAGCTTACTTCTGCTCTCCTGGCTGTCGCTGGCGGGAGCGGGGCTGATGCGCCTGCGCAATTAGGTATCTTTGAGCGCGCGCGGCAAGACTGCTATATCAGCTTTTGGTCAATGACTATGTCAAAGGCTGACCAAGTATCGAAAGGGATTGCCGAAAGTGAGTGACACGCAAAAGATCGACCAGGAACTGGATGCGCGTGGGTTGAAGTGTCCCCTGCCGGTTCTCAAAGCAAGGAAGGCGATGAAAGCGATTCCGCCCGGCGGATTGTTGCGTGTCCTGGCGACTGACCCGAGCGCGGTGGAGGACTTTCAGGCGTTCTGCCGGACGACGGGAGATCACCTGTTGGAAAGCGCAGAAGAACAGGGGCTGTATCGCTTTCTTTTGCGCAAGAAAGCCTGATCTATTCCCCCGCGGGCTGCAGAACGGCCTCACCTGTTTGACCTTGAACCTTCTGAGCGTCGGATTTCTTGAGTTTCCTGTTCTCCAGTGGCCCGACCAGGAAGGTCAGCATCGGCGGTATAATTAGCAGCGTCAGCAGGGCCGATAGCGACAGCCCACCCAGCACCACCGACCCGAGCCCCCGATAAAGTTCGGACCCCGCGCCTGGAAACAGCACCAGAGGCAACATTCCAAAAACCGATGTCAGGGTCGACATGAAGATCGGTCGGATACGGTTGCGGGTTGCCTCAAGAATGGCGGCTGTCGCCTCCATGCCCTCCTCGCGAACATGGAACAGCGTCTGATGGACGATCAGAATGGCATTGTTGACGACGATACCGATCAAGATCACGAAGCCTAACAGCGTCAACATGTCCATCGGCTGGTAAACATAGGTGTTCAGCGCTGCCAACCCACCAATGCCACCGGCCGCAGCGAGCGGCACGGCGAGTAGAATGATCAATGGATAAATAAAGCTCTCGAACAGAACCGCCATCACCAGATAGACGATGACGATGGCAAGGAGCAGATCCAGCACCATGGCATCCCAGGTTTCGCTGAGTTTATCGGCCGTGCCGGAAATGGTCATGGACATTCCAGGCGGCAGACCCTCCGCGATCATGGGACCAATCACTTTTTCCTGCAGTATCTCGACCGCCTGCTCCAAGGGAAGTTGAGCGATGGGGCGAATCTCCAGTGTGATGGTGCGGAGTCGGTCACGATGTCGAATTTCCGTCGGGCCAGACGTCAACTCAACCTTTGCCAGGGATCCGGCGGGAATTATCTGACCGATTTGCGTCACGACAGGAAGATTGGCAATTCCTTGTGTTTCCGTGATCTCCGATTCCGGGCCACGCAATGTCAGGTCCAACTGCTGGGTCCCGACCGTGACTTCAACGACGCGCAAGCCGTCGTTGAAGGCGTCGATCGTGTCGGCCAGTTCCTGTGCAGTGACACCGTTGTCGGCAAGCCGAATGCGATCTGGCAGAACGCGCAGTTCCGGAGCGCCCAATTCAAGACCCGGATTTGGGCGGTACTGATTTCCGACCTCGCGCGGCAGCACGGCTTGCGCCCTGCCAAAGGCCTCCTGTGCTACACCAACGATCTCCTCCAAATCGGGCCCACGGATATCGAGATCGATCTTGCGCCCGGAACCAATGCCCCGCCCGAAAATAGAGGGCTGGCTGATGAACCCGAACGTGCCGGGCTCCACGAACGCATGTTGCTGGAGGACCGGTATCAACTCCGCAGCCTTTTGTGATTCGGCGGAAATGGCGCCTAAGAAAGTGTTTCCGCGCGTTGCTACGAAGAAGAAGCGCTCGATCTTCGGAGGCCCGCCGAGCTCCCGCTCCGGTCCTGATTCGGTGACCCAAAGGGGTTTGATTTCCTGTTCAATCTTGCCGGCGATCTCGGCCATGGTTGGCAGATTGTATCCGGGTGGCGGTACAATGACGCCAAACACCAGGTTACGGTTGCCCTCCGGCAGGTATTCCAGTTTGGGAAGGAAAACCCAAGCGCTGAAGGCGGCAACACAGGTAACCGTCCCTACCACCAGGAATGCAACGATTTTGCGCCGCACGACGACGGACAGGAAGCCAAGGACGAAGCGCACGAACACTTGAGCCAGATCATCGATGATTGGCAGTCGAATTTTGGTTAGCGAGCGTTCCTTGTCACGATCACTGGTCAATCCGAAGAGCTTGCTGGAGAGAGCCGGTATCACCGTGACCGAGACCAGCAGCGATAATAGGACCGAAACCGAAATTGCAACCGCGATGTCCCGGAAAAGCTGCCCGACTTCCAATTCCATGATCAGAATCGGGATGAAAACCATTACCGTCGTGAGAGCAGATACGAGCACGGCTCCCCAAACCTGATTCGCGCCGATAAATGCGGCCTCTCTGGCGCTGTATCCGCGTTCGCGCAGGCGGTAGATGTTCTCCAGCACGACAATGGCGGCGTCGACCACCATGCCTACGGAAAATGCGAGCCCGGCCAGTGAGATAACGTTGATGGAACGACCGAGCGCGGCCATGGCGACGAACGCGCCGATGACCGATACAGGAATGGCCAGCGAGATGACCAGTGTTGCGCGGAATGAGCGAAGGAACAGCAGCAACAGAATTGCCGCCAATGAACCGCCGATATAGATGTTCTGTTCGACCAGATCGATGGCTGAGTTGATGTAGACGGTTTCGTCGTAAACCTGGTTGACCTGCAGTCCGGCATTCGGCACGACGAAGGCATTGAGGTCGTCCAACGCTTCACGAATGCCGCGCATCGTCTCGATGACGTTGGCGCCGGTATCGCGAACGGCGTTGAATGCGATGGTGGATTGACCGAGTTGGCGGATCGTCGCCGTGGGTTCTTTGTATGAGAAGGCAACCTTGGCGATATCACCAATTGTCACGCGCGCCAGCCGGCCGGTCGCGGTGTCCTCGAAGGAGCGTACAACCACGGAACGAACCGCTTCCAGGCTGTCGAGCTCGCCTTCGGTCCGCACCACGTAGCGGCGCTTGCCTTCTTCCACGTCTCCGGCCGAGGTATTGGTGTTGGCGCGCCGCAGTGCTTCTATTATCCGGGTAACTGTCAGGCCATAGCGGGCCATCCGCTCAGGCTCCACAACAACCTGGATTTCCCTTTCCGATCCGCCGAAGTAGTTGACTTTCGCAACACCGGGGACCCGTTCGATGCGCTCGGCTATGACATCTTCGACGAAGTCGCCGAAGGTGTGTATCGGCTGCTCAACGCCGGGTAGGCGCGTGACGACAAACCATGCAATGGGATTGTCTTCCGAGCCGGAGGTGTCCAGCGTCGGCTCGTCGGCCTCATTGGGATAGCCAGGCACCCGGTCCAGCCTGTTGGCGGTCAACAGCAAGGCACGATCCATATTCGTGCCGACTGCAAATTCGAGAGTGACACGAGCGCGGCCGGTCTCGGCCCGAGAGGTAATCTCCTCCAGCCCCTCCAGCCCCTTGAGGACATCCTCCTGTTCGACGACTATCTCACGTTCGATTTCCGCCGGCGCGGCTCCGGCCCAAGTTGTCTCGATAGTAATCGTCGGCTGCCGCACATCCGGCGCCAGTTGGATGGGAATGGCCTGAAGCGCCACCATCCCGAAGAGCACCACCATCAAAACCACGGCAATGACGGCGATGGGCCTCTCGATAGCGCCGCGAATCAGGTTCATCCCTGCGGCTCCTGCTTTGGCTGACTCGAAGGCGTAGAATCAGCCGGGGCCGCCTGGCCGTTTAGAACCTGAACTTCCTGGCCTGGACGCAATCGCTCGTTGCCGCGTATCACGGCCTGCTCGCCGTCTTCCAAGCCGCTGATCACTTCGAAACGGGCGCCGCTTGCTTCTCCAAGCGTTACTTCGCGGACCTCGGCCTTTCCATCGACAATCACGAAAACGGTCGTTCCATCACCCCGACGGAGAATCGCGTCCTTATGTACCGTCATCACTTCCCTGGGGGCGCTAACCGGGACCAGGACCGTGACGGATTGCTCGGCGGCCAGGTTGGCGCCATTACCCGACAGATCTGGCACGAAGCGTACCGGTCGTGTCCGCGTTAACGGATTTTCCGAAGGCACGATCGCGCGGACGCGCGCCGTGTAACGGTGCGTGCCACTGTCCAAGGTGATTTCGACGGTGCTGCCGGGGGTCAGGCCAGCCAGCCGATTCGCCGGAACATCGGCTTCGACTTCCAGATCGCTGTCGGCGATCATGCGCACCACTGGGTCTCCCAAGCTCACGAAAGCGCCGGTTTCCGTCAGCCGCTGTGTCACAACACCGTCGTAAGGGGCTGCGACCGTTGTATAGCGAAGATCGATCTCGGCGAGCGTCAAAGCAGACTGCGCGCGGTTAACCAGGGCCTTGGCCACGGTAATGCGTGCGGTAGCGGCATTGACGGTTTGCAATTGGTCTTCAAAGCGTGCGCCGCTGAAAGCCGAGGACCCTTTGAGCCCTTCGATCCGCTTCAGGTTCTGCCGTTCCAGGTTGAGCTCCGCATCACGCACTTGGAGGTTTGCCTTGGCGTTGTCCAACGCCGCCGCGGCGTCATCGCGGATGGCCTTCAAACGCTCCTCGTCTAAATGGGCGATTGGATCGCCTGCATTCAGTCGATCGCCAACCTCCACCACAAATCGCTCGATTGCACCGGAGGTGCGAGCGGCAACCACGCCGGCCTGTCTGGGGACAAGGCGCCCCAGAACCGGAACTTTCTGCGACAGGAGCGTGCTGCGGACGGCATCCACGCGCACGGCCATGGCTTGCTGCCCCTGAGCCTGAGTTGCTGCGGGTAGGATGGCCATTGAGGCGGCAAGAAACAGCCCTGTCACAACCATCGGCGCGCGCTGCAGCCAGCTAACACACGCAGCCTTTCGATCAGCTTTCACTGGACCAATGTCCTTTTGCTCTCAATCATGGTTTGAGGAACGGGAGATCGTTACAGAAGTCTATCATTAACGCCAGTTTTCAATTGCACCGCCGGAACCGCGGTTATAGGTGAGCAGAAGGGCGAAAGGTAAGTCAAATGACAACGTTGCTATACAGCCACCAGGCCTGTTTGGCACATGATACCGGGACGATGCACCCGGAGAGTCCCGCTCGCTTGGACGCTGTTATTGCTGCATTGGAAGAGCCTGGCTTCGAGGTGCTGGTTCGGCGCGACGCGCCACTTGCGGAACGGAAAACGTTGGAGCTTGCGCATTCTGCGGAGTATGTCGCGAGAATATTTGCCGATTTGCCCAAGCGGGGTCTGCGCGCTTTGGATGGCGGCGATACGCTGGTATCACCTGGGTCTGGCGAGGCCGCATTGCGTGCGGCCGGGGCTTTGGCGGCGGCGGTTGATGCGGTCGTGGCAGGGGAGGCGCGCAATGCCTTTTGCGCCGTGCGGCCGCCGGGGCACCATGCCGAACGCCAGACGGCGATGGGTTTCTGCCTTTTTAACAACGTCGCGATCGGTGCGCTCCATGCCCGTGTCGTACACGGCTGCCGGCGGGTTGCAGTGGTCGATTTCGATGTGCATCACGGCAACGGCACACAGGACATTTTCTGGGACGATCCCGATTTGATGCTGTTCTCGACGCATCAAATGCCGCTTTATCCGGGAACAGGTGCCGCTACCGAAAGCGGGTGCAACCACAACATTGTGAATCTGCCCTTGCCACCCATGGCCGGATCGCAACAATTTCGTCAGGCGATGGACGATTCCGTTTTTCCTCGTCTGACGCGTTTCAATCCGGATTTTATCCTGATATCGGCGGGATTCGATGCGCACACCGACGACCCCTTGGCATCCTTGTGCCTGCATGAGGATGACTTCTCCTGGGTGACGTGTGAAATCGCTGCGATAGCGGATCAGGTTTGTGGCGGACGGGTAGTCTCGACGCTGGAAGGCGGTTACGATCTGGAATCGCTCGCACGGTCTGCGGCGGCTCATGTGAAGGCGCTGATGAACGCGTGAGGTCATGACATCATTGCTGCCCACGAGGGTGGCGGAAAGGGACGACGAGAGATGAGTAAGGCTGAGGCCGCTGACGAGATTGGGAAGATGAGCTTTGAAGAGGCTCTGGCTGAGCTGAAAGGCATCGTCGAGCGTCTGGAGCAGGGCGATGGAAAACTTGAAGAGTCGATCGACATTTATCAGCGCGGCGCGCTCTTGAAACAGCACTGCGATTCCAAATTACGCGCAGCGCAGGAGCGAATTGAGAAAATCACATTGACCAAGGACGGGCAGCCGGCCGGCAGCGAACCCCTGGATCTGGAATAGCGTGGCATCTTTGTTTGAAACAAAACTGGCCGAAACCGCTGCGGCGGTCCAGGTGCGCCTGGATCAATTGCTGCCAATGGTGGATGGGCCCGAAGCGCAAGTCGTCGCGGCAATGCGCCTAGCTTGCCTCGCAGGCGGTAAACGTCTGCGACCTTTTCTGGTTGCAGAGTCTTCTGCTTTGTTCCAGGTGCCTCGGGAGCGGGCGCTGACCGTCGGTGCCGCGGTGGAGATGCTGCATAGCTACTCTTTGGTCCACGATGATCTTCCAGCCATGGACGACAGCGATCTCAGACGCGGGCAGCCCACATTGCACAAAACCTACGATGAGGCGACCGCGATCCTGGCGGGCGACGGCCTACTGACCGAGGCCTTTCAAGTCCTAGCGTCGCCGGAAAGCCACCCGGATCCGGCTATCAGGATCGAACTTACCGCGGCATTGGCACGTGCCGCGGGCGCGGCTGGGATGGTCGGCGGCCAGATGATCGACGTTGCCGCCGACCGTGGCGCGCTCCGCCTTGATTTGCCGGGAATAACAAGACTGCAGGCGCTTAAGACCGGCGCACTGATGGGATTCTCGGTCATGGCGGGGGCGATCCTCGGTTGTGCCGGCAAGCCCGAACGCACAGCTTTGGAGGATTATGCCGCGGACCTGGGGTTGGCGTTCCAGATTCGGGACGATCTTCTGGACTGCGAGGGGACGCCATCCGAACTCGGCAAGCCGGTCGGTCAGGACAAGACCCTGCAAAAAGCCACATTCGTCAGCCTTCTTGGTGCGGAGGAAGCGAGAAAAAAGGCTGCCTTGCTAGTCGATTCGGCTGTTGCGCGCCTTGATATTTTCGCTGAAAAGGCCGACCTTCTCCGGCAGGCGGCGCTGTTCGTCTTGGAGCGGCGTCTATAACCTCTGCGCGCGGTTCAAGGCTTGTCCGCGAGACAGTAGTGATAAGCGATGGGAGAGGAAGAGTTTGTCCGATAACAACACCACGCCCCTGCTCGACCAGGTAAAGCTGCCTGAAGATCTGCGGCGATTGGAAGCAAGCGCGTTGCGCCAGCTCGCCGATGAACTGCGTCAGGCAACGATCGAGGCCGTTTCGACCACCGGGGGGCACCTCGGAGCTGGGCTGGGTGTTGTGGAGTTGACGACGGCAATCCACTACGTCTTCAACACACCGAAAGACAAGCTGATCTGGGACGTAGGCCACCAGTGCTATCCCCATAAGATTCTAACCGGGCGTCGCGACGAAATGAAAACGCTGCGCCAAGGCGGCGGGCTTTCCGGTTTCACCAGCCGTAAGGAGAGTGTTTACGATCCCTTCGGTGCGGCTCACTCTTCGACGTCGATTTCAGCTGGGTTGGGATTTGCTGTTGCCCGCGATCTGGCGGGTGAGGACGGCAATGTCATCGCGGTGATCGGTGATGGAGCGCTTTCCGCTGGGATGGCCTATGAGGCAATGAACAACGCGGGCGCGCAGCGCAGCCGCTTGATTGTCATTCTGAACGACAATGATATGTCGATCGCACCGCCCGTCGGTGCCATGAGCGCCTATTTGTCGCAGCTCATTTCCTCCAAGCCCTATCAGTCGGTTCGGCATCTGGGTAAGGAGATTGCCAGTAAATTTCCACGCGCGCTTGAGAAGGCGGCTCAACGAGCCGAGGAATTCGCCAGGGGTATGCTGACCGGCGGCACCTTGTTCGAGGAGCTCGGGTTCTTCTATCTAGGGCCGATCGATGGCCACAACCTCGATCACCTGTTGCCGGTGCTCAGGAATGCGCGAGACAGTGATTATGACGGCCCGATCCTGATCCATGTCGTGACCCAGAAGGGCAAAGGCTACAAACCCGCCGAGGAATCCGCTGACAAGTACCATGGCGTCGCCAAGTTCGATGTTGTAACGGGCAAGCAAGCCAAAGCCGCTGCGGCAGCGCCCAGTTATACCAACATCTTTGCCAAAGGCCTGATCGCCGAAGCGGAGGTGGACGACCGAATCGTCGCCCTTACTGCGGCCATGCCTTCGGGTACCGGTTTGAACAAGTTCGCCGAGCGGTTTCCGAAGCGGTGTTTTGATGTCGGTATCGCCGAGCAGCATGCCGTGACCTTTGCTGCCGGACTGGCGGCGGAGGGCTTCAAGCCTTTCGCGACCATCTATTCGACCTTCTTGCAGCGGGCTTATGACCAAGTGGTCCACGACGTTGCGATCCAGGGCCTGCCGGTTCGCTTTGCCATCGACCGAGCCGGTATGGTCGGCGCCGACGGTGTAACGCACCAGGGTTCTTACGACGTGACCTACCTGGGGTGTTTGCCGGGGATGGTTTTAATGGCCGCCGCGGATGAAGCCGAGTTGATGCACATGGTGGCGACGGCAGCCACCATAGATGATCGCCCGTCCGCGTTGCGTTATCCGCGCGGCGAGGCCTCGGGACTGGTTACCTTGCCGGACCGTGGCACGCCCCTGGAGATCGGCAAAGGCCGTATCCTGCGCGAAGGTACGCGCGTTGCCGTGTTGTCCTACGGCACGCGGATGCTAGAAGCGCTTAAGGCAGCAGAAGCTCTGGGCGCACGAGGTTTGAGCACCACGGTAGCCGATGCGCGCTTTGCCAAGCCTTTGGATCAGGAACTGCTGCGCCGTCTGGCAAGCGAACACGAGGTCCTGATCACCGTCGAGGAGGGGGCCATCGGCGGCTTTGCCGCGCAGGTGGTTCATACCTTGGCATGGGAAGGGTTGCTCGATGGCGGCCTGAAGTTCCGGCCCCTTTATCTGCCGGATGTCTTCATAGATCACGACAAGCCCGAAAAGCAGTACGAGCAGGCGGGCCTAACCGCTCAGCACATCGTCAATACAGCCCTCCTCGCGTTGGGGTACAACGAGGCCGAGGCAGCGCCTGTGCGGGCCTGATCGGCGCGACGGCAGGCAAATGGCTAAGAAACGCGTTGATCAATTGCTGGTGGAGCGTGGCTTGGTGGAAACCAGGACCAAGGCCCAGGCCTTGATCATGGCAGGGCTAGTCTTCACGGGTACGCAGCGTATCGACAAACCGGGCCATCAGCTCGCCGATGACAAGCCATTATCGTTGAAAGGCCAGGACCATCCCTGGGTCAGCCGGGGCGGCTTGAAGCTTGATAAGGCGATCACCCAATTCAACCTTCCGGTCGCAGGACGAATCTGTGCGGATGTCGGGGCCTCTACCGGCGGCTTTACTGATGTGCTCTTAACGCGAGAGGCAAAGCGCGTTTATGCGGTGGATGTCGGCCATGGACAGCTCGCCTGGAAGCTACGCCAGGATCCGCGCGTGGTGGTGCTGGAGCGTACCAATGCCCGTCACTTGACCGCGGACCTCATCCCAGATCCCTTGGACGCGGTTGTCTGCGATGCCTCCTTTATCGGTCTAGAGACGGTTTTGCCCGCGGCGTTGTTGCTGACCGCTCCCGGCGCTTGGCTGGCGGCGCTGATCAAACCACAGTTCGAAGTCGGCAAGGAGCGAGTCGGCAAAGGCGGTGTCGTGCGCGACGAAGCCTTGCATCAGGAAGTTTGCGAGCGGATCGGCGCCTGGGTTGCGGCGCTGCCGGGTTGGGCCGTCCTGGGTATTACCGAAAGCCCCATTACCGGGCCCGAGGGCAACCGGGAGTTCCTGATAGCGGCGCAGCGGAGTCTGTGAGGATCCAACGGCCGCTATTGCCTGAAGCGCGAATCTTGCAAAAGTCTGCTCTGCGGATTTCCAGTTAGCGCGTCGCTGATCATCAACCAGCGTGCAGCGAATTGCTCCAGGCGGGTCAAGGTCGAAAGCGGCTTGCCAATTGCTTCCTCGATGAATGCGGCGAAGGGGTCCTGTTCCTCGGGGAAGGGCACCAGGGCGATGGCTTCACCTGGGGGAACTCCCGCAGCTTCTTTGGCTAAATCGATTGCGGTGCTAAGTCCGCCGAGTGCGTCCACCAAACCGACTTCCAGAGCATCCGCGCCGCTCCAAATTCGGCCACCTGCAACCGCGTCTATTTGTTCGGCATCGAAACCGCGTCCGGCGGCGGCTTTGCCCGTGAAGTCCGCGTAGACCTCATCCAACATGGTCTGAAAGAGTTTCCACTGTTCCGGAGTGAAGTCCTGTGTGGCTGAATAGAATCCGGCATTCTTGCCGGCTTCCGCGCCACCCATCGAAAGCTGCAGCTTTTCCAAAACTTCCTCGACCACGAACTTGCCCGAGACCACGCCGATTGAGCCGGTGATCGTCATCGGTTGCGCCACGATCTTGTCCGCGGCCATGGCGATGAAGTATCCGCCGGAAGCCGCTAGGTTGCCCATGGATACGATCACCGGCTTACCCACGGCGCGCGCGCGGGTCACTTGGTGCCAGATGGTGTCGGAGGCCACGTAGGATCCGCCTGGGCTGTCAACGCGGAGGACGATGGCTTTGATCGCATCGTCTTCGATCGCATCGGAGAGGGCTTTGGCCATGCGGTCTGAGGTGATGCCACTACCGCCGCCCAGCGGTGACGGCCCGGAATCGGTGAGCGTAATTCCGCCCTGGCCGCGTACCAGCGCTATCTTCGTCGCCGATTCGGGTGCGGGAACGCGCGAGAGGGAGGCATAACGGGCCAATCCCATCCTAGCTGGCTCCGTGCTCTCGGTCGCACTCTCGATCTCAGCCTCAACCTCGTCCCAGTAACCCAGGTGATCCACCAGCCCCAGGTCCAGCGCCTGCTGACCGTTCAGTGGGGCGCTGTCGATAATCTCCCGCACTTTCGTCTCGCTCAAACCGCGCGCCTCGGCAATGCCCTTGGCGGTCTCTTCCAGGAAGGAGTCCACGAGGTCGGTGAGGTTCTCCCGGATGGCTTCTGGCTGCTCGCGCTCAGTCAAGGAACTGCCAACGCCCTTGTACTCTTCTCTTTGGTCGAAGCGTGGCACGACTCCCACCATCTCCAGGGCGCCGCCAATAAAGGGCTGCTCAAATCGGAATCCGGTGATTGGCAGGCTGGCGGACGGCTGAATCCAGACCTTCTCGAAAGCGGTGGCAAGGTAGAAGTGGGGCATGGCTTCGCCGGCTTCCCCGAAGGTTTCGGCAAAGGCGATGGTGGGTTTGCCGGACTCGCGGAACTTCAACACGGCGTCGCGCAACTCAGAGGTTTGGGCCAATCCCAAATCGCCCCGGCCTAGGTGCGCAACGACGGCCAGGACTTTCGGGTCGTCAGCGGCGCGTTCCAGAGCTTCTACCGCATCGGAAAGGAGTAGCGGTCGCTTGCCCAGTCGGGCCAAGTCGAGCAAGCCGTCCTGCGGGCCGTTCTCCGCCAAACCCTGGGCCAAATCGAGTTCGAGCACGGTTTCGGCGGGGATCTTCTCCTCACCGACCAGCTTCTTTACCTCGGGAACCTGCGAACCGTAGTAAATGAGCGCCGCGGTACCGGCAACCAGGATGAACCCAATACTTGCCAGCAATCCAACTATGGACTTGAGCAAGAAGACAATGATGCGCATGTTCTCTCCGCTTGGCCGTCTGACCGATTGCTTGCCACCGTTAATGTGCTTCTCACCGGCGGCTTGTCGATTTTTGGTGCTCGTTGCGCGCACCCTTTGGTGATTATCGCCTCTAGGATGAACGCTTGGCAGCGCTCAAGCAAAGGTAACTTCAGTTAAACCTTCTATTGAACTGATTGAAATGGAGTTAAACCAATGCGACGGCAAGTGCGCCCAGGCGGCGGTAAGCAGGCGGAGTTGACGGTCACAGGCCTTGGTGGCCGCGGCGATGGCCTTGCCAATTTCGAAGGGCGCCCGGTTTTTCTTCCCGGCGCGCTGCCGGGCGAGCGGGTGCTGGCGCGCTTGACGAGCCCCAAGGCCGGCGGCTTCCGGGGCGAGATTCTTGAGTTAATCCAACCGTCGCCGGACCGAGTCGAGGCTGAATGCCCGCACTTTGGCTCTTGCGGGGGCTGCAGCCTTCAACACTTCTCGGATGAGGCCTATCGGCAGTGGAAGGGCGGTCTCGCGGCGGAGGCGCTGGCAAGGCGCGGCGTTGAAGCCAAATCCGTGTCGCCACTCCAATCGGTGCCGGCGCGTAGCCGTCGCCGCGCCACTCTGGCCGCGCGACGCCAGGGGCAGAAGGTTCTGCTCGGGTTTCGTGAGCAATTGAGCCATCGAATCGTAGATGTGCAGAGCTGCATGATTCTGCGCCCGGCGCTCTTCGACCTCCTTGCGCCGCTGCGCATCCTGCTGGCTGACATCCTGCCCAATGATGAGCAGATGGATTTGCATCTTCTGGAGAGCGAAACGGGCTGCGACCTCCTGATACGGGCGCCCTTCGCGCCAGGTCTGCGGGAGCGCGAGGCCCTTGCGAGTTTTGCCAGAGAGCAGGATCTTGCCCAGCTATCCTGGGAAGAAGACGATGGACCAGAGCCTGTTGCATTGCGCCGTCAGCCCATCGTCACCTTCGGCAAGGTGGCGGTGCAGCCCTGGCCGGGCGCCTTTCTGCAGGCCACAGCGGAAGGGGAGTCGCTGTTGCGTCAGGCGGTTTTCGATTTCCTGCCAGATGGTGCCAGAAAGGTCGCCGATCTATTTTCTGGGTGCGGTGCGTTTACCTTCTCCCTGGCCGAAAAGGTGTCGGTGCTGGCAGTGGAAGGTGAGGAGGCCGCTGTGGCAACCCTGGACGCAGCCGCACGGCGCAGCGGATTGTCGGGTGGTGTCAGTACCGCCTGCCGGGACTTGGCGCGCGATCCCTTGAGGGCGGAGGAGTTGGAGCAATTTGACGCGATCGTCCTCGATCCTCCACGCAACGGCGCGCCCGAGCAATGCGCCGAGATTGCTCAGAGTAATGTACAGAATGTTACAATGTTATCGTGTAATCCCAGTACGTTCGCACGGGATGTTAAGATTTTAGTTGATAATGGATTTGCGCTCACAACTCTGCGCCCCATCGATCAGTTCCTTTGGACGGGTCATCTGGAGATAGCAGCGTCGCTGCAGCGGTAGGACTCAAGAGTATGGCCCGGGCGCTATATTCGTCCGGCGACGTCCTCCAAGTTATCTTCGGTGATGCCATAGAACCGCTTGCCGAGAAGTGCGGCGCCGGGGAGCGTCTCGTAAAATCGGGCGGCTGTCGGATTGTCGTGATCGACGGTCCAGACAATGCGGCGCCACTGGCGTTGCAGCGTGACTCTGGCGAGCGAAGCCATAAGGCTGCGCCCCAACCCCTGTCCGCGAAAGGCCGGCTGGACGTAGATTTCCTTAAGGAAGAGCGCGGGTGCCAGGTCGCCGGTCCAGAAAATGTTCCCGAAGATCGCAAACCCAACCGCCTGACGCTCGGCCCGCCGCCGACCATGCGGGCCGCCAACCTCGGCCAGCAAAGCTTCGAATGCCGGCCCCGCGCCGGTACCGTGATCGCGCAGGGCGCCCAGAACTTCCGGAAGAAACCGCTGCGGATGATCGCCATAGTGGTCGAAGCATTCCATCAAGAGCGCCGCAAGCTGCTCGAAGTCCTCGGTTCCCGCGACTCGGACGACTGCGCTCGTACGCTTCGCCCCTTCAGTCATGGTTCAGAGCTTTCCGATCTGACCGCGATGGCGCAGTACGTGGTCTGCCAGGACCAAGGCCATCATGGCTTCGCCGACGGGAACCGCACGGATGCCGACACACGGGTCGTGGCGACCCTTTGTGACAATCTCGGTTTCGGCGCCATGGCGGTCGATGGTCTTGCGCGGGCTGAGGATCGAACTGGTCGGTTTGACGGCGAAACGCACCACGATGTCCTGGCCCGTGGTCAGGCCGCCCAGAACGCCGCCGGCATTGTTGGAGAGAAAACGAGGTGCACCGTCCACCATACGAATCTCGTCGGCATTCTCCTCGCCGGACAGGCTGGCGGAGCCGAACCCAGCACCGATCTCCACGGCTTTGACGGCGTTGATCGACATCATGGCTTTGGCCAGATCGGCATCAACCTTATCGTAAACGGGCTCGCCCAAGCCGGCGGGAACACCGCTGGCCACGACTTCGATTACGGCACCGACGGATGACCCTTTTTTGCGTATCCCATCCAGGTAATCGCCCCACTCGGCAGCAGCTTCGGCATCGGCGCAGAAAAAGGGATTGCGATCAACCTCGCCCCAATCAAAGCGATCACGGTTTATGCGATGGGCCCCCATCTGAACCAGCGACCCGCGAATGGTTAGGGACGATCCCAGAACATGCTGCAGGACCTTACGGGCGACCCCACCCGCTGCGACGCGCATCGCGGTCTCGCGTGCGGAGGAGCGACCGCCGCCGCGGTAATCGCGTATCCCGTATTTTTGCCAGTAAGTGTAATCGGCGTGTCCGGGGCGGAACTTGTCGGCGATTTCCCCGTAATCCTTGGAGCGCTGGTCCTCGTTTTCGATAATCAGACCAATGGGTGTGCCTGTGGTCTTGCCCTCAAAGACGCCTGAGACGATCTTGACCCGGTCGGATTCGCGCCGTTGCGTGGTGTAACGAGACTGTCCGGGCTTGCGTTTCTCCAGCCACACCTGCAGGTCTTCCTCGGCAAGTGGGATCAACGGCGGTGTGCCGTCGATTACGCAGCCGATCTCGGGCCCGTGGCTCTCACCCCAGGTCGTGAAGCGAAAGGACTCGCCGAAGGAGTTTCCGGACATCGTTCTTCCCGCCTTGTCAGGCCTTGGTGTCGAGACCGGACAGCAGTTCGCGAACATCGCTGGCCGCGTCAACCGCCATCATGCCAATCACATTGTAACCCGAATCGACGTGATGAACCTCGCCGGTGACACCGCTCGAGAGATCACTGAGCAAATACAGGCCTGCGCCGCCGACATCCTCTATGGAGACGTTGCGACGTAAAGGGGAGTTCAACTCATTCCAACGCAGGATGTAGCGAAAATCGCCGATACCCGACGCCGCGAGCGTCTTTATGGGGCCGGCGGAAATCGCGTTCACACGGATATTCTGCTCGCCTAAATCGGCGGCCAGATAGCGCACGCTGGCCTCCAACGCCGCTTTTGCGACGCCCATCACGTTGTAGTGCGGCATAACCCGCTCGGCGCCGTAATAGGAAAGCGTTAGGAGGCTGCCTCCCTCGTTCATCAGCGCTGCTGCGCGACGGCAAATGGTAGTAAAGGAGAAACAGGAGATATCCAGGCTGCGCAGGAAGTTGTCTCGGCTGGTGTTAAGATACTTGCCCTTAAGTTCCTCTTTGTCGGCATAGGCGATAGCGTGCACGACGAAATCCAGGCCGCCCCACTTATCCTGCAATTCGTCAAAAACCGCATCGACACTGGCGTCGTCGGTCACATCGCATGGCAGGACTATGCGACTGCCGGTGGCCTCCGCTAAGGGGACAACACGTTTCTTCAAGGCATCGCCTTGATAGGTGAACGCGAGTTCGGCGCCTTGTGCATGCACTGCTTTGGCGATACCCCAAGCGATCGAGCGGTCATTGGCCACACCCATGACCAGACCACGTTTGCCGGTCATCAGAGGTTGGGAATCCGTCATCAAAAATCCTCATTGAAAACCAGGAAGAATCGAGCCTGCCAAGGCTAACCCAGCACTGTTAGGCATCCTACACCAAAGGCATCGGTGGTCAAATTCCGGGAAACTGATGTGCAGCCAGTGTTTCCGCCTCAGCCGTTGCTGGTTTAGACTAATGCCATGACATTGGAAACAGGTAACGATCCGCAAAGCGTTGGTCGGCTGACAAAGATTGTAAGAAGCAAGCCTGGGACCAGCCTGCAGGGGTTCTGGAGTTTTCTCAGCTTTGTCTTCAAACGTTTTCTCGGAGACGATGGACCCGGACTGGCCGCAAGCCTCAGTTACACCAGCCTTCTGGCCATAGTACCGCTGGTAGCCATTGGCTTGGCGATGCTGGCGGCCTTCCCGGCGTTTGAAGAGACGCGTGCAGCAATCGAGTTGGCCATTATCGATACATTTCCCGCTGATCAACAGGGCGATGTTTCGGCAAGGCTGGTGGAGTTTGTCGATAACGCCCGCACCATGACGGGGACCGGGATCGCGGCGCTGGCGGTTACCGCGGTGTTGCTGTTGATGCGGATTCATACCGCGCTGAACATGATTTGGCGGGTCACAGAGCCCAGACCGATCATTATTCGCCTTTTGATTTACTGGGCCATGTTGACCATCGGTCCCATCCTGATCGGCCTGTCGATCACTATATCCGGTTACCTCTTCACGATGATGCACATGTCGGGCGCCGAGGCTTTTGGGATCGGAACGCTGGGCCTTAGTCGCATGGTCGCGATCATTTTGAACGCCATGGCCTTTACGCTTCTGTTCGTCGTACTTCCCAATCGATCGATTCGCTGGCTGCACGGTTTAGCGGGCGCATCGGTCGCGGCCTGCCTATTCGAGGCTATGAAGCTGGCCTTTGCAGCTTATATCGAAGCGTTCCCATCATATCAGGTGATATACGGCGCTTTGGCCGCAATACCGATTTTTCTTCTTTGGATGTACTTTGTTTGGGTCGTGGTCCTGTTGGGCGCGGAGGTGGCCGCGGCGCTTGGGGAATGGGGGGCTGTTTCCAGCCGGGCCGGGCGGTTGATAGCGGCAGCCGACCGTTTGCCGCTGGCGCTATCGCTGCTGGTAAGGCTGCAAGAGGCCAGCAAGAAAGGGCGCGCCTTGAAGGTTCAGGTTTGGAGCCGTGGACTGCCGGTATTGCCGGGCGAGCTGGATGATGTGATCGGGCGACTGCGGAAAAGTGGATACGTAGAACGAACCTCGCGCGGGCGATGGCTGCTTTCGAGGGATTTGCGCAGTGCAACCTTGGGCGATTTGACCAAGACGCTCGGCTTGACGCACGACACCTATCCGCAGTGGGAACCGGCGGCAGTATCACTGGTCGCGCGACAAAGCTCCGCCGTCAGGGCTGTCGAGGATACGCCCCTGATCGAAGTGCTGGAGGCTTGCCCACAGGCCGACGTTGGGCGTGGTGAGGCAGACGAGCGGTCTGACGCAAAGATCGCCGGCGCGGCGGAGTGACGCTCGGGAGGTCCTGTGCCCGGACAAATGCCCTGGCTTTACTGAACGATCTGCCAGGTACCGTCGGGTTGGCGGCAAGCGACCCCGTAAGCCTGCTGCGGTTCGCCGGCGATAATCACGGTCTGCTGGAACTCGCGGCAGTATTTACCGGAGCCCGTCGTGCCGTCGCGCACGGGGGTAATCGCACCTTTGTTGCCGCTTTCCGGGTTCGACCAGATGATGGTCTCGCCTATCGGTGCAGTCTTGGCATCTTCGTAAGCCTGGCTGTAAAGCAACTGATCACGCTCATCGAGTTGGCGACCAATTTCGCCGCCCAACATGGCGCCTGCGAGTGTGCCCAGCGCAATAGCGACGTGTCGTCCGGAACCGGAGCCGATTTGAGAGCCTATGGCCGCACCGCCGGCAGCACCGGCAAGCGTGCCGATGGTCTGCTTCGGGCCTTGTTCACACCCGGCCAGGATAAGGCCGGCAAGACCGACGACAGCAAAGGTTTTCAGTGCCATTTCCTATTCCTTCCCTCTCCCCACGTACGGGGGAATCAGTTGATCGCCCGCTTCAGATCATATTCTGCATTATTTTACGACAGAATTGTGGCCGGCATCCCCAGGGCATCCCCAGGGCACCCCCAGGGCATTCCCGGGCATCCCAGGGCATCCCCGGGGCGATTGCAGGTATTTGGTGCGGACCCTGGCGGTTATCCTTGCGCCGGGATATATGAAAGTGACGGGCGACGGCGTTGTGAGATTCGCGGCGCGGAAACGGCGATGGTTGTAGGAACTTAGGCGATGAATGAAAAAGATAACCCCTTTGATTTATTCTCTGCTTGGCTTGAAGAGGCTAGGGGCAGCGAACCCAATGACCCTGAAGGGATGGCGCTTTCAACCGTTGGCGAGGATGGAATGCCGTCGTCGCGTATGGTTTTGCTAAAGGGCTTCGATGAGCGGGGGTTTGTGTTCTACACCAATTACGAAAGTCGGAAGGGTAGGCAATTGCTGAACCATGGCATGGCGGCCCTGTTGTTTCATTGGAAGAGCCTGCGTCGACAGGTGCGAATCGAAGGACCGGTCGAGCAGGTCACGGAATCAGAAGCAGACGCCTATTTTTCCACGAGGCATCGCAGCAGTCAGATCGGCGCCTGGGCAAGCCAGCAGTCGCGGCCGGTGGAAAGTCGTTTCGAGTTGGAGAAACGTGTTGCCCAGTACGCAGCAAAGTATGCCATCGGCGCCGTACCCAGGCCGCCATACTGGTCGGGTTTTAGGGTCATGCCCCGCTTGATCGAGTTCTGGAAGGATGGCGCCTTTCGTTTGCATGATCGCCTGGTCTTCCATCGCCAGCCCGACGGAACTTGGACGACGGAGCGGCTCTTTCCCTGACGGGAGGGGCGCGCGATAATCAGTCCATGACCGAATTTGAAACCGCAGCAAGGCAGGCAGAGGCCCAGGGACAGGCGCGTAAGGCAACCCTCATGCGGCGGGCTACCTACGCTTCGGTCTCGGTTGCCGGTATCCTGATCGTCGTGAAGCTGGCCGCTTGGTTGCTGACCGGGTCGGTCGCGATGCTTTCGACACTGATCGATTCGCTGCTCGATGCTTTTGCGTCATTGGTCAATTTATTTGCGGTCCGGCAGGCTCTGACGCCGCCAGACCGTGAGCATCGCTTTGGTCATGGCAAAGCCGAGCCGTTGGCGGCACTGGCCCAAGCGGCCTTCATTACGGGGTCAGCCATCTTTCTTTTGGTTGAGGCCGGCAAGCGGCTCTATGCGCCGCAACCGGTGGCGTCGTCCGACATCGGCATTGGTGTGATGGTATTTTCCATTGTCCTGACCTTGATCCTGGTGCGCTATCAACGTTTCGTCGTCCGCCGGACCGACTCGCTGGCTATCAGTGCCGATTCGCTGCATTACGCGGGCGATGTGCTGGTCAATATCGCAGTGATTGTCGCGCTGGTTATTGTCAGTCAGTTCGACCTCTTGTGGGTGGATCCGGTCTTTGCCCTGGGCATTGCCGCCTACATTGTCTGGAACGCCTGGCAGATCGCGCGCGGCGCGATGGATATGCTGATGGATAGAGAGTTGGAGCCCGAGGAGCGTCAAATAATCAAGGATATCGTCATGGCGCATCCGGATGTGCTCAGCCTCCACGAATTAAAGACCCGAGCCGCTGGCCCGCAAAAGTTTATCCAACTTCATATTGAAATGAGTGGCGCCATGAGCCTGTGGCGCGCCCACGTCGTATCCGACACCGTAGAAGCGGAGCTGCAGGCTGCCTTTCCCGACGCGGAAATACTGATTCACCAAGATCCTTTCGGCATCGAAGAGGAATCTTCCGCGGTTCGCTAGCCCGCTTGGTCTTGAATTCCCTCAGTTGAATGTACTTGTTTGATGTAGGTCATTGTCGTCTACGCTGACCCGGCCTGATACTGCTATTGAGTTCAGAGCGAGCCAGTAAGGGAAGGAGACAGGTCATGCCGATCGCTGCGGTTCTGGTTATTGCGAGTGGTGGCGCGCGCACGGAGGGTTGCCTCAAGGCTGCCGCTGAGGTTGCCGAGCGCGCTGATGCCGTGCTGGATATCCTGCATGTGTCTTTGGATCCGCGTATGGCCTTGCCGATGGTTGGAGAGGGCATGGCAGCGGGGATGATCCAAGATGTAATCGAGCGTAATGAGCAGGAAGGCCATGCGCGACGCAGTAAAGCTAGAGAAGCCGCCGAGGCGTTAGCCGCTTCTAAAGGGCAGCAATTATTGGAAGCCAGTGTGGGCACGGGGCGCCCGGGGTTCTCAATTACCTGGCAAGCCCTGCAGGGATCGGAGACCGAGATCGTAAAGGCTGCTGCCCCCTATCGCGATTTGATCGTCCTGGATCGTCCGGATCTGGACGAGGATGCCTATGCGACGGTTTGCGTGGAAGCTGCGCTCATGGAAACCGGCCGTGCGGTTTTGCTCATTCCGCCAGGTGGCGTTGGCGCGGCTATGCGGCACATTGCCATAGCTTGGGACGGCTCGGCCTTTGCGACCCGTGCGGTTGCTGCGGCATTGCCGTTTCTATCCGATGCCGAGCAGATCACCATGGTGGCAGTAGAAGAAAGCGGCAAAACCAGCGACCTAGGAGCGCTATCCCGGTACTTGGCATGCCATGGATTGAGTGCGAAGTCTAAGATAGTGCCGTCGGACAGCGGCGATACCGGGGCTGTTCTTCTCGAAACGGCCGCCGCTGCCGGTGCCGATACCTTGGTGATGGGCGGTTACGGTCACAGCCGATTGCGGGAGTTCATTTTCGGTGGTGTGACCGAGAGCGTTCTGCGGTCTGCCGGCATGCCGGTCCTCATGGCCCACTGAGACCGGTCGACGTATTCAGGGGTTGAATCAGATTTGTAAAGCCTACGAAGGACGAGGATAGTCATGACGCTGGAACGTATCAGATTGGAGTTGGCACGCGATCCACAGCACCCGGAAGGGAGCAATCGTCACGGTTACGAGTTTATCGCCCCTTTGGCCGATGATAGCCGGATTGACATTGAGGAATGGCGGAAAGAGCGCGCGCGTTGCCGGGTCCACCGCTTTTGGCAGGGCGAACCTGATGAAGTTGGGCATCTGGTACGCACGCGCGGCGGACATTGGGCCTTTCACTACGATGTGAACGGCGATTCGGATGAGGACGAGGCGGGGTATCGCTTCGCCGACCATGCCTTCAAGCCCGGTGAGTACGTCTCGATTCGCGAGCATGACGGTGATTTGCAAACCTTCCGGGTCGTTTCGGTTCGCCCGTTGGATTGAGTTCTTGAAGACCCTATCGGTGCCTTATCGAGTCTGTGTAGCCCGGGTCGCCTTGGCAGGACGCCTACGCCTTTGATGAAGCTGTTAGCCTCCAGGCCATTATGAGTTCTCGCAAAGCCCGAGAAACTTTGGTCCTGACCGGCGCCAGCCGGGGGATCGGCCACGTTACCGTCAAGCGTTTCTCCGACGAACAATGGCGAATCATCACCTGCTCATGCGAAGAGGTTCCGACTCGGTCTTTCAGCTATGCAGCAGTGATTTTGGCTATGTGACGGGAACCAAGGTTTTCGTGACGGGCGGCCAGCATCTCTATTAACTGAACCGGGCCGTCAATCTTGCAGTTCGTCGTGTAGGTCGCGGAACCAAGCCAATCGCGCCTCGGCCTGTGCGATCTCGAGTGTCAACCAGGCCGGTAGCCTGCTGTGTGCGCCGCTACCGCTTTGCAAGAGGTCGCGCAATCTCGTCAACTCCTTCTCCGCAACCTCGACCAGCATGTCCGCCTGCAGGGCTTGTGCCGTCCTTGGCAGCAGATGCATGAAACGCAGTTTGATCGCCAGGATCAGCTTGTTGATGTCCGAGGAAGCAGCACGAACGCCAGCACCCAACAGGCGCTCGATTTCCTGCCGCCCGCTATCGGTAATCATGAGCTGGGGATTATCCGCAGTGCCTTGGCCCTCTAGGGTCTGCACCAAACCTTCAACCTTCAAGAGTTCCAGCGGCGCACCGATCAGATCGAGTGACGGCCCCACCAGACGTGCGGTGACGTGCCGTACTTCCCGGGCCAGATCGGCATACTGGAGAGGGGCTTCCGCAAGCAAACCCAAGGCTAGCAGGCGGATCGCTTCCGATGGAATGAGGGTATGGTCGCGGTACATGGCACGGCACTTTCAATCAGGATTACCAACCTGAAAGATAGGGCTGCCCCTGCCGACTGTCCAGGCAAAGAAAAAGGCGCCCCACCTATGTGGAGCGCCTTAATTCCTTAGCCCGGAAGATAAAGATCAGGCCTTGGCTTCATCATCTTCGTCACTGCCAACGTCCTCGGCAGCTTCTTCCTCGGCATCGGCTTCTTCAGCCAGTTCCAAGGCTTCCTCGATAGCGGCTTCCTCGGCTTCGAACTGCGCCTGGGCCGTCACCATCTGGCCGGAAGCGACCTGCTGTTCGGCTTCGGTGGTGGAACGGGCCACATTGACCGTGATCTCGACCACCACTTCCGGGTGCAACCGAATACGGATCGGGTGCAGTCCAAGAACCTTGATAGCCTTGTCGAGCACGACATGGCGACGCTCAATCGTGAAGCCCGCTTCGGTAACGGCTTCCATGATGTCGCGGGCTGAAACCGAACCGTAAAGCTGTCCGGTGTCGCCGGCTTGGCGAATAATCACCACCGACAGACCTTCGAGCTTTTCGGCAACCTGGTCCGCATCTTTCTTGCGTTCGAGGTTCTGGGCCTCAAGCTGGGCGCGCTGCGTTTCGAAGTAGGCCAAGTTCGCCTTGTTGGCGCGCAGGGCCTTGTTCTGTGGCAGCAGGTAGTTGCGGGCAAAGCCGGGCTTGACGGCGACGACGTCGCCCATCTGACCCAACTTCTCGATCCGCTCAAGCAGAATGACTTCCATGATGCTTGCTCCCTTCCGTTACTTGGTCACGTAGGGCAGAAGCGACAGGAACCGGGCGCGCTTGATCGCGCGTGCCAGTTCACGCTGCTTCTTTGCGGAGACCGCAGTGATGCGGCTGGGAACGATCTTGCCGCGTTCGGACACGAAACGACCCAGCAGCTTGATGTCCTTGTAGTCGATCTTCGGCGCGCTCGGGCCGGAGAAAGGACAGGACTTGCGGCGGCGGAAGAACGGACGACGCACGGCGCCGCCACTGCTGACAACACGGATGGTGCTCATTCCTGGCCTCCTTCACGGCGCTGGTCGCCGTCACGGTCACGACCGCCTCGGTCGTCACGGTCGAAACGGCGTCCGCCGCCCCGGCGATCATCCCGGCGATCCTTCTGCTGCATCATGGCCGACGGGCCCTCTTCGAGTTCTTCCACGCGCACGGTCATGTGACGCAGGACGTCCTCGTTCAGGCGCATGTTGCGCTCCATCTCGAGCACCGCTTCAGAAGGAGCGTCGAGATTAAAGAGCACATAGTGGCCCTTGCGGTTCTTTTTGATCTTGAAGGACAGGCTGCGCAGACCCCAGTACTCACGCTTGGAAATCTTGCCGCCGTTGTCTTCGATAATTTTGGTAAATTCATCGCCCAGTGAATCGACCTGTCCGGTCGACACATCCTGGCGCGCGATGAATACGCATTCGTACAGTGCCATCGATGTTACTCCCCATGGCTGTTTTGTGGAGCGGCGCCACCAACCTTGTGGCTGACCCGCCCCTAGCCGAATCTTTCCCTCGTCGACGGCAGAGCCGCTGTTCGAGGTTCGCAACGACCCGGCGAGGAGCTTGCGAGGCCGCGGACTATAGCGAAAAGCCGCGTGCTTGCAAGGGAAAAGCCTTGCAGAGAGTGGCCCTGCTTGACAGCCTGTTAGGCGACGCTATCACTAGCGGCCTTGTCGCGGGGGAATCTGTTGAAGTCGGGTTGTTGTGGGGCGTTGCAAAAAAGCAGTGACCGGCTTGCCTTGATAGGCTGGTATAACGCTGCGAATTGAGGGAGGAAACATGGCGCGGGCATTTGTATTTCCGGGACAGGGGTCCCAAGCGATTGGCATGGGTCAGGCGATGTACGAGACTTTTCCGGCGGCTCGCCTGGTGTTTGAAGAAGTCGACGACGCACTATCCCAAAATCTCACTAAGTTGATGTTCGAGGGCCCGGAAAATGACCTGACGCTAACCGAGAATGCCCAACCGGCGATCATGGTCTGTAGTCTGGCGGTCGTCCGTGTTCTTGAATCCGAAGGCAATTTTGCGTTGTCCGAACGCGCCCAGTTCGTAGCCGGACATTCGTTGGGTGAGTATTCCGCGCTGGCGGCAGCAGGCGCCTTTACTCTTGCGGACACGGCACGGCTCCTTAAAAAACGCGGCCAGGCGATGCAGCAGGCCGTCGCTCTTGGTGAGGGCGCTATGGCCGCTATTCTCGGCCTTTCGTTCGAGGAGGTCGTGGCAGTGGCTGCGGAAGCTGCGGAAGGCGAGGTCTGTCAGGCCGCGAACGATAACGCGCCGGGTCAGGTCGTTATTTCCGGGCATACCGCAGCCGTCGAGCGGGCCATTGTTCTGGCCAAGGAAAGAGGGGCAAAGCGGGCTCTGGCCTTGCCGGTATCCGCGCCGTTTCACTGTCGCCTGATGGAGCCGGCGGCAGAAGCTATGGCCGAGGCTTTGGAGGCGGTGGCAATTCAACCGCCCAGCCTTCCAGTGATTGCAAACGTCACCGCAGCGCCGGTGTTCGAGCCGCAAACCATCCGGCGTTTGCTGGTGGAGCAGGTGACGGGCATGGTGCGTTGGCGCGAGAGCGTGGAGGCCATGAAGGTATTGGAAATCGAGCGTTGTGTCGAATTGGGCAACGGCAAGGTCCTGAGTGGTTTGATCAAACGTATCGACCGCGAGATACAGGCCGATGCGGCCGGAACGCCAGACGAGATTGACGGGCTCCTCAAGAGCTTGTGATGAAGGCTCCGAATTGAACGGGGCACCCGGGATATTACCTCCGGGTAGCTAGCAAAAGACATTGAAAGGATCGGGATATGTTCGATTTGAGCGGCAAGGTGGCCCTGGTGACGGGCGCGTCGGGCGGACTTGGCGGCGCGATTGCCAAAGCATTGTATGCTCAGGGTGCGAGCGTGGCATTGACCGGCACACGCGTGGAGCCGCTTGAAGCGTTGAAATCGACGCTTGGCGATCGCGCCGCGGTTCTTCCCTGCGATCTTTCCGACCCGGCTGCCACCGAAGGCCTGATTGGGCGTTGCGAGGAGGCCTTGGGGCCGCTCGATATTCTGGTCAACAATGCCGGCCTGACACGTGACGGACTGGCCATGCGAATGAAAGACGAGGATTGGCAGACCGTACTGGATGTCAATCTAACGGCTGCCTTTCGTCTTACCCGGGCGGCATTGAAAGGAATGATGCGCCGCCGCAGCGGTCGGATCATCGGCATAACATCGGTGGTCGGCGTCACTGGTAATCCTGGCCAAGCGAACTACGCGGCATCCAAGGCAGGGATGATCGGCATGACCAAATCCTTGGCTCAGGAAGTTGCAAGCCGTGGTATCACGCTGAACTGCGTCGCACCGGGAATGATCACTACGGCGATGACCGATGTGTTGAACGACCAGCAAAAAGAACGCATTTTGCAGGTGATTCCAATGGGTCGCCTGGGTGATTCTGAGGATATAGCAGCGGCTGTATTGTACCTGGCAAGCGATGAAGCCGCCTATGTTACCGGCCAAACGTTGCACGTGAACGGCGGAATGGCCATGATTTGAATAGCGAGACTCCGAACACGATTCGCGCCCAGGAACGCTAGAATATGATTTTCACTTGTGTTAAGAGGCCAGCGCAATCGATGCTTCGGGGTCTTTGATGAGTAAGGGGCCACCGTACCGGAGCCCAAGGAACGTACGGAATTACGTGTCTTTCAACGAGGATGGATAAGCTTATGAGCAATGATATCGCCGATCGCGTCAAAAAGATCGTTATCGAGCACCTGGGTGCGGAAGAAGAGAAGGTGACCGAGAATGCCAGCTTCATCGACGATCTGGGCGCCGACAGCCTCGATACCGTCGAACTCGTCATGGCGTTTGAGGAAGAGTTCGGTTGTGAGATTCCCGATGATGCCGCCGAGAAGATCGTGACCGTCAAGGACGCGATCGACTTCATCAAGGAAAACGCCTGACCTGAAGCCCGCAAGGGCTTCTGGAGGTCGCCGCCGATAGAGGCGATCAGGCAGAGCATCTGACAGACATGAGACGTGTCGTCATCACAGGGCTGGGTCTCGTCACGCCGCTTGGCGTGGGGACCCGGGCCGTATGGGAGCGGTTGATCGCCGGTAAATCCGGCATCAACGCGATCGAGGGTTTTGATGTTTCGGATTTGCCGTCGCGCATCGGCGGTCAGATTCCTCGGGGTGAAACGGCCGACGGCCTATTCAATCCCGATGATTTCATGGAGCCCAAAGATCAGCGCAAGGTCGACCAGTTCATCATCTATGCGATGGCCGCGGCTCAGCAAGCTGTTGAGGATTCCGGTTGGAAGCCGACGGACGATGAGGGTCAGGAGCGCACTGGCGTCTTGATCGGATCGGGCATCGGTGGCCTGGAGTGGATTGCCAATGGGGCAACCATGCTGGCTGAAAGAGGCCCGCGTCGCGTGAGCCCGTTTTTCATCCCGGCGGCTCTGATCAATCTAGCGTCTGGTCAGGTCTCCATTAGATACGGTTTCAAGGGGCCTAACCACGCAGTGGTGACGGCCTGTTCTACGGGTGCCCACGCTATTGGCGACGCGTCGCGCATGATCATGCTGGATGATGCGGATGTTATGGTAGCCGGCGGCGCCGAGGCGGCTGTTTGCCGTCTTGGTTACGCAGGGTTCTCGGCGGCGCGAGCGTTGTCGTCCCATTTCAACGACACCCCCGAACGGGCATCAAGGCCCTGGGATAAGCAGCGCGATGGGTTTGTCATGGGCGAGGGCTCCGGCGTTGTGGTGCTTGAAGAGCTGGAGCACGCCAAGAAACGTGGCGCGACCATCTATGCTGAAGTGATTGGTTACGGAATGTCGGGCGATGCCCATCACATTACCGCGCCGGCGGAAGACGGGAGCGGCGGTTTCCGCGCGATGCAAGCGGCGTTGAAACGTGCGGGGATCAACGCGAGCGACATTGACTACATCAACGCGCATGGCACCTCCACGCCATTGGGCGACGAAATCGAGCTGGGCGCGGTCAAGCGGCTGTTCGGGGATCACGCCTATAAACTTTCCATGTCCTCGACGAAGTCCGCCATCGGGCATCTGTTGGGAGCGGCGGGTGCCGTGGAAGCGATCTTCTCCATTTTGGCGATCAATGAGGGCATCGTGCCGCCGACGCTTAATCTCGACGATCCGAGCGACGGCTGCGATATCGATCTCGTGGCGCACAAGGCCAAGGAACGGAAAGTGCGCTATGCCCTTTCAAATTCCTTTGGATTTGGCGGCACGAACGCATCGCTCGTCTTATCCAAGGTCGACTGAACGGAAGGACCGCCATGGGCTGGCTGATCCGAACCGTCGTAACCCTGGCGGTTCTGGCGATCTTGGGCCTGGGTATCGGCTACAAATGGCTGGAAATACAGTTTGATGCGCCGGGGCCGCTTGACCAGGAACAGATCCTCGTCGTGGATCCCGGCAGTGGTGTTTCCGCGATAGCCGCCCGCCTCAAAGACGCCGGGCTGCTCAAGGATCCGATCATTTTTCGCCTAGGCGTCCGCCTGGAAAACCAGGCGCGGTCCCTGCAAGCCGGCGAGTTCCTGATCCCGGCCAGGGCATCAGCGCGTCAGATCATGGAAATTCTTTCTTCGGGGCGAACCCTGGTGCGTCGTTTAACCGTGCCGGAGGGATTGACGTCACGGGAGATCATGGACCTTGTTGCTGCTGCCGATGCCTTGACCGGAAACGCGCCGGAGGCGCTTCCCGAAGGAAGCCTGCTACCGGAAACCTATCATTACCAGCGGGGTGATTCCCGGGGCGAACTGGTTGGCCGCATGCAGGAGAGTTTGCAAGCGGCGTTGGCGGAACTTTGGCCTCAACGTGCCGAGGGCTTGCCGCTCAAAAACCCCGAGGAAGCCGTAATTCTGGCATCGATCGTGGAGAAGGAAACCGGCGTTGGCGGTGAGCGTCCGCTGGTTGCTTCGGTTTTTTACAATCGCTTAGCCAAGGGCATGCCGCTGCAATCGGACCCTACGGTCATTTTTGCGCTGACCAAAGGCAAAGCGCCGCTGGGGCGTGCGTTGACCCGCCAGGATTGGAAGGTCGATGACCCCTACAACACATACCAAAATACCGGGTTGCCACCGGGTCCGATTGCAAATCCGGGACGCGCGTCGTTGGAAGCCGTCTTGAGGCCCGCTGAAAGTGGGTATCTCTATTTCGTTGCGGACGGCCAAGGCGGCCATGCCTTCACGAAGACGCTGGCGGAGCACAACCGCAATGTCCAGAAATTGCGGCGGCTCCGACAGCAACAGTCAAACTGATCGGCCGGTTCTGGCCTTAGCTCAACTCGGCGACCGCCTCAATCTCGACGGCCACGTTGCGCGGCAAAGCGCCGGCAGAAACGGCCGCGCGGGCATGCTTGCCTGATTCGCCGAACACAGCGACGATCAGATCGGACGCGCCATTGATAACTTCCGGCTGTTGGGTGAAGTCGGGTGTCGAGTTGACGAAAGCGCCAAGGCGCACAATGCGCTTTACGCGGTCCAGATCGCCGCCCGCGGCTTCGCGGAGCTGAGCGATGATGTTAAGGGCGCAGAGCTTTGCGGCTTCCTTGCCTTCATCGACAGTGAAATCCTGACCGACCTTACCGAGGAACTTCAGTTCGCCATTCCACAGGGTAATTTGCCCGGCAATGAAAACCAGATTGCCACTGACCACGTATGGCACGTAGTTGGCAGCAGGGGCGGCTGCTTTGGGCAGTTCCAGTCCAAGTTCCTTGAGGCGTGCTTCGATCTTCCCGGCCATGATGGTGGTTCTCCCTTATCGGCGGTGTGCGCTTTGATGTCTAAAGGCCGGACCTTAGCGCTTGGCTTGCCGTCAGACTAGCCCTGTCGCGACAAGTCAGCCATGCCGAGCGGCAAGGTCCCAGGCCTTGCAGTGCCGGTCCCCCTCCTTGGAAAAGAGAGGGGCGGACTCCGCCGTATGCCGCCCCCCAGTCACAGGGAGAACTCAGGGTCGAGGGACGGAGCCGGTGGCGGTCTGGGCAACCGCCGTCAAAGGCGAGTGGCTCCTAAGAAGGGGTATCCCCCGTCACGAGCAGCCGCTGGTAGAGCCACAGGTCACGCACTTCATGCAGGTCCCGTTGCGTACCAGCGTAAAGTTACCGCAGTCACCGCAAGCGTCACCCTCGTATCCCTTCATGCGCGCCTCGCGCACACGTTCGAGATGGAGGTCGACACTCTCGACCACGGTGTCCTCAACGGCGATGGCGTGGTTGGCGGAGCCATTGCCACCGTTGAGGCCCTGCAGAGCGCCTGCGGCGCTTGCAGAGGCTTTCGGCGTCACAGTCGGGCTAGCGCTGGCAACCGTCCCCGACGCGGTCGTTGTCTGACCGCCTCCGGACCCATTCGCGTTGCCACCGCCTCCCGAAAAGACGACGAGATTGTTGCGCACGTAGCCAGTCGAGGCGACGCGACGCATGGTTTCCGTCAAGGCTTCCTGCTCGACGGCGGGAAGCGCTGCCTGACCTTCGCCCGTCCCGATCGAATCGGGTGTGATATCGGCGGGTTCCACGTGAGCCAAATCCTTGCGGCCCAGGTAGGAAATCGCCAGTTCCCTGAAAATGTAGTCGAGTACCGAACTGGCCATCTTGATGGCGTCGTTCCCCTCCACCATGCCCGATGGTTCGAAGCGTGTGAACGTATAGGCTTCCACGAACTCCTCGAGCGGTACGCCGTACTGAAGTCCTATGGAAATCGCAATTGCAAAATTGTTCATCAAACTGCGGAAAGCGGCACCTTCCTTGTGCATGTCGATGAAGATTTCACCGGCCTGTCCATCCTCGTACTCACCAGTTCGCAGATAGACCTTGTGACCGCCGACGATCGCTTTTTGGGTATAACCCTTGCGTCGTTGCGGCAAACGTCGGCGTTCGGCAGACCGATGAACGATGCGCTCTATGATGCGTTCCGCGATCACTTCGGTTTGTTCCGTGCGGGAAGCGGCAATCAGCCTTTCAACGACTTCATCGCTGTTGTCCTCTTCCTCGTCGCTCAAGAGGCTCGCCGCCAGCGGCTGACTGAGTTTTGAGCCATCCCGGTAGAGGGCGTTCGCTTTGATCGCCAGTTTCCAGGAAAGCTCGTAAGCCTCTCGGCAATCCTCGACCGTCGCGCTGTTGGGCATGTTGATGGTCTTGGAAATCGCGCCGGAAATGAAAGGTTGAGCGGCCGCCATCATGCGAATGTGGCTTTCGACCGACAAGGAGCGCTTGCCGATTCGCCCGCAGGGGTTGGCACAATCGAACACGGTCAGATGCTCGTCCTTCAGATGCGGCGCGCCTTCCAGGGTCATTGCGCCACAGACATGCAGGTTCGCGGCGTCGATTTCCTTCCGCGTGAATCCGAGTTCTTGCAACATATCGAACGTGGGATCGTTTAGCTGTGCTTCCGTGAAGCCCAGTTCTTTGGTGCAAAAATCGGCCCCCAGGGTCCATTTGTTGAAGGTGAACTTGATATCGAAGGCGCTCGCGAGAGCGTCCTCCACCGCTTCCACAGCGGCTTGGGAGAAGCCCTTTTCTTTCAGGGCTTTGTGGTCAATTCCGGGAGCGCCGTCGAGCGTTCCGAAACCGACCGCGTAGCGGATCATGGTTTCAATCTGATCCTCATCGTAACCGAGCGTGCGCAGCGCCTGCGGAACGGTGCGGTTGATGATCTTGAAGTAACCACCGCCGGCCAGCTTCTTGAACTTAACCAGCGCGAAGTCCGGTTCGATCCCAGTCGTGTCGCAATCCATGACCAGCCCGATGGTTCCGGTCGGTGCGATCACCGTTGTTTGCGCATTTCGATAGCCGTAGCGCTCACCCAATTCCAGCGCCAGATCCCAAGCCGCCTCGGCTGCTTCAATCATGCGCGGGTCGGGGCAGTCCACGGCGCGAATCGGCACGGGCGGCACCGACAAGTCTTCATAACCATCGGCTTTCCCGTAGGCCGCGTTGCGATGGTTGCGGATGACCCGCAGCATGGCATCTCGGTTTTCCTCGAAGCGCGGGAAGGTCCCCAGTTCACCAGCCATTTCTGCGGAGGTGGCATAGCTGGTTCCGGTCATGATCGCCGTCAGGGTCGCGCAGACTGCCCGGCCCTCGTCGCTGTCGTAGGACAGGCCCATGGCCATCAAAAGTCCGCCGAGATTCGCGTAGCCCAGGCCAAGGGTCCTGTAATCGTAGGAGCGCTGGGCTATCTCGCTGGATGGAAACTGTGCCATCAACACGGAAATTTCGAGCGCGATGGTCCAAAGCCGTGTGGCATGCTCATAGGAGCCGATGTCGAAGGACCCGTCCGCGCGCCGGAAGGTCATCAGATTCATCGAGGCCAGATTGCAGGCCGTATCGTCGAGGAACATATACTCAGAGCAAGGGTTGGAAGCGTTGATACGTCCACCGGCCGGGCAGGTATGCCACTCGTTGATGGTGGTATCAAACTGCACGCCGGGATCGGCGCAGGCCCAGGCGGCCCCCGCGATCTGATCCCAAAGTTCCCTTGCTTTTACCGTCTTGACGACACTGCCGTCGGTGCGGGAGGTGAGCTCCCATTCACCATCTTCCCTGACGCATTCCAAAAATGCGTTCGGCACGCGGACCGAGTTGTTCGAGTTCTGGCCGGATACCGTCAGATAGGCTTCGCTGTCCCAGTCGGTATCGTAGGTCCTGAAATCGATAGCGGTGTAACCCTGGCGGGCGAACTGGATGACGCGACCGATGTAGTTCTCGGAGATCATTACCGCGCGTGCGGCTTTGATAGCGGCTTTGAGCGCTGGATTCTTCATCGGCTCAAAAGCCTTGTCCCCCAGGGCGTCCTTGCTCTGATGGCAGGCCTGAATGATGGCATTCAGGTGCTTGTCGCAAAGCTTCGAGCCGGCTACCAGAGCTGCGACTTTCTGCTCTTCGATCACCTTCCAATTAACGTAGGCTTCGATGTCTGGGTGATCGAGATCGACAGTCACCATCTTCGCGGCACGGCGCGTGGTTCCACCGGATTTGATGGCGCCGGCGGCCCGGTCGCCAATCTTAAGGAAGGACATCAAGCCGGAAGAACGGCCGCCACCCGACAGGCTCTCTCCATCGGCGCGGATGCGCGAAAAGTTCGTGCCCGTGCCCGATCCGTATTTGAAGAGCCGTGCTTCCCGTACCCACAGGTCCATGATGCCGTTCTCATTGACCAGACTGTCGTCAACGGACTGAATGAAGCAGGCGTGCGGTTGCGGGTGTTCGTAGGCGGACTGTGAGCGCACCAGTTTGCCGCTTTGGTAATCGACGTAGAAATGCCCCTGACCTGGGCCATCAATGCCATAGGCCCAATGGAGACCCGTGTTGAACCATTGCGGGCTGTTCGGCGCCGCCATTTGCGTCGCCAGCATGTATCGCATTTCATCGAAATAGGTCTGAGCGTCTTCTTCCTGATCGAAGTAACCGCCCTTCCAACCCCAGTAGGTCCAGGTGCCGGCGAGGCGATCGAATACCTGGCGCGCAGAGGTCTCGCCAATGCTGGCTTGGTCCTCAGGCAGCGCCTTAAGCGCCTTGTCATCCGGAACCGAGCGCCACAGCCAGCTTGGGACATCGTTCTCCTCGATGCGCCGCAATTTCGCCGGAATACCACGCTTGCGAAAATACTTCTGTGCCAGGATGTCGGCTGCGACCTGACTCCAGCTTGCGGGCACCTCTAAATCATTCTGTACGAAGACGACGGACCCATCGGGATTGCGTATCTCGCTGGTCGTCGAGCGGAACTCGATGTCCTCGTAAACGTCCTTGCCCGCTTCGGTGAATCGACGCGCGATACGCATACCTGACGCTCCTTTGGTTTTACGTGTTTTTGCCCTGCGCAACAGGAGGGCGGCACCGACATGAAAATGAGGCCAGGACGGCGCCCCCCGGTCGCCTTGCTAGGGAACGAGAAGAGTTTAATCACATTCCCTAGTGTCGAAACTAAATGAAACCACAATATACAGTTGGTGTCACTAAGTTATTCGGAAAAATTGCTCAACCCCACAGGGCTGATTGACACCCCTGTTTACTGGTGATTAGCGGTAGAAACGAGATCTCATCGGCAGTCCAGACGGGTGGCACTATGTCTGGAAAAGGCGTGAATCCATGGCTTCGATAAAACTGTCTCGTAGCGTGTTGAGGGCGCGCGGTGAAAGGCTTTCCTCTTTGCAGAGAAGCCCGATTTCCACCTGCTCGAGCGGCGGTAAAGGTGAGTCAGTCAGGATCAGGGATTTCAGGGGTGTCGGTAGGGTATGCTTCGCGAGGGCAGTGATGCCTAAGCCATTTTCGACCGCAACCGACAGGCCGCTAAGATCAAGACTGGTATATGCGATTCGATGTGCGATTTCATTTCGCTCCAGGGCCGTCAGCATGCGCCGGCGATAGCCGCAGCCTTCAGGATAGGTAACAAGGGAGAGGGGGGACTGCGGCCGGTGGCTCCTTGCCTTTTTCGCTATCGCCGCCCTTTGGCCGATCCAAACTAGCGGGTCGTGCCATACGCGGGATGGCCTGTCCCAACCGTGCTGGCCGCGGATTGCTAGAACAAGGTCGAGTTCGCCGTCCGAGAAGCGCGCGCTCAAGCGATCGCTGATGTCCGACTCGACCTCGAGAGAGATTCCCGGATGCGATCTGACAAAGGCCGCCAGAACGCGAGGCAGGAAACGTGTGGCGAAGTCGTTGGGAATTCCGACCCGCAAACTACCGGACACCTCGTCATCCTTAAGACGGGCCACAAAAGCAGCGTTCATTTCCAGCATGTCGCGCGCATGTTGCAAGACCAGTTCACCGCGGGGCGTGGTCTGCAAAGGACGTGTCCGACGCTCTATCAGCTTTCCGCCCGACAAGTCCTCAAGGCGTTGTATCTGCAAGGATACAGCGGCCTGTGTTCGTCCCAGCGATCGACAGGCCCGGCTCATAGAGCCAACTGTTATGACCGTCAGAAAGCTGTGTAGGAGATCAAGCGGTAGTAACATGCTATACATTAATAAAATTTATAGAATGGAAAGTATAACAAAATTTATTTGATTTAAGAAATGCTCTACACACCCTCATCAAAGGAACGGTCCACATTCGTTTCAGTTAAGGGAAATGCCGCAATGCTCGAATCCATGAAGCAGATAAAGAATGGTCGGAGAGTGACGCCGACCTTTTCTTCCAAGGAAATGAAACGGCGCGTGAAGGGGTTGCGCCTGATCATGGCTGACCTTGGGGTTGACGCTGCGGTACTCACATCGATCCACTGCATCGATTATTACAGCGATTTCCTCTATTGCAGCTTCGGGCGGCGCTACGCATTGGTTGTGACCCAGGAGCAGATTACGAGCGTTTCGGCGAACATTGACGGCGGACAGCCCGGGCGCCGAACGGTAGGCGAGAACGTCGTCTATACCGATTGGGATCGCGACAACTACTTCAAAGCGCTCCAGAGGCTCGTTCCCGCCGACGCGAGAATTGGTGTCGAATTCGACCACCTCAGTCTAGAAACCTATGGCAGATTGCAGGAAGCCTTTCCAAGCTCGCCGATAAAAGACCTATCGTCGGCCGTCATGCGGCAGCGGATGATCAAGTCGCCCGAGGAAATCACGGTAATACGTAACGGCGCACGGATCGCCGACCTGGGTGGCGCGGCCTGCGTGGAGGCTCTGTCGGAAGGCGTGCCGGAATACGAGATTGCCCTGCATTCGACCCAAACCATGGTGCGGGCGATCGCCGAAACCTATCCCGACGCCGAGCTTATGGATACCTGGACCTGGTTCCAATCCGGCATCAATACCGATGGCGCCCACAATCCAGTGACGAGTCGCCGGGTACAGAAGGGGGACATTCTGTCGCTCAACTGCTTCCCTATGATCGCGGGCTACTATACCGCGTTGGAACGCACTTTGTTCCTGGAGCACGCAAGCGATGCGCACCTAAGAACCTGGGCCATCAATGTTGAGGTGCACGAGCGCGGCTTGACACTCATCAAACCCGGCGCGCGTTGCTGCGATATCGCGGCCGAGCTCAACGAAATCTATGCGCGCTACGGCTTGCTTGCGAACCGAACCTTTGGTTACGGCCACTCCTTCGGTGTCCTATCGCATTATTACGGACGGGAAGCCGGTCTGGAACTACGCGAGGATGTGGAAACGATCTTGGAACCGGGGATGGTGGTTTCCATGGAACCGATGATCATGATTCCGGAAGGACAACCCGGCGCCGGCGGATATCGGGAGCACGACATATTGGTGCTGGGCCACGACGGCGCCGAAAACATTACCGGATTTCCCTACGGTCCTGAACACAACATCATCAAGGCATAGATGCTTGCTGTGGGCGTCAGGCTGTGGGCGGCAAGGGCCGATGGGCCCGTTGCAAGCTGCCCAGCATTAAAGCCGTGATGACGCAAGCACCTCCAAGCAGCTGCGGACCGGAAAAACGCTCGCCCAGTAACAGGAACGCCAACGCAATGGAGACCAGCGGCTCGATGTTGAAAAAAAGAGCAGTTTTGGCGGGGCCAGCTTGCTTCACGGCGGTAAAGAGTGTTGTGACGCCCACTAGATAGGCAAGGCAAATCGCGCCGATCAAAGCGACACCGGCGACATTGCCGGGTAGGACCAGCATGCTTGGAAACAAGGCCAAAGCGCCAAGCGCGACTACGCCGCCCCCGAAAAGGTTGATCTGAAACGACACGGCCAGATCGTTGAGGTGTCCCAATCTGCGCGCCGCGACAATGAAGAGCGTGGCTGAGGAGGTGCTGGCAAGGCCAGCCAGAGCTATGCCGCGCCAATCCAGGGACTGGAACGAGGGGCCGATCGCCAGGACCAAACCCGCGAAAGCCAGCAAGAAAAGACCACTCTCGCCTGCTGTCGGCACCCGCCGTTCGATGAGCGCATTTGCGCCCGCCACCACGAGCGGGAAGGTGTAGAAAATGATCGCTGCTAGGGAAACCGGTATGAAGAAAACCGAACCCAGGTAGCCGACTGAAACGCCGGTCGTGGCCAATGTTGCGACAAACAAAGCCTTCCAGTCCCTAGGGTGAAAGGCGGGCATGCCCCGAGAACGCAGCCAGAGGCCCAGGATGCAGGCCGCGACCAGCGCGCGGACCGCTGCGATCAGCAGTGGTGTTGCGCCCAGCCCATAGGCAAGACTCGCCAACGTGGTATTCAGACCCAACGAGGAAGCAGCGATTAAGGCCCAGACTCTGCCATCCAGCCGGGTCGCCAGATTTGGCGGGTGTCCCGAGTTGGGATTGGTGATCGTCATGACGCCTTGGCGGCAAGGGGGAGATTGACCAGCAGATTTTGCGGCTTCAAACGGACAATGCCCTGTTCGTTGATGGATAAGGCAAGGTAGACCGGACGCCCGGCGATATCGGGCCGCATCTCTTGAGGGTCGGCGAAGTCCAACCGAAACAGGGACAGCAAGCGGGCCAAGCGGGCTTCGCCAACGTCCACGCCTTGGTAGAGATCATTGAGCAATCGCGTGCCTTCTTGCTCCAAACCGATATGCCAGACCCAGCGTTCGTCCGTAATTTGCTGAACAGGTTGGATGGAAACGGCAACATCAAGGAAATGCTGCACCCAAGATTCCAGGACCCGGCAAAGGGCATCTAGGCCGTCGCCTGAAAAGTTAAGGTTGAGCACGGTGTCGTACTTCTGATCGCGCAGCCAGTACATCTCGGCGTTCTCGACCGTCAGAACATCTAGGTCAATGGTCCGCAAAGGGGTTTGGGCTTCAACCAGCAACTGCCCAAGTGACCCAAACCCGCCGCTGCTGGCGTACATTTCGACGATCTCCTCGTCGGCGGCCATGATGTGCCCGTCGTTGATGGTGACTTTCTGGGGGCGGAAAAAGAACTCGCCGGCGCGTGCCCGCAGGGGATCAGCGACGCCGTCTAGGATGTTGCGTAGGATCACATGGGTCATTTGATCAACAAAGAGTGGCGGAACAGGGATTCCCTCAGCCGACCCGCTGGCGTCGCGGAAAAGATTTAGATAGCAACCCTCGACGGTGCCTGCCGCAACCAGCCGGTCGCGGAAGGCCAGTACAATCTGGTAATTCTCCCGCGCGTCCGGGTCGGCCAGTTCCGTCAGCTGCTTGTCGGATACAGCTTGGCGTGGGTTGCGCAGCAAGGCGTCGTGCAGCTTCCGCTCGGCGGCGCAGGACTCTTCGACCGGGCGGATCTCCGGACGCTTGAAATAAGCGCGCAGGAAGTCGTCCGTTACACGCAAGAATCCGTTTTCTTCCCGTTCAAGCAGTACAAAGCCGCAATCCCGCCAGAAATCCGTCATGTGCTTCTCAACCCCGGCTTGCCAAATAGCTGTTCACCGACAAAGCTATAGGGGTTGGTCTGTGGTGCTGTCCAGCGATTGCAATGCCGCAGGCGCACCAAACGGTCGGTCGGGCTGGACGGAGCGACGATCAGGTGCAATAGTCCGCCCGCGCATATGCTTTGATCCGAGGCAGGAAAAGAGACGAGCTCCATGTTCTTTGACTTTGGCACCTGGTTTTTCACGCGCCGCAAGGGTGAAGAGGTTGGCCGTGACGAATTTGGCAATATCTATTACCGCGAGCGCGGTGCGAAGAAGCTGGACGTCGGTTCTTTGCGCCGGGAGCGCCGCTGGGTGATCTACAACGGCAAGGCCGAAGCGAGCAAAGTACCGCCCGATTGGCATGCATGGCTTCATCACACGATCGATCAGGCGCCCACGCATACCGCCCCGTCTCGCAAGCCGTGGGAGAAAGAGCATTTGCCGAATCTAACCGGAACAGATTTAGCCTATCGCCCGCCAGGACATACGCTTAAAGGCGGTCAGCGGGCCGCGACCGGCGGCGATTATGAGGCCTGGAAACCGGAGTAAGGGCCTCGACCTTGAAGATGATTGCAGGAACGAACGCCAAGAATGAGGAAGTGAGCGCATGAGCCGGAGCGTACTGGAAACTATTATCGGCGGCCTGGTTCTGTTGGTTGCCGGCGGGTTTCTCATTTTTGCCTTCAACGCAACCCAGGTCACTACGACAGGGGGATCGTCCCTTTGGGCAACTTTCGACAACGCCTCGGGGGTTAGCGTCGGTACGGATGTACGGGTTGCGGGATTGAAGGTAGGAAGCGTCACAGGACAACGCGTTGATACCGAGACCTTCATGGCGCGTGTCGATCTGTCGATTATCCCGGGGATCAATTTGCCCCAGGACAGCTCGGCGCGGATCGTACCCGATGGCTTGTTGGGGAACATCTATATCGAGATCGAGCCGGGCGGCGCCGAGGAAACTCTCAAGCCCGGTGAACGTATTGAGTTCACGCAAGGCTCTGTCAACGTGGTCGATATGTTAGGGCGCTTTATTTTCAGCCTCAGCGACGCGGCGGCCGAAGGAACCCAGTAATGCCGGCTAAGAATGGGCAGACGCAACACTGGGATCCCGCACGCTACATCCGGAATGCCGGCTTTGTCGCCAAACTCGGCGAGCCGTTGATCGAACTGCTGGTACCCAAGGCCGGGGAGCGCGTTCTAGACCTGGGCTGCGGCGACGGAGCGCTGACGGAGAAACTGGTTGAATGCGGCTTGGATGTTGTGGCTGTCGATGCCAGCACGGACCAAATTGCCGCGGCAAAGGCCAGGGGGCTGGACGCACGGGTTGTGAACGGCCAGGAGCTTGCCTTTCAGTCCGAGTTCGATGCAGTCTTCACGAACGCCGCCCTTCACTGGATGCTTGATCCAGATGCAGTTCTTGATGGGGTCGCCCGCGCACTGAAGCCCGGCGGGCGATTTGTAGGAGAAATGGGCGGCGGTGATAACGTCAAGACCATCAAAGACGCGCTGGTGGCGGCACTTGATCGGCGCAACTTTGATGGGGAATCAGCCAATCCCTGGTACTTTCCGCAACCACAGGAGTATTTGGACAAGCTGCAGAGTCATGGGTTCAAGGTTAGCTATATCGAGCTGATTCCACGGCCCACACCGCTCCCAGGCGATCTGAGCGCTTGGTTGGAAACCTTCGGCGAGAACTTTATTCGATTGCTGCCGGATGCGGAGCAGCCAGCATACATCGCCGAGGTGGTCGAAGCCTTGCGACCGCAACTTTGCGATGCGGACGGGAACTGGACCGCCGATTATGTCCGACTGCGCTTCAAAGCGGAGTTGAGGTGAGCGATTATTGCTTGCGACCCAAGGGGCCCCAGCATAAGTGATGCGTCATGAGTGGTGATAAGCAACAGGATAGCTTTTCGATCCCGGTGTGGCTGCAGCCGGACGGCCAACCTTTGTCTTGCCGCGAAAAGATCAAGGTCTTGAACGAAAACCTCACCGAAATCAGTGAGATGGCGCAGGACGCGCTGGAAGATGCAATTCTGATGGGCTGCGACGAGCATCAGGTCAGAGACGTCCTGTTGCGTTTGGTGCAGTCGCTGCAGAATCCTTACAAAAGTGAGTAGGAGCCGCTTCATGCGCCTTGGCCGCACAACAACAGCTTTGCTATCGCTTGCAGGCTTAGTGGCCGCCGCCGCGCCGTACAGTCCGGCTCTGGCCCTTACGGCCAAAGACTTTACGATCACCGGCAATTACGCGGTTCTGCAAGGCCTGGACAAAGTGACGGCCCGTATATCGACCATGGAAGTGGCGTTGGGCGAGGAAGTCACTTTTGGCAGCCTCAAGGTTGTCGTTAGGACCTGTCGCAAGACGCCGCCCACGGAAACCCCCGAAAGCACAGCCTTTCTGGAAATCGACGATGATCGGGCCGACGCTGCCGGCGAACGCATATTTACCGGATGGATGTTTGCCTCTTCACCGGCGCTCAATGCGTTGGAGCACCCGGTCTATGACGTCTGGTTGCTGGATTGCAAGAAATCCTCCAGTGCCGTTGAAGGCAGTTCCACCGGGAACTGAACCGGCAGTCCAACAACCTTTGACAACTGGCTGCGATAAGCTTCCCGCGAGATCTCCTTGGCCCCGAATTGGCGAAGATGGGATGTCACGAACTGCGTATCCAACAGCTTGTAGCCGCCCAGACGCAGCCGTGCGACGAGATGCACCAGCGCAACCTTACTGGCCCCGCTTTCCCGACTGAACATGCTCTCGCCGAAGAATGCGCCACCTAACGCCACGCCATACAAACCGCCCGCCAAACAACCTTCGTGCCAGCATTCGATAGAGTGGGCGTGGCCCATGGCGTGAAGCTCGATGTAGAGCGCGCGGATGGTTTCATTGATCCAGGTATCGCGCCGATCGTCGCTGCCTTCGGCGCAACCGTCGATCACGTCGACGAAGCTCAGGTCGCAGGTCACTTCGAAATGATCCTTGCGAACCAGTTTTTTCAGTTTGTGTGGGATATGAAAGCTGTCCAACGGCAATATGCCGCGACGCGTAGGCTCGACCCAATGAAGGTCCGTGGCAAAACGGCTCTCGGCCATCGGGAAGATACCGATGGCATAGGCCCGGAGAAGAAGCTCCGGGGTGAGGGGAATCGGCTTGCGATCACTCAATCAGCCGTGCACTCCTCGCGGGTCAACCAACTCTACCAAACAATAATAGCAGACTGTTGTGGCAAAGGCTGTTTTAGAGTTTGCCGCTTAGCAGTTTCTCAAGCCAATGAATATTGTAGTCACCGTTTATGAAATCACCCTCGCCAATCAAACGTTGGTGCAGCGGAATGGTTGTCTGAATTCCGTCGATGACGAATTCTTCCAGTGCCCGGCGCAACCGCATCAGGCATTCATTCCGGGTTTGGCCGTGCACGACAAGTTTGGCGATAAGACTGTCATAGTAGGGCGGGATCGAATAACCGGAATAGAGGCCGGAGTCGACCCGCACACCCAAGCCGCCGGGCGCGTGGTAATCGCTGAGGCGGCCCGGTGACGGCACGAAGGTCTCGGGGTTCTCGGCATTGATGCGGCATTCGATAGCATGGCCCTGGAACCGGATATCCTCCTGGGAAATCTCCAGTGGAATACCGGCAGCCACGCGAATCTGCTCGCGCACGAGGTCGATGCCGGTGATCATCTCCGAAATCGGGTGCTCGACCTGGAGCCGTGTGTTCATTTCGATGAAGTAGAATTCACCGTCCTGGTAGAGAAACTCGAATGTCCCGGCGCTGCGATACCCCATTTCCCGTACCGCCTTGATGGCGATATCGCCGATGCGCTCGCGTTCGGTCTGGTTCAATGCCGGCGAGGGCGCTTCTTCCAGCACCTTCTGGTGGCGCCTCTGCAATGAGCAGTCCCGCTCACCCAGGTGCACTGCGCCGCCCTGCCCATCCGCCAAAATCTGCACTTCGATGTGGCGTGGGTTGTCGAGGTACTTCTCCAGGTAGACATCGTCGTTGCCGAATGCAGCCTGTGCTTCGTTCTTGGCCATGACCAGGCCCTCGACCAGGCCTTCGGGATCGCGTGCCACCTTCATGCCGCGGCCACCGCCGCCTGCCTTGGCCTTTACCAGCACCGGATATCCGATCTCCTCGGCGACCTTCAGGGCTTGCTCGGGCGATGTGATGGCGCCGGATGAACCGGGAACGATTGGGATGCCGAAGCGCTCGGCAGCATCCTTTGCGGCGATCTTGTCGCCCATCAGTGCAATATGCTCAGGCGACGGGCCAATGAAGGTCATGCCATGATCTTCAACCATGGCGGCAAAGTCCGAGTTTTCCGAAAGGAAGCCTACGCCGGGGTGAATGGCATCGGCGCCCGTGATGGTCGCCGCCGTTATCAATGCGGGAACGTTTAGGTAGCTGTCGCGTCCAGCAGGCGGCCCAATGCAAACGCTTTCGTCAGCCAAACGGACATGCATGGCGTTTGCGTCGGCAGTTGAATGGACGGCTACGGTATGGATCCCCATCTCGCGACAGGCGCGATGGATGCGGAGCGCGATCTCGCCGCGATTGGCGATCAGGACCTTTTCAAAAACTGCGGTCAAAGCTGAAGCAACCCCGCGCTACTCGATCACGATGAGCGGTTCGCCGAACTCCACCGGCTGGCCGTCGTCGATCAGGATCTGGGTGACGGTGCCGCCGCGCGGCGCCGCAATCTGGTTCATCACCTTCATGGCCTCAATGATGAGTACCGTCTGACCTTCGCGAACCTTGTCGCCGACGGACACGAAATCCGGAGTGCCGGGCGAGGGCGCCGTATAGACAGTGCCCACCATGGGTGCGGTGATCGCACCTGCCGGGATGGCATCGCCGGCCGAGGGCGCTGGCGCAACAGAGGGTGCCGCCGCGGCGGGTGCGACGGATACCTGAGATACCGACGAGCCGCGACTGACACGGATGCGCTGCCCATCGGCCTCGTATTCCAACTCCGTTAGGCCAGTCTCCTCCAGGAGCCCCGCCAGACGGCGGATCAAGTCATCGTTGAGGTCGAATTCTGCCATTTACGGTCTCTCTTAAATTAAACTTCAGTCAGGCGCGCGGCGATCGCCTGCAGCGCCAGGTCATACCCCTGCGCACCCAGGCCGACGATGGCGCCGGTGGCCGCGAGCGATACATAGGAGTGGTGGCGAAAGCTCTCCCGGCGATGAATATTGGACAGGTGGACTTCTATCACCAGCCCCTCGAAAGCCTGAAGTGCGTCCAGGAGCGCTACCGATGTGTGTGTGAACGCTCCAGGATTAATGATGATGGCAGCGAATTGGTGACGGGCCGCTTGAATCCAATCAACCAACTCGCCTTCGTGATTCGATTGCCGTGCTTCCAGGCTCAAGCCAAGACCCTTGGCCTGCTCGATGCAGCGCGCCTCTATCTCAGCAAGCGTCGTGCTGCCATAAACCTCAGGTTGGCGGGTCCCCAGCAAATTGAGGTTCGGCCCATTGAGGAGCAGCACGCTTCGTGACTGGGTCAAGTTTCCCCCGATTCATGCCTGATGTACAAATCTTAACTTGCTTGGTTAGCACAGGGCGTACGAGCCGCGCAATCGGCAGCAACGCCTTGACTCGGCAACAAATGGCCTCGTCGCGGGTCAGCTTTTGGTGTCGCGCGCCAGTTGGATTGCCTGACGAAGCTGCGCAAGACTGACGGCGCCGGGCAGGAGCGTATTGCCTACGACGAAAGCCGGCGTGCCGTTGATTCCCAGTTGCCCGGCCAGCGCATGATTCTTTGCCAACATTCCTTCGATCTCAGCAGAAACGAGGTCGGCTTCAAACTGCGCCTTATTCAGAGACAGGCTCTCTACGACCCGATCTACGTTCTCCTTCGTTACGTCAAATCCATCGGCCATCAAAGCCAGATGAAAGGCTTCGTAGGCGCCTTGCTTCTCGACAGCCAGAGCGGCGCGGGCGGCATAGAGCGAATCCGGCCCCAGGATCGGAAATTCCTTGAAGACCCAACGCACGCCCGGATCGCTTTCCAGCAATTCTTCCATTGCAGGAATCATGCGTCGACAATAAGGACATCGATAGTCGAAGAACTCGACCACGGTGACATCACCCATTGGGTTGCCCATGATCGGATCGGCCGCGTCTGCTTCCAGAGCCTCACGATTCTCGGCCAAGGCAATACGGGCCCGTTCGGCTTCCGCTGCTCGTTGCTGCTGTTCCAGTCCTTGCACCGCTTCGATGATGATTCGCGGATTCTCCATCAGATAGTCGCGAATGATCTTCTCAAGCGCTTCCTTCTGAACGGCGTCGAAAGGCGAGCTTTGTTCCTGTGCCCGGCTGGAGAGCGGCACGCTTGCGATGATCCCTGCAACAAGAAACGCGTAGAGCCACGACATTCCCGTTTTCATGTTTCTAATCCTTATCGGTCGCCGTTGTTCCCCGTCCCGGGGGAATATCCTAGTTCTTTTTCTTCTTCAATTCATTCTCGGCAAATCTTTGCAAATCTTCGGCGCGCAGTTTGCCCCTGGTACCGTTATCCAGCAGTTTTTGTGCCCGCTCGGCCTGATCGCGCGTTTCCTTGGCATTGCCGCGCGCCCAGGCGGCTTCTGCCAAGGAAAGAGCCGCCAAGCCAGTGTTCCCGAGCCGACCCTCGGCAATGGCAAGATACCGCCAGACCGTCGGATTGTCGTCCTCCTGCTTCAAAGCTTCGTAGAGGTGGTCACGTGCACTCGGAACAAGGTCGTTTCCCGGCAGTTGCAACAAAGCGGCGGCCAGGCCGATTCTGAGCAAAGCGGAATCCGGCGCCAGACGGGTTGCTTCCTCATAGGGCGGTATCGATTCATTGATGCGCCCGTTTTCATAGAGCACCTGACCCTTCAGTTCCCAGAAGTAAGGGTTCCCGGGCTCGGATTGGATTAGCGCTTCGATTTGCTCCAACGCAGTATCGATACTGCCGTTGCGGTACTGGGCAATTGCTCGGGCATAGCGGGCCGCTATGCTCGCGTCGCTTTGTGGGTACTGCCTTTCCACGATATGCATGGGCTTCAGGAAACCCACAAGTTTGGCTTTCATGCGCTGGTAGCGTTCGACGAGGTCGGGCGGGAAGGGCTTGGAACGATAGGGCGATTCTTGAACCGACTCCGCCAGGTAGGTCATGCGGTCTTGCGTCAAGGGGTGGCTGCGCAGATAGGGATCCTGACTGCTGGAAAGCAAGGCCTCCTGACCATGGAGCACCTTCATGAAGTTCAGCAGCCCGCTGGGTGAATAGCCGGCACCCTGCAACAGGCGGACGGCGGCTTGATCGGCGGAAGCTTCCTGTCCGCGGTTGTAGCGCAGCAGACCGCGTAGCATGGCGTCCTGAGTGGCCAGGGTTGCGGCGGTCCCAACGCCCGGATTGCCGCTCAGGATCGCTGCGCCCAATCCCAAGACATAGGTCGCCAGCAGTTGATCCTTGAGGTCTTCTATTTCCGCTTTGCGCGCTGCGAGGTGCCCTCCTTCGATGTGTCCGGTTTCGTGGGCGATGACCCCCATAACTTCACCAATGTCCGTCGTGCTTACCAAAAAGCCGGTATGGAGGAACATATTCAGCCCACCGGCGACGAAGGCGTTGAGTGAGTCGTCGTTGATTAGGTACACATCAATCGCGGCTGGCGATAACCCAGCCTGTTGAAACAAAGGCGTGGAGATGACACGAATGGTATCTTCAATCTCCGCATCTCTGATAAAAGAGGCTCCGCGCTGCTGGGCAGCGAGGGGAAGGGGCGCAGCGAAGAATAGAATCATTGCTGCTACAATCATGTGTTTCATTCGGGTACGCACATCTGCATCCTTGATGTTCTTTTGCAAAGGTAGGGTGGGGGAAGAATTGGATCAACTTATGGCAAGCATCTTTAATGTGACTTTCAAGGCGCGCGTTGCACCACTTTTTACCACCCTGTTGCTGATCTCAGCCTGCCAAGGCAGGCCCGAAGGCGTCTTGAACGTCGAATATCAGTTAACCGGCCTTGCCGTATCGGACAGTCCCCAAGCCAGTATTCTTGGGCAGGAAGTGCTGTTGCGCGGCGGTCGGGCGGCAGATGCCGCCGTGGCGATGTCTTTCATGATGGCTTCGACATTGCCGTCACGGGCGGGAATCATGTCAGGTGGCTCCTGCTTGATTTTTGAAAGCCAGTCGGTCAATGGCGATAGCGTTGTATTTCCTGCTATCCAAAGCGCCGAGGGTGGCATGGTGCCAGGCATGGTTCGCGGCATGGCGGCACTCCATGCCCGATACGGAACCCAGCGCTGGGAGCAATTGTTGGCGCCAGCGGAATCGGCCGCCCGGTTCGGCAGTAAAGCCAGCCGCGCGTTCGCGCGCGATTTGGCACTGCACGGCAATCGGATCAAGGGCGACCCGGACGCCGCCCGGATGTACTTCCGACCCGATGGTTCTCCGCATAAGGAGGGGGAACTGATCGAACAACCCGCCTTGGCGGCTGTCCTGGCAGGTGTTCGGAGTTCCGGATTGGCGGCGCTTTACAATTCACCCTTCACGGAGTCCCTCGCTCTGGCGATGAGGCAGGCGGGCCAACCCATCGATGCGGCCGAGATGCGCGGTTACCGAGTCGCCTTCCTTGCGCCCGTGGCCGTACCGGTGGGCGATCAGACAGCATTCTTCGCACCGCCGCCGATCGATGGTGGTGTCACCGGTGCGCAACTCTGGACCATTCTGGACGAAGTTGAGAACTATGATGGGTCCGGCACGTCCGAGCGCGCGCACCTTTTCGCCGAAGCCTCGGCGCGTGTGATCGCGGGACAGTCCCAGTGGCGCAACCCCAACGGCACCAGCCGACTACCCTTGGATCAGGTTCTTTCCGAAGACTATGCAGAGGGTTTGATGCGAGGCTATAGCGACGACCGGCACCAACCGCCCGCGTTTGATCCGGCGGTTGTCGGTGAAACGGCGACTCCCGGTTCGGTCGGGGGCTCCAGCCTCGTTGTGATGGATACTCTAGGGCAGGCCGTGGCGTGCAACTTCTCTTTGGGCGAGGTCTTCGGTTCGGGCCGCATCGCGCCGGGAACAGGTCTGGTGCTCGGTGCGCCGCCATCGCCAAACGGCAAAGCTTTGTCTCCCCTGATTGTCGCCAACCAGAATATCGGAACCATCTACTTTGGCGGTGGCGCTTCTGGTGGCGACGGTGCTATGGCCAATATGGTGCGGATCATGCTGGAAGCGCTTGAGGAGGATGAATCGCTGCGCGACCTCATGAGCGCCGGGCGCTTTGCTCATGTGGGCAGTCCCGATACCGTTTGGGCGGAGCGCATTGCCGACGATAAGGCTCGTTCCGCGTTGGTTCGGCGTGGCCATAAGGTCGAGACGGTTCCGACAATTGGACAGATAAACGCCTTTTTCTGTGCAGATAGCCACGAAGAGCCCATATCCTGTGCGGTCGAGACAGATCCGCGCGGCTTCGGGTTGGCCATCCGTGCAGAGTAGCGCCGACGGTATGATGACCGCTCGCCGCATCACCCAGGCATTTGCCGAGGATCGCTGAATGCCTTTGAAGCAATCCCGCCGCGGACTGATACCGCCTTTCATCGTCATGGATGTGATGCGGGCAGCTAACGAACGGGCTGCTGCGGGCAAGGAAGTGCTGCACCTTGAGGTAGGACAGCCGGGTACGCCTGCACCGGCCGCGGTACGAGACGCTGCCGCGCGGGCGCTTGATGCGGACAAGATCGGCTATACGGATGCCTTTGGTATTCCCGAGTTGCGACGACGCATTGCCGGTCACTATCGAGATGCCTACGGTTTGGACCTGGATCCCCGCCGTGTCGTGGTGACGACCGGATCGTCGGCGGGATTCCTGCTAAGTTTTCTGGCGGCCTTCGATGCAGGCGATCGGGTTGCGCTGGCGGCTCCTGGGTATCCGGCATATCGCAACATTCTCTCAGCGCTTGGGGTCGAGCCGGTTCTTTTGCCGAGTGAGGCCGGCGACCGCTTCCAACCGACTCCAGCCTTGTTGGAACAATCGGGAGGCAACCTGCAAGGGCTGATCGTCGCCAGCCCCTCCAACCCCACAGGCACGATGCTCGATGCCCCGCACCTACGGGCTTTGATGAAGTGTTGCGCGGCGCAGGGTATCCGGGTGATCTCGGACGAGATTTATCACGGGATAAGCTTTGGAAAGCGGGCGGTCTCGGCGCTTGAATTCAGTGACGACGCGGTGGTGATCAATTCCTTCTCCAAGTATTTCTCCATGACGGGATGGCGTTTGGGTTGGATGATTTTGCCGGAGGATCTTTTGCGGCCGGTGGAATGCCTCGCGCAAAACCTGTTTATCTCGGCCCCGACCTTATCTCAGATTGCCGGATGTGCGGCCTTCGACTGCAAGGAAGATCTTGATGCGCTGGTCGATGGTTATGCCCGCAGCCGCGCTTTGTTGCTGGACCGCCTGCCCAAGGCCGGGCTGGACAAGCTGGCGCCCGCCGACGGCGCTTTTTACATCTACGCTGATGTCGGGCGCTATACCAATGACAGTCAGGAGTTCTGCGCCAGAATGCTGGCCGAGATTGGGGTTGCCGCCACGCCGGGAATCGATTTCGACCCCGAACGCGGCCATCGCTTCGTTCGGTTTTCCTTTGCGGGGGCCTACGACGAGATTGAAACGGCTGCCGAGCGCATTGGTAACTGGTTGGCGTGATTCTAAACCAGCCGCTTTTCCATGAAGAGATTGCCTGGTTCTTCAGGATAATCGGCAAAAGCCGAGCAAGGGGTGAAACCACGCCGTCGATACAGGCCGAGGGCTTCTTTCTGCAGGGGGCCGGTTTCCAGTTTGAGTAGGCGATACCCGCACGCACGCGCCTGTGTTTCCACGGCGGTCAGCAGAGTTGCTCCGACCTTACGACCACGGGCGACCGGGCTAACATACATGCGTTTCACTTCCCCGAAGTAGGGATGACGGCGGAGGGCCGCGATACCGACCGCCTGGCCATCGATGCGGGCTACCAGAAAGATGACATCCGGCCCTTCCAAGTCCGTTAGGTCCAAAAGGTGGTTCTGGTCCGGCGGGTAAAGGTCGTTCAGGTAGGTATCCAGTTCGGACAGCAGTTTAATGATGTCCTTCTGGCGTGGCGGTTCTTCCCGAATCTGTAACCCCGGTTCGGTCACGATATTTCCCGTTTGCGGCTCAATCGGCTTGAAGGTACCAGGCGTACTCCGTAGGCGTGATATCACCTTCGTAGCGGTCCATCTCGCGCTGTTTACAGGCGGCGTAGGTTTTCACGTACTCCTCGCCAAAATACTTATTGAGCACGGTGGCGCTTTCCAGTCTATCCAATGACCGGCGGGGCCGGAAGGTTAAGCCCTGGTCGTAGGCGACACCGGCATTGCCCTCCCACTTCGGACCAGGATCGATCTTGTTGGTGATGCCGTGATGTATGCCTGCCAGAGCGCTGGCCAAGGTCAGGTAAGGGTTGGCATCAGCGCCTGCCATGCGGTGTTCGATTCGACGGGCGTGGCCTTCACCAAGAGGAATGCGGAGGGCAACAGATCGGTTCTCGTAACCCCATGAACGTGCGATCGGCACGAATATATCAGGCTTGAACCGCCGGTAAGAGTTGGGATTTGGCGCCAAAAAAGCCATGGCTTCCGGCAGCGAATCCAAGACACCGCCGATGGCGTTCAGAAGCATTGGGCTCGCTGGATTTTCCGCGCCGCCATCGAAAACGTTGCGGCCGTCGCTGTTGACCAGACTGATGTGCATGTGCAGCCCGCTGCCTGCGTGCTCGCCGTAGGGTTTGGCCATGAAAGTCGCCCGCATGCCGTGCTTGCTGGCGACGCCTTTGACGACACGTTTGAACAGCACGCAGTGATCGGCGGCTGCCAGAGGATCGGGCACGTGATGCAGATTGATCTCGAACTGGCCGGGCGCATACTCCGCTGATATGGCGCCCGTTGGAATGCCTTGCAGGTCGCAGGCGGTCGAAATGTCCTCCAGTATGTCGCCGTAGGCATCAACCTCGGACATCCCATACACCTGCGTGCCGTGATCGCGTTGCCCGGTCAGTGGGGAGATTGGTGGCTGCGGTGCTTCATGCTGATCTAACTCGCGGTCGATCAAGTAGAACTCCAGCTCCATCGCCACAACCGGTGTCAGGCCCATTTCGGTAAAATGGGCGATTGTTCGCCTCAGCACGTTCCGGGGTTCAAAGTAGTAGGGCGACTCATCCTCGTTCTGGAGAGTCAGCATGACCTGCAACAGGGGCTGTGCGGCCCAGGGAACGGGTTTCAGAGTTCCAGGGATCGGTATTGCCGCGCAATCCGGGTCGCCGTCGGAAAATCCGCGCCCGTTCGGATCGTGGCTTTCGCCGCGCGTGTCCAGAAGGAAGACCGATCCGGGAAAGGCGACGCCGCCACCTAGAACATTGTCCAATTGGTCTATCGGGTAGCGCTTACCTCGCACCACGCCCGACAGATCGGAAAAAAAGCAATCAACGGCTCTGGCATTCGGTAGAAGACCAAGAGCCTCGGCTGCCTCTTTTTCTCTATTTGTGCTGCTGTCTGGCATAGCATCATATCGCCTTGGGTTGAGCCGCTGGTCAAGTAGGCAGTTATCGAACGATCGTAAAACAAGGTTTGTCGGTGGCGTAACGCCCCTTGTTGCCTACCTTGCCGGTCCCTTATAAGGGACCCTTCACAAGCGCCTCCTCGACGATTCCCGGAGAGAGCGCCAGCACGAGAAGGACTGCCACACCATGGCCAAGCCCCAGCAAAAGCACTGTCTTGCCAGCATGACGGCTTTCGCACGCCAAAGCGGTGGGGACGGCGCGCTCGGCTGGACTTGGGAAATAAAGAGCGTGAATGCGCGCGGGCTTGAGATGCGGGCACGCTTGCCTGCTGGCTTTGAGATGCTGGACGCGCCGTTGCGCGGGCGGATCGCCAAGCGCCTGACCCGTGGTAGCTTGCAGATCAATCTGACGTTGGATCGTTCGCGTGCACCCCAGAATGTGCAGTTGAATCAGGAGGTTTTGGCTCAGGTGCTGGCGGAGGCAAAGCGCCTTGAGGCTGAGCAGGAGCTAAAGCCGGCAAGTGCCGATGGCTTGCTGGCGATTCGCGGCGTGGTTGAAGTCGTTGAGCCGATTAGCGACCCTGCCGAGATGGAGGCCCGCGAGGCACAGTTGCTTGCGGATTTGGAACTGGCGGTGACCAGTCTGATAGCGGCCCGTCAAGACGAGGGGCGCCACCTTCAGGGCGTGGTTGAGGAGTTGCTGAGCGAAATGGCGGCCTTGACCGAACAGGCGACCAGTCTTGCCGCGGCGCAGCCAGCAGCCATCCAGGAGCGCCTGCAACGCCAGCTTGCTGAGTTACTCGGTGGGGAGAAGCCGGTTGCCCCCGAGCGTCTCGCACAGGAGGTTGCTCTGCTGGCCACCAAAGGCGATGTTCGTGAAGAGCTGGATCGTTTGGCGGGGCACATCATTGCAGCAAGGGAGTTGTTGAAGGACAGTGCCGCGATAGGACGGCGCTTCGACTTCCTGTGTCAGGAACTTAATCGGGAAACCAACACACTCTGTTCGAAGTCTTCGGATATCGAGTTGACCCGGGTCGGCTTGGCGCTGAAGGCCGTGGTTGATCGGTTGCGCGAGCAGGTGCAGAACATCGAATAACGCGGGATCCGCGAGGGAGTTGCGATGAACGAGAATGCCATCAAACGACGCGGGTTGATGCTGGTTCTTTCGTCACCCTCCGGGGCGGGGAAGACGACGATCTCGCGTAGGCTGCTCGATAGCGAGCCAGCTTTGTCGATGTCGGTTTCGGCAACGACCCGCCCGCCGCGTCCCGGCGAGATCGAGGGCCGGGATTACTTCTTTGTCTCTGCAAGCGCATTTGAGCAGATGGTTTCCAAGGGCGCACTCCTTGAGCACGCCACGGTGTTCAAGAACCGTTACGGCACGCCGCGCGCGGCTGTAGAGCAGGCGCTTTCCCAGGGGCGTGACGTGATGTTCGATATAGATTGGCAGGGAACTCAGCAAATCGCTGAGGCGGCCCGTGAAGATCTGGTTTCCGTTTTCGTGCTGCCGCCGTCGGTGGAAGAGTTGGAGCGGCGCCTTTACCAACGAGCGCAGGATTCCGAAGAGGTTGTACGTCAACGCATGGCTGAAGCTGCCGCGGAGATGAGTCACTGGGCTGAGTATGATTATGTCATCGTAAACAATGACGTCGAAAAGAGTGCGGCTCAGGTAAAGGCAATCTTGGCGGCCGAGCGTTTGAAACGAGAACGACAGATAGGCCTACGGCGTTTCGTTGAGGAATTGCGCGGCTCCGGCGACTAATCCTCGAGAATCGGGCTAGGCGTCAATATCTTCTACACTCCGAGCCAGACGACAGAAGTCTGCAACGGACAGTTCTTCCGCCCTCGCGGTTTCTAGAATCCCTACCTTTTCCAACAGCTGTTTAGGGTTGATCCCGAGCGGTTTCAGGCTCTGGCGCAGCATTTTGCGGCGCTGACCGAAAGCGGCTGCCGTGACCTTTTCCAGCACGGTCATAGTGGCGGGGTGGAGCGGCTCGGTACGTGGCCGTAGCCTCACGACCGTCGATGTGATCTTCGGCGGTGGGATGAAGGCCTTGGGGGAAATATCGAAGAGATTTTCGGTTTCGCAAAGCCACTGTGTCAGGATCGACAGGCGGCCGTAGTCCTTGCTCCTGGGTTTTGCGGCGAGACGCTCGGCAACCTCCTTTTGGAACATCAGGGTCATGCCATCCAACAGGCCCGGAGTCTCATACAGGGCCGTTAGCCAGCGAATCAGGAGAGCTGTTGAGATATTGTACGGCAGGTTGGCGACGATCCGCCGGGGCGCCGGCCCCAGATCGGCCAGGTCGCAGGTCATGGCATCGGCTTCGATTACCGTTAAACGCCCGGGAAAGGCGTCGGACAGCTCGGCCAGGGCGGCCACGCAACGGCGGTCCCTTTCAACGGCTACAACATTGGCCGCGCCCTCCAGCAACAATGCGCGCGTCAGGCCGCCCGGACCTGGGCCGATCTCGATGGTTGTGCCTTTGCCACAGTCGCCGGCGGCGCGGGCGATTCGGCCGGTTAGGTTGAGATCGAGAAGAAAGTTCTGACCGAGGGATTTTTTTGGCTCAAGGCCATAGCGAGACAAAATTTCCCGCAAAGGCGGCAGGTTCGGCACGTTCCCGCTCACGCCGCGTCGACCCAACTACGCCGATAAGCCATTTGTCCCGCCAGTTTCAGGGACTCGATCAAGCTGATTGGCGAGGCCATGCCCTTGCCGGCGATACCCAGGGCCGTTCCATGATCCGGCGAGGTTCGGATAAAGGGCAGCCCAAGCGTCACGTTGACACCACGGTCAAAGTCGAGAGTCTTGAGAGGGATCAAGGCCTGATCGTGATACATGCAAAGCGCGACGTCGTAGGTTTCTCGCGCGGCTGCGTGGAAAAGGGTATCGCCAGGGACTGGCCCAAAGACCAACAAGCCTTCCGCCTTCATGGCGGCGATTGCAGGATTGATGATCTCAATCTCTTCTCGGCCGATGTTGCCCTGTTCACCTGCATGCGGGTTCAACCCCGACACAGCGATGCGCGGCTCGGCGATGCCGAAATCCCTTTTCAAGGCTTGAGCCGCGGTCCGGCAAGCCGTTTCAATAGCCTCGCGGGTTAAAAGATTTGGTACCTGGCTCAACGGTACGTGCACGGTAACAGGGATCACTCTTAAAGCCGGTGATACCAGCATCATCACGGGACGGTGGCCCGGACCCGCGAGCTCGCCCAAGTACTCCGTGTGGCCTGGGTGTGCGAAGCCATAGTCCATCAGAGACTTCTTGTTGATGGGGTTGGTTACCACGGCGGCGGCATGCCCGTCCTGCGCCAAGGTCACCGCGCGTTCTATCGAGCGAATGATGGCGGGCGCATTGGCAGGACTGGGGTGACCCGGCGACGCCTCGTCGCGCTCGACACCGTGGGAAAGTATCGGCAAAGCATCATTGAAACAGTTATGAGCCTGCTCCGGGCGCTCAATTTCCTTGATCGGTACATCCAGCCCAAGAGCCTTGGCGGATTCCGCGACCCAACGCGCTTCGTCCAAAAGGAAGAAGCAGGGCAACGCGTGACTTTCCCGGAGCAGCCAAGCCCTTAGTGTGATCTCGCTTGCAATCCCTGACGGTTCCCCGACCGTCAACGCCAGTGGCGCCAAGCGGCTTTTGGATCCCGCAGAGTTCATATGCGAATGTCCAGATCGGCGGAGCGTCGCAGATCGCGAAGATAACGGCGCGCCCGTAATTCAATCTGCTCCTGAACCAGGCGTTCTTCGACGCGATTGCGATCAATGCCGCTCGAATCGCGGCCACAGACCACGGCAATAATCAGGGCATCGGCGCGCCGGAAGGGTGCGGATGCCTGGCCTACGGCAACGCCTTCGATGGCCCGAGCCACGTCGGGCGGCAAGTCTTGTGGCCGCTGCCGCCCCGTGTCGCGCACGACGGCATCCTCACCGGCTTCCTTGGCGAGTGTTTGAAGATTGGTACAGCTTTCAATTCGTGGCTGAATTGCAGCCAATTGCGCCATGCGTTGTTCGATGACCTCGGCACTGGTGCCTGGACGCACAGGGAGCGCAATGGCGCGTGTATCGATCAACTGCTCACCCAAGCGGAAGGTTCGCTGATCTATCAGACCCACGATGTAGTAACCGGCGGTGCCGCGAATGGGTCCTGCAAGTCCGTTCTTTTGCAGCCCCTGAACCGCGCGCGCAACAGCAGGATCGATCTGATCTAGCGTAACCCAACCCAAATCGCCGCCCACGGACGCCGTTGACGATTGCGAGAATTGCTTGGCCACGGCTTGGAACGGCGTGCCCTTGCGAATTTCATCGGCCAATCGTGCGATGTTCTCGCTAACCCTTGCTTCATCACCGGGATTGTCGACGGAAAGGAAAAGCTCGGCAATTCTGTATTGCAGCTGACCGTCCTGGCCTTTCAACCGCTCGATTTCGGCGCCGATTTGTTCGTTGCTGATGGTGATTTGTCGCCTGATGCGGCGCTCCACCACGCCACGCCACGCCAACTCTGCCCGTGCCTGGTCCTTGACCGCCGTGGGCAGTACGTTGTTCTGGCGCAACACCTCGGTGAACTGTTCAGGAGACATGTTGTTTCCCTGGGCGATGGCCGCAAAGGCTTCCTCTACCTCCTGTTCAGTGGGCTCGAGCGACAGACGTTTGGCTTCTTGAAGTTGAAGGCGCTCGTCGATCAACGCGCGCAGAACTTGCGGGGTCAAGCGTTGCCGAATTTCCGGAGAATCCTTTGCCCCGATGGAAGCGATTGCCAAACGCGTTCGCAGGCTCAGGTCAAGCACGCTAATGACATCATCGTTGACCACTGCCGCAGCACGCAGCGTGTCTTGCGCGCGAGCACTGTTCAACGCGATTGGCGCAAGCAGAAGGAGCGCCACTATCAGACCATAGGCTTTCTTCATTATCGCGGTTTCTCTCGTCCGTTCCGAATGTGTCGGTCTCGACAGGGCGGTTCCCTGCAGAGGCGTTCTCAAGGCGCAGTATCCCACAAAGTTTGGCGCAAACAAGGCACGCCTATTAACTGGAGACGCCGCCAAGGTGTTTGAAGACAACCTCGAAGAGAATTGTGTCCGAAGGTTTCAGATCGCGATCGTTGAAGAATTCCCGCTCCGCGCGCAACCGCAGATCAAAACATTCGTCATGATATCGAATCTGTCCGCCGTAGGACCTTGTCTCATCTTCGTCGAGGTCTCGCAAATAGGTCACCCCCGCTGACCAGAACTCGTTGATCTGGGTGGAGAATCCGAGGCGAATTTCCTCCGAGTCTTCGGGGCCAGAGCCAGTGTCGTCTAGCGTTGCCAATGTGTACTGAGTCGTGAAGGTGTAGGCGGGCGGCCCTATGCTTGCAGAGAAGTCGTGACGCCGACCTTTCAACGAATCTTTATCCAGGCGGAAGCGGTAGCGTGTCCTGAAGGTCGGATCGGGTTCGAAGGCTACGCGACCGACGAAATCCGAGAGATCATCCTCCAGGCCCGATCCCGCCTCAAAGTCACTGCCTCCCAGGAAACGGAAGGATTGGCCGAAGAAGACCTCGCCCCAACCGAAATCCGGTGATTCCGCTGTCCAGCGTAGCGCATAGTCGACGCGGCTGCCGCTGGAAACACGGTCGTCACCTGGAAAGCGATTGAGCGAAAACAGGTTGCTGTCGTCAAACTCGACATCGCGACTGTCTTCGTTTGGAATGTCACCGTCGTTGAAGCCCTCCGGTGAGGCAACCACCTGTATGATTGGCTCCAGCGTTTGGGCGAAGTCCTCCTGATAGCTCACCCACGGATAGCGCCATTCCACGGCCACTTGCGGGAAAAGCCGTCCGGCAAAACCATCTTGCGTGTTGACGCCCGGTCCCGGCGTCACGTCCTCGCCAACCTTATCGACGTCATTACCCCAGTAGAGATCGCCGGAGAGTGCCGCTTTGATGCGGTAGAGGTCGCCCATATCTCCGGCATAGGGCATCTCCCACTGTCCATGCAGTGACAGACGGCGTGAATCCTGGCCTTCTTCTCGCAATATGTTCAGCACACCGGCATCGATGCTGAAGAACGCGCCACGCTCATCCGGTTCGCCGATAAAGCTGTACTGAAGTTCCGGAAGGACGATCGGCGCTTCCTCGTCGTCGTCCTGCGCGCGTTGACCGTCGAAAAGAAAGGTGTTGAGCGATCCGTAATCCCTGCCTTCGAAATACTCGACCGTGCCTCGGCTGGTCAGTGTTCGGTCGTTGGTAAAATCGAATTCGCGCAGATAAGTATCGTCGGCGGATTGCTTGATGTCGAAGCTTGCCCGGTAGTTCGGGGTTATGCTGAACTCGCCTTCGGCAAAAAAGTGCCCACGGAACTGGTTTTTATCCACTTTTCCGTTTCTTGTCATGTCGTCGAGGGTTGCACTGCCGCTGACCGAAAACTCACCCGACGTCATGATCTGCCGATACTCGGCGGTCATCAACAAGCCCTGCTCGGTCGTGAAGATAGGGGCAAGGGTCAGATCCTTGTCTGGGCCGATGGTGAAGAAGTAGGGGACTTCTATCCCATGACCCATGGCGTCGGAGTGATGATAGCGAGGTGCTAGAAATCCGGACTTGCGATCAACGGTCGGGTCGGGGTGTTCCAGATAGGGGGTATAGAGAATCGGTACGCCGAACATCTCCAGCCAAGCGTCGCGATACTGAATCACCCGTTCTTCCTGATCATGGGTGACTTCAGCGGCTTTCACCTGCCAAAGCGGTGCGCGGGTGGGATCGTCGCGACATAGCTCGCAAGGACTGAAGACAGCCTTGCGGAAGGTCGTTTCACGGTCGCCTTGGCGAACGCCGCTGGCGGCGGCCAGTCGTGATCGATCAGTCAGCAATGCACGAACGTCGCGAATGAACCCTTCCTTTAGATCGCTGGTCAACTCGATGTACTCGGCGAATATCAACTCGCCTGAGGGTTCGATCAACGTGATGTTCCCGCTTGCGGTGACGACATCGTTACGCATGTTGTAGCTGATGGCGTCCGCCTTCAGCACTCTGTCACCCTGGGATATCTCGACATTTCCGCGCGCCGTGGCGACCCCCAGCGACTCGTCATAAGTGACTTCGTCGGCGCTCAGCAAAGCTGGGGTATCTGAATCCAATTCGGGAAGCGGCATGGTCGATTGGCCCAGAGCAAGGCCAGGAAGGAACACCAGCCCAAAGGCTACGGCTGAAGCCATTAAGTACTCTTGGAGCCGTCTTCCCCACATTCTGTTATTCATCCCCGCGCATTTTCCCCTAACTGACTTCCATCTTAACCGTCTTCCAGATGGAGCAGTAACGCAATCCCCAGCATCAAGGAAACACCAGCCGGCGTCCAGGCTGCTAGCACGATAGGTATTTTAGAGGTGAGGCCAAGCACAAAGACGATACTGCTTGCTATGTAGAGAAGGAAACCGGCACCTAGCCCTATCAGCATCAAAAGAATTACGCGCCCGCGGCGATGGGGCCGCAGGGATGTCGTTGCGGCAAGCAGCACCATTGCAGCAAAAAGCGCTGGCATGGCCAGAAGGCGATGCCATTGAAGTTTATGGGCGCGCGCAGGAAAACCGGCGTCTTGTAGCTGATCGATAAAGCTCGGAAGACTCCAAAAGGAAATAGTTTCCGCCTTGGCAAAACTGTTCTCCAGCCTCTCGAACTCCAGTTTGCTCGGAATCAGCAGACGATCCATGAGTAGCGGTTTTTCTCCCGGCCAGTTCTTCCAGGCCTTCTCAAGGCGCCAGCCATCCGGAGTCAAGGTCGCCTTTCCGGCATCGTAGCGCCCTTCGAACCGACCCGTGCGGTCAAAGCGAAAGACAATCAATTCGTCAAAAATCGACGTGTCTCGATCAAGCGCGGAAGCATGTAAGATGTAGTAGCCCCCGCCTGCCGGCTCGGTAAGGTCGGGTTGGCGAATCCAAAGTCCCGAATTGGACAGATTAAGAGCCTCAGTCCGGTTTTTCAGAATTTTTTCTTCCGCAACCTGGAACCGTCCGTAGGTAGCGGCGGCAATGGGATTGAGGATCGTGATGATCAGCAGGCCGATTGCTAGAGCGCTGACAACGATTGGCAGCAAAAACTGCCAAACGGATACGCCGGCGGCGCGCAAAACCACCAGCTCATTCTTGCGCACCAGACGCCAGAATGTTCCGAGGCTGGCAAAAAGCAAAATAAAAGGCGAAACCTCTTGCAGGATAAAGGGGAGCTTCAACATTGAAAAATTGAGCACCACGAGAAAATCGACACCCTCGCGACGCCCCAAGCGATTCATCAGGTCAACGACACCGGCAAAAACCACAATGGTTCCGATCGCGAGAAACAGCAGCGCAACCCAGGTCAGAAAAATGCGGGCAATGTAGAAACACACGGTTGGCGATAACCGACGACCGCCGGTGACGTCGACGCGTTCATCCAAGTGCGTCAGCCCGAGGATACTCATGACGGCACCGACACAAGAGGCTTGCCGGTCGTGCCTCTGATGCCGGCGATCAGAACGAACCCCGCGGCAAGCGCCGGCAAAAGGCTAATCGCATAGATCAGGGGTGCAAGGAATGTGTCCTCCTCGATGAGCGAATGCGATCCAAAGCTCGCGGCATCGAGCGCGCCGACGATTATGACGGCTACGGCCAAACGATTTGTTTGCCCGCGTCGATTATAGTCGCCCGATAAGAGCGCCGATAAGGCGAGCAGGATGAACGTCATGCTGAGGAAGGGACTGGCAAATCGCTTGTGCGCTTCGGCGGTCAGTCGAGGCCTGACCTGGGGATCGTTGTCGGATGGGTGTATACCCGGCCCAACCAGTTCGGAAAGGTAGCGCTCAGCGGGGTCGGGCCAGCGCATTTCCAGTTGTTTGCCAAGCTGCGTCAGTTCCAATGTGTAGCGATCGAAGTAGAGCAGCGCGAGCTGTCCGGTTTCCTGGTTCATCTCCTGGCGATTGCCCTTCAACATGACAACCTTTGGTCCGGCGTCGGCATCCGCGATAAAGCCGCGATCGGCCATCATGGTAACAGGTTTGCCTTGCGCTCTGGTGTCATGCACCAGGATTCCTTGAAGAGAGCCGTCATCCAACCGGTCGCGGATATAGACCGTCAAACCGTCCGTCACGTCGGTAAAAACGCCTTCTTCGATCAGCACCGCGCTCAGTTCGGTCTGGAGCAAAGTGCGTGTGTCCTTGAACGCGCGGTAGGACGCCGGTTGCAAGTAGAACGCAACGAGATAGTTGGCGAGCGTCAGGACGATGCCGAGGTAGAGGGCAGGGCGAGCGATCTGTAGTGGGCTGAACCCAGCGGCGCGCATCACGACAAGCTCGCTGTCGTTTGCCATTTTATTGTAGATCACCAGAACGGCGGCAAAGCCTGCCAATGGCATGACAATGCTAATGAATGCTGGTGCGAGCAGGGCGATCAGGTAGAGGAACGAGGCGATGTCGATGCCCTGATTGACGATTAGCTTGATCAAGCGCAGCGACTGGCTAAGCCATACCGCAAAGGTCAGCGCCAAAAGGATGACCAGAGTCAGGAAGACGAGCTGGCGTAGAATATGACGTTCCAGGTTGGTCATTAGCCGCACTATAGGGAATCGACGGGCATGAAAATAGCAACAAAGAGTATCCTTGATCCACGCCTTGGTGCATGCCTTGATTGCATCCGAGGTTAAGGCCAGCTTTCGGGCAGGTAATCATGCTACCTGCCCGGTGCCCGGCGCCGGACCAAACAGCCAAGGCATCGAGAACAGAGGACAGTTATGAAAATCACTTTCGCTAACCAGGACCTTCCCAAAAGCGGTGCGGCAATCGTTTATGCCCTCGCCGGACGCAAGCTATCGGCCAGCGCCGCCCAGCTCGACAAACAGCTTGCCGGGGCCCTTACCCGCGCAATGGCCAACAGCCGCTTCAAGGGCGACAAGGGGCAAACACTTGAGGTTCTGGCGCCGGGGAAAAGCGACCTGACCCGCGTCTTGTTGTTGGGTATGGGAGCGGCAAAGGATATCACCGACCTGATGATCGAGAATGCGGCCGCCAGCGCCGTCAAACGTCTCAATAGCAGCGGCGAAAATGAAGCGACGCTGATCGTCGACAGTCTTGCTGCCGGACGTGACACCGGCGCCGACGCCGCGCGCTCGGCCTTTGGTGCGCTCTTGGAATCCTACCGGTTCGACAAATACCGCACGAAAGAGAAGCCCGACGCGAAACCGACACTCAAAAAGCTTGTTGTAGCGACCGAACCGCATAAGGAAGCGAAGAAAGCCTACGCCGCGTTGGAAGAGATCGCAGCAGGCGTGTTCACGACTCGCGACATCGTATCGGAGCCCGCCAACATCATCTATCCGCAAAGCTTCGTCGCAGAGGCCCGCAAGCTTGAGAAATTGGGCGTTGAGATCGAAGTGCTGGGCGAAAAGGAAATGGCGAAGCTGGGAATGGGATCGCTGTTGGGCGTCGGTCAAGGTTCGGCGCGGGAGTCCCAGTTGCTGATCATGCGCTGGAACGGACTTGCCGCCACCGGCAAGGCGAAAGCCAAGACTGCGAAGGCTGCCAAGGCGGCGAGTGACGCGCCTCTGTTGGTGGTCGGAAAGGGAGTCACCTTCGATACCGGCGGTATCTCCATCAAGCCAGCCGGCGGAATGGAGGATATGAAGTGGGATATGGGTGGCGCCGGAACCGTCTTAGGACTGATGAGGGCGCTTGCGGGGCGTAAGGCTAGAGCCGATGTCGTCGGGATATGCGGCCTCGTGGAAAACATGCCCGACGGCGCGGCTCAGCGCCCGGGCGATGTGGTGACATCCATGTCGGGCCAAACCATCGAGGTGATCAACACCGATGCCGAAGGGCGTCTGGTTTTGGCCGATGCCTTGTGGTTCGGCCAAGAAAGGTTCCAGCCCAAGGCGGTCATCGACTTGGCAACCTTAACGGGCGCGATCATCATCTCGCTGGGGCATGAGCACGCAGGGCTCTTCTCCAACGATGACGGTCTTTCCGATCAGCTGTTGGAGGCAGGACTGGGGGTTGGCGAGAAGCTCTGGCGGCTTCCGCTGGGTGAGGCTTATGACAAGGCGATCAATAGCGATATCGCCGATATGAAGAATACCGGGAATCGCGCCGGCGGCTCCATAACCGCGGCCCAGTTCCTGCAGCGCTTCATCAAGCAGGGCACACCCTGGGCGCACCTGGATATTGCTGGCGTGGCCTGGACCAATGAGGCGAGGCCGACGGTGCCCAAGGGCGCGACGGCCTTTGGTGTGCGTTTGCTGGATCGACTTGTCGCCAAGAACTACGAAAGCTGAGTAAATCCGGCTGTCCTCCGGATCATGGGGGGCAGCCGGGTCTCACTCCCAGCCGGAATACGCCTAACATGACCGAAATACGCTTTTATCACCTGCAACGCTCGACCCTGGAGGAGGTACTGCCGACCATGCTGTCGCGCAGCCTGCAACGCGGCCAGCGCGCTGTGGTCATGGTGCGTTCCGAAGAGCGGCTCGATGCGCTCAATAGCTGGCTTTGGACCTACGATACCCGGTCGTTTCTTCCGCATGGCACCAAAGCGGACGGGCATGCTGAGGAACAGCCGGTCTGGCTAACCTGTGCGGATGAGTGTCCCAACAATGCCGAGGTGTTGTTTTTGACCGATGGCGCCGAAAGCGCGGCACTGGATCGTTTTGCTTTGGTGGCGGAGTTGTTCGATGGCCGTGACGACGCTGTCGTCGCCGCTGCCCGGTCGCGTTGGAAAGTCTATCTCGACGCCGGGCATGCGCTCACCTACTGGCAGCAGGACGAAGATGGCCGGTGGCAGGAAAAGGGGCGATCAGGCGCCTGAGCTTGGGATGAAAAAAAGCGCGCCAGTCTGTCAACGTTTCGCTTGGAGGCGCGCCGCCTTGGCCCGCCGGACGCCAAGGTTCGTTTCGCGGTGAACGATGTAAATACCGCTGGCTACCAATACGGCGGCACCAACCCAAATGTTCCAACCCGGCAAATCGCCCCACAGCAGATATCCATAGATAACCGCCCAGAACATTGCCGTATATTCAAAGGGGGCAACGATGGAAACGCTGGCTGCGCGGAAGGCAGCCGTCATCGTAAGCTGCGCGCAACCGCCAATCAGGCCGATGGCGATTAGCAGCAGGAGATCGGGAAACGTCGGTGTGACCCAGAAGAAGGGCAGGAGCAATCCAGTGGCGACCACCGATGTCAAAGAATAATAAAAAACGATTGCGGCATTGGTTTCCGTGCGGCTGAGTTTGCGTACGAAGATCAACACCAGGGCGTAGCAGAATGTCGCACCAATGGCGATCAGGGCCAGCAAACCAAAGACCCCCGATCCCGGTTTCACCATGATCAGAACGCCGACAAAACCGACCAACAGTGCCGTCCAACGCCGCAAACCCACCTTTTCTCCGAGTAGCGGAATGGAAAGAGCAGTGACGAAAAGTGGCGCTGCGAAGGATATGGCGACGAGATCGGCCAGTGGCATATATTTCAGGCAATAGAAAAAGCTCATCAAGGCCATCAGACCGACGAGGGAACGCCCCAGATGGCCGCGCAGATTCCGGGTTTTCAGATCACCGATGTTACCGTCCCGCAAAACAACGAACGCGATTGGAAAAAAAGCGAACAGCGATCGGAAAAACACCACCTCGATGACAGGATAGTCGTCGCTTACATACTTTACGCTGGCATCCATCGCCGACAGAAGCGCTATGGCCAGCAGCATCAGGACGATGCCCTTGGCAGCATTGTCTTCTGTCCCCGTACGCGGGGCGAGAATCTTATTTACGGTCGTGTCTCGGTTCTCCGCGGTCATCCTGTTGCGCTCCAACAAAGGTAGGACGACAAATTAACGGATTGTGCGGGTGCAAGCTGCGCTAATTACGCAGGTCTTGATCCCGCGCCCAACAGGTGCGGCGCTATCAGGACGCGGTCTCCTGTTCGAGGAGCGCCTGTGCTTCCAGCCACTGTATTTCGGAACGTTCCAGCGCCTGTTTGATATCGGCGTGCTGGCGTTGCAGGTCCGAGAGTTTTGCGGGCGAACCTTTGTAGACCTCTGGATCTGAAAGCCGCGCTTCCAGAATTTCCAACGCTTTGCCAAGTTTCTCCATGCGCTGTTCCGAGGTCCGGACGCGCTTCTTGATATCCGCTACTGCGGCACGCCCCAAGGCAGCATCCTGCCGGTCGGTCTTTCGCTGCCTTGCCGGTTCCTCCGCCGCCATATCGTTGCCATTCGCACCGCCGCGCTTGCTTCGCTCCAGCCGTCGTTGTTCCAGAAGGAGTTGACGGTAATCGTCCAGGTCTCCGTCGAAGGGTTGCACTTTGCCCTCGTTGACGATCCACAAACGGTCCGCGACCAACTCGATGAGATGGGGGTCATGGGTGACAAGGACCAAAGCACCGTCATAGGCGTTGAGTGCCTGGATCAGCGCTTCGCGGCTATCGACATCCAAATGGTTTGTTGGTTCGTCCAGTAGAATCAGTTGCGGCGCGTCGCGCGTCATCAAGGCGAACAGCAATCGCGCCCGCTCCCCGCCGGATAACTTGCTCACGGAGATATCGGCTCTCGCTTGGCCGAAGCCAAACCGCCCAAGTTGGGCCCGCAGCTTCGTCTCGGTGGACATCGGCGAAAGCCGCTCGATGAGTTGCAGGGGCGTTGCTTTGAGGTCCAGTTCTTCCGCCTGTTCCTGAGCGAAATAACCCACTTTGAGTTTGGGCGGCTTGACGAGCCGTCCCTCCATGGGCTTAAGGCGGCTCGAGAGTAGCCGCATGAAGGTTGACTTACCGTTGCCGTTGGCACCCAGCAAGGCGATGCGATCATCCATGTCGATACGCAGATCGAGACCGGATATCACCGGCTTCTTGCCGTAACCGACACTGGCGCCCTGTAGTGAGATGATGGGGGAGGACAGCGGCTCAGGTGTCGGAAAATCGAACGATACCGTGCGCTCGTCGACGACGCTGGCGATGGGTTCCATGCGCTCGAGCATCTTAACGCGAGACTGCGCTTGACGCGCCTTGGACGCCTTGTAACGGAAGCGCTCGATGAAACTCTCGATATGCCGACGTTGAGCAATCTGCTTTGCCTGCATCGCGGCTTGGCGTGACTGTCGCTCGCGCCGGGTGCGCTCGAAGGTATCGTAGTTGCCGCTATAGAGTACCAGCCGCTTTCCCTCGAAATGCAGAATCCGCTGTGCCACGGCGTTCAGCAGGCGGCGGTCGTGCGATACCATCAGCAATGTACCTGGGTAGGATTTCAAGTATCCCTCAAGCCAAAGCGTGGCTTCCAGGTCCAGATGATTGCTGGGCTCGTCCAACAAAAGCAGGTCTGGCCTGGAAAACAGAAGTGAGGCCAAGGCGACACGCATTCTCCAGCCACCGGAGAACTCTGAGATCGCTCGTTGTTGCGCAGCTTCGTCAAACCCGAGCCCTGCCAGAATGCGCGCCGCTCGCGCCGGAGCCCCGTGCGAATCGATATCGGCGAGGCGCGTATGAATCTCCGCTATTCTGTGTGGATCCTTGCAGTGGTTTGCCTCTTCCAGCAGGGACGCGCGCTCGCGATCGGCGGCGAGGACGATATCGATCAGGCTGTCTTCGCCTTCTGGCGCGTGCTGGCGCAAAAGTCCCATCGAAAGGCCGCGCGGGAAAGACATCGACCCGCCATCGAAAGCCAGTTCGCCCATAATGGCTTTGAGAAGCGTTGATTTGCCCGCACCGTTACGACCGACGATGCCGATGCGCTCGCCGTCGTTGACAGCCGCCGTCGCGCCCTCAAGCAGGACGTGACCGGATACGCGCAAGGTAACTTCGTTCAGGTGTAACATGGCGCGCTGTCTAACACGGAGGCAGCTTGGCCGCAAAGCCCCCTCGGCGCGGAGTCGGACTTGCTGGGTGACTTCCAGCGCCAAAGGAAAAGCATTTGCGGTTGCCGCAACGCAGCGAAGCGGCTATACCACGCCCGCATTTACGAGTCGGAGTGCGGTTTGACGCGCCCGATTATCCCTTCACGCTATAGACGAGGAGAGGCGAAGGCCATGGCCATCGAACGCACCCTTTCGATCATCAAGCCGGACGCGACCCGGCGCAATCTGACAGGCAAGATCAATGCACGTTTCGAGGAGGCTGGCCTGCGTATCGTAGCGCAGAAGCGTCTTCAGTTGAGCCGTGCACAGGCCGAAGCCTTCTATGCCGTGCATAGTGAGCGGCCGTTTTTTGGCAGCCTCTGCGAATTCATGACCTCTGGGCCGGTTGTTGTTCAGGTGCTGGAAGGCGAAAGTGCTGTTGCGAAGAATCGCGAAGTCATGGGGGCAACCAACCCCGCCGACGCCGCGCCGGGCACCATTCGTAAGGATTTTGCCGAGAGCATCGAGGCAAATTCGGCGCACGGATCGGATTCTTTGGAAAATGCAGCGATTGAGATCGCTTTCTTCTTTTCGGGAATCGAAATCGTCGGCTAATAGAGCCGTATAAGAACTCTTTTACGAGCTACCCCTGGCGACGAAGGAAAAAGGCGGGTGGAGATTCCACCCGCCTTTTTTCGTCAACGACTTGCCGGCGATGATCAGGCGATGATTGCCACAACCAGAATGAACAGCAGTACAGCCACTACAGCGGTCCCGATGGTGCCGCTGCGGATGAAGCCTTCATAAGACTTCTGGCGTTCGCGCGTCAGATCCTCATATGGCATTTTATCCCCCAAAGCAGAAACAGTGAATCCTGCGGATTTTCTAGCTTGTGCAGGATGCCAGGGCAAGTGAAAGCATGTAGATGAACTAACTGCGTGCCGGGCTGACAAGCGGAGACGGAGCCGTGGTGTGACCAGCGATACGGCAGGTATCCCCGGTAACCGTCACCATCCCACGAGCGACCAATTCCAGACACCAGGGATAGAGTAAATGTTCTGCCTCCAGGACTCGGCTTGAAAGACTATCCGGGTCGTCACCGTCAAGCACTGCTACGGCCGCTTGACCGATAATTGGGCCGCTGTCCATTTCGTGACGCACGAAGTGCACGCTGCAACCATGTAAGCGCATGCCAGCGTCCAGCGCGCGTCGATGCGTATCCAATCCCGGAAACAATGGCAGCAGCGATGGGTGAATATTGATCATCCGGTCACGCCAGTGATCCACGAACTCCGGGGATAAAAGACGCATGAAACCCGCGAGACAGATAAAGCCCGTGCCGCTTGATTCCAATACTTCGGTCATCGCGCGATCGAAGGATACTTTGTCTGGGAAATCGCGCGGCTCGATAACCGCTGTTGAGATGCCTGCGGCCTGGGCACGAAACAACCCCTGCGCGTCGGGGCGGTTACTGACGACCATAACGATCTCGGCCGGAAAATCGGGAGATCTACAGGCGTCGATCAAAGCCTGGAGGTTACTCCCGCGTCCAGAAATCAGGACCGATACTTTCAGCTTGCCGGCCACGCGGTATCGCCCCCGGTATAGTGGACTTCAGGCGCGGCATCGGTCTGAGCCGCCTCGATGCAACCGATCTCGACAATCTCCTCTCCGTTGGCCGCCAACACGTCGGTCACTGAACCGACGGCGTCTGCGGCGACCACCAGGATCATTCCAATGCCGCAGTTGAAGGTTCGAAGCAGTTCCTGACGCTCAAGATTTCCCACGTCCGCCAGCCAGGCGAAGAGAGGGGGCAACGTCCAGCTATCAAGGTCGATCCTCGCAGCAACGCCTTGCGGCAGAACGCGCGGGAGGTTCTCGGTCAGGCCGCCGCCGGTGATATGCGCCAGCGCCTTGACGCCGCCACGCTCGATGGCCGCAAGGCAGCTTTTTACGTAGATCCGCGTTGGCCGCAATAGGACATCACCCATTTGAGTTTGTGTCTCAAAGGGCGCAGGGTCGCCATAGTCAACGCCACTGTTCTCAACCAAACGACGAACCAGTGAGTAGCCGTTGGAATGAAGTCCACTCGAACGCAGTGCAAGTAGAACGTCGCCGGGCGCGACCGTCTCGCCGGTCAAGAGCCTGTCGCGCTCGACGGCGCCGACTGTGAAGCCGGCCAAATCGTAATCGCCGCTCTTATAGAGGCCGGGCATCTCGGCGGTTTCGCCGCCGATGAGTGCGCAGCCGGCCTGCCGGCAACCTTCGGCTATGCCGCTGATAACGTCGCGTGCTTCGTCGACCTGCAGCTTGCCGGTGGCGAAGTAGTCAAGAAAGAACAGGGGTTCGGCTCCTTGCACCACAAGGTCGTTGACACACATGGCGACCAGATCGATCCCGACGCTGTCGTGCTTGCCGCAGTCGATGGCCACCTTCAGTTTGGTGCCGACACCATCGGTGCTGGAGACCAGGATTGGGTCACTGTAACCGGCTGCTTTCAGATCGAACAATGCGCCGAACCCGCCCAACCCGGCACCAGCGCCCAAGCGCGCCGTGGACTTGGCCAACGGCTTGATCGCATCGACCAGGGCGTTGCCAGCATCGATATCCACGCCAGCGGCTTTGTAGCTCTCGCGGCTCATCAACCCACTCCCAAAACAGGCCTTAAATCATTAAAGGGTAATTTACCCCAACCGGGGCATTACCCCCATGACTCTCCGCTACAGGCTTGCTAGCCTGAATGTCTCGCGGACAATAGCGAAACAGGACTGCTTTGCAATGACTCTCCGCTTTCTTTCCCGTATCCGGGTATTGGGGCTCTATTTCCTGGTGACGACAGCGTTTGCCGTCTTCACTTTTTCCACCGCGCGCGCGCAGATCGGTGGTGTGTACGACGTGCTTGGCGTACAGGTGGATGTAACGGCCGATTCGGCCACTGCCGCGCAGCGCGAGGCGCTACAGCGCGCCCAGCAAGACGCCCTTGTGGCTTTGATGGAACGTTTGGTTCCGCAGGAAGAAAGAGTGCGCCTGCCGCAGCTGACGGCAGGTCTTGCAGAGCAATTATTGAGCGATTTCCAGGTCGTGCAGGAAAGCCGTTCGGATGTGCGTTATCTGGCGACGGTCAATGTCCGCTTCGTGCCTCAACGGGTTCGCGAACTGCTACAGTCCATTCCGGTTCCTTTCGCCGAAACCCAGAGTAAACCCCTGGTTGTCGTCCCGCTTTACGAGGCGGGAGGTACGCAGTTGCTTTGGTCGGAGGCCAATCCCTGGATGCGTGCCTGGGCGGCGCAACCCGGACCCGGTGGGCTGGTTCCCTTGATTATGCCTTTAGGCGATCTGGGCGACATTGTCGCCATCGACGCGCCACGTGCGGCAGCGGGCGACGCGGCGGCTCAGGAGGCCATAGCGGCTCAGCACGGTGCCGTGGGCGCTCTTCTTGTGCGTGCGACGGCGGACAGCGCGACAGACCCGAGCGTACTATCGGTTTCGGCACCGGCGCCGCGTCAGGGCCTTTCGGGCGTATCCTTTACCGTAAGGCGTGAGAGCGGGGAGGCCGTCGAAAGCTTCTTTTCCCGCGCAGCTGCACGGGTTGCCAGTTCTCTGCAAGAGGACTGGAAGCTTGGAAACACGATCGCGTTCGATCGCCGGAACAGCTTGGAAGCCGGGGTCGACATTTTTGATTTGCAGCAGTGGGGGCAGGTCGTTCAACGCCTCGAGAAGGTAAACTTGCTGGCTTCGCGCCGCGTTTTGCGCATGACCCGCACGATGGCGGATTTGCGCCTTGAGTATTTTGGCGATCCTCAGCGTTTGCGTGTCGCATTCAATCAGGCCGATTTGGTGTTGGTCGGTGAGCCCTCCATTGGGTGGGTTATCGGGCGATCCGAGGACGCATCCCGCTTGTCGCCCCCGCGTTTGCGCGTCGCAACCCCGAATGGTGGCGTGACGACGGGGGATCAGGCGCCTGCCGTACAGTGAAAGCGCTGCTGACGACCCTGCCGAACACGATAACGATGCTGCGGTTTTGCAGCGTACCCTTCGTGCTCTACCTTCTGCTGCTAGGGTATTATGAGGCGGCATTCTGGGTCTTTCTCGCCGCAGGCGTTTCAGATGCGGTCGATGGTTTGCTGGCGCGCATACTCAATGCAAGGTCGAGTTTTGGGGCCTATGCGGACCCCCTTGCCGACAAAGCCTTACTGATCGTTTCCTCGATAACGCTGGCTTGGTTGGAGTTACTACCGCTCTGGCTGGTATTCCTGTTGGTGTTTCGCGACCTCTTGATCATTGGTGGGGCGATAGTGTTTCAGGCGCTCAGCCAGACGCTGACCATGCAACCCTTGCTGATAAGCAAGCTGAACACGGCAGCTCAGATCACCTTGGTGGCCGCGGTAATGGCGCAGGCGGCAGGTTTCATTCTTCTCGGCGGGTTGGAGCCGACGCTGATTTATCTTGTGGCCGGAACCACCTTCCTTTCAGGGGGCGCTTACGTAATAGTGTGGCTCCGAAAGGCTATGGCACTGGAGGATCGGACGTGACCGCGGAAAAGCAGATGCGTGTTTGGCTGATCGGCGCGGCGGTGTTTATCGCCTTGTTGTTCCTCTTGCGCGGCGTGCTATTGCCCTTTGTCGCCGGAATGGGCGTAGCCTATCTGCTTGATCCGGTGTGCGACCGGTTGGAGCGGATGGGCTTGTCGCGGACCTTGGCGACCGTCCTTGTGATGGCAGTCTCATTGGTTGTTTTCATCCTGTTTCTGCTGCTTCTGGCCCCATTGATCGTCAGTCAATTTCTCGATTTTTTGGCACAGCTTCCCAAGATCGTCGACAGCTTGCGGGCGCAGGTCGAGAACCTGATGGCGCTGTTGCGCGATCGCCTCGATCCAGAGACCCTGTCGCAGCTTCGCGAAAGTCTCCGTGGTTCCGTTAGCTCCGGCGTTGCCTGGATGACCGACCTGCTTGGCGGTGTGCTGTCGGGTGGCGTGGCCCTGATCAATCTTCTGTCCCTGCTGTTCATCACTCCGATCGTCGCTTTCTATCTATTGCGCGATTGGGACGTGATGGTTTCGCGGATCGATGATTACCTGCCGCGCCGCCACCGCGACACGATTCGCGATTTGGTGCGGCAGGCCGATGAGACGCTGGCTGGCTTTGTGCGTGGACAAGCGGCCGTTTGTTTCGTCCTGGGTTTATTTTACATGATTGGGCTTGTTGTCCTGGGGTTGGAATTTGGCTTTGTCGTCGGCTTGCTTGCCGGTCTCCTTACCTTCATTCCCTACGTTGGCTCGCTGACCGGCTTGGTGCTGTCGGTCGGTTTGGCTATAGCCCAGTTCGATGAGCCCTGGCGTATCGCAGCCGTGGCCATTCTTTTCTTCGTCGGCCAGGCGGTCGAAGGCAACTACTTAACGCCAAAGCTTGTCGGGGAACGAACCGGCCTGCACGCTGTATGGGTGATTTTCGCCTTGTTGGCCGGTGGGGCGTTGTTTGGGTTCTTAGGCGTTCTTCTTGCCTTGCCAGTAACAGCGGTCATCGGTGTGCTGGTCCGTTTCGGCTTGCAGCGGTACCGGCAGAGCGCGCTATTTGGAATCGAGGACGAAACCGAATCCAAAAAAGCAGAGGGGGGTATGTGAGTCAGCTAGCCTTCGATCTGGCCTACAGGGCCGCTAGTGGCCGCGAGGACTTTCTGATCGCGCCCAGCAATGCGGACGCCCTCGCCTGGATCGACCGTTGGCCGGATTGGCCGAGCGGGAGGATGGCGATACAAGGCCCCCCGGATTGCGGCAAGAGTCACTTGATCGCGGTATGGCGCGAAGTGTCCGCCGCGCGTCTGCTTCAGCCACAGGATCTTTCGGTAGAGGCGGTGCCGGCGCTGGTTGCGGATGCGACCGGACTGGCATTGGACGACGCCGACGCCGTGGCCGGTCTGCCCGAGCGAGAAGCGGCTTTGTTTCATCTGATCAATCTAGCTGCCGAAAGTGGATTATCTCTTTTGTTTGCGGCGCGCGAAGCGCCGAACCGTTGGCCGCTGGCGCTGCCGGATCTGCGTTCGCGCCTTGCGGCAACCGGTTGTGTCGCGATCGAGCGACCTGATGACGACTTGATGGCGGGCCTGCTAGTAAAGCTTTTCCTTGATCGCCAAACGCCGTTGGACCCCGAGGCGGTGACCTATCTGGTGGCGCGCATGGAACGCTCCTTTTCGGCGGCACACCGGGTCGTGGTGGCATTGGACCGGGTGGCATTGGCGGAACGGCGGCGGGTAACAGTTCCGGTCGCCCGCCGCGTGCTGCAGGAGCAGGGAATGCTGTAGGTTACAGCCAGTTCAAACGGCGTTTTCTGGCGTGGCAATTGTCGGGAAAATTTTTGGTAGGAGAGGTGTGGTTATGGATTTGGGAATTGCGGGTAAACATGCCCTGGTTTGCGCGGCTAGCAAGGGTCTAGGGCGCGCTTGCGCAGAGTCGCTGGCGGCCAATGGCGTCTCCTTGACCATCGTTGCGCGGACGCAGGAAACCCTGGAGCTGGCAGCGCATCAGATCGTCGAGGCTAGCGGCGTCAAGGTCACGGCGGTCGCGGCAGACATCACGACGCCCGAAGGGCGGGCCAAGGCACTGGCTGCCTGTCCCCAGGTCGATATCCTCGTCAACAACGCGGGCGGTCCTCCGCCGGGCGATTTCAGGAACTGGGAGCGGGCCGATTGGATCAAGGCGCTGGAGGCAAACATGCTGACGCCCATTGAACTGATCAAGGCAACCGTTGATCCGATGATTGAACGCGGATTTGGCCGGATCGTGAATATAACATCAGGCGCGGTTAAATCGCCCATCGAGACGCTGGGATTATCGAACGGCGCGCGTGCCGGACTGACCGGGTTCGTGGCCGGGCTCTCCCGCAAGACCGTCCGTCACAACGTGACCATCAACAATCTATTGCCCGGTCCGTTCGAGACTGATCGGTTGCGTGCGAACATAGAAGCGGCGGCAAAAGCTTCCGGCCGCGATCCTCAGGAGGTTTGGAACGAACGCAAGGCGGGCAATCCGGCGGGTAGATTTGGCGATCCGGCGGAATTCGGCGAGGCTTGCGCGTTCCTTTGCTCAGCGCGGTCCGGCTTTATCACCGGGCAGAACTTGTTGCTTGATGGCGGCGCCTTCAACTCAACATTCTAGAGGACGGTCCGGTTGGTCTAGCCCCGGTCGGGGATGGCGACTTCAAGCAGCCTTCCGCAACCTTCTTCCAGCGCCGCCCAAGTTGTGATCTCCAGATTCAGCACTGCTAGAGCGGTTGGCGGGAAATCGCGGTAGAGAGGCGCGTCGGCCACCGCCTCGCCGCTGCCCGCCAATGTGATTGCCAGGGATTGAATTCCGGGGTTATGGCCGACGATTAGCAAGCTGTTGATCGTCTCAGGTAAAGTGCGCATCAGCATTATCATTGTCTCGGGCGTGGCCAGATAGAGGCTCTTGAGATACTGAACCTCGAGAGATTCAATAAGACGTTCAACGCTGTCCTCGTAGGGTTGCAGGGCAGGGGCTATCACGGCCCAGGTTTCCTCTGCACGCTTGGCGTTGGAGCACAGCACCATATCCGGCCGGTAGTCTTGATCACGCAGGTAGTAAGCAACGAGAGCGGCCGTTTTACGTCCCCGGTCGGTGAGCGTCCTGGCAAAATCGGACGAGCCGCGACTAGCGGGACGAGCTTCCGCATGACGTAACAGATAAAGCCGTTTCAATTGCGGATGCACCTTCCTATGTGAAATTTGCCATTTCTGTCTAAAAGTGGCTGGATCGTCATGATTCTGTTCCAAAACTGGTCTATGATCAAAGCATTACGGCGAAAAAGAGGTAACTAAGGTGAGAAACGTTCAGGAATCGCAGGTTCGTGAAAAGCATCAAGCGGCAATTGCCGATGACGCCGTCGCAAGTGATTTGCCTGTGCCTGATCGGAACAGCGCCGAACGCTTCATCAATCGTGAACTTTCCTGGCTGGCCTTCAACGAGCGTGTGCTTGAGGAGGCAACCAACCCATCGCATCCATTGCTCGAAAGGCTGCGGTTTCTTTCAATCTCGGCCAGCAATCTGGATGAATTCTACATGGTGCGCGTTGCCGGTCTGAAGGGGCAAGTCAGCGCGGATGTGGCGATGCCAAGTCAGGAAGGGATGACACCTGCGCAGCAATTGGCCGCGATCAACGCCAAGGCAGCGGGTCTGATGGCCCATCAGCAGAGGGTCTGGGTGGAGTTGCGCGAGGAGTTGCGCGAGGCCGGTGTGGATGTGCTGGAGACCAAGCATCTGACCGATGCCGAGCGGCAGTGGCTGGAGCGTTACTTCATCGAGGAAGTTTTTCCTGTTCTGACGCCGATTGCTGTCGATCCGGCGCACCCCTTTCCTTTCATACCCAACCTGGGTTTCGCGATGGTGTTGGACTTATTGCGTCGGGAGGATAACAAGAGTCTGACCGGGTTGATGATCCTTCCCAACCAGGTTGACCGCTTCATTCGCTTGCCCGGGGCGAAGGCTCGCTTCATTCGGCTCGAGCAGGTGGTGCGCCTTCACCTGAACCGCCTTTTTCCTGGCTTTGAGGTTCAGGATTACGGCTACTTCCGCATTCTCAGAGACAGTGACATGGAAGTCGAGGAGGAGGCCGAGGACTTGGTGCGCCTGTTCGAAACCGCGCTCAAGCGAAGGCGCCGTGGCAGCGTCATTCGTATGAGTGTCGACAGCGATATGCCGCCTAGTCTGCAACGCTTCGTGGCACGCGATTTGGGTGTGGACGCCAGCGACATCTTTTCACTCGATGGTCTGATCGGGCTGGTGGACACAAAGCAGTTGATCCTGCAAGAGCGGCAAGACCTGCTGTTCGAGCCTTACAACGCACGCTTCCCGGAGCGTATTCGTGATTTCGGCGGCGATTGCCTCGCGGCGATCCGGGACAAGGACATCCTGGTCCACCATCCCTACGAGAGCTTCGATGTCGTGGTGCAGTTTCTCCGCCAAGCCGCCCGCGACCCGCAAGTCGTTTCCATAAAGCAGACGCTTTATCGTACGTCGGAGGATTCGCCGATCGTGGCGGCTCTGGCGGAAGCCGCTGAAGCCGGAAAATCCGTGACTGCGCTCGTGGAACTAAAGGCCCGCTTCGATGAAGAACGGAATATCCGTTGGGCGCGCAATCTGGAGCGTGCCGGCGTGCAGGTGGTCTATGGCTTCATCGACCTGAAGACCCATGCAAAGGTGACTCTTATCGTGCGCCGGGAAGGCGGTGGCCTGCGCTCCTATGTCCACTTCGGCACGGGCAACTACCACCCGATAACGGCGAAAGTTTACACAGATCTCTCGTTTTTCACCTGCGATCCGGCATTGTGTCGCGATGCCGGGAAAATTTTCAATTACATGACCGGGTATGCCAGACCGCACCAGTTGGAAAAGGTGGGCCTGGCGCCCATAGCATTGCGCCAAACGTTGCTGCGTTTGATCGCCGAGGAAGCGGAACACGCAAGGGCCGGCCAGCCAGCGGCAATTTGGGCCCGGGTGAACTCGTTGGTTGATGGCGAGGTTATCGATGCGCTTTACGATGCTTCCCAAGCGGGCGTTGAAATCGACCTTATCGTGCGCGGCATCTGTTGCTTGCGTCCCGGTATCAAAGGCCTTTCGGAACGCATTCGGGTGAAATCCATCGTCGGACGCTTTCTGGAGCACAGCCGTATCGTCTGCTTCGGCGCGGGATATGGGCTGCCTTCCCCACAGGCAAAGGTCTTCATCGCTTCCGCCGACTGGATGCCGCGCAATCTGGACCGTCGGGTCGAAACGTTCATTCCCATCGAAAATCCTACCGTGCACCAGCAGATCCTCGACCAGATCATGATCGCCAACCTCAAAGATGAGGCTCAGTCCTGGACATTGCGCGGGGATGGAGCCTACGAACGCGTGCCTCACGACAGCAAGTCCTTCAGTGCGCACCGTTATTTCATGACGAACCCAAGCTTGTCCGGGCGCGGCAGCGCCTTGAAAAAGGACAAAACGGCACCTCGATTGTTGCTCGATTGATCCGATACGAAGCTCCATAATCCGTCGACGGGATTCGCGAGAGGGAAGGCCAGAACTTAATGGAGACTGCCGGACGCGATGCGCTGCCGAACGGCAAGCGCGAGGCCGTCATAGACATTGGCTCGAACTCTGTCCGACTGGCGGTTTTTGAGCGGTTTCAGCGGTCGTTGACGCCGCTGTTCAACGAAAAGGTCTTGTGCGGCCTGGCGCGCGGGATGGATCGTGAGAACAAGCTCAACGCGGAAGGGGTGGAAATGGCGTTGGCCAACCTGCAGCGCTTCACCCGCTTGTGTCAGGTCATGGGTGTCGATGATCTTGAACTGCTTGCGACTGCGGCGGTCCGTGACGCCAGCAATGGTAAGCAATTCGCCAGCGACGTAGAGGCTCTGACCGGTTACCCCGTGCGCATTCTCAGTGGTGAGGAGGAGGCCCGTTACGCCGCCTATGGCGTGGCGGCCGGTATTCCCGATGCGGACGGCATCGTCGGCGACCTGGGTGGCGGATCATTGGAATTGATCAAGCTGAGCCATGGGCAACTGGGCGAATCCGTGACGCTGCCGTTGGGGTTGCTCCGCATGCCGTGTGACTCCTCAACCGAGCGTCAGGCGGTCGTGGATAAGATCGATGCGGCGATTGCACAGGTTGGCTGGCTGGGAGATCAGTTGGGGTCAAATTTCTACGCTGTTGGCGGTGCCTGGCGTTCGCTTGCCCGGGTAGATATCGAGCAGAACGAGTACCCGCTGCATGTGATTCACGGTTATACGCGCGCCTACCGGGATATCGAAGACATGCTGAAAGTAATCGCCCGTTTGGGGAGCCGTTCATTGGCAGCCTTCGGGTCCGTCTCCAAGCGTCGGCTTGAAACCATGCCGATGGCTGCTCTGATCATGTCGCGCGTGCTTGCTGTGGTGCAGCCGGAAAACGTTGTCTTTTGCGGCTATGGGCTGCGGGAGGGCAGCCGTTACGCGAAGCTGAGCGACGAGGCTCGTGCGCTTGACCCACTCGAGGAGATGGCGGCGGAACTCGCTCGGCGCGAAGGACGCTTTGGCGATTTGGGGGAACCGTTAATTGCCTGGACGGCGCCCCTATTCGACGCTGCGCATAAACGCTGGGAGCGTTTGCGCCGCGCGGCTTGCTACCTGTCGGATGTCGCTTGGCGCGAACACCCCGACTACCGAGCGGAGCAATCGCTGTTGCGTCTCCTGCGGCAACCCTTTGAGGGAGCGGATCACTATGATCGCGGCTTTCTTGGGATGGCCTCCTATATCCGCTATGGCGGGCCGTTGGGTAGCGCCGCGATCGTGCCGCTCTTTGAATTGATCGACCAGGAAGCGACCCGGGAGGCAACGATCCTGGGAGCCGCCTTGCGCCTGGGGTACACCTTGTCGGGTGGCACGCGGGAGGTACTTTCCCAGTCGCGTTTGGAATTAGATGGGAGGCAGGTCAATCTGATTTTCGAAAAGGATGCCTGGGTGCCGGGTGGCGACGTTGTGGAACGCCGCCTGGCTGCCGTTCGCAAAGCCGTTGCAGCGCGTTACAGCTAGCGCTCTACGACTTCCACCTGCTGCTTCTTCAGGGTTAGAGCCAATTCGCCATGTTTAAGCCGCAGGGCGTCTTGACCGAAAATATCGCGCCGCCATCCTTTGAGCGCTGGCACATCGGCATCGTCACTGGCGGCAATGAGCTCCAAATCGGCGCTGTTAGCCACAAGTTTTTGCGCAACGTCGTGCGCCTCGCAGCGCGCCTTCAATAGAACTTTCAGTAGTTCGACCACCGGTCCGATACCGGAGGGAAGGGGAGCCTTGTTCTCGGCCGCCGGGCATTCGCCGTCCGGCAGAGCCAAGCCTGCCTCCACGGCTTTTAGAATGCCTTCACCAAGCTTGCCGCGTGCCATGTCATGGCTGATGCCGCGCGTGCGCGCCAGAGCATCGACGCTGCGCGGCTTATGCACTGCGATATCGACGAGTTGCTCGTCGCGAACCAAGCGATTGCGTGGGATGTCACGACGCTGCGCTTCTCGCTCGCGCCAAGCGCCGAGCTCGCGAAGAATTGCAAGGTAACGACGGTTGCCTGAGCGTGACTTGATCCGGCGCCAGGCTTCCTCCGGGTTGCTGGCATAGGTGGCGGGCGCGGTCAATATATCCATCTCCGCGTCCAGCCACGATGCGCGATCGTTGGCGTCGAGCTTCTTCTTGAGCTTGCGGTAGAGGCTTCGCAAGAAAGTAACGTCGGCCAGGGCATACTCAAGCTGCCGGTCAGTCAGCGGTCTGTGGGACCAGTCGGTAAAGCGGCTGCCTTTGTCCAACTGTTCGCCTTCCAGGTCTTTGACCAGTCGCTCGTAGGAAACCTGATCTCCAAAACCACAGACCATGGCCGCCACCTGGGTATCGAAAATGGGGCGCGGTAACGCGCCATCCATGAGCCGATAGAAAATCTCCATGTCCTGTCGGCCGGCGTGGAAAACCTTGATTAACGACTCAGTCGCCATCAAATCCAGCATCGGACCGATCTCCAGACCGTCAGCCAGGACATCGATTGCGGCGGCTTCTTTTGGGCCGCCGATTTGAACAAGGCAAAGTCTTGGCCAGTAGGTGCTTTCCCGCAGAAACTCTGTATCTACGGTAATGAAATCGGCGTTTTTCTGGCGTGCGCAGAAATCGGCAAGCGATTGGGAATCGGTCAAGAGGGTCATGGGCTTTTCAGATACCCTTTGCGATCGATAAAGGGAAGGCCCGAGTTGAAGCGGACTAGGGGGTGTTCTAACTTTCCTCTTGCTGATGAATGGTGGTTTGAGAGCGCTGACGGTTGACTTTAGGACCGTTCCGTTGCATTTCCGGCGGGCGGACAGCGGATCAAACTTCCAAGAAGCCTCGAAAGACGAAATTCATGCATCCTTATCGCTCTCACACTTGCGGCGCACTGCGCCTTTCAGACGAAGGCCAGGAGGTTCGCCTGTCGGGCTGGATTCACAGGAAGCGCGACCACGGCCAGTTGCTGTTCATCGATTTACGCGACCACTATGGTATTACCCAGTGCGTTCTTGATGTATCCAGCGCCCTGTTCCAGTCAGTCGAGGCAACCCGCGTCGAAAGCGTGGTGACCATCACTGGCAAGGTGATCAAGCGGACTGCCGACACGGTCAATCCCAAGCTTCCAACCGGCGAGATCGAGGTCGGAGTGGAGGCCTTCGAAATCCAGTCGAACGCCGAGTTGCTGCCGCTCCAGGTGAATGCGGAGGAAGACGCTGGCGAGGAAACTCGGTTGCGCTACCGCTACCTTGATCTGCGGCGTGAAGCCATCCACAAACGGATCGTTCAACGCGCGCAGGTTATCGCTTCCATTCGCCGCCGCATGGTCGAACAGGGTTTCACGGAGTTCCAAACGCCGATCTTGACCGCGTCTAGCCCGGAGGGCGCGCGCGATTATCTGGTGCCGAGCCGTTTGCACCCCGGCAAGTTCTACGCCTTGCCGCAGGCACCCCAGATGTTCAAGCAGCTTCTGATGGTCGCCGGCTTCGACCGCTACTTCCAGATTGCCCCGTGCTTCCGCGACGAGGATAGCCGGGCCGACCGCTCTCCAGGCGAGTTTTATCAGCTCGATTTTGAGATGAGCTTCGTCACACAAGATGATGTTTTTAAAGCAATAGAACCTGTTCTTCATGGCGTTTTTGAAGAATTCTCGAACGGTCGTGCGGTAACGCCGGCCCCCTTCCCGAGAATTGCCTTTGACGATGCGATGCTGCGGTACGGCAGCGACAAGCCGGACCTACGCAATCCGATTGAAATCGCCGACGTAACGACCGCCTTCGCTGGCGGAGGCTTCGGGATTTTCTCAAAGCTGATTGCCGAGAACGGTGCAGTCGTTCGCGCTATCCCAGCACCGGGCGCTGCCAGTCAACCACGCAGCTTCTTCGACAAGCTGAACGACTGGGCGCGCAAGGAGGAGGGTAAACCAGGCCTGGGATACATCGTTTACGATGCCGAGGGTCCCAAGGGCCCGATTGCTCGAAACCTGGAGCCCGAGCGTGTCGCGGAAATCAAAGCCTTGGCCGGTCTGAAAGACGGCGATGCGGTATTCTTCGCGTGCGACAAACCGCTTCCCGCCGCGAAGTTTGCCGGTAACGTTCGGAACAAACTTGGTGCCGAACTCGACCTGCTGGAAAAGAATTGTTTCCGGTTTTGTTGGATCGTCGATTTTCCGATGTATGAGCAGGACGAGGAAACCGGCAAGATCGACTTTTCGCACAACCCCTTCTCGATGCCCCAGGGCGGCATGGACGCTCTGCTGAACCAGGACCCCCTGACCATCAAGGCCTTTCAGTACGATATTGTCTGCAATGGCGTTGAGCTCTCCTCCGGCGCAATCCGAAATCACTTGCCTGATGTCATGATCAAGGCCTTTGAGATTGTTGGCTACAGTGCGGCTGAGGTGGAAAGCCGTTTTTCCGGGCTTTTCAGTGCGTTGCGGTATGGCGCTCCGCCCCATGGCGGCTCTGCGCCCGGTATCGACAGGATTGTCATGCTACTCGCCGATGAGCCAAACCTGCGCGAGATAGTGGCTTTCCCCATGAACCAGCGTGCGGAGGACTTGATGATGAACGCGCCGGCTGAAGTGCCGGATGATCGTCTGAGAGATTTGCATCTGCGCCTGTCGCTGCCCCCGGCGAAGAAGCCCTGATTCGGATAGCGATTTTCCCGATAATTTTGTCTAAATCGATCTGTAAAATGTTTTTAAAACAAAGCATTACAGCTCTCGAATGGACAGTCCACCGGGCCTCTCATAAAGTCTAGGGCCGAATCGAAGCGAAGGGAGACGTCGCATGACGCGACCCAGTGACAATGGCTACCGAATGCCGGCGGAGTGGGAGCCCCATCAGCGATGCTGGATGGCTTGGCCATGCCGTGAGGAGCTTTGGGGCGACGGTTTGGAAGCGGCGCGTGACGCCTATGCGGAAGTTGCGCGAGCGATCGCGGCGTTTGAGCCGGTTACCATGATCGCCAATCCCCGGGATGTTGCAGAGGTTTCGCTGCAACTTGGGCCGGGCATCGCGACTTTTTCGCAGGAGCATGACGATTCCTGGATGCGGGACAACGGTCCGACCTTTCTCGTCGATAGCCGGAGCGAACTGGCGGGTGTGGATTGGAAGTTCAACGGCTGGGGCGGCAAGTACGAACCTCACGATCTGGATGACAAGGTTGCCGAAGCTGTAATCCGCCACGTGCAGGCAGAGCTATACAAAGCGCCTATCGTGCTGGAGGGTGGCTCGATTCATACCGACGGTGAGGGCACCCTCTTAACCACCGAGCAGTGTCTGCTCAATCCCAATCGCAACTCAGGCATGGACCGTAAGCAGATTGAAGAGGTTCTTCAGGGATATCTGGGGGTGCGTAAGGTCGTTTGGCTCGGCCAAGGTCTGCACAACGACGAAACGGACGGTCACGTCGATAACTTGTGCTGCTTTGTGAAGCCCGGCGTCGTCCTGTTGCACGCCTGCCGCGACAGTAGCGACCCCAATCACGAGGTCTACAAAGACGCACGTGCCAGGTTGGAGAATGCTACGGACGCACAAGGCAGGTCCTTCGAGATCGTAGAGATCGAACAGCCGCGGCCGCGCAAAGGGCGCAAGGGCGATAAGCTCGCAGCCTCTTACGTCAATTTCTATATTGCGAACGAGGGTGTCATCGTTCCGGCCTTCGACGATCCAAGGGACGAGGCTGCGTTCGACACCATTAGCAAATGTTTCCCCGACCATGATGTCGTGCAGGTTCTAGCGGGCGACATTGTTGTCGGCGGCGGTGGCATTCACTGCATTACGCAACAACAGCCGAAGGTCGATTGATTTTTCGGTCGTAACCGGCCGCTTTACTCTTCGCTGTCCGATGTTATTTCCCAGATACGCGCATGGTCCGTCGCGCGCTGAGGCGTGATCAGGCGTACCCTCTCACGGAAAGACGCTGCGCCGTCTGGCTCAGGGTCGCCCGGTTCGCGTTCGATGGCCAGCAAGGTACCGGTCTTATGGTCGGCCAGCGCCGCCGCATCCTCGGCCTCTGCACGTGCGGCGGGCAGGGCTTCGACCAGACTGGGCGCCCCATAAGCGCTGGCGAAAAGCTGCGCGAGGCGCTCGATGACTGCGTGGAATGCGGCTTCATCAATTTCCGCAACCTCAACCAAGCTGGCCCGGCCCCAGGTTTGCGTCCCCAACCAACCGCTGGCGAAAGCAATTTTCGTCTTGCCTGTTAGCGCAGTGGCATCCACGCCGATGAACGCAAAGGACCCGGGAACCGCCCACTCACCGACCTCGGCCGGTTGTTCGAACACGTGCAGATCGGAGGCATCGAGCCGAATAACGCGGGGAAACTTCATTGCATTGACCAAGATCCAGGGGGAAACAAACCAATTCGTAGCACTTTGGGCCTATCGCACACGTCGGCTTCTCTGCACAGGCTACCCGAAAATACCGCCAAAGGGTGTGTTAAAAGCGGTCGCGTCAGGGTCCTTCCCAGATCACGATTCACCCATTGATATCGGCATATCAGCCCGGCACGTCGATGGACTGTTCCTGCCAGCACCATGTCATCCTAGACCAAGCGGTCGGGGAGTGGCCGGCCTGCGAAAAAGGCATCCAGGTTGTCCAGGCACTTGAAGCCCATTGCATTGCGGGTTTCGATTGTCGCGCTGCCCAGGTGCGGGAGCAGGAACACATTCTCCAGATTTCGGTAACCGGGGTTGATCCTGGGTTCGCCCTCGAAAACATCGAGCCCTGCGGCTGCGATCTTACCCGACTTCAGTGCTGCGATTAATGCATCGTCATCCACAAGAGTACCGCGCGCGGTGTTGACCACCACGGCCCCATCTGGAAGCAGTGCAATCCGCTGTTGATTCAAGAAGTGGTAGTTTTCAGCCGTGGCTGGGGCATTGATGGAAAGGAAATCGCAATGTGGCAGCAGACCGTCCGCCGTCTCGTGGTAGATTGCGCCTTGTTCCTGGTCCTTCGGTAGCCGTTTGCGGTTGTGGTAGTGAACCTCCATCGAAAACCCGCTTGCGCGACGCGCTACGGCTTGTCCTATGCGCCCCATGCCGAGAATGCCTAAGCGTTTGCCGGTCACCTCGATACCCATCAGCATTTTTGGGTCCCATCCGACCCAGCGATCCTCTCGCACCATCCTCTCACCTTCATAGGCGCGGCGGGCTGCGGCTAGGATCAGCAACAGCGTGATATCTGCCGTTGCGTCCGTCAGTACATCCGGTGTGTTGGTTACAGCGATGCCTCGCGCCTTTGCGGCGGCCAGATCGATGTGATCCACACCGACAGAAAAGGTCGCGATCAGCCTGACACCCTCCGGCAGTCGTCCAATTACATCTGCGGTGAATTTCTCTGTTGGCGCGCAGAAAATAGCGTCGCAGCCGGATGTGCGGGAGACGATTTCTTCCGCGTCAGGCACCCGGCCTGTGTCGTTTAGCCGCGCATCGTAATCGCGCTCAACGCGTGCCATGACGGCGTCTGGAAACTGCTGCGTTACAAAAATCTGCGGCTTTTTTGCCATAAGGTATGCTCCCTGCTCATCGCTTAGACGCCCTCTACGCCTAGACGGCTAGTAAATCGCTCTTGTGTGCCTGCCACCTTGGCAAGGCGGCATTGCAGGCTTACCTTTCTCAAGAATGTTCTGCAAGTTCCGCCACATGGTCTACTGACGGCCCTGCTACCTAATGGGAGCCACTCTTGATCGATCTGAAGCCCACTGCCTTTCTTGTTACTTCTCTATTGATTTTCTCAGGCGCAACCGAGGTCGGAGCCAGTCCTGTTCTGCAACCTCACGTAGCCGCTTACACCTTCAGGCTCGTCACCGCCCGAAGTGGTGGCAGCGTGACCGATGCAAGCGGCCGGATGACCTTTGAATTGACCGATGCTTGCAGGGGTTGGACAAGTGCTCAGAAAACCTCCTTGGATCTGGGGTTCTCCAGCGGTGGAAGCGTTACCTTCGGTTGGAGCAATTCAACATACGAAGCCAAGGATGGCAGCAGTTTTCGTTTCTTTGTCGAGCAGTTCTCCGAGGCCGGTGATGATGAGAAGCAAAGCGGTAAGGCGAAGATAAAAGCGGACGGAAGTGGCGGCGTCGCCGAGATCGAGGAGAATGGCGAAATCCGCGCTCAGGAGTTGCCGCGTGGTACGCTGTTTCCCTCCGCCTTCACTGTGAAATTGATTGATGCCGCCCGGTCGGGTGAGGTGATTCTATCGGGCCCGCTGTTCGACGGTTCGGGCGAAAAGGGCGTCTACGACGTCAGTCTGGTGATCGGCAAGCATTTGCCGCCAGGTACGGCCGCTTCTGTCGAGGGGCTGGAGAACCTGGAAAGTTGGCAGGTTCGCGCCGCTTTCTACAGTGTTGGTGATCGCAGCAGCGTGCCGGATCAAGAACAATCCTTCCGGCTCTATGAGAATGGCGTGATCGATCGTCTGCAACTCGATATGGGCGATTTCGTTGTCGAAGGCCTGTTGAGCGACTACGAAACGCAAAACTCCAGCGACTGCTGACGGTTCGCCTCATTCGCTTTTTTTCAAAGGTTTTCGGGGCAGCATGGGCTTGAAACCACGGCCCTTTGCAATGGCATCTGGCCCTAGCTTGTCGCGCAATCGGTCGAGCGCGTCCTCAAGCCGAATAAGGCGCGGACGGTCCGGATCGATCAGGGAGCCTTGATCCGCGTGGGAAAGCGGTTCCAACTCAGAAACGCCGACGCCGATTAGTCGAAACACCCGTCCGTCACACTCTTTCGTCAGGACGTACAAGGCTTCGCGGTAGAGTACTTCGGCTAGCCGCGTGGAGCCGTCCAGTCGATGGCTGCGGGTTATCAGCTTGAAGCTGCCCGTCTTCAGCTTCAGGACAACCGTTCCGCCTGCAAGACCTTGCGCTTTTAGCCGGCGTGCCACCTTCTCGCAGAGTGGCCAGAGGTGCCCCCTGAGCAGCGCAAGGTCGCCAATGTCCTCATCAAAAGTTGTTTCGGCGGAGATTGATTTGGTCGGGGAGTCAGGCGTGACCTTGCGCTGGTCCTCGCCGCGGGAAAAACTATAGAGACGCCTGCCGATCGCTCCGTAGCGCCCCACAAGAACCGCCTCCTCGTAGGCTAGGAGGTCTTTAATGTTGGCGATGCCGTCGCGTGCGAGCGTTGCCTGGAGCGCCTTGCCCACTCCCCAGATCATTCCCACCGGCTTGTCGGCTAGAAACCGCTTTGCTTCAGCCTTTCCGATAATCGCAAACCCCCTGGGTTTGTCGAGATCTGAAGCCACCTTTGCGAGAAACTTGTTGTAGCTGAGACCCACCGAAGCAGTGAGGGAGAAGCGCTCCTCGATTCGCTTGACTAGAAGCGCCAAGCTGCGTGCCGGCGGCCCGCCGTGCAGCCGTTCGGTACCGGTCAGGTCAAGAAATGCCTCGTCTATCGAAAGGGGTTCGACCAACGGCGTTAGCTCCTCCATGAGTTCACGGATTTGCCGGCCAACGCTTCGGTACTTGTTCATATCCGGACGTATTACCACAGCGTCCGGACAGGCCCTCAGTGCCTTGAACATCGGCATGGCCGAGCGCACACCATAGAGTCTTGCCACGTAGCAAGCCGCCGAAACAACACCGCGATGCCCGCCACCGACGATAACCGGTTTGTCTCTTAAATCCGGGTTATCGCGCTTCTCGACAGAAGCGTAGAAAGCGTCGCAGTCGATATGCGCGATGGACAGCGAAGCAATCTCGGAATGCGAAAGAAGTCGATGGCCGCGGCATTTCGGACACCGGTCCGCCGGCGCGTCGGCAGTTTGGGAAGTGCCAGACAGCCAGCCGCAATCCCGACAGAGGGTTGTGGGAGCCGCCTGTTCCACCACTACCGCCATGATTTGCCTCTTACCGCTTGTGACAGTTTAGCGGATCGTGGCAGGAGTCGGCAGCACCTTTGAAAGCGGGTGACGGCCCTTACTGCGTTTTGATCAGCGCGTGCCGTTTGCGGCCTGCCGATAGTTTGATAACGCCATCGGGTGTCAGAGCCTCGGAGGTGATTTGAAGCGTCTCGTCTTCAATCTTTTCGTCGTTTAAACGTGCGCCGCCCTGTTTGATGAGGCGCCGCGCTTCGCCGTTCGATGCCGCAAGTCCGGCACGCCGAAAGAGTTCGAATGCAGCAATACCCTGTTCTAGTTCGCTACGGGCAATATCGATGGTCGGCAGGTCCTGAGCAAGCGCACCCTGCTCGAAGGTCTGGCGAGCGGTTTCTGCGGCGCGCGTCGCATTCTCCTCACCGCGGCACAACGCCGTGGCCGCCGTGGCCAGTATCTTTTTGGCCTCGTTCAGTTCGGCGCCTTGAAGCGCCTCTAGCCTGGCAATCTCTTTTTCCGGAATTTCGGTGAAAAGGCGCAGGAAACGACCCACGTCGCCATCTTCGGTATTACGCCAGTACTGCCAGTAGTCGTAGTTGGAGAGCCGTTCTTCATTCAGCCAAACGGCGCCCTGGGCGGTCTTGCCCATTTTGGCGCCGGAAGAAGTGGTCAGCAAAGGATTGGTCAATCCGAAGACCTCCGCACCATCCACCCGGCGACTGAGCTCGACGCCATTGACGATGTTTCCCCATTGGTCGGAGCCGCCCATCTGCAGACGGCAGCTGTGACTGCGTGAAAGCTGAAGAAAGTCGTAGGCCTGCAGGATCATGTAGTTGAATTCCAGGAAGGTCAGGGACTGCTCCCGATCCAGGCGCAGCTTAACCGAGTCGAAGCTCAACATCCGGTTCACGGAGAAATGCCGCCCGAAGTCCCGCAGAAAATCGATGTAGTTTATCTCACTCAGCCAGTCGTTGTTGTTGACCATGACGGCATCGGTCGGACCGTCGCCGAAGGTGAGGAAGTTCTCGAATACCCGTTTTATACCGATCATGTTGCTGGCGATTTGCTCGTCCGTCAGCAGCATTCGCGCTTCGTCGCGCCCCGACGGATCGCCGATACGTGACGTGCCACCACCCATGAGGACAATTGGTCGATGTCCGGTCTGCTGCAGCAGACGCAAGAGCATGATCGGAAGCAAAGAGCCGGCGTGGAGGGAATCCGCGGTGCAATCGAAACCGATATAAGCCGTTACAACGCCTTTGCTCAGTAGGCTATCCAGACCCTCCAGGTCCGTGCACTGATGAATAAAGCCTCTTCGCTGGGCTTCGCGCAGAAAGTCGGATTTTACGTCGGTCATGGTTTGGTTCGCTCGTCGTAAGAAGGTGGTTCCGATCCGGGCACCGATTGTATTGCACTTCCGTATGGACGGGCGGCTCTGGTATCACAAAGCAGGCCGTTTCACAATTGATGCCGGTATCATCATTGATGGCCTTGGGGCAAAGGAACTTCGAAAGTGAATCAAACACAGACCCAATGGGCCATCGGCATGATGAGCGGGACCTCGCTCGACGGTATCGACGCAGCGCTCATCCGCAGCGACGGTTTGACGGTTGTAGAAGCCGGGCCAAGGTTAAGCATTCCCTACGACAAGGCCTTTAGACAGCGCCTGCGCCGCCTCCTGGGACGCCGAGATTCCAGCGATGAGGTTGATGCAGTTGAGATGCTTCTTACCATGCGTCATGCCGAAGCCGTTTCCAGCCTGTTGGACAGAGCCGAGTTGCAGGCGTCAGAGGTTTCGGTTATCGGGTTTCACGGCCAGACGCTGTTTCACGCGCCAGAAGACGGTGTGACACGGCAGATCGGCGATGGTCATCTGTTGGCGACCCTGACGGGCATACCCGTCGTCAACGAACTGCGCACGGCAGATGTTGATGCCGGTGGCCAGGGCGCGCCGCTCGTTCCGGTATTTCATGCGGCCTTGGCAGCCGGGCTTCCAAAGCCGTTGGCGGTGCTGAATATCGGTGGTGTCGCTAATGTCACCTGGATCGGAGAGCCCGAGGAAAATAGCCGGGCAGGGGACAATCTGCTGGCGTTCGATACCGGACCGGGGAACGCGCTGATCGATGACTGGGTCTTTGGTTTTAATGCGGGTAACTACGATAAGGATGGGTTGCTGGCCCGGCGTGGCAAGGTCGACGAAAGCTTGCTGGCAACCTGGTTACAGCATGAATTCTTCAAACAGAGGCCACCCAAGTCGTTAGACAGGAACAGTTTCCAGGTTGATGGCGTGAACGGTCATTCGCTAGACGAAGGGGCAGCGACATTGACGGCCTTCACAGTCGCCGCCGTCGCCAAGGCTGCTGCCTGGCTTCCGCAGACACCACTGCGGTGGCTGATCTGCGGCGGCGGGCGTCATAACGGTTTCATGATGGACGCGCTAAAAGAATGTTTGGGCACCGCCGTCGATCCTGTCGAGGCGGTCGGCTGGGATGGCGATGCCATCGAGGCCCAGGCCTTTGGGTATCTCGCACTCCGATCCCTGGCGAAACAGCCTTTGACCTTCCCGGGAACGACGGGGGTTGCTTCACCTACCACGGGCGGCCAACTGCACCTGCCGCCCGGGTATCAAAAGCCAACGTCCGGGTAATCAGGCGGCCGCAGCCCTGCGTTTGTCGACATGATCGGCCACGTGCTCGCAGAGCAGCTCCATTTGATCCTTGAAGAAGTGGTCGGCGTCGGGAATCACCCGGTAGTCGATGGCAATGCCTCGCTGTGCCTGCAATTTCTGCACCAGCTTCGCGACCGAGGGTTCCGGCACCAACTCGTCCTTCTGGCCCTGGACGATCAGCCCGGAAGACGGACAGGGTGCCAGGAAGGTGAAATCGTACATGTTCGCCGGCGGCGCGACCGAGACGAAACCTTCGATCTCTGGCCGCCGCATCAATAGCTGCATGCCAATCCATGCTCCGAATGAAAAGCCTGCGACCCAGCAAGCGCGTGCGTTCGGATTGATTGTCTGCAACCAATCCAACGCAGAAGCCGCATCCGACAATTCACCCTCGCCACGGTCATAGACGCCCTGGCTACGGCCGACACCGCGGAAATTGAACCGCAGGACAGAGAAGCCTTGCTTGGCGAATGTGTGGAACAGGTGATAGGCCACCTTGTTGTTCATCGTTCCGCCGTGCTGCGGGTGCGGGTGCAAAATAATTGCGACCGGCGCATTGGCTTCCCGATTGTGCAAGTAGCGGCCTTCGAGGCGGCCTTCCGGCCCATTTATGATCACATCAGGCATATTGTCGCATTACCTCAGCTTTACATTGACCATCATCGAACAAATATCTGACTCTTACAGTATGGTATTGCGAGCCTTTTTCAGGCGGGTCGCTGTGCAATACTTGACTGGACAGGTAGGTTTTCTGCAGTTTGGTACCTGTTCGATCAGCTCATTGGCCACCACATGGTGATGTGTGGGGCCGATAGGCAGTGGTTTAATAGGCGGCGGAGTGTAGCATGGCAAGCAAGGGCTTTCTCAAGTCTCTTAAAGAAGAAATCGATTCAAGTCTCGCCCGCGACCCCGCGGCGAAGTCTGCCCTTGAGGTAGTGCTTTGTTATCCGGGTTTCCAGGCCACGATGATGTATCGCCTCGCTCACTGGTTCTGGGAGCGGAGGTTACACCTGTTGGGGCGTTGGATCACGGCCGTGGCCCGCTTTCTTACCGGGATCGAGATTCATCCAGGTGCGCGCATCGGCCGTCGGTTTTTCATCGACCACGGAATGGGCGTGGTTATTGGTGAGACGGCTGAAATCGGCGACGACGTGACGCTTTATCAAGGTGTTACTCTGGGTGGCGTCGCACCGTCGGTGGACAGTGATGCACAGCGCAACCAAAAGCGACACCCAACGCTGCTCAACAACGTGATTGTCGGGTCCGGCGCACAGGTGCTCGGGCCCGTGACCGTGGGTAACTGCGCGCGTGTGGGCGCCAACGCCGTGGTTACCAAGGATGTGGGGAACAACGTCACAGTGGTTGGTATTCCGGCTAAAGTCGTGGCCCAGGCTGGCCGTTCGGCCGATCCTGCTCCCTTTGTTGCCTATGGTACGCCCGTTGGTGACTTGCCCGACCCGGTAGCACGTGCATTGGAGGGACTGATGGACGAAGTCACGCGGTTGCGTGGCCGATTGGACGAGCTTGAGAACATCGTCGAGGAGAAGGGGGAAAATACGACCGGGACACCTGCGGTCGGCAGCCCCGGAGAGGAACACGAGGCGACCGCAAGCGGCGGTAAGTGCTGACGCCCTCCATGTTTCTTCGGATCGCTAGGAGGTAGGGAAAATGAGATTGAGTACGAAAGGTCGTTATGCCGTCATGGCGTTGGTCGACTTGGCTTGCGAATCTATTGGCAAGCCCATCACCCTGGCGGATATCGCCGAACGGCAGGAGATATCCTTGTCCTACCTGGAGCAGCTATTCGCCAAACTGCGTCGGGCCAATCTCGTCACTTCCGTACGTGGTCCTGGCGGCGGCTATCTACTCGCCCGGCCTGCCGCCGAGACCCGTATCTCCGACATAATAATGGCCGTTGATGAGCCAATTCGCGCGACGCGCTGCATGCCGGGCCAACCTTACGGTTGCCGCGGCAATCAAAGTCGATGTCTGACACACGATCTATGGGAAGAACTCGGAAATCAGATCTACCTGTATCTTTCCTCCGTCTCGGTTGCCGACATTGTCAATCGCCGCGTTCTAGGTACAAGTGGTCTGGACAGATTTCCAACTGCTGTCGACAAAGTAAGCCACGACAGAGACGCCGATTTGGAGTCGGATAAACTGGTGGCCTCCCGATAAAATCCTATCCGGCATCGCAATCAGCGATTTTATTTAACTGGAGCCTTCCACGCGGATCTTTGACCTGGACGACGATGAAAGCAGCAGCGACCTATTTGGACCACAATGCAACCTCGCCATTGCGGCCTGCAGCCCGATCAGCGGTGCTGGCGGCGTTGGAAGTTTGCGGCAACGCATCGTCCGTGCATGGGTTTGGCCGCAAGGCGCGAGGCCTTCTGGATGACGCGCGCCAGGATCTGGCGCACTTGTTTGGAGCGGGCAGCGGGCAGCTTGTTTTTACCTCCGGCGCGACCGAAGCGAACAACCAGGCATTACTGACTGCGAAGCAGGGCCCGATCCTGCTTTCCGCCGGCGAGCATGATTCGCTGCTGCAGTCTTGCGCCGACGCCGAAATCATTCCCTTGTGTGAGAACGGCTTGGTCGATCTCGAGTGGTTGGCTGCGCGTCTGAGCCGCAAGCCGACGCCAGCGATGGTTTCCGTAATGCTGGTCAACAATGAGACCGGCGTTGTTCAACCCCTGGAAGACGTCGTGACCTTGGCAAAGAGCGTTGGCGCTCTCGTGCATTGCGATGCCGTGCAGGCTGCCGGAAAGCTTCGACTTTCCTTCAGCGAGCTTGGTGTCGACCTCCTATCGCTCTCCGCACATAAGATCGGTGGTCCGGCGGGTTGTGGCTTGTTGATACAGCGCGACGGACTCAGTGTGACCCCATTGGTGCGCGGAGGCGGCCAGGAGCGCCGCCGTCGTGCCGGAACCGAGAACCTAATTGGTATCGTAGGCTTTGCTGCCGCGGCCAGGGAAGCCGAGCAAGGGCGTCAGGACGCGATGGACCGCTTGGGAGCCTGGCGGCAGGCTTTTGAGGATGCTGTTCTGGCAGAAGCGCCGGAGGCCGTGATTTATGGCGACGGCGCGCCCAGAGTTGCAAACACGATTTGTCTAGGCGTGCCGCGATTGCCTGCTGAAACACAAGTGATGGCGATGGATTTGGCAGGTTTTGCCGTCAGCGCCGGCTCGGCTTGTTCTTCCGGCAAGGTAACACCCTCTCACGTTCTGCGCGCAATGGGCGTCGAACCCGATGCTGCCGCCTCGGCAATTCGGATCAGCTTGGGTTGGAACAGTCAGGCGGAGGACTTACCGCAATTCCTTAAAGCATGGCTTGCGCTTTATGACCGCAGTCGGGCTGCGGCTTGAACATGGAAACAAAATCCAAAGTGACAAAGGACAATACGCCTAAAACGCCGGTGTATCTGGACTATCAGGCCACAACGCCTCTTGATCCGAGAGTTTTCAAGGCGATGGAGCCCTATTTCACGGAGTTCTTTGCCAATCCTCACAGTGTCGAGCACAGCCCTGGCAGGGCAGTCGCCGCCGCCGTCGAGGAGGCGCGTGAGCAGGTCGCCGCCTTGATCGGCGCTGACCCTCGCGAGGTGATTTTTACGTCGGGCGCAACTGAGGCGAACAATCTTGCGATCAAGGGAGCCGCACGCTTCTTGAGGCGGCACAAGGGGCTCGATCACATAGTCACCCTGGCAACCGAGCATAAGTGTGTGTTGGAGTCCGTTCGCGCGCTCGAGCGTGAAGGTTTTCGCGCCACCTATCTGCCGGTTCTTCCCAGCGGCTTGGTTGATATGGACAAGCTCGCCCTGGCCCTGGAATCCAAAACCGCTCTGGTTTGCGTGATGGCGGTAAACAACGAAACGGGCGTGATACAGCCTTTGGCCCGGATTGGCGCGCTTTGCCGTGCGCGCGGTGTCCTGTTTCACAGCGACGCCGCACAGGCTGCAGGACGCATCGCATTGGACATGGAAGCCATGCAGATCGACCTATTGAGCCTGTCCAGCCATAAAATCTATGGTCCCAAAGGTATGGGGGCGCTTTACGTGCGCCGCCGCCCACGTGTTCGCCTGGAGCCCTTGTTCGACGGCGGTGGGCAAGAGCGTGGGTTGCGATCCGGAACACTACCGGCGCCGCTCTGCATAGGTTTCGGTGAGGCTTGCCGCATCGCCGGTGAGGAGCGGGAGAGCGACAATGCCCGTGTTTCGGCCTTGCGCGCGCGCCTGCTCGATGGTTTAAGGGCGCGCGTTGAAGGTGTAACGGTCAATGGCGAGTGGGACCAGCGGATCGCGGGCAATCTCAATCTCCGGTTCGCAGGTGTTGATGCTCAATCGCTGATTGCCGCTGTCCCCGACCTGGCGTTTTCAACGGGGTCCGCTTGCAGTTCGGCGGAAGTCGAGCCGTCTTATGTATTGGGTGCGCTGGGTTTGGACGAAGCGCAGTCACGCCAGTCGATGCGTTTGGCCCTGGGCCGTTTCACGAGTGAAGTCGACGTAGATTTTGCCGTGGCGACGCTTTCGGACGCGGTGCGGGCGCTGCGGGCGCAGAAACGCCAGGGTGCGGCGGAATAGAAGCAAACAAAGGTTATCGTGAAGAGGAGTTTCGAGAGTATGCCGAAGATGGTCTTCATCGAGCGGGATGGAAATCGCAAGGAAGTCGATGCGCCGGTTGGCCTGTCGGTGCTGGAGATAGCGCACCGCAATGACGTCGATATCGAAGGTGCTTGTGAAGGCTCGCTCGCCTGTTCCACCTGCCACGTCATCCTGGAGGCCGATTGGTATACCAAGTTGGAAGATGCTTCCGAAGATGAAGAGGATATGCTCGATCTCGCTTTCGGTCTTACTGAAACCTCTCGCCTGGGCTGTCAGATCATCATGAATGATGATCTTGATGGCCTGACGGTCAAGCTGCCCGCCGAAACCCGCAATATGCTTTTCGAATAGGACCGTTGTCAGTGGCGGCACTGTTTGAGGAATTGAAGGCCAACTGCGGCGATGACTGGGCAGCCTATACCAACCATTCTTTTGTTCGTGCGCTCGCGGCAGGGACGCTCGAGATCGAGGCATTTCGATTTTATCTGGCGCAGGACTATCTGTTCCTGAAGCATTTCGCGCGCGCTTATGCTCTGGCGGTCTATAAAAGCGAAACTCTTTCTGATATGCGGGCAGCCGCTGCGACCCTGGATGGTCTCCTTAATCATGAGATGCTGCTGCATGTCGATTTGGCGGCAGGGTGGGGAATCGATGCAAAGGCGTTGGAAGCCACCGTCGAGCACCCTGCCAACATGGCCTATACGCGTTTTGTCCTGGAGCGTGGTCTGGCCGGAGACTTACTGGATCTGTTGGTGGCATTGGCGCCCTGTGTAGTCGGTTATGGCGAAATCGGTTCGCGTTTGCTCGCCGATAGTAGCGCCACACTGGCAACCAACCCCTATCGCTCCTGGATTGAGACCTATGGTGGTGTGGAGTACCAGGAGATAGCGGCCGCGGCCGTTGCGCAGATCGAACGTGTTTCCGGCGATCGCTTGGGTGATCGCCCGACGGCAAACCCTCGCTGGGCGACGATTCAGGAAACATTCGCGGCCGCCACCCGGTTAGAGGCGGGTTTCTGGCAGATGGGTCTGGACGCCGCCGCCCGATGAAGTGGCGAAGCTATCCGGCCGTCGCCTTTTCCGCGATTGCTTTGAAGATGACATCAAGTTCGCGCGCCAGATCATCGAGTGCTACACCGCCGTCGTCGTAGGGCGCAAAAACCTCACTTGGTGGAGCGTAGCTGAGCGTCGCCGTACCATCACTGTTCTCGGTAATGTAGAAACGGATCGGCGCTTCGATACCCGCCGGGATCGAGGCCGCCAGCATGCGCTTGGCGAAATCGGGACGGTAGACGCCTATGACCATGTTGCCGGGTATATCCTCGTCAAGGAGCTTCTTGACGCCGACGGTGGCGCTGGCCCGAGACACGATCCCCATTTGCTGCTCGGCCACCGCATCGTTGAAACGCTCGACGAGAGCGCCATAGCTATGGGGTGTGGGAATCACGACCCAGTTCCGGGGCCATGCCGGTTCATCGGCTCTAGGCGCTGTTATCGCGACCAACAGCCATGCCAAAGTCAGTATCGTAAGTTTCGGAAATCTCATCTTTGCCTCCCATCGGGCAGGCCATCTGTGCAAAATAGGCCAGACGGCAACCTTAGGGGTCGTATCCAGCGCGGGCAAAGGTCAAGCCGAACACGGCGAGTCACAAGTGGGTGAAGTCGGTAAGTCGCGAATTTTAGGGGGCGCGTATTCGATGCGGAGTGCTGCCGAGCGGGCGATGAAATTGTTAAGGCAGGCGGAGCGTGTTGAGCCTTTCGTCTTCCGGCCCTGGTTCGATCGTCTGACACTGCGCGGAATTCTCGACTGGTTTCAGCCCTTGTCGCGTGCCTGGAGCCTCGCGGAGGCCGTGGATTATGACCCTGCCGACTACGTCGCAGGAATCGGCAAGCCCCTGCCGCCAGGTCCCGGTTGGGAGCGTGGGTTGGCGTTGTTGCTGGGAAGGGCCGAGGAGCAGCGCCACGAATGGGTCGGCGCGGACCAGCGTTGGCAGGAAGGGTTTTTTGGCTCTGACGCCGCAAGCATCGACTTAGTAGCGCTGGAAGCGGCACGCATGGGCGCTGCCGACCGCTTCATGAACGCCCGTAGCCTTTTTCTGCCGCTCAAGCTGTTGGGGCGGTTGCCGCCCTTGTCTTGGGATATAGCAACCCCGGAAAAGTTAGGAACGTCCTTCGACGGAGCGGCGGCCGACCCGGTACGCTTCCTGGACCCCACGCAAGCAACTGCCAAATTGCGGCAGACCCACAGCATGATCGAGGGCGGTGTCCGACATCGCTGGATAACTGCGGAAGGCCAGTCCGAAAACGACGGCGCACCGCTCTGGGCCCGGGTCATAGAGCCTGTTGATGCTGTTGATCCACCAACCTTGGTTTTTCTCCACGGTATTTCCATGGAGACGGATTTTTGGGCGGGATTCAACGATGCGGCGATGTTGGCGGTCAAACAGGGCTTTCGGCTGATTCGAGCCGAAGGCCCCGGACATGGCCGTCGCCGGGCTCCCGGCACATTCGGCGGCGAGGAGGTGCTTTCGACAGGCCCCTTCGGCTTTATCAATTATATCAGCCGCCACCTGCTCGAGGCTGCGCTCTTGATTGCCTGGGCGCGGGGGCAGGGCGGCGGCCCGGTAGGGCTGGCCGGTGTAAGCTTGGGTGGACTGACAGCCCAGAAGCTAGCTTGCGCATCACGCCACTGGCCCGATGCCTACAAGCCGGATGCCTTGATGTTGATGGTGGTCAGTGGGCGGGTTTCAACTTTGAAGATGGGGGGCCGCCTTGCCGGGGAAATGCGCCTGCCCGAACGTCTGGCCAAGGCCGGTTGGACGGACGACCTGCTGCGCCGCTATGCGCCGCTGGTCGAGCCAGAACGTGATGCGCCGCTGCCGCCGGAGCGAATCTTCATGCTGTTGGGTGTTGAAGACGAGATCATGCCGATTGCCGAAGGCCGTGCGCTGGCGCGCGACTGGCGCTTGCCGGACGAGAACGTCACAATCCGACCACAGGGCCACTTCACCGCTTATCTTGGGTTGCCTGCCGCGCCGCAGCCGTTCTTCCAGTTCTTGCAACGAATCAAGCATTTATAGGGATATGACTCGGGCTGCTACGCAACGGGATTTGCGTTTTGCGCTGCCGTGCCTATATTCCGCCTCATGATGCGTAGCCTTGAATCAACCAACAGCCTGGGATTGCCGGGCGCCCCCGCCGACACGCGTGTTGTGGTCGCCATGTCGGGTGGCGTCGACTCTTCGGTTGCTGCCGCGTTGTTGAAGCGCGAAGGCTATGACGTGGTGGGCATCACCTTGCAGCTTTACGATCACGGTGCCGCCGTTCAACGCAAGGGCGCCTGCTGCGCGGGTCAGGACATCTATGATGCGCGCCGTGTTGCCGAGACAATCGGTATCCCGCACTACGTACTGGATTACGAGAGCCGTTTTTCGGAATCGGTGATCGAGGATTTTGCCGACAGCTACATGCGCGGTGAAACGCCGATTCCCTGTGTGCGTTGCAATCAGACGGTTAAGTTTCGGGATCTGCTTTCCACGGCGAAAGAGTTGGGTGCGGCGGCTTTGGCCACCGGTCACTATGTACGGCGCGAGGCGGGCGTCAGCGGAACTGAGCTTCATCAAGCCGAGGACGATAGCCGGGATCAAAGCTACTTCCTGTTTGCGACTACGCCTGAGCAGTTGGATTTTCTGCGCTTTCCGCTTGGCGGTCTTCCCAAAAGCGAAACGCGTAAACTAGCCGAGGAATTGAACCTGCCGGTCGCGGCGAAGCCGGACAGTCAGGATATTTGCTTTGTACCCAATGGGTCTTATGCGCAGGTGGTCTCACGCTTGCGTCCCGGCGCCTTGGACCCGGGCGAGATTGTCGACCTGAAAGGGCAGGTGCTGGGGCGCCATGAGGGCATCATTAATTTCACAATCGGGCAGCGCCGCGGCATTGGGATCGGCGGTACCGCCGATCCGCTCTATGTCGTGGCTATAGACGCGCAAGCCGCGCGGGTGGTCGTCGGACCGAAATCGGCCCTGGCGCGCGATCGGGTCTTCGTGAAGGAATTGAATTGGCTGGATGGACGCCCCTTGGGGCAGGAAGGCCGGAGTTGCCAGGTAAAACTGCGTTCGGCGCAACCGGCCGCGGCTGCACGGGTAATGGCGAGTCCGGGCCGCGGCGCCGTCATTGACTTGGTTGAACCCCAGCATGGTATCGCGCCCGGCCAGGCGGCAGTTCTCTATGACGGGAGTCAGGTGCTTGGCGGCGGCTGGATCGTTGGTAGCGAACTGCACAGCCAGGAAGTCGCTTAAGCCTGCGGTGGCGGCCCGGCCATCAGGGGGAATGAATGCAATGGGTCTAGAGCCGATCATCGACAAGCTGCGTGCCGTGGCTAACCAGAACCCGCCTCTTGGCTACAAAGTAAACTTCGATCTTGGTGATGACGGCGCGGTGTCCTGGGATGGAACAGGCACAACCGCTATCATAGAGAACGGACTCAGCGGGGATGCCGACACGACGCTGCGCCTTTCTCTCGAAAATGCCCGGAAGCTCATTGGCGGCGATCTCGATCCCAATGTGGCTTTCATGATGGGAAAGCTTAAGGTAGAGGGGTCGATGGGCGTTGCATTGAAGGTCGCAGCGCTGCTTGAAGACTAAGCCTATTCTTACACCGCGCCGGGAAGGGAATGAAAGCGATGATGGGGATGGAATTCGTAGGTGTATTTGGTCTGATCCTTCTGGTTCTGATCGTTTGGGCGGGATTGCATATCGTCCAGTCCAACGCCTCCATGGGGGGTAAGGTTATCTGGATCGTCGTTTTGTTGGTCTTTCCGTTCCTCGGGTTCCTTGCCTGGCTCCTGTTCGGCCCGCGGAAGGTGTGAGACAAACGGTTCAAGGCTTTATCAAAAGAGAAAGGCCCGGCTTTCCGCCGGGCCTTTCCTTTTCAGGCACATGGCCTATGACAAACTTACATTTTGGGGGCGACGTCACCCACCTCTACGTAGTTGCCCTTGGTCCATTCGTACCAGGTATAGTCAGCCGTCGTACGATCGCCCAATTCGTTGAAATTGAGCGGCCCGATGACCGTAGAGAAGTCCAATTCCCGGAGCTTGGCTTCAATGGCCGCGTTGTCCAGTGAACCGGCTGCGGTGGCTGCTGCTGCCCAAGCCTGAATGGCGGCGTAGGTGTACAGCGTGTAACCCTCGGGATCATAACCCTCGGCCTTGAAGCGATCGACGATCTCCTTGGCTTCCGGTTTTGCGCGCGGGTCCGGTGCGAAAGTGAAAAGCAGACCTTCGCCGGCATCGCCGGTGATGGACCAGAACTCCAACGTGTTGAGCGCATCGCCCGACAGGATCTGGGCGTTGAGGCCCTGTTCACGCATCTGCCGGGAAATTAGGCCCAACTCGGTGTGGTAACCACCATAGTAGAGGGCATCGATGCCAGCGGCTTTCAGCTTTGTCACGAACGCAGAATAGTCGCGTTCGCCGGGGTTGACGGTCTCGAGGAGAACGGCTTTGCCGCCGGCCTTCTCGAAGGCGGCCAGCGTCAGATCGGCAAGTCCCTTGGAGTAGGCCTGTTTGTCGTGCGCGAAGGCAACCTTCTTGCCGATATAGTGCTTGCCGAGCCAAGCGCCGGCGTAATCACCCTGCTGGTCGTCACGACCGCAAGTGCGGAACACGTTCGAGAAACCCTGTTCCGTCAGCTTTGGGTTGGTCGAGGCTGGCGAGATCTGAATGATGCCTTCCTCGTTGTAAACGGCGGAAGCCGGGATCGAGGAACCGGAACAGAAGTGACCGGCAACGAAAACGACGCCGTCGTTCACGAACTTGTTGGCCACGGCCACTGCTTCCTTAGGATCGCAGCGGTCATCACCTACGGACAGCGAAAGCTGTTCGCCCAAAATCCCGCCGGCCGCGTTGATGTCACGAACGGCTGCCTCGGCGCCTTTCTGCATCTGCTCGCCGAAGGAGGCATACTGACCGGTCATCGGACCGGCGGTGGCGATTTTGATCTCCGCGTTCGCGCTCTGGGCCACAAGGGCGAAGATGGCAGCAGCGGCTGTAGAGAGTAGAATCTTCTTCATGGGTGGAGTCTCCTCTTGATCTCCCTGCAAGTAACGGCGCCCCACAAACCCAGGGGGTCGCCCCTTTGGCGGCATGCCTCCACCAAAGCTAGTCCCGTAGCGCGCGCCACCCGATCAACCCAGCGCGCTGATAGAGCCACGGATATTGCGAAACCATGCGATCGGCCCGGCGTTTGCGATAGGCAAACCAAGCGATCGCACAGAAAAATATCAAAGAAAGTACGAAACCCAGGAAATCCAGCAGGCTTGCGTCGCGAAGCGCAAACAGCAAAAACCGATGCGCCAACGCTATCAAACCCGCATAGAAAAGCGCCACCCAAAGAGGCCGCCATCCGTTAGCCATTGCCTGGCCGGAAAGCCAAGCGCAAATCCCGAAAGCGGCGGTCAATACGATGAAGACCGGCAGAGACTGTGAGAAGATCGCGCTCATGCGTGGCCTCCTTCTAGGTAGGCCGCCTTCACTTCGGGATTCTCCAGCAACTCCTTGCCGGTTCCGGTCAAGGTGATCTGGCCGGTTACAAGAACATAACCCCGGTTGGCGAGCCGCAAGGCATGGTGGGCGTTTTGCTCCACGAGCAAGACCGTCATGCGGCGCTCCGCATTGATCTGACGGATGGCCTCGAAAATCTGTTTGACCACCAGCGGCGCCAAGCCGAGGGACGGCTCGTCCAGCAGCAAAAGGCGCGGTTCGCTCATCAGCGCCCGCCCGATGGCCAGCATCTGCTGTTCACCACCGGACAGCGTGCCGCCGCGTTGGTTCTCGCGCTCTTTCAAGCGCGGGAAAAGCGTGTAAGCGACTTCCAGGTTATGATCGTAACGCGCCGGATCGGACGTCAGCGCGCCCATTTGCAGGTTCTCGCGCACGGTCATGCGCGGGAAAATCCGCCTGCCTTCCGGCGCGCAGGCGATGCCATGGCGGACGATTTCGTCGGTGCGCTTGCCAGTAATGTCCTTGCCTGTGAAAGAAACCGTTCCGCGCCGCGCTTTGGTGACACCGCAGATCGTCATTAGTAGCGTCGACTTGCCAGCGCCGTTGGCACCGATCAGGGTCACGATCTCGCCCTCGGCAACCTCGACATCGACGCCCTTTAGAGCTTCGATCGCGCCATAGAATGTGTGGACGCCCTTGACGCTCAGCATCTAAAGCGCCTCCTCTTCCTCGCCCAAATAGGCGGCAATGACCTTGGGGTCCGATTGCACTTCCTGAGCCGTACCGTCGGCGATCTTCTTGCCGTAGTCCAGCACGATCACATGGTCGGAAATCTGCATGACGACGCTCATGTCATGTTCGATCAAAAGCACACCGATATCCTGTTCGTTGCGCAGCTGCAAAAGCAACTGATTCAGCTCGGCGGACTCACGGGGATTCAAGCCCGCAGCAGGCTCGTCGAGGCAAAGCAAGACCGGGTCGGTGCACATGGAACGTGCGATCTCCAGGCGTCGCTGAGCGCCGTAGGGAAGGTTGCCTGCCTGCCAGTCGGCAACCGGCGTCAGGCCCGTCCGGTCGAGATAGTAGCGCGCTTTCTCGATCGCCTTCTTTTCAGCTTTCTTGTACCCGGGCAGTCCAAACAGCCCGGCCACTGAAAAGGCGCTGGCCCGCATCAAGTTGGTGTGCTGAGCGACCAGAAGGTTCTCCAGGACCGTCATGCGCGGGAAGAGTCGGATATTCTGGAAGGTACGGGCAACGCGGGCATCGCGGCCGATGCGATAGGCCTCCAACCGTTCCAGAAGGAACTGCTGGCCGTCCTCGTGGGTCAGGGTCAACCGCCCGACCGTCGGCTGGTAAAAACCGGTCAGGCAGTTGAAGACCGTGGTTTTGCCGGCCCCGTTGGGTCCTATGACCGCGGTGATTTCGCGATCGCGGGCAACAAACTCCACGTCATCGACGGCGACCAGACCGCCGAACCGCATGGTCAGATGCTCGACTGTCAGCAGATCCCGGTTCATGAGGCGGACTCCTTCGTCGCCTCGGCCAGGGCCGCGGCCGGATCAGCGGCAGGTTTCATGCCGCCTCTACCGTCCTTGCCGTGTAACAGAACAGATGGCTCTCGATGCGACAGCAAGCCTTGCGGCCGCCAGATCATGATGAAGACCAAGCCCGCGCCAAAGGCCACCATCCGGTACTCGGCCAGTTCTCGAAACACTTCCGGCAGGCCAATCAAGAGGATCGCGGCGCAGGCGATACCCACCAGCGAGCCCATGCCGCCCATCACGACGATGGCCAGGATGATCGCACTCTCGATAAAGGTGAAGCTCTCTGGACTGATGAAACCCTGCCGCGTTGCGAAGAAAGCACCGGCGAGGCCGCCCCAGGCTGCCGAAATAGCAAAGGCGGCAAGCTTGATCGTCGTGCGGTTGATGCCCAGTGAAGCACAGGCGATGTCGTCCTCGCGCAGGGCTTCCCACGCGCGCCCGATGGGCAGCCGTCTGATTCGCAGCGTGAAGATGGCGACCAGCGAGGCCATGATGAGGATCAGATAATAGAGGAAGTAGATGCGATGCTCTGATGCGTACTCCAACCCGAAAAATTCGTGGAATGGAGGCAGGCCGTCGATGGCGTTGCGGCTGAAGACGGCCAGTCCGAAAAAGTCTGGTCTGGGAATGCCGGAAAGTCCGTCCGGCCCTTTGGTCACCGGGTACCAGTTGATCAGAATGATGCGAACGATCTCACCGAATCCCAAGGTCACGATCGCGAAGTAGTCGCCGCGCAGGCGCAGGACCGGGAACCCCAGGATCAGGCCAAAGGAGGCCGCTAGAATTCCCGCGAAGGGCAGGGCCAGCCAGAAGCTGACCCCCAGATACTGGGCGCCCAGCGCGTAGGAGTAGGCGCCCACGGCATAGAAAGCGACATACCCAAGGTCCAGAAGGCCGGCGTAACCGACGATGATGTTCAGGCCCCAACCCAGCATCACGTAGGTAACGATCAAGGTTGCCACGTCGATCACATAGCGGTTGGAAAAGGGCATGAAGGGCAGGATGACCGCCATCACGACCGCCAACGCCGCGAGCAGCGTGATAAAACCGCGGAAGGTCTCGGCGCGTGCTTCGGCCCGCGCATCGCGCTCGCCACGGGTCAGGTTGGAGTACCGGCGTGAAAGCTGCATCCCGGCGCGCAGGGCCAGAATCGCGCCTCCCGCACCCGCCAGGAAGGCGAGCGTGTAGCTGGGGAAAATGCCGTCCCAGGGCTCGCCCCCGGTCATCGCTGAAAGCTGATTGCGCAGCAGGTCCAACAAGCCGACAAGGCCCATCAGTCCGCCGCCTAGGACGACCGGAATTTCGCGTCCGGTCTCGCGCAGCAAAATCAACCCGAAGCGACCCAGAACCAGCAACAGGATCACCAATGCCGTTTCCGTCCAGCGGCCGACAATCTGCAACCCGCCGACATCATCGACGGTCTTCAAACTGAGAAGGGGGATGGTGAGGCCGAGGCCGACGACGGCGGTCAGGCCCAGTTCCCGACCGATCTCGGAGAAATCGAGCGGCGTACGTTCTACGGGTTGGCGCGCCATGGGACTCAGACCTTCTCGATCTCGGGCCGGCCCAACAGCCCTTGCGGCCGGAAGATCAGCACGAGCACCAGGATGGAGAAAGCCGCGACATCCTTCCATTCGCTGGAGAAATATCCGGCCCACATGGCCTCGATCAGACCGATCAGGAGCCCACCGAGCATCGCGCCGGGCAGGGAACCGATGCCACCGAGCACCGCAGCCGTGAAGGCCTTCAAGCCCGCCAGGAAGCCTAGGTAGAAGTCCACCACGCCGTAGTAAAGCGTGACCATGACACCGGCGACGGCGGCCAAGGCCGCGCCCATGACGAAGGTGAGGGACACCGTGCGGTCCACATTGACGCCCAGCAACGCAGACATGGTCTTGTCCTGTTCGCAGGCGCGTTGCTGTCGTCCGATCGAGGTGGTGTTGATGAAACTGGTAAAGCCATACATCAGCCCGACCGTGGTCACCACGATGATGATCTGCAGATAGGAAAGCTGCACCGTGAAGTCGCCGTCCTGCATGATCGTGAAGCCACCCTGAATCATCGGCGGGACCGGCTTGTTGCGCGCGCCCTGCATCAACTGGACGTAGTTTTGCAGGAAGATCGACATGCCGATGGCCGAGATCAACGGCGCCAGCCTGAACGACCCGCGCAGCGGCCGGTAGGCGACCCGCTCGACCGTCCAGCCATAGACCGCTGTGATCAGCATGGAGAGGATCAGCACGATCAGGATCGCCAGCAACAAGGGTGCCTGGAAGCTTGCCAGCACCGTAAAGCCGATAACCGCCACGAAGGCCGCGATCATGTAGATTTCGCCGTGGGCGAAATTGATCATGCCGATGATGCCGTAAACCATCGTATAGCCGATGGCGATAAGGCCGTAGATCGAACCGAGCGTCAGCCCGTTGATCAACTGCTGCATAAAATAGGCCATGGTCCGCCTTGCACCGCTCCCTGCTTAAAACCGGCGTTGCGATCCGTCGCTGAACCCCGCTTCATGCGGCAGGGTGTTTCAGGTGGATGGATTCTCTTAGCTGAAAAACGCGTGGTCGCAAATGCCAATTCGGAGCTTCTTGCCAGAAAAGCGTGAAAAAGATGAGCCCGACCTCTGGTAAGCGTGCAAGATGGCCCTCGATACCGTGGTTATTGCCGGCGGGGAGGGGCGGCGATCGGCGAGGGCGGCCGGTTAGCCCGTCCGTAAAGCGCTTGACAGAGACCGCCCGCACCAATAAATCAAGCGCCACTTCCTGACGTGTGGCGGGGTAGCTCAGTTGGTTAGAGCAGCGGAATCATAATCCGCGTGTCGGGGGTTCGAATCCCTCCCCCGCTACCAGGGAAGTTCCCTTAGATTTAAACGACTTAGACCCTCTGACGATGCTTGTCCGTCTATAGCAACTTCACTGCGTGTGCCGATAGTGTGTCGTTTCATCCCTTAAGATGCTCGTTGAACCAGTCGATGGCTTCATCAGTCGCTGTCGATAGCCAGGGTTCTTGATAGACATCGAAATGCTTGATCGGATGCACGATGAGTTTTTTGGGTTCAGAAGCTTTTTCGTAGGCGAGTTTGTTGAGTTCCAGCGGGATGATGGTGTCGTGCTCGGCTGCGATGATCAGCAGCGGTGTCGGGTGAAGCCTATGAATGAGGCTTAGAGGGTCGAACTCTCTTATTTTCTCCAGTGATTCGAGTGTGATTTCATTGCGCCATGTGGGAGCCATTTCCTTTAGCGCCATGAAAGCGTCGTAGCTCTCCGCACCGGGAAGCGCGCAAGGCTCGCCCTCCGGCGCAACGACCTTTAGATAGTTGACCACACCGGTTCGGTATCTGGCGTCCCGATCATCGATAAGCATTTTACCGACACGTGCCCACGTTTCTGGATTCAATGAGCTGCGGGTATCAGCGTTTTGTATCCCTGGAACCTGGGCGACCACTGCCTTCACTCTTCTATCTACTAGGGCTGTATAGGTGGCTAGCCCGCCACTGAAGGACGTTCCCCAGACCGCGAGCCGAGCACGATCAACATTGGGATCGAGGCTCGCGTAAGTGAGCGCATTCCTGTAGTCCTCTACCATCTCCAGGGGGAACAACTGGCAGCGTGGTTCGCCATCACTACTTCCAAAATACCGATAGTCGAACAAGAGAACGCCGAACCCAGCTTGGGCGAAGCGTTCTGCGACTTCGGGCAGGGCCTGTTCTTTTACCCCACTAAAGCCGTGAGCCATGATGATGGCGGGCACTTTGTCGCTTTCGCCGATCCCGTCTGGCAGATAGAGCCAGCCCCGACAATGTTGGCCCTTGGAAACGAAGCTAACGTCCCGTCGCATTGATCCCTCCCGGAAATCTGGCGGTTACAATCGCACATTCCCGCAGGAATCTTAATCCGCGTGTCGGGGCTTGCCGCCCTTCGGGCGTCTGCCACAGGCGGCGAATTCCTCCCCCGCTACCAGCAATTTCCCTGTATCCTTTGACCTTTGAAGATTCCTTTCGGAAGTCTTCGCTGGCAGGCGGCATCGCTTTCTTCGCCTTTTCGATTGGACGACTTGGGCCCCACCATGAACGCGATCAAGGAAAAGCTTCTGGGTATCTGGCAGTTGATCGGCTGGTACAACCTTCGGGAGGGCGGGAGTAAGGGCTATCCGCTGGCCGAGGGAGCCAGTGGATACATCAGCTATTCGCCGGATGATTTCGTCTTCGTTCATCTGAGCGCGGCGGGGCGAACCAGAGAGACTCAATGACGCAAGACCGCAAGAAGGCCGTCAAATCAAATCTGAAGGTCTGGGATTCCGTTGTGGAGGCCCACGCAGCGTCAGAGATGTACGACCTAAAGGGTTTTCTGGCCGGCGGCAATCATCTGGGAGCTGTAGAACGCGAAGAAGTTGGCAATGTCGCCGGCAAGCGCCTGCTCCACCTGCTCTGCCACTTCGGTCTCGACACGCTCTCCTGGGCACGTCTGGGCGCGCAGGTCACGGGCCTCGACATATCGCCCCAGGCGGTCGCCAAGGCGAGGGCGGTCGCAAGTCAAGCGGGCCTACAGGCGACTTTTGTCGAATGTGATATTGCCGAGGTGAAAGAGGCGGTCAGAGGCCCCTTCGACATTGTTTTCATGTCCTGGGGCGCGATCTGCTGGGTGCCGGACATCGATAAGCTGTTCAGCGATGTTGCTAATCTTCTGGCGCCAGGCGGATTCTACTATCTGCTCGACGCCCATCCGCTGACCAACGCCATTGATGATTCCTGGACTGTGGGCCAGGGCCTGCCAGTTTTTCCCGAGCCCTATGCAAGTCAGACCGAACCTGTGGCCTGGGCCTGGCACGACTACGCTGATGAGAGCTTCGACGCCGGCGGCAAAAATAGCTACGAGTGGCCGCACTCCAACGCGCAGGTCGTGACGGCGTTGTCCAAGGCCGGGCTCAGGATCGCGTTTCTGCATGATCACGACTACCTGGTTTGGCGGGCAGCATCGGGCCTAGTTGAGGATAGCGAGGGCAAGTTCCGATGGCCGGAGGGAGTCAATCCCCTGCCACTTAGCTACTCCGTAAAAGCCGTAAAGCTATAAGGAGAGGGCGGCCCATAGGCCGCCCGAGGGCAACACTAAAAAAAACAGAGCGAGATTACTTACTACCACCAAGCTGATGGGTGTAGACCGTCAGCATCTTGATGGAGCTATGACCGCTTTTAGCCAATACAGGACTTCGCTCATGACCGTGGATTTATGGCATTGAAAAGCAGTGCAGGGTAGAGAGTTCTAACTTCTGAAACGTGCTGTTTATGGCGGCGTTCCGTTGGAAGCATAATCCACGTGTCGGGGCTTGCCGCCCTTTGGGCGTCCGCCACGGGCGACGAATTCCTCTCCTGCTACCAATCTTTTCAATGACTTAGAATTTTCTCGACCGAGGCGGCGAAAGGTCCGTGTCACGGCTGTATCACGGCTGACAGAAAAAAACGCTCTCAGGGGCGGCACTGATCGCGCAGCATGATGAAGCCCCGTCTGCCAAACTTAGGTAGATAGCGTTTCCAGCGCTGAAGAGATCTTGTTCCAGTGAACCCTGTCCTGGAAGGGCAGGGACTCCATCTGATCGAGGGAGAAATCAGGCACGGCCTCCATCAGGGATGCCACGGTGCGTCTTGCCTCCTCCCGATCTCCACAATGAAGACGGCTAACCGCCATGCCGATGAGGTTCCAGGGCAGGTCTGGCGCCGCTCGGTCCGCCCTCTGGAAATGGTCCAACGCACTGGAGAAGTCCTCCAACATGAGATCGGCGTACCCTGCGTCGCGATGGTAGAGGTGCCTGTAAGGATAGGCCGAATCACAGTCTAACGCGCGATCCGCCAGCTGTTTGGCCTCCTCGAAATTGCCATCGTAAAGCTCGACCTGCGACAGGGAGTCGATGGAGTGATAGAAGATGGGATTGAGCCTCAAGGATTCTTCCAGTTCCAGCCGCGCAGCGTGGGTGTCCCGCTCGACATACAGAAAGTAGGCGCCCCGTACCATTCTGACCACATGGTCAGCGGGCTTTATCCTGCATGCCTGTTCGATCATGCGTTTTGCCAGTCCAGCATCGCCCTGCGTGATTCCCCTCCAGCCAAAGATCCGTCCCGTCGCGATCCGGTTAAAGCAGAGCATGGTCATCGCCATCCAATTCTCCGCGTCGCGCTCCAGTACCAGCTCAAGTGCCTTTCTGGACTCTTCCCAACTCACCAAGCTTGGCGTGAAGTTATGATTCATCGCGCGATTCAAGAGTTGTTCGACGTCCATACTCTCCATCGGCTGGCTCTCGGTCTTCTGGCTCAGAAGCTGCGGCAATCGAACTCGCACGGCGCCGGCCACTCGGCTGACACAACGGTCCTGTAGCGAGAAAAGATCGTCGCCAAGCTCGTCGAACCACTCCGACCAAACGGAACTTCGACTATCCAGATCGGTTAGTTGCACGCTGATCCGCCAATGATCACCACGGCCACGCACAGTGCCTTCAAGCAGAAAATCGGCCAGCTCCCGGCTTGTTACCAAGACAACGCCGCTTTGCCGCGAGAAGGATGTTCTCAGGTCGTCACTGATCGCATCGGCCAGGTCCCTGGCTTCATCGCTGCGAGATTGGAATGGAACAACAAAGATCCGTGGTTTGGCGCCGCCCCGCTCACCCAAAAATGCGAACTCAGAAAGGGGCTTTGGCCAGCTCCAGATTTGCACGGGGTCTTCTATGTTCTTCAGCATTGCCGAGCCGCTCTCGTGGAAAGGCTCGTTTAGGGTTCCTTTCGCGAGGCGCATCGCTTCTCCAGAAGCCACAACGAACCCCGCCTGACAGATTGCCTCCAGCCTCGATGCCAGGTTCACTCCGGTGCCATAGATATCGTCGTTGGAGTGTACGATGTCGCCAACGTGGACACCGATACGCAGATCAACCGGCTCTTCTGCCATCGATTTCTGGATTTGCACCGCACAGTTGATGGCATCGGACACGGACGAGAACTCCGTCAGCCAGCCGTCGCCCAACCGCTTTGCAACGACCCCACGCCAGCGGTAAACCTCCGGTTCGAGCAGTTCCTCCCGAAGCCGTTGAATGGCTCTGAGTGCGGCCGCTTCATCCTCATCCATAAGCCGGCTGTAGTTGACAATGTCAGCTGCGAGAATCGCGGCAAGGCGTCGTTCCATGATCCTCTCCCTCAGCGGAAGACGATAATCACTATGAATTGCCATCGCCACCTGCTCAATCGAACGGACAACCCAAGTTTCCTGGATTGCGTGCCTGGAAGGCCCTAGAACCGCACACATGAGTCAGACGATGATGCGCGCCGTCGAAGCGCTGGCGCCAGGGGTGTCGCGACTCCCAGAACCGTGACCCATGTTGCAGAGCCCGCTTGCGGCTCCGCCGGTGCGGAACTTCAAAAATCCGAATGATGGCGGGTGCAATGCAATCCTCCGGCCACGCCCTATTGATCAGCAACAACGGATCTGCCGCTCGTGTCCTGTCAGAGTTCTGGAGAATCACCGAAGGGCAAAAGCCAATGCCACGCTGAAGAGCGCCAGGGAGACAATGGTCCACTTCAACAGGTTCTTTCGGTGGTTGGGCAGATTCATGGAGCACACTCCTTAATCGTAAACAAACCTTTCACTCACGATCTGGCTGGCAGGAACACCATGAGCCATCAGTCCTGCCTCGGCTGCATTCAACATTGCTGGTGGCCCGCAGAGCAGATACGTCCAGCCTTGCGACCCTTTTCGCTGGCCAAAAACATCTCCGATTACCTGGGCATCCACCAGGCCGGTTGCCCCGGACCAACCATCCGGGGGCTCACCTAACAGGTGTGTCACATTGAGGTCCGACGTAGCGGCAAGGTTCTCAAGTTCTTCTCGATAGACAATCTGGTCCTCGCGCCGGTTTCCGTAGAGCAAGATGACAGGCCGTTCGTCTCCACGCGCTCTCATCTCGCGTAACACGCTGAGAAGCGGCGCAATCCCTACACCACCCGCGATGAGACCTACACCCGGAGCATCGGGTTCCGGCAGGCTGAGACCGCCATGAGGACCATCGACCCAGGCACGCTGGCCGGGGCTTATGCTGGAGATCGAACGGGTGAAGTCACCCAGCTCCTTGATGACAAACTGAACCTGCGTGTTGTTCGCAGGGGCGGATGCAATGGAGAAAGGGTTCTCTCTCAGGGTGAACGGATGCGGGCTAACGCCCAACCAGAAGAACTGACCGGCCTTGAACCGGATCGGCCTCCTGTCCCTTCGTGCAATCGTGAGCTCCCAGGTTCTCTCGGCGATTTGCCGGACCGAGATAACCTCGAAAGGCGAGAGCAGCTTTAGAAGCGGAGAGACCAGATAGACGTACAGCATCGAGGCCGCAGCGATGCCGAGAAGACCGGTCCAATATATCGTCAAAGGCCCGGTTCCACTGTAGCGGCCTGAATCGAATGTATGGATGGCGACAAGAGCGGCGACCAGAATGGCGCCCAGGCCATGGCTGAGCCTCCAGGTTTCATAGCTGTAGGAAAGTGCGTCACGCGCCATCGCCGTGAGAACCAGTGCTCCCAGGAGCAGCCATCCGGCGATACCGGTGAGGATGCCAATGTTTGTCAGTTTAAGGAAACCGGTGGCGGCAAGATCCCAGGGAGGGGGATTGGCAATGATCGGAAGTGTGTAAATGAATGGATGGATGAGAACAAAGACCAAGAGGGTGCGGGCAAAGAGCTGATGGAACCGCATCGTCTGGTCGATCCCGATTTTGCTCGAAACGAAGCGAAACCGTCCTGACAAGAGGAATTCCATCAGCAGGACCGCGTACGCGGTCATGGCCAGCCCGGACGACAGGTCATCGAGAAAGGGTCTTGGGGGAAGGTCCGAAATCCAGGCAAGAGCAACTGGCGCAGCCGCAATTCCGAGATAGAGAGCCAGGAGAAGACTGCTTGGCATCTAGGTCGCTCTCGGATTGTGACGGGCACGACTGGCCACCTCGAAGGTGGTTACGCTGGAGAGGGAGTTGCCTTGTCGAGCCATAATCCAGGGTTTCCAGTATTCGGCAGTGGATGATCAAAACGAAACTGCGGAGTTTACAGGCTAGAGGGTATCACCGTCTTCAAGTAAACAACCGCATTCATACATGCTTTGCGCTAGATCAATCCAAGATCCTCCTGAATGTGAATATCCTAAGCCGGAAAGGATCAGGAGGATAATGCCTCCGGATTCTCGAAATGCCCGTTACCGTCCGGAGGCAGTCGATCAATGCTACGCCGTATTCTGGTTTCCGTTTCTCATTCTCCCGCTGCTGTGGCTCAAAGCAGGATAGCGGTAGAGCTTGCAAGGCAACACAACGCGAAGATCACGGGCTGCGCCATTGTGGACGTTGACCGGATCGGGATGGTTGGACCAGCGCCGGTGGGAGCGTTCTCTTACAGGGTAAGGCTAATCGAGGCTCGCCTGCGTGACGCGACGAAAGACGCGAATGATTCACTCATTGCCCTTGGAGATGAGTGCAAAAGAGCCAACGTTGCTTATCAGGCGGTATCGCTCAGGGGAGACACAGACGAGACCCTTTCATCGGTTTGGCGATTCCAGGACCTGGCGCTAATTCCGACCAGACCCTGGTCACCAGGAGAGCGCAATGCGGACGATGTAGCGGCGGTGCTGCATCTGATCGCGATGGGTTTGAGACCAATGTTGGCCGTGCCTGAGCAATCGGAATGGAAACCAGCCAGCACACTGGTTGCATTATCTGGTTCGCTGGATAGTGCGAAAGCCTTTAAGCAGTTCGTTCAATCGGATCTATGCCCGGACGCCAACCTGCATCTGGTCACGGCGGGCAAGCCAAAGAGTGGAGAATCCCCGGATCGCTTGCTCGACAAAGCCGAAGCCTATGCTATCGATCACGGCTTCAAGGTGTCCAAATCATCACTGCCGAGCGGGATTGACCGTACGACTACTCTCCTGGAAGAAGCGGAGAGAGTTGACGCTGGTGTGATCGTCATCGGGTCTTCGTACCGACGCTTCCTAGCATTTGAGCAATTTGGGAGCCACGCAACCGGGATTCTGGAGCGTTCCAAGGTGCCGGTCTTTGTCTCTCACTGACTTGGCGAGCATTCAAAACCCCTCATGAGAGCTAAACTCTTTCCGGCGACGACGGCACAGTTTCTCAAGTCTGTTGGCGACACGGCCTTGCACACCCTGAATCGCGCGCTTGAGTCAGACGATGATGCGCGTCGTCGAGGCGTTGGCGAGGCATAGCATTAAAATCTTTATCCGCGTGTCGGGGCTTGCCGCCCTTTGGGCGTCCGCCACGGGCGATGAATTCCTCTTCTGCTACCAAGGAAGTTCCTGGAATTTTTTTGTTGAAACATGGGTGTCGGCAGGGCGTCGGAGGCACCTGCGGACATCGCGTCGCGATCGACGCTTCTCATTGTTCGATCTCACCCTGACCACTGCCAAGTGCTTTCAACGCAAGGCCACGGTTGTTGTAGGCGAGCGTGAATTCCGGATCGAATTGGAGAGCCCGGTCATAGTCCTTGATAGCCCGGCGATACTCGCCCAAGTTGGCCCAGGCAAGACCACGGTTGTTATAGGCGAGGGCGTCGTCCGGATCGATGCGGAGGGCTTGGTCGTAATCTCCGATGGCGCGGCGATCCTCGCCGAGGTCAGCCCAGGCGACACCCCGGTTATTATAGGTTTCCGCGTATTCTGGATCGAGCTGCAAAGCCTTATCGTAGTTCTCAATCGCGAGGTTGTATTCCTCAAGGTAGTACCAAGCGAGACCACGGTTGTTGTAGGCCTGCGCATATTCCGGATTCAATCGGATAGCCTCGTTGAAATTCTCGATCGCTTGAGAATAGTCACCGAGGTTGCCCCAGGCATTTCCGCGGTTGAAGTAAGCCGACGCGTAGTCCGGATTGATGCGGAGCGCTTGATCGTAGTCCTCAATGGCGCGGTGGTGCTCGCCGAGGTCAGCCCAACGAAGGCCCCGATTTCTGTAGGCGAGTGCGTATTCCGGGTTGAGACGGATGGCGTGATCGTAGTCTTCGATGGCGCGGCGGTATTCGCCGAGGTCAGCCCACGACACTGCCCGATTGTTATAGGCGGCCGCATACTCCGGATCGAGGCGGATGGCGTGATCGTAGTCCTCAATGGCGCGGCGGTATTCGCCGAGGCCATCCCAAGCATTGCCTCGGCTATAATAGGCCGCTGCATACTGCGGATCTAGACGGATGGCTTCGTCGTAATCCTCAATGGCACGGTGATACTCGTCGAGGGCGGCCCAACGAAGACCCCTGTTTCTGTAGGCCAGCGCGTATTCCGGGTCGAGACGGATGGCCTGATCGTAGTCTTCGATGGCGCGGCGGTGTTCGCCGAGGTCAGCCCAAGACACTCCCCGATTATTATAGGCCAGCGCGTGTTTCGGATCGAGGCGGATGGCCTGATCGTAGTCCTCCATAGCGCGGTAGTGCTCATCTAGGTCGTTCCAAGCGATGCCCCGGCTGTTATAGGCCGCTGCATATTCCGGGTCGACGCGGATGGCTTGGTTATAATCCTCGATGGCGCGGCGGAGTTCGCCGAGCTCAGCCCAACGACGACCTCTGTTTCTGTAGGCGAATACATAGCCGGGATCGACGCGGATGGCCTGATCGTAATCGGCGATAGCGCGGTGAGGTTCACCGAGGTCAGCCCAAGCATTGCCCCGGCTATTATAGGCGGCTGCGTACTGCGGATCCGAACGAATGGCTTCGTCGTAATCCTCGATTGCGCGGCGATGCTCGCCGAGGTCAGCCCAACGAAGACCCCTGTTTCTGTAGGCGAATGCATAGCCGGGATCGAGCCGGATAGCCTGATCGTAATCGGCGATTGCGCGGTGCGGTTCACCGAGTTCTGCCCAAGCTACGCCTCGGCTGTTGTACGCCGCTGCATACTGCGGGTCGACGCGGATGGCCTGATCGTAATCAGCGATTGCGCGGCGGTGCTCGCCGAGGTCACTCCAGGCGAGACCTCGGTTTCTGTATGCCTCCACAAGATCACTACCGCCTAAGGTTCCGCTTTCAATCTCGGCGGTGAGTTCATCTACCCGGGTGCGGCTGTCCTGTGCGTCATTCTGTTCAATACTTTGGGTTTCGGTTTGGGCCGGTTGGGTCGGGCGTTGCGTCGTACAGGCCGCGACCGCGAAGGTTAGGGTCAGCAAGAGAGCAAGTGAAACCCTCGGAGAGAGGGCGCGGAGCGGCAGCATTCCGACAACCTTCTTTTGGTTGAAAGACTAAATGATTACACCTTCATTCGGGGAAGTCTAGATGATGCCGGTGACGGGGCGCGGTTCATGCAGGCCGGTGCTGCGACCTTTTATCCCGGGACAAAGCTCAGTCGATTTCGCAGTATCTATGATGTCTCTGAGGGTGACATCGTGGATGGCGATCCTTGGAGTTTTTGCGCTGCTCTGTTCGATGCCGACCACTTGGCGCGGATGAGACTTTGTAAAAGGAGTCCTGGAAATGTTCCGTAATTTCGATTGCTCCCCCGAAAACCGTCCTGCCATCGGCCTTGGCCTCGCGCCGACCTGGGTCATCATGATGTTTTACATCCTGGTCATGCAGCTCGTGGCGTCCGGCAAGATATTTTAGGTCCAGCTTGCCGTAGGGCACGGCATCCCAACAACATTCTTGCGGGTGAAGGACGTTTTGATTCCCTCATCCATTCATTGCGTCCAGTCGGATGGGCGCCAGGATGCATGCCCGTTGGCGCGGTCCAGTTAGGATTCGGCAAGGCGTTCTTTCTTCCAGGCCGCGGCGACTTCTTCCATCTCGTCTGAACGTCGGCCGGGCAGGGAATCGTCCGGCCTGTACCAGGACAACTGACGGTCGACGAAAATGTGCGCGCTGGGCGTCACAGCCTCGGGATTGTCGAGCGAGCCGACGTTGACGCTGATAGCCCATTCGTTTTCGCCGTTCTGCGGCCGCCATAGAAGGCGAGAGCCGCAGTGCGGGCAGAATCCTCTTTCGCCGTACTCCGAAGACGAATGAAACTTTGGCGGTTCGCCGGTAAACTCCAGCGTACCTGCCTTGATTGGCACCCCGATCTCCGCTGGTTGTCCGCTGCTCTTCTGGCAGTTTTTGCAATGACAGTAGTAAGCGCTCTTTAGGAAGGCTTCCGCCTTGTATCGCACGGCGCCGCAAAGACAGCCGCCGGTCACATGCTCAGTTGAATTTACCATCGCCACTGCTCCTCAGATCGTTTCGGTGATATAAAAAGGCCTTAGTCTCTTTGGCAAGTATCTAGAGTTGACCTCGAAATTGCGGCGAGGATTTTCCGCGACAGCCTATTTGTCCACACTGGACGGCCACCGCTGCTTGATCGCGATCGTCCGAGACCTTAATTCTCAAGGGTCTAGTCGCGAGAGGGTGGTTGCCGGTCTGGCCCCATCATCGGTCCGCGGAAGGTAAGCATTGTGGAAGTGGGGCCGTCTTGGAATTCGCCAATCATCTGATCCTTATCGGCTCCGGTTTGATTCTGATCAGCATCTTTGCCGGAATGATTTCCTCTCGCTTTGGCGCGCCCTTGCTCCTTGTCTTCCTGGTGCTTGGGATGCTGGCCGGGGAGGACGGTCCCGGCGGGATCGATTTCGACGATTTCGGCACGACCTATCTGGTCGGCAGCATCGCCCTGGCAATCATCCTCTTCGACGGTGGCTTGCGTACGCGGGTCGAGAGCTTGCGTAAAGTCGCGGCGCCAGCGCTGGTGTTGGCCAGCGCAGGGGTTGTAGTAACGGCCGCGGTTACGGGCGCGGCGGCCTCATTCCTGTTAGGTATCGGTTGGTTGGAAGGGCTGCTTCTGGGCTCCATCGTCGCATCCACCGACGCGGCGGCGGTGTTCTTGCTACTTCACCTGCGTGGACTACGTCTGCGTGAGCGTCTCAGTTCGACCCTTGAGGCCGAGGCCGGGCTCAACGACCCCATGGCCGTCCTCTTGACCATTACCTGTGTTTCCTTGTTGGGGATGCCTGAAGTCCCCTTCAACGGAGATACGGCCGTTGCGCTGGTGGGCACCTTCGTTTTGCAGATGGTGGGTGGTGCGACGGCTGGCTTGGCGGGCGGCTACCTGTTGTTGTTCATGATCAACCGGATCCAAGTGGCCGCAGGGCTTTACCCGATTGTGGTAACCGCGTCCGTCCTTTCAATCTTCGCCGCCTCGCAAACGTTGGGCGCCAGCGGATTCTTGGCCGCTTATCTGATGGGCCTGACGGTCGGTAACCGAAACCATAAATCTTCTCTGCAAATCGACCGGTTCCATGATGGGTTGGCGTGGCTCAGCCAGATTGCGATGTTCCTGATGCTGGGTCTTCTGGTCACGCCCAGTGAGCTATTGCCCGTGTTGTTACCGGCGGTCGTGATCGCACTGGCGCTGATGTTGGTCGCGCGCCCCGTGGCGGTCGCGCTGTGCTTGCCGTGGTTTGGCTTCAAAGCGCGAGAGATCGGCTTCGTATCCTGGGTTGGGTTACGCGGCGCAGTGCCGATCTTCCTGGGAACGATACCGGTGCTGGCGGGGCTTGATCACGCGGCGGCTTATTTTGGCGTCGTCTATGTTGTGGTTCTGATTTCCTTGATCTTTCAGGGCTGGTCGATCGGGCTGGCCGGCCGGAAGTTCGGCGTGGTCCTGCCGCCGCGCCCGGAGGCGCCGCCACGTGTCGCCCTCAATCTGCCCTCGGGCTCCAGCCGTGACATGCTGGCATACTCCGTGCGGCCGAAATCCCTGGCGCTCAAACGCAACCTTGCCCGCTTGCCCTTGCCGGAGAAAGTTGATCTGGTCTCGATCATGCGCGAGGGGAAACTGCTGACGCCTGTGTCGGTCAAGTACCTCAATCCGGGCGATGACATCCTGCTGTTGGCGCCGCCTGCGGCGCTTCCGGTTTTGGATCGCTTGTTCGGCGAGAGAGTAGGCGGGTTTGATTCGGTGGATGCGGCGATCATGGGCGCCTTCGTCTTCAACGGATCCGCGCCTTTGGAGTCCGTTGCCGATGCCTACGGTTTGAGGCTTCCGACACGCAAAGAGGCAGATACGATCGGCGCATTCGTTTCAAGGAACCTGCCCGGTCGCCTGCGGGTCGGCCGACGTCTGCGGGTCGGCGGTGTTGAGTTTGTGATTGGCGAGCTTTCCGAGGGCCGTGTCAAATCGCTCAGCATCGACTTGGAGCCGAAACCCTGGAGCTTGCGCCTTGCACATATTCCCTTGATCTGGTGTCGGGCGATGATCGGCGAACCCTTGGCGAGCCTCGCTGCAAGAATGTTCCGGAAGAAAAGCTGACTGCCGGTTAGTAATGGCGTGTTAGGTCTTTCAAAGCGGCTTGCAGAGGTAGCGGACGGTCTTCTCGCGGTCTTTCAGGACGGCTTTCCCAACCTCCGCGAACCCCATCCGTTCATGAAAGGCGTCGGATTCCGGATTTGGCGGATCAAGGTTCACCTCGCAGACGACGCGCCTCAACCGCGCCTGGCGCGCAAGATCGAAAAGATGCTCGTAAAGGCGCCTGGCGAGCCCCATACCCTGAAATGCCCGCCCGACGACAATTCGGTCTACATAGGCAAATTCCTGGTAGCGCTCTGAAAACCACCTAAAATTAGGGTTATCGTAGGGACCCGAGTGATCGAAGGCGATAAGCAGCGCAGCGGCTTTCGGAACGCAGACCGCCGAAAACGCTCCGGCGAGCAAGCTCTCGAAATGCGGCTCGGTCATGAACGATGTCTCGCGGGCATGCGCGTTGTTCAGGTCCAGGAGAGCCCGCCGGCCGGACTCATCCTGTTCCGCGATGTTTTCTATCTGAAGAGTACTCAATCTTCCGCCTTCGATTTAGCAGGTGATCGGATTCCAACCGATGCCCTTAACTGGATAAACCAATGATCATGGCTGACAAGGCCACCGCATGGATCAGCATGATCGCACGATCATTCCACAGCACACCGACAAGGAGCCATCCCAAAAGACCAACCACGAAGAGGTAGATATTCCAGGGCGTCATGCCGAATGCCGTCGTGGTGTAGCCGAGAATTTGGATGATCGAAGCCAACCACTTGATGACAAAAGCAGCCCGGCTCCGATCAAGCGCCGGCGTTGGTATGCCGATGTTTGCACCAACCATTGAATCAGACGGCACGGGTCAAGCCTCCGTCGACGCGGATATTCTGCCCGGTAATGTAGGCGGCATTCTCGGAAGCGAGATAGGCGATCAGCGAGGAGACCTCCTCAGCCTTGCCATAACGGCCCATGGGAATGCGTGCGCGGCGTTCTTCGGTTTCCGGCAGGCTGTCAATGAAGCCGGGAAGAACGTTGTTCATGCGGACGTTGTCTGCGGCGTAGCGATCCGAAAAGAGCTTCGTGAAGCTTGCCAGCCCAGCCCTGAAGACGCCTGAGGTGGGGAACAACGGATCGGGCTCGAAGACGGCGAAGGTCGAGATGTTGATGATCGTTCCGCCGCCTTGTGCCGCCATCACGGGGGTCACGAGGCGCGTCGGACGGATAACGTTCATCAGATAGAATTCCATACCCTCGTGCCAGTCCTCGTCGCTGATCTCCAGGACCGGACCCTTGGGGCCATGTCCGGCGGAGTTGATCAACACGTCGATGCGTCCCCAGCGCTCCATGGCGCCGTCCACGAGCTTCTTGAGATCGTCGGGATTGCGGTTCGATCCGGTGACGCCGAATCCTCCCAGTTCCGCGGCCAGGGCCTCGCCCTTGCCGGAAGAGGAAAGTATGGCGACGTGATATCCTTCCGAAGCCAAGCGTCGTGCCGCGTCTGCACCCATGCCGCTACCACCCGCCGTAATCAGTGCTACTCTCTTGCCGCTCATGGCCGCTTTCTCCTTGTGTTGAATGAAGAGCTGAAAATAGCCCCGCGCAAAGCTTTTGACCAATCATGTTTGATAGTGTCAGACTGTAGTAATACTACTGTCTTGGAGAGCATCGTGGCCCTTCCCAATCTCAATGCGCTTTACATGTTTGATGCGGCGGCCAGGCATGAAAACTTCCGATTGGCATCGGAAGAATTGCATCTGACCCAAGGCGCGGTAGCCCAGCAAGTACGTCAGATTGAGGCACGATTGGGCGTCAAGCTTTTCGAACGCAAGGCGCGGGGTTTAGCTCTGACTGAAGTTGGGCGCAGCTATCACCGTGCAGTTCGCCAGGCCTTGGCGATCATTGCGGAGGCAACGGCACGGCTGCAGCCTTTGGCGTTGCGTGTAACCATCAGCACGACGCCGTCCTTTGCCTCCAAATGGCTGATCGCGCGCCTCGTCCGCTTCACTGAGGCACACCCGGATATTGAGATACGTACGGTCGCCAGCGAGGGGCTTTCCAACTTCACTTCCGACGACGTCGATATCGCGATACGGCTCGGCAAGCCGCCGTTCAACGGCGACTTGAACGCCGAGTTGCTGGCGCCGCAACGTCTGATCGCGGTTTGCAGCCCCGAATACGCGGCCACGATGGGTACGATTAAGCATCTGGAAGAATTGGCCGCGCACCACTTGATCCAGGATAGCCATCGCCACTGGGACCGTTTACTTGCCGCACCGGATCGCAAGCCGCAACGTCGAACCATGATCTTCAATCAAACAGCATTGGCGATGGATGCGGCGGTGCGCTCTCACGGAATCGCCATAGCACCGGAATTACTGGTTGCGGAGGAGGTTTCGCTGGGGCGCCTGGTTCCCGTTTGGCGGGAAATTCGAGAAGAAGCGACCGGATTCTATGTCGTCTATCCGAAAACCCAACCACCGAACGTAAAGGCGAGAGACCAGGCAGTTGCCTGGTTGTTGGCCGAAGCGGTGGAAGCGCCAGGCTCGTGATCCGAATAACCGTCGATCAGCAACTTTGTTGCAAAAAATCGTAAAAATAATGAACATTGATTTCTGCGGTCGCCGGTTTATCGCGGGCGGCTGCACCAGTATTGGGAGAAACCAATGGGCAAGCGAGCTTCCGGCGGGCGCAAGGCTCCAACACCTCGTGGCGTCAATCATGTTGTGCTCAATGTGCGTGATATTGAGGAGTCCCATCGTTTCTGGACCGAGGTCGTCGGCTTGAAACATGTGGGAACTTTTCGTCCGCCGCCCGAGATGGAGCCCTTTCCGAAAATGCGGTTCTATAGCGGCGAACGTGACGGCAAGGTGACCCACCATGATGTTGCCTTGATGGAACTATCCGACATTCCGCCGCCGGCCGGGGCAAACGAGGCGCCTGAAAGGCCGCTCGCGCTCAACCACATCGCAATCGCCATGGCGGACCGGGAAGCCTGGCTGGAAAAGCTGGCGGACTTGCAGGCGCAGGGCGTCAAGTTCGACATGCGGGTCAATCATGGAGTGTCGCACAGCGTCTATATCAGCGATCCCAACGGCTATGGCGTGGAGATCCTTTACGAGCTGCCGCGCGTGCTTTGGGAGAACGATATTGAAGCGGGCCTGAACTACCTTGAGATCCTTCCGACTGAAGGAGAGGCGGCGCTGCAGGACGACCTGGAAAGCGCCCCGCGTTTTGGCGGCCCTGTCGCGGAGTAGGGTGTCGTCTTAAAGCGCTTCGTGGGCGATGAAGCCGAACCTGTCGCTGGCCGCGAGGTCAGCCAAGCCGATCACCGATTGCGCGCAACCTCACTTGCATCCTAAGTTTCGCCCTTGATTGGCGAAAAGGATCTACGCGTCATGTGGTTTGCGATCTTCAAGGCTCTACTTTCCGGTGTAATCATCATGGCGATCTCTGAGATTGGCAAGCGAAGCTCCGCCTTTGCGGCCTTGGTCGCCTCCTTGCCGTTGATTTCGGTCATGGGAATGGTGTGGCTCTGGGGTGAGACCGGGGACCGCTCTCGCCTCGCTGACCACGCGGAAGCGACGTTCTGGTACGTCCTGCCGTCTTTGCCGATGTTTCTTTTGTTGCCGGCGCTGCTTCGTAGTGGGGTCAACTTCTGGTTGGCGCTCGCGTTGTCCTGTCTTCTGACCACGCTGCTTTATCTCATAATGGTTTGGGTGCTACCCCGGTTTGGTATCCGCTTTTGAAACGCAGGCGGCGTGTGAAGCATCTCGTGACAAATCGTCAATCGACAAAGGATGGGGTTTGTCGTTGAATCGAGAGATAAAGGGAAACCATGTAGGAAGATAGGTATGGCAGGCCACCACCACCACCATCACATAGATCCGAGCGCGGGTGATGCGAAGGTGTTCTGGGCGGTCGTTGTAAATTTGGGACTGACAGTGGCCCAAGTTATCGGCGGCCTGTTGTCCGGCAGCCTCGCGCTGATCGCGGATGCCATTCATAACCTGTCGGATGCACTGTCGCTCGTCATCGCATTCTTTGCGCGAAAGGTCGCGCGCCGTCCTGCTAACGAGAAGATGACCTATGGCTACGGTCGGGCGGAGATCGTGGCGGCCCTCGTCAACTACACGACGCTCATCCTGATTGGTCTTTATCTGGTTTATGAAGCCGTGTTGCGCTTCCTTGAGCCAACGGCGGTGGAAGGCTGGCTGGTGGTAGTCATTGCAGGCGTAGCGTTGGTGATCGATGCTGTTACCGCGCTGCTGACCTTTTCGCTTTCAAAGCATAGCGTCAATATGCGGGCTGCTTTCCTTCACAATGTGGCCGATGCCTTAGGTTCGATCGCTGTGATCGCCGCCGGAACTCTCATCTTGCTTTATGATTGGCGTCTGGTGGACCCGATAGTCACGCTGTTGATCGCCGGATACATCCTCTGGCAGTCCTTTACGGAAATTGGCGCTGTCATCCGCATCTTGATGCTGGGCAGTCCCCCTGAGATGGATACACAGCAAGTTCTAGCGGAAATCGCGGATGTTGAAGGCGTTGCCGGTGTCCATCATTTGCACTTTTGGCAGATGCAAGAACATGAGAATGCCGTCGACGCTCATCTCGTGATTGCTTCGGGGCAGTGGAGGAATGCGGATGCGGTGAAGGAGGCAGTGAGAGCAAAGCTGCGGGACAAGTTTGCCATTACGCACGCAACGCTTGAGACCGAATGCTCACTCCATGCATGCCCCGACCCGAGGAGCATAGGCCATCACGAGGACAACGTGCCGCAACGACGCATTGCCCACGATCATTAGTCACTGCGTACACGACCCCGCTGTTTTATATTCCTGATCGGAAGGAGCGGCATTGATGCAACTGACCGAAAAACAGAAAGGCGTCGTGCGTGGGGCCGGAATGGCGATGGTAATCACGTTGATTACTTTGATCGGCGTCCTTTTCTGGCAGCCGGATTTTCTGACGCCTAGCAACACGATGGCTGGGCGCCTTTCCTTTGCCTTGAAGGCTGACCTTTTTGTAGTGCTGCTTTTGGTCATATCCATTGGTCGGCTGGCAAGGCATCGGTTTCATGAGCCCGCGGATATCGATGGCGGGGGTATGAGTGTAGGGACGGCGCGCGCCAAATCGCTTCAGGCCATACTGCAGAACACCTTGGAACAAACGGTCCTGGCGATTACGCTTCACATTCTTTGGGCAGTGATCGCACCCGTTTCCTGGCTGGCGGCGATCCCGGTGGCCGTGGGGTTGTTTGTTGTCGGACGCCTGTTGTTTTTCAGCGGTTATGAATCGGGTGCTCCGGCGCGTGCGGTAGGGTTTGGCCTCACCTTCTACCCCAACGTCCTGCTGCTGATCATCCTTGCGCTCATCGCCTTGCGGATCGTCGGCTAAAGGTAACCGTCGAAGGTTTCGTGCCGTCCGGAAGATAATTTCTCTACTGAAGGCACCTATTTTGATAGAAGGTTGAATGCATACGATCTAAACACGCTCGAGTCGCCAGCAAAGGATTTCTGATAGTGCCCGCACGTAGTAACGGACTTCTTTTTGACGTGCTGGGCAAGATTCTAGGCGCGGTTCTATTGCTGTGTGTACCGGTGGGTCTGACGCTTTATTTCAAGGTTACGGGCGGAAACTACAGTACGGCCGAGGAACCTTTGGCACACGAAGCCGCAGTGGCGTTTGTCGTGTTTTGGGTCAGTATTCTTTCAGTGCTGTCATACCGTTGCTATCTGCGCAGCCAGGAAACTTTTCTGCGCTATCTTACACTGTCGCTTCTAGGAGGCACGATTACCTATGCCTTCCACGGTATTTTTACACGCTGGGCAGATACGAACGAAATACTATTCCTGGCCTATGGCCCCGCTGCCAGATTGGTTTTGGCCGGTCTATTCTTTGTCGGCCTTCTCAATTTTGGCCGCCGCGATCATCATCTGGCGACATGGCGCTATTGGACTATAGCAATAGGCCTTTTGCTATTGTTGCCAATATTGATGTCGGTCTTGCCATTCGAAAGCATGAATCTGAGAAAGACCATGTTTTCTCTAGAGATTTTTGCTTTCGTATTTTTCTGGGGTTCTGTAGTAATAATTCTATTCCAGAAAGCATATAGCCAGCTAATACTTATATTATCTCTATCTATAGTATTGTTTGCAAGTTCATCAGTGTCATTTTTATTCTCGGTAAAGCATTGGGATCATATTTTCTGGCTCTCTCATTTTATTTTTGGCGTCGGGTTGGTTTTTCTGAGTGTTTGTATTATTCGAAGCCGGTTGCGTGCGGAGGCATTCGACAGCGTTTTCACGGATGATTTTCTGCTATCGCGCCTGGCGGCTAGTGCGGAAAAATTCCGTAAGGTGCAAACGGTTTCGCCCGACGTATTCCTGTCATTGGATACGGATGGCAATATTTTGTCCGTAAGTGCGCGCTCCGAGAGCATCTGGGGGTATAAGGAAGAGGACCTGCTTGGGCGAAGCTGCTTCTTTTTGATACATCCGGATGATCATCAATCCACAATGGAAGCGATCCGGAAGGTGGCTGAGGGCGAGCCGCTGACCCAGTTCAACAACCGGAACATTCGCAGCGACGGCCAGATCAGAGACATGATTTGGTCTGCGATCTGGTCGGAGAGCGACCAGGAACTCGTGTGCATGGGCCGGGATGTTACCGATGGCATGCTGGCTGAGCGGTCACTGCAGAGAAGCTTGCGCTTGGAGGCCATTGGGCAACTGACCGGCGGTGTCGCGCACGATTTTAACAACCTTCTTCAGGTCATCAATGCGTCCCTCGATGCCCTGCAGGAATCCAAGCTCGACCAGCAGCAGCACAACAAAATTCTCGAGCAAGCGTTTGGCGCCGTTCATCGGGGGTCGGAGCTGATCGGTCAGTTGCTGACATACTCGCGGCAACAACCGCAGGCGCGTTCTGTCGTGGATCTTGTGTCGATCGTTGAAAACTCGCTACCGCTGTTACAAAGAACCTTGGGCGAGCAAGTGCAGGTTACCTTTGAAAGTCAGGTCAGCAATGCCTGGACTTTGGTGGACGCGTCGCAACTTGACAGCGCGATCATGAACTTGGCGATCAATGCGCGTGACGCGATGCCTGATGGCGGCCCATTGGCTTTCAAGGTTTACGAAAAGATCGTTGATGCGCAGCCCGGCGCTAAGAACAGCGAAAGTCCGACCATAGCCACTCAAAGCGACTTACCGAGTGGCCGATATTGCGTCTTGGAGGTGTCGGACAAGGGCGAGGGGATGGATTTGCAGACGCAAGAGAGAATCTTCGAACCTTTCTTTACTACAAAGGATGTAGGCAAGGGGTCAGGCCTGGGACTGTCCATGGTGTTTGGCTTCATGAGCCAATCGGAAGGGCGGGTGCTGGTCGACAGTACGCCCGGACAAGGCACCACGTTCTATCTCTATTTCAAAGCCGAACAGAAGGAGCCGCGGGAAGCAAAGAAATCACGGCCCGACGTCAAGATGGATGGCACCAATGTCGGCCGGGTTTTGATCGTCGAGGACAATGAGATGGTTAGCGCTGCGATCGTTAAGCAGATATCCAGCGCCGGCTATTCCGTTCAGACTGCATCCTCCGGCATCGACGCCTTGGCGATCCTGGAAAAAGATTCCGGTTTTGATCTTTTATTTACCGACGTGGTGATGCCGGGCGGCCTTGATGGAATTGCTTTGGCAGAGAAGGCAGAGCAATTGAACGCTGATATGAAAATCCTCCTGACCTCAGGATTTTCGAATACTTATGCAGATAAGCATCACTACAGCATGCTTCCCAAACCCTATCGCAAGAAAGATTTGATAGAGGCAATTCAGGCCTTGGTGCCCGGTGATTCCTGAAAGTTAGCTTAGCTGTCGAGTTGACAGCTTCGGTCCTGCCAGAACTCCAGTACCGAGAGGAATACAACCGTACCGCCCAGAACGAAGTGAAGCAGCCGCAAAGTGCCATCGTACTGCATAAGCAAGGGCGACAGGACCACCCATACGCCGCAGGCGAGCTTTAACAGTTCTTCCCAACGACGAAGCATCATCAATTGCAACATCACCATTACGGTTATGGTAATTCCCGCTAGTCCGGCGCTGATTGCTACTGATGGTGTAGCGGCGGATCCGGCGGCAAGTGGCGAGAGGACGATCAGGACACCGGCACTGACGGAGCACACATCTTCCCAGTCATGATGGTCGCTGATCCAGCTATGCTTGATCGATGAAAACATCGAACTCCCTCCCCATAGATGCTGTCGTTGCACCCGTTGCCCGCCAGGATTTTCGATGGCTTCTCTCGGTTCGCACTTGTCGAGCGTCCAGCAATAAATTGCATTTGAAGAAAATCTTAACAGCCTGCAAGATGGTATACAAGTAAGACCAGTTTCTAGAAACGCCTCTCGGTTCCGACCGGCGTACGCTGCGTATCAGCTTCCGAGATCACTTTGGAAAGACAAGCTTATGATAGGGTCACCTGACAGGGACGCGGCGGTTGCCGGGGTCGCCAAGGAGTATTATGCGGCCATGTTGGATGCCGATGGAGATCGGTTGAGAAACATTTTTCACCACATGGCCATTATCGTCGGGCATTTTGGTGGAGAGTTGGAACAGTCAACATTGGAGGCATTTATCGCCTCGACACCCGACGCCAGAACGGGTGAAGGCCCCTTTGAATGCAGGGTCGACAACATGGCTCTGGTGGGTGATATCGCTGTGATAACGCTGGGAGGTTACAGCTACGGCCACTGGTTCAGTGACCATCTTTCACTTGTGGAGATCGAAGGGCAGTGGCGCATCGTCAGCAAAACCTTCTTCTGCCATCCGGGAAAGGGCGGGGGGCGTTGAACGCCAAACCATCCCTCAATATCCGTTAGTAGCAGCGGGTGCGGGTACCCCATTGGATACGGCCGTCAGGCAGGAAACGATAGACTTCGTCCTGCTCGCAGACGCGTGCTCTTGGTGCCACGGCATAGCGAGGCGCGGACGGATATCGTGGTTGTGAAAGCAGGGCGCTGGCCAGAATCGAGCCGCCGATGATGGCGGCACCGATAATGATAGCATCGTCGTTGTACTTGTAATGCCCGTGTCCATGCCCGTGGTGGTAACCACGATGGTATTTGCCACCCGCCATCGCCGGAGTGGTAAGCGCCAGAACACTTAGGATGATCAGGGACACCGCGGTTCGGCTTTTCATGGTGAAGCGCTCCTGAAATCAGTGCCGGGGCGAATTATATCAAGCAATATGGTGTCTCACAAATGAAGTGTCATCGCTTTTGACGCGCGTCAGGTGGCAACATTCGTTGCGGCAGTTTGCGAGGGAGAGGGACAATTGGCAGCATCAAAATTCTATCGCTGGTCGGAAATAACGGGCTCGGAGAGCGATGCTATTGTGCGCAAGGAGATTGTCGGTATCGGCGCGTCGCTGAAGCACGTGGTCGTGCCCGCCGGGACACGCGCGGAACGCCATGAACACGCCTTCGAGCAATTCATTCAAGTGCTATCAGGGTCGGGAGTGCTGGAATGTGCGGCTGGGTCGACGCCGTTAAAGTCCGGGACCGTGATCCACTTGCCGCCGGGGTCATGGCACAGTGCGGTGTTCGAGACCGAGACGGTACTTGTTGAGGTCAATCTTGATCGCTAAACGAGGCGCCTGTGGTGTTGTCAGTCAAGGCCGACCTTTTGCTGCTCTTCCGTGAGGCATAGCAGGTCCGATTCTGCTGACATTGCCAATTTCGAACGACCGAGCGCTTCGCGGCTCATGTTCTTGGCAGCCGGCCCGAATTTTTCCGGATCGACCGCACAGAGTGTGGCCAAAGCTTTTTGAACCTTGACTGAAACCTCCAGGAGACCAGCACCGTCCCTGGAGATCCATCGGAAAGCGTCGCCCAGCAAGTCTTCGACCTGTAAGTCGGCAACATAAAGCTTATCGAATCTGATTTGTGGTTCCACCTCTTTGACGCGCTGTTGCCAATTTGCCAGGACCCGCACCAATGTGCTGACCACATCGATGGCCGTTCCGGGGTCGTTCACCGAAGGAGAGAGCGCCCGCGATGCTATCTCTGACAGAACCAGCAAGCCGAACCTCGGGTCTTCTTCAAAGGTTCTGGCATCACCGACGACAAAGGCGTTTCTAATCCTGGCGGCATCGGAATCCTCGACCGGGCTCTCGACGAGAACGACCGGGCGGTTCGGGGCGGCGTAACTGCCAGGACGCGCCACCAATAGCAGATTGAAGCCAAGCTTTTCCGCCATCTCGCCGAGCTGCGATCCGTTGATATGCTGGATGTAGCCGAAGGTCTCGAGACAGATTCCAGTGGCACTTTCAGGCACGTGCGTCAAAGCTTTACCGCCATAATAAGGGTCTCGGGCGGCCAAGGTGAAAGCCTTCGTTGCTGCGCGCTCCACCAGATCGACGGCCTCTCCGACGCCGCCCATTTTTGATAGGCGGTTGATCCAGGAGATCAGGGTGGCAATAACAATTGCAATAACCGCCAGGCTGATCGTGAAGATGATGAAACGGCCCGCATCGCTGTAATAGCCGGTCGACAAACCGACAATTCCCAGGACACTAAAAATAAATGCCCCTATGAAGGTTGATATAGCCGTTTGGGCCGTTCGGTCTTCCGTCAGGAGCACACGAACCCGAGGCGTCGCCGAACTGGCCGAGGCTTGTAACGCGGAAACCATGGTGCCGAGAGAGAAAATCGCAACGGCGAGCATGCTGGAAGCCAAGATTCCGAGTATCTTCTCCACGGCATTCGGCTCGATGAGCGTCTCCAGGGCGAAAGGCACGATTGGTTCGACTATGGGCGCCAAGGAAAGGATCAAAATGGTTCCTGCTGCATAGGCGGCAGGGGGGAACCACATCGAGCGATAAGCGCGCATCAGATGGATGTAGAGTTTCTCTATAGACAAGGGGCGACGGGCCTTCTGTTTTCTCGATTTACCTGACGAACTCCATCTCCTTCAGTCTGCATGAAGTCACGGCCAGCTGCCAGCGCACTCATAGGGGGTGCATCCAAGGGACGTCCAGACATCTTCATGTCGATGGCTTGGTGAGGACCAAGGTAACGTTGGCTATGTACTTCCAGGGCCAGGCGCCGCCGATGCGCGGCTTCCAGTTTATTTTCATCCGCTCGGCGTAGAAGGCGGGTGTCAGCGCATAGCTAGGCTGGAGACCATGACGCCTTGCCAATGCCGCCAGCTCGGCAGTGGTCTTGTAGTTTGTTAGGGTGTTGAGGTAGTGGGTGAGATTGCGGCTTTCGTCCTGCAGTGAGCCCGGTCCTTTATGGGCCTTGCCCAGTCGAAGGTGCCCCGCCCAGCGAACATAGCGCTCCAGCCAGACCTTGTTGGCAATCCGGTGTGCCAGCGGCAGGTTCAGATGAAACTCGAACAGGACCTCGCGAGCGGGAAACACATGCAATCCAAAGCCGCCGGGCTTGAGTACCCGAAAGTGATTGGCGAAAAAGTGGTCGTGATCGCTGACGTGCTCCAGCACCTGGTTCGACACCACGACTTCAAACTGCTCGAAGGGCCAGTCGGATGTTTGCTCAAGCAATTTCAATCGGGCCGGGTCTGCAGCCAGGTCGGGCAATCGCGCGTGGCAGCGTTCGAAGAACGCGGCATCTTGCAATCCAAAATTCTTCACGTCGAAACCGTACACGTCGTACCCCGCCCGATGGAGCAGCGAGAGGAGTTGCCCATCACCACAGCCGGCCTCAAGGATCCGCGCTGGCGCGGGACGCAGGTACTGTAGAGTTCTGATCATATGGTTTACAGCCGTCGACATGCGCCAACCTTATAGCAGACATCGCCAGCGGCAATCGTCTCTACCATCGTAATCGATGGGGCCTTTGGAGAGGACATCTTCAGTTTTGATGATATGATCGCGACTATTCCGTCGATCCGGCAGAACTCGATCATTACCGATGGTCAGAGGAGAAGAGCGATGTTCGACAAGGACCGTTTTATCGAATCCTGTAAAGCCGCCGTACCGGAAGGGCAAAAAGCCATGCGAGAGGTCGTGGCCGCAGCGGTATGTGACCCGGCCAGCATTATCAAGTCTTTGGGTGAGCCTCAATCGGCTGGACTGACACCGCTCTACCGAAGCAGCGATTTGACCATCCTCCAATTCGTATGGTCGCCGCGGATGAGTATTTTCCCGCATAACCACGAGATGTACTCGATAGTGGGGCTCTACGTGGGAAGAGAGGACAATCTGTTCTGGCGGCGTCACGGCGCGGGGATCGAAGCAGCGGGTGCAAAGTCGCTGGGCCCCGGCGAGGTTGCAACCTTGGGGCCCGACATTATCCACTCGGTAACGAACCCTATCGGCAAGCGTTCCTGCGCGTTGCATGTTTATGGCGGAGATTTTTTCGACCCGCCGCAGCCGCGCAAGGAATGGGATCACGAGACCCTGGAAGAGAAGCCTTGGAGTTTAGATCACGCCAAGGCGCTGTTTCGGGAGGCCGATGCACGCCATGCCTTGGCTGAAGGAATCTAGGTGGGTCGATAACGATCCCCTTTCTAGAGCACAGGCTGGAACAATGCATCGATGATCGGGCATTGAGGCACTGAATCGCCATCGCATTGGGCCGAGACACTGGCCAGCGTCTTTTCAAGCCGCTTTAAGTCGGCAATTCTTGCGCGCACCGATCGGAGGTGCGCGAGGGTCAGTTGCTTCACTTCTGCACAGGTGTAATCCCCCCCGTCGACCAACCCCAATAGGTCACGAAGATCGGCGATGCTAAACCCCAGTTCTCTGGCGCGAAGGATGAACTGCAAGCGTGCCCGGTCAGCAGGGGCGTACTGCCGATAGCCCGCAACGGTTCGCTTCGGATCGGGCATGAGGCCGATCTTTTCGTAGAAGCGGATCGTTTCAATGTTACAGCCAGTCTCGGCGGCGAGTTTTCCCCTAGTGAGTATGCGTTCCATCCATTTCTCCAGCCGCAACTTTCCGGTTATCATTGTATTAAATACAGGCTTGTCCGACCACTCTATCCTTTCGCGTGTAGTGTTTGGACATAGCGGCTCGGTACATTTAATTGACAAGCGCTGGAAGTGGCGTAGATTTTGAATTGACGGGGGATCGCGATCTCCCCCGTGGAAGCCGTCTCTATCGTCTGTATTGTCCCGGATAGACGAAGGCCTTCAAGAGGCGAGGTGCCCAAGTATCGCGTTCGTTCCTTTTGTATTTGGGGAGAACGCAGCATGCCGTCTCAACTTTCTATTCCATGTGAAACTCTGTTCGCAATGATCGGCCGTCCCGATTGCCCACGTGTGATCGACGTTCGGATCGATGAAGACTTCGAAGGCGACCCTCGTTTGATCCCGGGCTCGAGAAGGCGGCCATTTCAATCCGTTTCAGATTGGGGCGTCGAGTTCCAGGGCCAGTCGGTCGTGATCGTTTGCCAGAAGGGGCAAAAGCTGAGCCAGGGAACCGCAGCCTGGCTACGCGTGCGCGGCGTTGATGCGGTTGCTCTAGAAGGTGGAGCGCTCGCTTGGGCTTCACTTGGATTGCCGATGGTTCCACACGCGATGCTACCGCCCCATAACAATGGCAGTCCGACCGTTTGGGTCACCCGGGCCCGTCCAAAGGTTGATCGGATTGCCTGTCCGTGGCTGCTTCGTCGGTTTGTAGACCCGGATGCAGTTTTCCTGTTCGTGCCGTCCGAGGATGTGTTGGCGGTTGCAGACAGGTTCCATGCCACGCCCTTTGATATCGAAGGCGATGACCTTCTTTGGACCCACAAAGGCGCTTCCTGCACCTTCGATGCGATGTTGGCCGGTTTCGCACTGCAAATCCCGGCATTGGATAGTCTCGCCGTGATCGTCCGGGGCGCGGACACGGGTAGACCCGATCTGGCACCCGAAGCTGCCGGCCTATTAGCCCTCTCACTCGGTTTGTCTCGGCTCTATCAGGATGATCTTGAGCAACTGGAAGCTGGATTGAAGCTGTACGACGCCCTATTCCGCTGGTGCCAGGAGGCGATGGAAGAATCTCATGGGTGGCCCAGTGCCAGTCGGAGTCGCTGATATGCAGAATTCATTGGAGGTTCACGGGATCACATTTTCCCAGGCGCTGCGGGTATGGGTGCGTGTTGCATTGCTGAGTTTTGGCGGCCCGGCGGGGCAAATCGGCGCGATGCACCGTATTCTGGTCGAAGAAAAGCGTTGGGTGGGCGAGGCCCGGTTTTTGCATGCGCTCAACTATTGCATGTTGCTACCGGGCCCCGAGGCCCAGCAGCTTGCTGTTTACCTGGGCTGGCTGCTGCACAAGACCCGTGGGGGGCTTGTCGCAGGCACGCTTTTTGTGCTGCCGGGGTTCCTGTCGATTCTGGCCTTGAGTTACCTCTATGTCCTGGTCGGCGATCTCGCTGTGATTGCCGGCTTGTTCTTTGGGTTGAAGGCGGCAGTGCTGGCCATTGTCATCCAAGCGGTAATACGAATCGGCAGGCGATCCCTCAGCAGCGCCGCCTCGGTTTGGCTTGCTGCTGCCGCGTTTGTCGCAATCTTCTTCTACGATGTTCCTTTTCCGATCATCATTCTGGTGGCGGCCGCGATTGGTTTCCTTGGCACACGGGCGGGACTCGCTTGGTTCCGCCCGGGCAAGGGGCATGGTGAGAACGGCAAGGGAGCCCTGGCGGAAGCCGATTCAGCGTTGGGGGAGGGGACACCAGCTCACGCGAGACCCAGCCTTTCCTGGTCAATGAAAGTAGCGTCGATCTTTCTGTTGTTGTGGCTTGCTCCAGTCTTGTGGCTGAACATTCAATGGGGAGAGTCCAATGTTTTCAGTCAAATATCGGTCTTTTTCAGCCAACTCGCCGTTCTGACTTTCGGCGGTGCCTATGCTGTGCTGGCATACGTGGCCCAGGAAGCGGTTCAGCATCATGGCTGGCTGGCTCCTGGTGAAATGCTGGATGGTCTGGGTATGGCGGAGACCACGCCCGGCCCCTTGATACAGGTCGTTCAGTTCGTCGGCTTTCTTGCAGCCAACCGGAACGCAGGCACGCTGGATCCGCTGCTGGCCGGCTTACTGGGGGCGATTTTGACGACCTGGGTCACATTCGTGCCCTGCTTTCTTTGGATATTCCTGGGGGCTCCCTTCATCGAGTCGCTCCGCGAAAATCGTGCCCTGTCCGGCGGTCTTTCGGCGATTACCGCTGCCGTGACCGGCGTGATACTCAACCTATCGATTTGGTTTGCGCTTCACTTGGTCTTCACATCGGTTCGTCCTTGGTCGGGCATGGGTATTTCACTGGATTTACCAGTCTGGAGTTCGCTCGATTCAGCAGCTTTGGTGCTGGTGCTCTGTGCGGTAGGGCTGGTATTTCGCTTGAAAGCAGGCATGTTCACTACCTTGGCCTTCTGTTCGCTCGCCGGCGTGATCTGGAAGGCTGTAGTCATCGGCCTGTGAAGGACAGTTCTATCAGCAGGCTTCAGATCGGGAGTTGTCGTATACTTGTTTATGAATTTTTAAATAATGCCTACTATTCTTCGTTGTGACGAAGTTAAAAATTTTTGAAAGAACAAAGGTTTGTCAAAAATTCTAAATGTAGGAGATAAAGTTTATATCATTACCCGCAGGCACTTTCCGCAAGAAGTGCGCCGCCATTTCATTGGCGAGGTGCAATCCGTGCAGGACACTGCTATTCGCGCCAGCGGATACACTTTCATTTTCGACGAGAGCCGCAACACATTCGTTCGCAAGCCGGAACTACGGGTACGCGTCTTCGGCACCACCGATTCCGGTTTGATCGTTAATATCATCTCCAACGCGGCAGACTTGGAAGCCGTCTCCTACCACGCTAATGAGAAGGGCAACGTGGTTTGCACGGACGGCAAATACTTCTCCCTGGATGTAAATGAGTTTACGTCCTCTCGATGAAATCGCTCCCCATTCTTTGCCGAGAGAATTTCACGAACAAGGCGAACAACAATCGGCAAGCTCGTCTATCGAGTGTAAGATTGCTTGCATAGCGTCGAGTGCTACATCGATAATGGGGACAAGGGAGAATTGAGGCAGTGCGATCTTTTTGGGTCAATCCGCAGATGGCGAGGGACGTTGCCACGTGATTGAAGGGCTGGGCATCAAGATGCGGCTCTTCCTGGTTGCGGTCGCCGCCAGCTTTCCCTTGATGGTCTTGTTAGTTTTTGGGGCCGCCCAACGAGTCAGCGAAGATTACGACGTAGCACAGCGGATGGCCTTGAATCATGCCGGGAACGTCGGTGCGTTGATCGATGATTATCTGGAGAATCTGATCACGGTCATGAATGTCGTGGGCCATTCCGTTTCATTCGATGCCACGGATATCAACAAGAACGAGCGACTATTCTTCCGGGTAAAGCGTGATCTTCCCGCCTATGTAAACAATATAAAGCTGAATGCGCCGGATGGAGCGCCTTTGGGGTCTTCTTCCGGCTTCGAGATCGATGTCGGTGATCGGGACTACCTCGTCAATGCAGTGGATGCCAAGTCCATAGGATTCGGCGAGCCGAAGATCTCCCGCTCGACGGGCGAATGGACGCTGACTGTCGGAATGGCGCTGTTGGATTCTATGGGCGACGTTCGAGGGGTGTTGTCCATCTCGACCCGGTTGAAGGAACTCAACAGTCTGGTGGCTTTGAGTGGGGTTCCTCGCTCTGCGCTGGTCACGGTGTTGGATCAGCATGGTCACGTCGTGACCCGAAATCACGATCCGGAGGACTGGATCAGCAGAGATCTGTCGCATTTGCCGGGCGTAATCCGTGCCATACAAAGAGTTTCCGGGATTACCGACGGCCCTTCGGCCGATGGTATTCAACGGCTTGGCGCCTACAGCCCGATGCGTGCTGCACCTTGGGTGGTTTACGTTGGAATTCCCAACAACGTTGCTTTCGCCGATGCCAACAGCGAAGTGTGGCGCGGGGCAATTGCTTTCTTGGCCTCAATACTAATCGGCACGGTGGCGGCGCTGTTCTTCAGCCGCATGATCTCGCGCCCGTTGCGAGACCTGGCGCAAGATGCACGAAATTTTGGCCTGAATGACCTCAAGCAGCGGTCTAGGGTTAGGCAAGGCGGAGAAATTGGGGAATTGGCAACGGCGTTCAACCAGATGGCTGAGCGCTTATCCGACCGCGAACAGCGTAACGCCATGGTTGAGCAGGCCTCGCCGGTCGTAATTTGGGACCGCAACGTTCAGACAGGCGAGGAAGTGTGGAGCGCCGGCATCACCTTGATTTTCGGTTACCAGATGGAAGAGGTGGGGAAGGCGGCAACTTGGTACCGGGAGCTGATCCACCCGGCTGACCTTCCAGCGTACGAACAGAGCCTGGAAGCGTTTTTGAGCGGCCCGTTGCGGCGCAGGGAGTTCTTTTACCGTTTGCGCCGTGCGGATCAGACTTATGCTCATGTCGAGGATACAGTCGTGGTGGCGCGCGATGACCGCGGCAACCCGTCCCGACTAGTCGCGACGGTTCGGGACATCAGTGATCGGGTCACGGCGGAAGCGCAGCTCCGTCAAGCGCAGAAACTAGAGGCTGTTGGCCAACTTACCGGCGGCGTCGCCCATGATTTCAACAACCTTTTGCAAGTAGTCAGTTCCTCTTTGGATATCCTGGATTCACCAGATTTGCCCGAGGAAGAACGCACTGAAATGATCCAACAGGCTCTGGAAGCCGTCTCGCACGGTTCTGACCTGACCCGGCAGCTCTTGGCTTTCTCCAGGCAGCAACCACTGCAGCCTTCCGTCGTGGAACTTGATACCTTCGTTGCAAAGCTCCTGCCTTTGTTAAAAAGGACGCTGGGCGAAAGAATCGAGATCACGTTCTCGGCCATGCCGAATGAGCATACCTTTATCAACGTCGACCGGGCACAGCTTGATAGCGCAGTCATGAATTTGGCGCTCAATGCACGGGACGCCATGCCCAACGGCGGGCATCTCGCGTTCAGCGTAAAGTTTAAACAAATCGAAGAAGATGAAGAGAGCAGCATCGATGGCTCGCTGTACGCCATGGAGGGCCTCGAGCACGGCGCTTACTGTGTGTTGGAGGTCTCCGACGATGGTGAGGGCATGTCGGAGGAAACGCAGGCTCGTATCTTCGAACCCTTCTTCACCACCAAAGGATTGGGAAAGGGTTCAGGCCTGGGGCTGCCAATGGTTTTTGGTTTCATGGCCCAGTCGAATGGGAAAATTACGGTCTATAGCGAACCCGGTCGGGGTTCGACGTTCCGGCTTTACTTCAAGGCGCATGAGGCCCCGGCTGTTGCGACGGCGGATGATAATCTGGAGATTCCCGTGCCAACCGCAAATGGTGTGCGGCTTCTTGTGGTCGAAGACAATGATATGGTGCGCAGCACTGTAAAGCGTCAGTTTGAATCCTTGGGGTATGCTGTTGTTGAGGTGGGCAACGGCGCGGAAGCTCTAGATGTATTGAAGAACGATCAGGATTTTTCGCTGATATTCAGTGACGTTGTGATGCCTGGAAAAGTGGATGGCGTGGCCTTGGCCGATTCCGTCCAGCAGAATTATCCGCATATAAAAATTCTACTTACCTCGGGGTTCCCGAATTCAGAACGTCCGAACCACAGCTATTCTCTATTATCCAAGCCCTATAGGCGCCGTGAACTGGCAAAGGCAGTCCACGACACCATAAAGGGATGAATCCGATCACGGTTCGACGCCGCCACCGCTTTCGGCCCAATCCTTGAAAGCGCCAAGGTTGTAGACTGATTTATACCCCATATCGATCAGAGTCTTTCCAGCCAGGGCGGAGCGGCCTCCAGAAGCGCAATAAAGAATGACCGGGCGGTTCGGATCGAAGGCCTCGTTATGGTAGGGAGAGGCAGGGTCGGCTCTGAACTCAAGCATCCCGCGCGAGACATTGAGCGCCCCTTGAACCTTGCCGGTGGATTGAACTTCCGGGGCATCGCGAACGTCGACCACCAGTGCATTTTGTTCTGCGACAAGCGTGGTGGCTTCTTCAGGCGTTATGCGTGTTACTGCCGCATTAGCCGCTGCGAGCAATTCCTTAACTGAACCTGGCATTGTCATACTCCTAAACGATATGGCTATGAAGTCTTGCGTTCGCACTCTTCCACGGATTCGAAAGAATGCACCTAGGGTCCTGTAGTCATCCGATCCAACCTCAATCGATGCCTGCTGTCGGTTATGCGCAGCGTTCCCGCTATGACGGCCGCCACGGCACCCAGCGAGGTACCCCCAGATATAAGAAACATAACAAGGAGCTGATACTTTGTGGCTTCAACAGGATCGACACCCGAAAGAATTTGCCCCGTCATCATTCCCGGCAAGGAGACCAGGCCGGTAGCCGCCATTGCATTTATTGTCGGCATGAGCGCGCTTCGTACAGCTTGTCTCGTAAAGGGAAGCATGGCTTGAAACCGGGTGGCCCCAAGGCAGAGCTGAGCTTCTATCGCCGTTCGTTCGCGGGCTGCTGAGCTGGTCAGGCGGTCTAGGCCCAAGGCAATCCCTGTCATGGTGTTGCCCATGACCATTCCCAGGATCGGAATGGCAAAGCGCGGATGATACCAAGGATCGGTTTCAATCTGTGTGAGGAGGGCGAAAACGGTCACCGCAAAGGCGGCGGTGGCCATGCAGGACACACCCAGACCATAGGACCACCAACCGGTCAGTCGGCGCTCCTGCCGTGCCATGATCTCCCGCCCGGCAAAAAGAACCATCACCAAAGCTGCCAAGGCGGTGAGCCAAGGCGAAACGGTTGAGAAAAGCGCGCGCAATACGAACCCGATCGCCATCAGCTGAACAATCATCCGAACAGCGGAGATCGCAAGCTGGCGCTCCAACCGTAGCTGTAGCACCAACGACAAGGCACCGTTGAAGAACAAAAGAATCGCAGCCAGGGCGAGATCGACGAAATCGAGATGCACATAGCCGGTCATGCCTGCACTATCCCGTTCCCAATGATCCTGAAATGCCTTTTGGCGACGCGCCGGGCCTGATCCTCACGGTGAGTAACCCAAATGGCGGCGAGGCCATCCGTTCGGCAGCGCTCTGTGATGATTGCTTCAACAGCTTCCGTTGTTTCCGGATCAAGCGCCGCTGTGGGCTCGTCGAGGAGTATAACCTGGGGGCCTGTGGAGAGTGCGCGAATCAAGCCCAGACGCTGCCGTTCGCCGGTCGAAAGGCGGCTGATCGGCCATGAACCACAATCGCTTGGAATGCTGAGTGTCCGTAAATTCTCCGATGCCCTGTGCCAAGCTTCGAAGTGCTGATCCACCCGAGAGGCCCACCATCCCGGTTCCGCTGGAACATAACCGATTTTCCGCCGCCACTGCGGTGCAGGAACCTGACTGCGAGATCGTCCGTCCAGAAGGATGTCGCCCTCACTGGGATCCAGGTCGGCTATTGCCCGTAGCAGCAGACTCTTTCCGCTTCCCGATGGTCCTTGCAGCGACACACACTCGCCGGAAGCCAGCTCCAGATCAAGCGGGCCAAGGTTGCGCGTCTTTAGGGACCTGAGATGAAGCATGCGCTTTGCTTTCCTGCCGGATGCGGAAATCTTGGCAGGAGTTCGTATGGTAATCAAAGCCTGAGTGACGGGCCATCAAGGGATATCAGCGTCCGCAGTTGTTTTGTGCTGTTGCAGGCCGTAGCGCTCTAGCAGGTCGTCATGACGACCCGAGTTAGCAACCTTTGCGAACGTCCGCACAACCTGTTCTGCGGAGTAGAACTTGAACCACCAGGGGAAGATTGCGTGCACCACGCCTGCAACACCGGCCAGGAGTAATTTCCATGAGTTCGTGAAGGCGAAGACACCGTGCCTATAATAGGTTTGTGGTCGATCCGGACGTTCATGTCTTAGGTGGTCAATCATGAACGAGGGTAGTTTCAATCTAATATTTTCCGGGAAATCACTTTGGTTTTAAAGTGACCTCTGGGTAGGCTGAACGGGATGGCGGTGCAACCCTATTGTTCATTGGGTGTTTCGCCTTTTGCTTACTTCTAGGTTGGATCATTCATTCGTTTGCCGGTTCCCTTTTCAAGGTGATGGCGAAGTTAGCGCTGGAGTTGATGTAAATCTGCATCGGCGCTTGGTTGTTGTAGTTCTGAACCTGGGTGGAAACGTTCAAGTTAGTGAGTTTGCAGGTGTCGGCGATAACCTCCAGCATTAAGGCGCATTCCTTTTTTGCCATCTCGTAAAGAACGCGGCTGGCCTCGTTGCGGACCTTGGTAATTGCTTCCTCCGACAGGTCGGATATCGGCGATTGAGAATTGAAGTTCACATTGACGTTGACGATTTCTTCTTGCGGCAATGCCATTTTGCGCGCTTCGACCGGTGAGGACAGGAGCAGGCTGACGAAGAGCGGTGCAAAAAGCGCAGCGGCGGCTTGGCGGACTGAAGCGTGGTGACGGTCGTGCATCTTCGTTCCTCCGGTTAGATTTCAGTAGAAAATTAATTGACTGTAGCTTCTTGTAAAATTGTGACCACAGCGGGGCGCACATAAGGCAATACACATTGCGGTTATGTGTTTGGATCGATGAAGGGGTTTGTTGCTAGTGTTGGTTGTGCTAATCGATAGGGAGATGAGATTAAATTTAGTGAATTTGAAGTCAGTTCAATTTATGGCGACAAAGGGCGACACAATATTGCCTGCGGACGGTATCTGCGTTTCACTCGCAAGAACAGACAATCTCCGAATGAATGAAGAAGGTGTCATGCTATTCCATGGCTGATCATCGCGACCCTCTTTATCGCAGGATGTTCGAGGCTCACCCCGATCCCATGTGGGTGTATGATCAAGAAACGATGGCGTTTCTGGCGGTCAATTCCGCCGCGATCGCGCATTATGGATATTCCCAGGAAGAATTTTTAGCGATGACGATCAAGGATATTCGTCCTAAGGACGATATCCCAAATCTGGAGCGTGTCGTACGTGGCGTAGACCCAGGCCTGCAACAGTCTGGTGTCTGGCGGCACGTAGTTGCAGATGGCGGCATTATATTTGTCGAGATCAATTCACATGCCATAGAAGGATTTGGTCGTCCGGCCCGAGTAGTCATTGCCCGGGACGTAACGGAGCAGAAGGATCTCGAGGCAGAACGTGCGCGAATATACGAGCGGCTCCGAAAAACAGAAGAACGCTACCGTGACGTTTTCGAGGAGGTTCCGATTTCAGTCTGGGTTGAAGACTGGTCGGACGCTAAAGCCATTGTCGACCGCTTGGTGGAAGAGGGTGTAACCGACCTTCGGGCTTACCTCATCGAACATCCGGAAGTTGTCTCGCAACTGATTGACGCGACAGAAGTGGTGGATATCAGCCGAGCGACACTTGGCCTTTTCAAGGCGGACAGCAAAGAAGCCGTCATCGATAACATGCGTAGCCACAAGATTTCCGAGTTTGAACGCCAGTATTTTCTGAAGGTTCTTCTGGCGCTTGCCGGGGGCGCTACATCCTTTCATCACGAAGGACGGGTCGAAGCATTCGATGGATCCCGGGCGTTGGTTGATTCAAGAGCGTTCCTGCCGCCCTCCGCACGCAAGGACTGGTCACGTCTCTTGACCTTGGTGATCGACGTTACCGATGAGCGCATGACACGCGAGAAGCTTCGGGAAAGCGAGGGGCGATATCGCAGAATCGTCGAGACATCACCAGATGTCGTTTGCAGGATCGACAGGTCAGGTACTTTCCTGGAAGTGAGCGAACGCGCGACCAGCATGTGGGGTTACTCCCCGACCGATCTTATTGGCACCAGTTCGGTATTGCTGGTGCATCCAGAGGATAAGGACCGAACCTTTGAGGCAATAGCGAGCGCCATCGAAGAAGGTGGTTTGGTCTCGTTGAGCAATCGGAATGTCACCAAGGACGGTGAGATCAAGAACATGCTGTGGTCGGCGCTCTGGTCCGATGAAGATCAGACATTGTTTTGCACCGGCCGGGATGTCACAGAGTGGGTGCGTGCGGAAGCGCAGGTCAGCAGGTCACAGCGACTGGAGGCCGTCGGGCAACTTACTGGCGGCGTGGCGCACGACTTTAACAATCTGTTGCAAGCCATAAATGCCTCGCTTGATGCCATTGCAGACCCAAGCTGTGACAGCGCCGAACGTGAAGCGATGCTGGGCCAGGCTTTCAACGCGGTTTGGCGAGGTTCCGAGCTGACCCGCCAGCTGCTTGCGTTTTCAAGGCAGCAACCCCTGTCGCCAATGCCGGTGCAATTGATCACTTTTGTCGAATCATTGCTGCCGCTCATGCGCAGGACTTTAGGCGAACAGGTAGCCATCTCGTTTGAAAGTCATGTTCCCGAGGCGCAGATCTTCGTAGACCCCGCACAACTTGACAGCGCCATCATCAACCTTGCGCTCAATGCGCGTGATGCAATGCCTAGTGGAGGGCATCTTCGTTTTGCCGTCGATGAAGCCGAAATAGATGACGACGGTGATTCTGTCGAAGAAACAAACAATGACCTGACGCCCTTCGATATGCATGACCTGGCACCGGGATCCTATTTTGTCCTGGAAGTTTCGGATGATGGAGAAGGAATGGCTGAAGCGGTGCGCACGCGCATATTCGAGCCGTTTTTTACCACGAAAGAGGTCGGCAAAGGATCTGGCCTGGGGTTGTCGATGGTTTTCGGGTTTATGGCGCAGTCAAAGGGTAAGGTAAGCGTCTACAGTGAGATTGGTCGGGGAACGACTTTCCGCCTGTATTTCAGAAAGCATAGTGGGGCCATGGAGGCCACACCCAAGCGGGTGCGCCAAAGCTTAGAGCCTTCATTGCGTGGCGCGAGAGTCCTCGTCGTCGAGGACAATGATGTTGTTCGGCAGGCCGCGGTATTGCAGCTGAAGCGATTGGGCTACGTAGTCGTCGAAGCGGCCGACGGCCTAGGGGGACTTGAAATACTGAAGCGGGACAGCGCGTTCGATCTTTTGTTCAGTGATGTTGTAATGCCTGGGGGATTGGACGGCGTGGGGTTGGCCGATGAAGCGCTGAAGATCAATCCGAAAATGCGAATCCTCCTGACCTCGGGGTTTCCCCACTCGCAGATCGACAGTCATGGATACAGGCTTTTATCAAAGCCCTATCGGACAAACCAATTGCTGGAAGCCTTGGACCGCGTGATGGCCGAGTGATCGCTGTTACCGGAACGACCCAAACTTCCACATCACTTCGATTGCCGGCTATGAACTCCGAGGTTTTGTAGAAAGTCCACGCGCCTCGCGGAATTCAAGCCACATCGCCCCTAGCAAGGAGACGCCACCGGTTGCGATCAGCCCACCGAGGACGAGCGGTATGTCTTGATCACTGAAAGCTTGCCAGAGCTTGGCAAGTACATTGGGAAGTTCACCTTGTTGCTCGGGCGTCCCCATGACGGCCGCCAAGACGTTGTAAGCGCGAAAACCCAAAAGCGCTAAAAATATAATGAACAGGATGTTGTTAATCGTGATTGCCGCACTGGCGATCAATCTGATCATGTTTCCCTCCCACCATCATCGGATGGAGTGTTACAGGACAGTTTATCGCTTGATAGTCACTTGGCAAAGATAAACCCCTTATGCGTTTAGGCGGCTTTATTTACGATCTATTCGGTATATGCTTACAAGATCGGGTCGATGCGTTGGGGAGGTATCCGGTGGAACGAAGTGACAGGCGGCTCAGGATGAGATTTGCCGCAAGCGTTGTCGTTGCCGGCTTGGTGGCGGGTTGCAACGCTGGCGGTATAAGGGTGAGTTCCCTTGATGCAGGCACGCAGACTGCAACTTATCATGGCGTGATGTTGGGGAACGTCAGTGAAATCTATAGACAAGCTCACGCTTATTGCTCTGCCTATGACAAAAGCGCCCAGATGGTTGAAGACGGCGTACCCGACGGTACGGTTACATTTGCCTGCCTCGACTGACCGGGCAGGAGTTGCCGAACGTCTGGTGCGGTGAAAGCGTAAACGCTGCTGCCCTTGTTGTCTTTGCTGCCCGGCCATCACTCGCGTAGTATCGCTATAGCTCCCGCTTACGAGGGGAGCACTGCTCATCGGTGCAGGTCACCGAAGCGAAAGAGCAAGAGATCCCGCGGAAAGGAGGTTAACCATGTTTCCGCCTGACCATTCGTAGCCCCGCCAGGACCCCTTGGCGGGGCTTAGTTTTTTTGCCGAACCTTTCGGAGCGATGGACCAACGAAGGGGCCAACAGAAGATCAAAGCCCCAAAGTGGAGATGACGGAGCTTGCAGTAAGATCTCGCTTGGTAAGGGCGTTTTTGTTCCACTGCTTGGCCGCATGGGTTTCCGCCTCTTGATGCAATGCCCGGACAAGGGCGCGGCCAATGGTCTCGCTGTTTTGTCGTGAAGGCGCCACCCATGTTCCCAAAGCCAGTTCCTCCAATCGTTTGGCGTTATCCAATTGGTCGAAACCTTGCGGCAGGCTTACGGAGGCTAGACCTTCGCCCAGGGTTTCCCGCAAGCTACCCATACCGCCGTGATGCACGACTGCCTTTACCCGTGGCAGGAGCCAAGGGGGCGGTAGGGTTGAAACTGAAATCAGGTTTGGCCCACGTTGTACGATAGGCTGATTGAATGGTCCGTGGTGAAGAATTGCCCGCTCACCGATCTTCTGACAAGCGCGGGCAACAAGGTCTAGCAAGTCTGGTCGTGCAATTGGGATCACGGATCCCAGCGCCACCAAAATTGGAGCAGGGCCCGACGCCAGGAAGCGCGTCAGTTGCGCCGGCAACTCGCCAAGCTTTTGTCGTGCTGCGTGTTGGAGATGGAGACAGCCAGGTTCCGCCTTTCGCAAAAGCGCGGCTGGGAAAAGTGCTAGCTGATGGCTTTCCTCTCGGTCCACGGCAAACATGCCGCTGGTCTCCGGCGCCAGACCGCAGGACGCAGCCAGATTATTCAGCCTTGGCGTCAGTCTGGAGAAGTGCTGCACGATCGCACGCCTTGTTTCGATTCTATCGGTAATTTTTGGTCGGCTACCGGTCATCGCGCGACACCAGCGGCTGAACAATGGAAGGTCGCTTTTCTGGAAAAGCGACTGCGGGTAGAGATGGCAACGAATCGTCGGTGTTCCGGAGGCTTCGGCCGCTAGAGACGCCCCCGGCGTGATCCAACTGCAAAATGCGACATCGACACCGCTTTTCTGAATAAACCGGCCTGCTTCATGGAACTGCGCCTCGCAGTAAGGGTCGATTACCTGGGACAGCAACCTTTCCCAACTCAGCGTGGGATTAAAGAGATGACGGACGGTATCGACCGTGACCTGCATTTCACGGGGACCGGGTGGCAGTGCGCAATACCCTGTGGCGGTTCCGTCAAAAATCACCCTTAGGTTTTCCGGCCCGGCCACAAATACCTCGTGCCCCGCGGTGGTGAGATCACGTGCAAAACCGGCAAAAGGCAGTACCTCGCCTAATGTACCCCAACAGCTTAGGAATATTCGCGGCACTGCCCCATGTCTCCTCGTCGCGTTTATCGATGAATTCTGCGGTGCCGCTGAAGCGTTCTTGTGCCCGTCCAGCCGAATTTGGTTTAGCCTTTGGGCCCGTTCGCGTTGGGCCGCTATACCTGCTATAATTCCCGGGCATCGTGTGGGGAAATTTCGATGGTTGTGTTCTATTCAGGGGAATAATGATGAACTTTCTGCGGTTCTGGTCCGATCTCGATATGAAGAATAAGTATGGTCTTGCGGCGGTTGCGGCAATCGTTTTGGCTGTACTCGTAGGCTATTTGGTTGTTTGAGGAAAATCAGTAGCAACGTTTCCGGATAGAACCGGGTCGTCGGCCGAATGATCCGTCGGTTGAGGCGTAACAGTTAACACCGATACTCCCTCTGGGGCGTCGAAGCGGTGCCAGCATCCTTGTGGCACGACCGTAACCATACCTGCCTTCATTTCGAAGATTTGTTGTTGGCCGTCTGCCAGGATGGTCAAACGCGTGCTGCCCGCGACGACTTGTACAAGTTCATCGCCAAGGCTATGCCGCTCCCAGGCACTGCGGCCTTCGAAGCTGCCTACGAAAACGCCGCCGTTCTTGCCGAACGTTGCTAGGGTTGCGAAGGAGGGGTCGGCTTCCGACGCCGTCGTCTGTGGGGTACGCCCTTTTAGAACCGGTAGCTCGTCCAATGCCTGTTTGACATGCACCGCTCTGATTTTCATACCTTCAATCCTCCGCACCTCGTGGACCGTCAGCCTTCCATACGCCTGACAAGGCCGCAACCATCTTGATGAACGATCGACGTGAAATCCTCGCTTTATCCATCGGATAGGGCTTAAATTACGATTGCGAATCATTCGCAATTAGGATAGCTATTGATCCCGTGACCGCTAGGAACAACGAACACAAGAAGGGAGCGTGTGTGGTGCCCAAGGGACTGCGTCGAGTTCACGATGAAAGCGATAGTTACGCCTTGCTAACCGAAAGAGAGCAATTGCTGCTGGATGTCCTCCGTCGCTGGTTGACCGGTTGGGAGACGAGGAATCCGCATTACTGGCAAGCGGCATGGACGTTGCTCTGCCGGCAGGTTTCGGCATCGGCCGCGCGCCGAGTTCTTTCCGGTGTGGAATCGTTCGTCAGGGCGATAGCGGTCGATGCCCGCCGTACCTTGGCGTTCAATAGACCGTGCTGCGGGCGGGTTACGAGCGACGAACGTCTGCTGATCGATATTATGCTGCGGCCCCGTAACGCAGCGCTGCTGTCTGCGGTTTCCGGAATCGTGGAGGCCGGTGCGATCGATGAAACGCTGCGCTTGGGGGCCGAAATTGCGTCAGCCGTTTCAAGTGAGGTTGGAGAAGGTTTTGGAGGTGACTTGGGCGTTCCAAATCCTAGCAAGGGTGCGCCCTTGAATTTGACCCTACATTGATTGGGCGGCGTATCAGAGCCTGGATTTACAGGGTCTTCGTCCTGTGAAATGCTGATAGCGCTAAAGTATTCTTTCTGGGGAGAAGGGAGATGACAACCGATCTGTTTATGTTGGCTCTGGTGGCTGGGCTAACGGCGCTTTTATGGCTTCCCTACATTCTAGCCCACATTGTTAACGTCGGACTGCTGCCAGCCTTGACCTATACAGCAGATGGAACGCCGCTGCCTGATTGGGCGGCACGGGCCAAAAAAGCCCACTACAATGCCATTGAGAACTTGGCGCCCTTTGCCACCTTGGTTCTAATCGCGCATGTCAGTGGAACGGCGGATGAAACCACGGCGGCGGCATCGGTGGTGTATTTCCTGGCTCGGCTGGCCCATTACCCGGCCTATGTGTCGAACATCCCCTTTACCCGCACAATAAGCTTTGCGGTTGGTTGCGTGGCATTGTTGGTCATATTCCTGCAGGTCGTTTTCTGAGCCGCCAAAGCGCGTGCAGACCGACGGCTGATAGAATCACGGCGCCTCCAATGAAGGTCGCGGTCGGGGGCGTTTCGCCAATGCCCCACCAAACCCAAAAGGGGCCGAGCACGGTTTCGAGCAATAGCAGCAGAGCAACCTCCGGTGCGGGTATGCTGCGCGGCCCCAGCGTGATAAGGCCAAACGCAACCGGCAGGACAAACATTCCCAATACCAGGATCATTCCTAACTGAGTGCCGTTTACGGCAAAGGGTGAAGCAAAGGGTAACGCCACCATGGCGGCGAGGAATCCGCCCAGCGCCGTTGCCGGAATCATGTTGAGGTCCGGGCGCATGCGGATTAGGACGAAAGTCCCAGCCAACAGCAGGGCGGTCATCAGCGCAAAGAAATCGCCTAGCAATGTGCCGTCGCCCAGTCCGCCGCCAACCACGATGACGACACCTGCAATGCCGGCGAGAATGGCGCACCAAGTTGGGGTGGCGACACGTTCGTGGAGAAAAATAATGGACAGCAGCGCAGCCAGGAGCGTGTCTGCCGATATTATCACCAAGGTGTTGGCCACGGACGTCAGGTGCAATGCTAAGATGAAGCAGAAGGCATTCGCTGCATAAAAGAGCGCAACAGCCAGGCCGTAGCGGCCCAGAGCCCTGAATTCGGCTAGAACACGGCCCTTTCGGTGGATGATGAAGACAGTCATCAGGGTGCCGGACATCAGGAAACCACGCCAGACCACCATGGAGAAGGGATCTATGTCGATGAGGCGGATCAGCAACGCATCGGGGGTTAGGATGAGAACGCCGAAAAGGGTCAGCGCAAACCCCTTCGCATGTGTTGTCTGTAAATTTTTCTGATCCAACGTTTGTCACCCTTCATGGGTCGTTAGCGCTTGGCCGCAACACCAAGCGCTGGACCAAGCCCACTGGAAATTGTAGCCGCCTAGCCATCCGGTTACGTCCAATGCCTCGCCAATGAAATAGAGCCCTGGCACCTTGCGTGTCTCGAAGGTTTTTGAAGAGAGCTCCCTGCAGTCGATGCCGCCAGCTGTAACTTCGGCTTTTGCGTAACCTTCGCTTCCGGTGGGTTGGACGGGCCAGTTCTTGAGGCGCGCGCCAAGGCTTTCCAAACTACGGTCCGGCAGGTTTGCAAGGCTGCCTTCGGGCAGATGACGCAGCGCGATCGTTTGAGCGAGGCGATTTGGGAAAATCTCGGATAATACACTACGGGCTTCGCTTTTTGGCCGTTCCTGCTTGCGTGCTTTCAAGTAGGCCGCCGCATCGATATCCGGCAGCAGATCAAGGTGAATTTCATTGCCGGGCTGCCAATAAGATGAGATCTGGAGAATCGCAGGTCCAGATAGGCCGCGATGCGTGAACAGCATGGCCTCACGAAATTTGGCCTTCCCGAACCGAGCCACGCAGTCCAGCGACAGTCCCGCCAGTGACCCGGGATCTTCTAACCCAATGCCTGCGCTCTCAACTGTCAAAGGCACTAATGCCGGGCGCGGCGGCACGAGGGAAACACCAAATTGTTCCGCCAAACGATAAGCAAAACCGGTTGCTCCCATTTTGGGGATCGAGGGGCCACCGGTCGCAACAACCAGCGCTGGCGCTGCGGCGAGACTTCCATTCGCGACGACATGAAAATCATCGGGCTTGGATATTTCCTGCACGTCTTGGTTCAAGCGCAGGGTCACGCCACCTTTGGCGCAACCCGTCAGCAATAGATCGACGATTTGACGTGCCGAGCCGTCACAAAACAACTGACCAAGAGTTTTCTCGTGGTAGGCAATGCCATGCTGTTCGACCAAGGCTATGAAGTCTTGTTGTCGGTAGCGGCTAAGTGCGGATTTGCAGAAATGCGGATTACCTGAAAGAAACCGTTCCGGGCGAACATCCAAATTCGTGAAGTTGCAGCGACCGCCACCGGAAATCAGGATCTTCTTGCCAACCTGGTTCGCGCGTTCCAGTAGCAACACGCGCCGGCCGCGCTGAGCCGCGGTCATGGCACACATCAACCCAGCCGCGCCCGCTCCAAGTACGATGGCATCGAAACGCTCCATAGTGGCTTTCATGCACTCTGCCGGTGGGTCGCTGCAAGGACGAAGAACAAAAGTGCTGCCAAGGCCATGATCGCCGTAGCGAACAATAGGCTATCGTATCCTCCGAAAGTCCAGATGATGGCACCTAGCCAAGGTGCAAATGCGAAGCTTGCGGTCACCGGCATTGCAAGGACACCGTACACGGTACCGAAGTGCGCGCGACCGAGATATTCCGCCGTAACAACGGGTCGGAGTATACTCATAACGCCGATACTGGCGCCTTGGAAAAGAACAAATAGAGGTAACAGCAGCAGGCTCCAATGCGCTGCAAACAGGGCGGCGGATGCCAATACCATCGACGCAAACGCTGTGGTGCAAATCGCCCGCGTCGAAACTCTCTTTTCCACCATGACCATGACCACGCGCCCGGCGACCTGCAGTGGACCGATGAATGATATAGCGACAACCGCGATCTCCAGCGACACACCGCGTTCATCCAGCATTGGCAAGAAGTGGGTGATCATCATTCCGTGGTTCAGGTAGATGAGAGAGAACGCAGTTGCAAGAAACCAGAAAACCGGGTTGCGGAAGGCTTTGCTGCGGGCCATCCGTCGTCCGGCCTTTTGGCTATCGGGTGTCTCTGTTTCGGTTGCCTCGGAATTTGTGTTTCCGGGCCTAGTGCCTAGCCAGAACAGCGGGGCCGCAACCAAGAGGAGCAACACAGCGAAGGTCAGTGCGCTGACGCGCCAGCCAAATGGCTCGGCGAGAATATTTGAGAGCGAGAACGACAAAGTCCCGGCGAAGCCCGCGACTAGAGCAACCAAGGTGATGGCCTGGCGCGCGCCGCCGCCATAGGTCCTGGTCAAGAAACTAAAGCAAGGGTCGTAAAGCGACCCGCCCATCATGAGCCCGATCAAGAGCCAAAGGCCGTAAAACTGCAACGGCGTCGAAACCAAAGTCAGGCTGGCGACGAGTAGGCTGCCGAAGGCGGCGCAACCGACCAACAGGGTGCGTCCGTATCCCCTATCTATCAGACTTCCGGCGTAAGGTGTTGCCAAGGCAGAGACCACCAAGGCCAGGGTCATTGCGATGGTGATATCGGTCTTGGCCCAGCCAAAGTCCTGTTCCCAGCGGGGGAGCAGGGCTGGAAAAAGATAATAGAACCCCGCCCAGACAATCGTCTCGGCAAAGGCCAACTGCCAAATGGCTTTTTGCCCGAATTTCCGGGGCCGGAAGCGAAAATGCGGGGCAGGGGTGACAGGCATAGCGGCGGCGGCGCAATCAACGCTTCAGATGCACGGGCGCTCCGTGAGGCGTGCTGAGATAAGCATCGGTCCAGGCTTGCTTGAGATCGCTCAGTTGCTTGGGCGTGGCCAGGTTCCGATCCAGCAGCATCGTTTCCAACGCGGTCAGCCAGACGTCGTAATAGGCCGATCCGTCTTTCGGAGCCCCGGCAGCAGAAGCCCGGGCAAGTTCTTCACTAAAAGTTGCGGCCCATTCGGGCCAGGTGAAATGCCCTTGCTCCGAAAGCCTGACGGCGAGTGCGAAAACCTGCGCATGCCAGGGTTCGACAAAGACTGGCATATCTGACGAGGAAGGCACGTCAGACGAGGTTAGGCTCTCAGGCTGGCTCAAGATAGCTCTCCCATGCGTCCAGGGTCACCGAATCCTTGGCGCTCGCATGCCGACCCCACAGCTCCGTGGCATTGAAAGTAACGGCGTAAAGATGCTGCGGCGCTTCGCCAAGCCCTTTGGCGTTGCTGTCCGGGAACACATGGGCGCCATGATGAAGCGTAATGACGCCCTGTCTTCCTCTTGCATAGCGCGGCAGCCGCGTATGGCCGTCCGGGTTGTCTCTTGCGGTCCTGACTGAATCGCCAATTTTGAAACGGGGGGCTGTGTCGATTTCCCTAAGCACCGGACCACCGCGGGTTAGCACCGCCGCGACCTTGTCGGCGGTCAACGGCGGTTGAGCAGTCGTCGCACCGCCATCGGGTTTGCCGCTTTGCAGCTCGCTGACTGTTACCAAGCCTCGATCCACCATCAGGTCCGCAAGCGCTGCAATCCAGCGCTCGTAGTAGGTTAGGTTCAGGTATTCCTGCGGCGCCAGGCGCTCTCGGGCATGCCGCGAAGCGTCGATGTTCCAGCGCCCCCAAGCACCCATCGCGACGGTAATCGCCATGGCCTTTGCCTCCCATTCACTGTGGAAAACCGGTTCATTCTCCTCAATGGGGATGGCACCAAAGCCCTGCATTCCGCCCATGTCATGGATGTTGTTCATGGTTGCTCGCTTCCTGAAACAGCGGACAATAGCTCCGTACCGATCATGGAGTTACGGGTGACGAGTTCGGCCAACTGATCCTCGTTCAGACCGTCGGTACCCGCCGGGCGTTGGGGGATCACGAGATAGCGGACCTCGGCCGTTGAATCCCAGACCTTCACTGCGGCTGTTTCCGGCAAGGTAACACCAAACTCGCTAAGCACACCGCGCGGATCGATCACGGCGCGTGAACGGTAAGCTTCGGACTTGTACCAGACGGGCGGAATTCCCAAGACCGACCAGGGGTAACAGGAACAGAGCGTGCAGACGACCATGTTGTGTAGCGCTGCGCTGTTCTCCACGGCCACCATATGCTCGCCCTGGCGGCCGGTGAAGCCTAGGCTGGCGATGGCGGCGGTTGCATCCCTCAGCAACCAAGCCTTGAAGTCTGGATCGCACCAGGCTTTTGCCACTACCTTGGCGCCGTTTCTTGGCCCGATCTTGTGTTCGTAAGTCTCAATCAAGGCGTCAAGCGCCGCCGGGTCCACAAGCCCCTTGTCGACGAGCAGCGTTTCCAGCGCCTTCACTCTTAGCGCCGGGTCCGAGGGCAAATGGGAATGAGGCGCATCATGCTCGTCGTGCCCATGCCCATGCCCATGCCCATGCCCGTGCCCGTGCCCATGCCCGTGCCCGTGCCCGTTGTGGCTATGCTCCCGCTCTTTGTGGTCGTCCATAAAAGACCTCTTTGTCTCAAGATTTGCCGAAAAGCCTAATCCCAAATTGCCGCGCTGTCAGCGGCGGCGATCCTCTATAAGGAGCGGTAAAGAATGTACCCGCCCAGTAGCAGCAGGGCCCAGAACAGGATTTTGCGGAAGTGGGCTTCGGACAAGCGCTTACGGAGCTTTTGTCCGCCAAACATGCCAACGAGTGCGGGAACGACACTCCACAAGGATTGCAAGCCCAGCTCCTGCGTCATCAATCCATGACCGCCGAGTGAGCCGGCCAAGGCAAGAGTCGATACCAGAAACAGCATGCCCATGGCCTGGACCAAAATGTCGCGCGGCAAGCCGAGCGCCTGCAAGTATAGAACACCTGGAAATATGAAGGACCCGGTCAAGCCGGTAAGAATGCCGTTGATACAACCGACCAGCGGTGACAACCAACCCTCCGCCCCGCCGGGCCTTGGTGCCTGTAAGCCCATGAGGCTCGTGGCGGAATAGAGGATGACGATCAAGGCCAGCAGCGCCGAGAGGATCGCCTCATCGCTGACCGCAAGCACACTGACGCCCAGCCAGGTCGTTAACACGACGGCCAGAAACAAAGGCCAAAGTCGCTTAAGCACTTCCCGTAGCGCGCCTCCTGCCACAGCTTGCCAGAGGTTGGTTATGAAAGAGGGGAGAAGTACGACAGCCATTGCGGTCGGCAAGCCCAGCGTCGCTGTCAAGGCAGCGATGGAAACGGTAGGCAAACCAAGGCCAACGACCCCTTTGACAAGCCCAGCGAGCAGGAAGATCACGGTAATGATGAGAAAATTCTCAAATTCCATTGTTGGCCCTACCGAACATCGGGTTTTCGAATCCTTGATCCCGACCACTATGGGCGATGGAGCATTTGCAAAACAGGTGCCTTTGTTGCAATGCTCCTTTGCAAGGGGCGCTGCCGGAAGTTGAGATTTTGATTCCTTATTCATCGACCCTTTGCCGGACGGTGAATCAAACGTTGCTTTCGAACAGGAGCGAAGACATGACGGAACTGGCGCGGCGGGCTTGGGTGCCGCAAGCCTGTGAGGACTACATTGCCGATATCGCTAGCCAAACGGCGGCGGAGCAAAGCGACGCATTGGCAGCGCGACTGGATAGCTTGATCGCGGAGAACAGGCGTATCCATGAAGCCGAGTGCATCAATCTAAATCCGGCAACGAACGTGATGAATCCAAGAGCCGAAGCCGTGCTGGCGGAGGGACTCGGCTCACGCCCATCTTTAGGCTATCCGGGCGACAAGTATGAAATGGGCTTGGAGGCTATCGAAAAGATTGAGGTGATAGCCGCAGCACTTGCGGCCGAGATTTTTCAGGCACCTTACGCGGAAATTCGTGTGCCTTCCGGCGCACTTGGCAATCTCTATGCTTTCATGGCGACCACAAAACCCGGTGATAGCATCATCGTCCCGCCGCCCGCTATTGGTGGGCACGTGACTCACCAAAAGGCCGGTGCGGCTGGTTTGTACGGGCTGGACATTCACAATGCCCCCGTCGATGCGGATGGCTACAGTTTGGATATCGAGGCGCTGAGGGCCCAAACGCTGGCGCTGCGGCCCAAGCTGATTACCATAGGCGCTAGCCTCAACCTTTTCCCGCATCCGGTCGCCAAGGTGCGGGCTATTGCCGATGAAGTCGGGGCTTACGTGCTTTTCGATGCGGCACATCTCTGTGGGATGATCGCCGGAGGCGCTTGGCCGAACCCTCTGCATCAAGGCGCCCACTTGATGACCATGAGCACATACAAGAGCCTTGGTGGTCCAGCCGGCGGCCTAATTGTGTCCAACGACGCTGAACTGGCTCAACGCCTGGATGCGATTGCTTTCCCCGGTCTTACCGCGAATTTCGATGCGGCCAAGTCTGCCGCGCTGGCATTCACGCTCTTGGACTGGCGTGACCATGGAAAAGCTTACTCGTCCGCCATGCGCGACATGGCTCAAGCCCTTGCGCGATCCTGTCTTGCAGAGGGTTTGCCGGTATTTGCAGCCAAGAAAGGGGCGACGGAATCGCATCAGTTTGCGTTGGAGGCAGCGTCCTTCGGTGGCGGTCAGGCGGCGGCAAAACACTTGCGGCGGGCCAACTTCCTGACCTGCGGTATAGGATTGCCCCTGGCGCCGGTTCCTGGCGACATGAATGGCCTGCGATTCGGAACGCCGGAAGTGGTTCGTTGGGGCATGACGCCAAAGGACGCCCCGGAACTGGCGAAACTTCTGGCGGCGGCGTTGCGCAGTGATCACCCCGAAGTGCTGGCCGAGCAAACTATGGCGTTCCGTAGGCGTTTTTCCAGCCTGCACTACATTCGTTGAGGAGAGAGCGTTCCAATATGCCGCCAAGTCAGGAGAACCGGATTGCGTAAGAAGGACCCAATTCTTAGGAAAAAATCTGTGGAACGCTTGTCGGCGGTCTTTGGCGTGCTGGCGATTCTCTTTCCACCTGTTCGCTTGGTCCAGGACTCGGGGATGGTTCCGGAAGCACCTGTTACCTACGCATTCCTGTTCGAGATTCCGGCTAATCACCGTGTGGATTTTGGCTTGGTCGCGGTCGAACTCCTGGCAATCGGTGTTGCCGGTTACTTCATCTGGCGGTTCCGAACGCGAGATTGAGTGCGTTAGTGGCCCGATAAATTCTATCGGATTGGCTCTTTTCCCAGGACCCCGCGGAGGGGCAAGTTGCACAGCGGTGCAGCATGGAGACGGTAATGCCACAAAATGAACTGGGTCAGGAGATCGGAGAGGCCCTGCCGGGCTGGAAGCCCAGAGCCGCGCCGCCCGGCGAGGCCATTATGGACGGCCGATTCTGCAAACTGGAACGCCTGTCCGCGGGCCGTCACGCCGCCGGGCTCTATGATGCGTTCTGTGAGGACAAGGAAAACCGTATTTGGACCTACCTTCCTTACGGACCGTTCGCGAGCTTATCCGAGTTTCGCGCCTGGATTGAAAGTCACGCTTCGGGCGAGGACCCATTATTCCATACGATTATAGACGCGGCCGACGGCAAGCCAATCGGGGTTGCCAGTTACCTGAGAATCACCCCGGCGGTCGGTGTCATAGAGGTTGGGCACATCAACTTCTCACCCCGTTTGCAGCGCCGCGCCGCGGCGACTGAGGCCATGTACCTTATGATGGCCCGCGTTTTCGATGAGCTGGGGTACCGCCGATACGAGTGGAAATGTGATTCACTGAATAAGGGCTCAAGGCGTGCGGCCGAGCGTTTGGGCTTCCGGTTCGAGGGTATTTTCAGGCAGGCAACGATCTACAAACAGCGAAACCGAGACACGGCTTGGTACGCTATCCTCGACAGCGAATGGCCCCGCCTGAAACGGGGTTTCGAGAGCTGGCTGTCGCCCGAAAATTTTGACGCCGATGGGCAGCAGAAGCGTTCCTTGTCGGACTGTTTCCCGGCAGAGGCTTGATCCCACCAGGTAGCGGTGCTTCCCTTGCGGTTGATCCTTTGGATTTAGGCGGGGGGGGGTAAGATGGGTGGTTACGCGGTCTGGCTCGACCTTTTAGGGGTAGCAGTCTTCGCTTTGACCGGAGCGCTGGTTGCCTCTCGGCAGCAAATGGACCTGATCGGCTTTGGCTTGATGGCGAGTGTTACCGGCGTTGGCGGCGGTACGCTACGTGACCTTCTTCTCGAGCGTCCGGTGTTTTGGGTCGACGATCCCCGCTATATCCTTGTTTGTCTGACCGTCGCACTCCTCGTTTACTTTGTTGCACCCGCAATTCAGCGCCGGTATGTGGTCGTGCTCTGGGCCGATGCCGTTGGCATTTCGACCTATGCCGTCATGGGCGCGCACTTGGCCTTGAAGGCAGGGGCGGCGGCACCTGTCGCGCTGGTTATGGGGGTGATGACGGCAACTTTCGGCGGTCTGTTGCGCGACGTCATCTGTAACGAAAAGCCCTTGATCTTGAAGTCCGAAGTCTACGCGAGCGCGGCCGCGATAGGCGCCCTGGTTCACATCCTTTTGGTGGAGCTGGGTACGAGCGTCACTATTGCCGCGATGCTCGGATTCTTGATGGCTTTCGCCATTCGGGCAGGGGGCATTGTTTACGGACTGTCGTTGCCGGGTTTCAAACCGCGTCCGCCACGTCCAGGCAGCGGCTGAATTTATTAACGCCCGAAGGGGATCGTGTAGCTGAGAAACAGCGTATCGACGCCAGGATTATCGTCGCCGAAAACATTGCCATGGGACATGTGATACATACCCAATCCCACGCGCGAATCGTTTTCCAGCTTATATTGGGCGTCGATGGCGAAGCGCAGGACCACGTTCGATCCCAGATCCTTGCCGTCTCCCTCTGCATAGACCGCCGGTGCCAAGCTGGGAGACAACACGAGATCATCGCCCAGGAAAACATCGAAGCGCCCGCCCGCATACGCCATCACGGAGCCGTCGGTCGTGACACCGACACCCAGCAATGGTTGCAGCTTCCAAATCGAAACTCCGGGCCGGAATTCGAGATGGGCCTCGCCAGCTTCGTCCACAGTGTCAATCGCGTCGTACCAGCCACCGCCCAACGTTGCATAATTCCCATCGTCCCGTTCCTGGTCGGCGATGAGTCCATAAAGCGCGATCGCCGACGCGGCGATACCCATGCCCCATACTTGCTGGGCTCGGGCTTGCGCCTGGGATGCCACTCCCGACGCCAAGACAGCGGATATGGCTAATGCAGTCCAGAATGTTTTTCTCATGTTTCGTGCCCCCCGTGTTTTGAGATCAAAACAACGTAACGCAGCGAAGTGGTGGAATCCAACCTCTAGATACAGCTTCAGTTTCGTAGAAGGCTCCTACCGACCGGCTCTTGCGGGTCATCAAAGAGGATGTGCGTACCTTCATGGCCCGAGCGGCCGCGCGGGTCCACGTCTTCCAGGAAGATATCGAAAGCCAGCGTGATCCTTTCCTGATCACCCTTGTGGATCGAGGTTTCATGAAAGATGCCGCTGGGAAAGATCGTGAGCATGCCGGGGCGATTCTTGATCGCTATGCTGGTCTTCGGGTCCAACGATCCTGCGTAGACATAGGGCGGGTAATAGATTGTCGCAGAGTCCTGGGAGGTGACACAGTAGTTGCCCGACAAATAGCTGAAGGGCGACTGATCATGGGAGTGAGGAGAAAGCCGCTCACCAGAGCGCACGACGTTCGCCCAACCCTGAATGTAGCAGCGGGTGCGCGGTGCGCGGGTTTCCTTCAGAAGCTTAATGTAAGCGTTCTTGACGAACTTTTGGAACCGCCGCATGCAGGGTTCTTGCCAAGTAAAGATATTGAAACCATGCCAGCGCGACGTCAGCCCATCATCAATTCCCGAAATGGGAATGGGTTCTATATCGTTGCGCAATTGCTGTTCTTTCGACAAGACAACGCTTCGAATCTCGCGGTTCACCACTGAATCGGCAAGTTCCTCGATAAAAAGAGGCACTGTCCAATTAGGGGCGAAAGGCGTGCGCGGAGGGGGGGATCTCCATGTGCGCAGTGGCATTCCTGAACGAACTCCCGCGTTAAGTGGTGTTCTTCAGAATGTAGAACATTTGTTACAAAAGAAATGCCCGCGCTGATCACGTTTGTGTAATATTACGTGAATTTAACGTTACCGAGGAAAGCAAGGCGTCAGTTGCTCAGGGCTTGGCCACCGCGGGACAGTCACGATCTTGCTTCGGCTTGGCATTCGGATCGGGGGACGTTTCCTGGCACGCGAGATTGACTTTGCTGTCGTTGCTGGCCGGCCCGGCTGCCGGTTCAATCGCCAGCACGTCCCTCAGCGACTGATCGCTCGCCGTCTGGAATCGGTCAATGGTTTCGTACGTGCCGACTGAAATGGCCAGCGCCAATCCGGCAATCGAAAAATACACGGTGCGAAGCATCTGTCGCTGCTTCGAAAAGGCTCTCCTAAGGGTCGTTCGCGGTCTATTAAGACGCTTATCGTACATCGACCTAGTAACCTTCATAGACAGACATTCATAGAATCATAGGCGAATTTGATCAAAAACGCACCATAAATAGTGTTAAAAATATCAAGAGCATCAAGATATTGTGACTAGTTGTTAAAGTCGGTGATTACAGTAATGCCGGAACCTTTAAAGTCGTTCATTTCTGCGAGTGCCTTGCCGGCTTGAGCGAGTGAGATGCGGTTTGTGACAAGGCGTCCCGGAGAGACTCGTCCGGCGGTAACCATATCAAGGAGGCTTGGGAATTGGTGTGCGGCCATGCCGCGGGTCCCCAGGAGCGTTAGCTGGCGTGAGTAAACGAGATCTAGCAATGCCAGGGTCGGGCGGGCGTGTTGATCAGTTGGCATGCCAATCTGCACATGGCGGCCCAGCCGACGCAAACCGTACAGCGAGTTGTTGAACGTCTCGGTGACACCCAAGGCATCAACGGAGACGTGACCGCCGCCACCGGTCATATCCCTCACGCTTTCGCCGACAGAATGAGCCGTTCGCGCATTCAAGAGAAGAGTAGCGCCAAGGTCCCGCGCCAGAGCGAGTTTGGCATCGTCGATATCGACCGCCAAGACGGAGGCTCCCATCGCCGCCCCGATCATCACCGCCGATAGACCGATACCGCCGCACCCGTGGACGACCAGCCATTCGCCCGGTTTCAAGGCTGCGCGTTCGACCAGACCGCGATAGGCGGTTGTGAAGCGGCAGCCCATGGCAGCGGCTTCGTCGAAGCTCATGGTTTCCGGCAGCGTCACGAGATTGAAATCGGCATGGGGAACGGCGGCCAACTGAGCGAAAGCGCCCCATCCAGAAAAACCAAGAACGAATTGGTCAGCACAGATCGTCGGGTCGCCAGCCCGGCAAACCGGACACTGGCCGCATGCCAGGATAAAGGGGGCCGTCACCCGATCGCCGAGACTGAAGTTCCGGCACTCAGGGCCGACTTCGACAATGCGTCCGGCAAACTCATGCCCTGGCACATGCGGTGCTTGGACGTCCGGATCGGCGCCGGTCCAGCCATGCCAATCAGACCGACAGACGCCGCAGGCTTCCACCGAAACAACGACTCCGTCTAGCGGGCAGTCCGGGTCAGGGACGGTCTGAACGTGAAGTGGCCCACGAAACGCCTCGAACAATGCAGCCTTCACGTCTCAGCCTCCTGGAGGATTTTTTTGCCATCACTGCGCAAGCTTCGATCATTCACTCTTGCTTGTCGAGCGAGAGTGACCTCGGGTGCAGGATAGGGGGAATTAAGCATCGACCCCGATTGTTTGGGCTGTTAGGGTTTGCCTCTTCCTAGCAACTCTAACTTCAAAATGACGGAGGATCGCTATGGCGACCAACGCCGAAATTGCTGCGCGCTTGCTACGCCACGCCGCTGAGTTTTTCAACTCGGTAGGTGAACAAAACCCAGGGCTGCAGGAGCAGCTTGGAGAAGAGGCGCGAATCTTCGCAGCCGTTGCCGACGTGGTCGAACAAGACCCAACCGGTTCGTCGTTCGGAGCCTCCGGTGGGGGCGAAGCAGACGAGGCCTGATTAATGTAGTCGCCGTTCTAGCGCGGCAATGTGCTACTCAGATAGCGTGCATTGAGCGGCCTGCGGGTGGCCTCCCTGAATCTCATCTTTCAGGTTGATCACGGCAACTCTTGCTGCCCCTCCATTTTTTGGCCATTCGATCGCGAAGACGCCGCCGGGCAGCTCAAGCGCCGCCCGGTAGGTGGTTTCGGTTTTCTCGGTCGGTGCGATCTGTCCGAAGACACCCAAGCTGCCTTCGATATAGGTCGTGCCGTCAGCATAGGTCATGCTGAAAGGCTGCCCTACGCGACCGGTCCAGGTGCAATCGTAGTGCGCTAGTTCCGCCAGCGCTGGTTGCACGACGGCAGGCAGAAGCAGTGAGCCTGCAATCAGACTGCGCTTAAACAAAACCGACAGGGCGCCCCGATTACCGAAGACTGCTTTGTTCTTTCTGGATCCAACGGGCATGGCTTTTCCTCGCTTAGGTTAATTCCGGCAAGCTTCCGCAAACCCAAACCTACCGGCCGGTGGTCGGCCGTGCCACCGGTGGCTTGGCCTTATCTTAGGGACATGCTACCAGCATCATGCGGCATTTGTGATCGAAAGGAATATCCGCATGCAAGCTGGAAATGCAGCCCTGACACGTGGCGATCGCGTTCCAAATTTCCTTTTACCGGGGCTGGATGACAAGCTCTGGGTCTTCTACGACAAGGTCCGCGGCAAGCGAAACCTTCTGGTGCTGCACCCGGCAGGCGAGGGGACGGCTGTCGAGGTGATCGAAGGAATAGAGGCAGCCCTGCTGGCGCTGAGAAAGGCGGACATCGATCCATTTCTGCTACTCGTGGGAGCGGAGGCCACCATCCGGGCGGATATCTCAAAGCTCTCCAGACAGCCGTCATTCATGGTGTTCCAAGATCTAGAGGGGAAGGTCTATCCCGCGTTGGCCGGAGCCTTCGGGCGCGACCCAGACCAGGCCCTGGCTCTGCTCCTGGATGAAAATCAACGGGTCTTGGAAGACCTTGGGGCACCGGATGCGCAGGTTCCGGCAAGGGCGTTGGCCAGCAGCGAGAAGCATCCCAGGCTTGGACCAACGGGAACGCTTAACAGTGTTGCCCCTGTCTTGATCGTCCCCAACGTGCTTGATGACGCTACCTGCAACGCCTTAATTGAGCGTTGGCACAAGCTGGGGCATGTCGAAGGGCTTGCGCAAAGCCGTGATGCGCAGGGGCGTGCAAAAGTGCTGGTGGCGCATGAAACGAAAAAGCGGCGGGATCACAGGATCACAGACGCAGCGGTAGCGCGGGATCTTTCGCAGTTGATCGGGCGCAGAATTGCGCCGGAATTGAGCAAGAGCTTCGGGCTTGAAGGCTTTGCTTTCGATCACTTCGTCGTGACTTGCTACGCTGCCGAGCGCGGCGACTACTTTCGACCGCACCGCGACAATACGACAAAGGAAACGCAGGACCGGTTGTTTGCGATGACTTTGAATCTCAACACGGATGACTATGAAGGGGGCGGTCTGCATTTTCCGGAGTACGGACCTACCCACTATGCGCCGCCGCGTGGTGGGGCGATTTTGTTCCCCTGTTCGCTGATACACGAGGCGACGCCTGTCACCAAAGGGCATCGGTTCACGTTGTTGAGTTTTCTGCGTCGCCCTCAAAAATCTGCGAACCTGAGCCCAATCGGTATCTGGGGTGCCGGACGCACTAAATCGACCCCAGGATAGGCTGTCGAAGTTTTCATGCAGATAGGAGGACGTGGAGGTGGTTCAACAACTTCCAGCGAGAGTTGGCGATGAACTCAGCGAGGTCGACACCCCTGCCTTGATCGTCGATCTGGACGCCTATGAGCGGAATCTCGGCCTGATGGCCAGTATTATCGGCGACTCAGGTAAGGCTTTGCGCCCTCACGCCAAGACGCACAAGTCACCCGTCATTGCATTGGATCAAATGGCCTTGGGCGCTGTTGGCATTTGTTGCCAGAAACTGTCGGAGGCAGAAATCCTATGGCAGGGCGGCGTACGCGACATCCTGATTGCGAACGAAGTTGTCGGTGAGCAGAAGCAAAGGCGCCTTGCCAAGCTGGCACGTTCGATGCGCCTGACTGTTTGCGTGGACGATATCGAAAACCTCAGAAGCTTGAACCAGGCCGCCGAGGAGGCAGACAGTATTGTATCGGTTTTGGTTGAAATAGATGTTGGTGGCGGGCGTTGCGGCGTGACGCCGAACCTGGCCGGCAGTCTTGCCGCCGCCGCGGCCGATAGCCCGGCTCTCCGGTTTGCCGGGATACAAGCCTATCACGGAAGCGCGCAGCACTTGCGATCAGTGCAGGAACGTCAATCCGCCGTGGCCAAAGCTGCGAATCTTGCCGAGGCTGCGAAAGCGGATATTGAAGCGCGGGGTCTGGTTTGCCAGACCGTCACCGGTGGCGGAACGGGAACGCTCTTGCAAGACATTGAGTACCCGATCTGGACCGAACTGCAATGCGGCTCTTACATTTTCATGGATGCGGATTATGGTCGCAATCGCGATACGCGTGGCACACCCTACGCGCTGTTTGAAAACAGCCTCTTCGTTTTGTCCAGCGTCATGAGCGTCGCGCATTCTGGAAAGGCCGTTCTCGATGCCGGTCTGAAGGCATTGGCTTTCGATTCCGGTCCTCCTACGGTGGTCGATAGGTCTGATTTTATCTATTCCGGGCCGTCCGATGAGCATGGAACCCTAACAATACCTGCACATGAAAAGTTGGCTTTGGGCGACCGGGTGAGGCTGATTCCCGGACATTGTGACCCCACGGTTAATCTTTATGATTGGTTCGTAGGGGTGCGAAACGACCGTGTAGAGCGAATTTGGCCCGTGTCGGCCCGCGGCGCGCTGTCATAACGCCCACCGACGTTAAAACCTTATTAACCCAAGTGAGTCATTATAGGGAAGAAGGGGTAAAGGCTGCGGCGAGAGCGGCCAGGGCAAAAGGGAGCGTCGGATATGACGCAACATGAGCAAGAGATGAAACCCAACATAACTGTCATCGGCGTCGGTGGCGCTGGCGGTAATGCCGTCAACAATATGATCGCCAGCCAACTTGAAGGCGTTGATTTCGTGGTGGCGAACACCGATGCACAGGCTCTTGAGCATTCGTCGTGCAAAAGCCGAATTCAGCTTGGCCATAAATTGACCGCTGGGCTGGGCGCAGGTTCGAAAGCTGAGATCGGCGCTGAGGCGGCAGAGGAATCAGAAGCGGAAATCAAGGCAGCCATCCAGGACGCCAACATGGTGTTCATCACCGCCGGCATGGGCGGCGGCACAGGCACTGGAGCGGCGCCCGTCATTGCACGGATTTCCCGCGAACTCGGTATTCTCACGATTGGCGTTGTCACCAAACCTTTCCAGTTCGAAGGCGTGCATCGTATGCGCTCGGCGGAAAAGGGCCTGGAAGAAATGGCGCGCCACGTCGATACATTGATCATCATTCCAAATCAGAACCTGTTCCGAATTTGTGATGAGAAGACGACATTCAAGGACGCCTTCAAGCTGGCGGACGCGGTGCTGAACTCTGGCGTCCGCAATGTGACGGACCTTGTCGTGATGAACGGCCTAATCAATCTCGACTTTGCCGATATCCGTTCGGTGATGGCCGGGATGGGCAAAGCCATGATGGGTATGGGTGAAGGCGAAGGCGAGGGGCGTGCCGTACAAGCAGCAGAAGCCGCCATTTCTAACCCGTTGCTCGACGATATAACCATGCGAGGGGCCAGGGGCGTTCTCATCAACATCACCGGTGGTCCGGACATGACACTGTTTGAAGTTGATGAGGCGGCCAACCGCATCCGCGAAGAAGTCGATGCGGAAGCCAACATCATCTTCGGCTCGACCTTTGACGACGCCATGGAAGGTAAACTGCGGGTTTCGGTCGTGGCTACCGGGTTTGATTCCGCAACAATAAAACCGGAACTCCAAGTGGCACCCGCCGCAGAGTTTGATCAGGCAATGATTGTGGAGCCGAGCACGGCGGAATCCGTATCTTCGGCCGGCGACTTTGGAGAGTTCTCAGGAGGTTCCCTGAATGGCGAGCCAGCCGATGATCAGGCCCTGAACGGTCATGGAATCGATGGCGACCAGGATAGTGACGATAGCTGGGACGCCTGGGCGCCGGAAAAGCCGTCCATCAATCCGCAACCGCTGCCGCTGCGTGGGGCCAGCGATGACAAGCCATATAAGAATGGCGACGCGCGTAGGGAATCAGCGTCGGAGTTTGGTAGCTTCGTTGACGGGAACACGCTGCGCAAATTGGACCCATTCGGCGACGATGACTGGGGCAAAAACCATGCCAATGGCGCGGCTTTCTTTGAAAATAAGCCGGAGAAGCCACGCCACACGGTTACACCGATGCCGCCGGTCTCCGGCGGTGAATCGCGCCAGAAAGTCGTCGATGAGGCTTTAGTCGAAGACGTAACCGCTTGGATCACACGCAAGTATCTGGGGCCCAAAAAAGCGGTTTCGGACAAGCCGGTAAACGGTTCTGCGAATGGTTCAGCTGCTTTCCTTTCACAACTGAACGGTCATGCAGCCGTTGCCGGTGATCTGGCGTCTACTTCGGAAGATAGCCAAGCGGCAATGGATAGCGGCGCGGAAATGACGGCTGGCATCGCACAACCGGAATCCGAAAAGGATCCCGAAATCGCGGCGCAGTCTGACTTGGCGCGGGATGATGACTTAGGTCACGAAGATAACGCGGTCGCGAATGGAGCGCCCGATAGCGACCCAGTGCCTTCGTTTTTGCAAGAGGGGGCGACGATTCCGGTTGAAGCCTCCGCTTCGATCCCTGCCCCCGACGAACCCTCCAGATCAGAGACGGACGACGACGACGAGGATCAGAACAGTGGCGGTTCCAGTGGCGCTCCGGAAACTGCTAAACCAGCCAAAGGTGGCGCGATCCGAAACTTGTTGCGGTCGCTGAACCCGATTAGTGGCGGGACGACCAATCGGCGCAGCATCGATACCGGACGCAAGGTCCTCGATCGCTTGAACCGACTACACGGTTATCCCGATAGCGAAGAAGGCGCTTCGCACGCCTAAAGTAGAGCTTTACCCTTTTCCGCCCCCGATGACTGCACGGGAGAAGCAACCATCCAGGAAATTGCCCTTTCTGGGTGGTTGTTTTCTTTTGAACATCGGCTAGGCGAAGGAAGTCACCACCTGGCAGGTTCACGACGGTTTTCAGGTTAAGGCTAACGGCGAATCAATCGATCCGCAGGCTCACTTGATAAGGGCCGCAAAGTTGCGGCCGCCATGGTCTGTGAACAGGCTTGACTAGAAGCTTGGACGGCGATGCGAGTTGGCAGGAATCTAAGATAGAGGTGGGGCGTTGATCAGGACGCCAGCAACCTCGCGCGCACTTCATCCACGAGTTGCGACAACCCAAATGGCTTCGCGAGGAAGGAACCTTTGCCGCCGCGGACCAGATCGGCCGCTGAACGCTCGTCGAAGTATCCTGACATCAATATCACGCGAAGGTGCGGATGCAGCAGGCGTGCCTGCTGTACGAGACTGGCGCCATCGAGCGACGGCATGGAGATATCGCTAAGCAGCAGGTCAAACGATTTGGGGCTTTTGGAGAAAACCTTCCAGGCCTCCTCGCCGGATGAACAGCTAACCACGCTAAATCCTGCATCCATCAAGGCCATGCGGGCCGAACTAAGAACCATCGGATCATCGTCGGCCAAGAGAATGCGCCGGCCTCGGCAAAGTTCCGAAAGATCCGGATCGTCACTCGATGCTTTGCTTGTGGTATCTGCGGCGATGGGCATCATGCGGCGCAGTATCTGGGCTGATTGGTGAGCGTCTTCCCGAATACCGTCTACGTTTTTGGGCGTGTTTTCCTTCGCTCTGCCGGCCGGCACACCAATGATCGAACTCTGAAGGCTTTCCATGCGCTGGGCGATTTTTGCCGCAAGACGCAGTTTTCCATGAGCTTTGCGCAGTTCTTCCCGCGAGCCTTCGTCTTGGTGTTCTGGTGCCGTTACGGGGGCAGAGGATTCCTTCAACACAGCCTCCAATTTCTTATAGACCTAAGATGCGCCAGAATAGTTAACAAACTATTAATGACTGCAACGCTGGATTTAGGAGTCAGTATTAATTTCAATATTTATGATTGGAGTTATTGTGAAAAATCAGTGTGTTGCCGCCCCCTTAAAAACTTTCCAAATTGTCAGTTTGTATTTTAACTAGTTTTACCCACTACCATAACCGGTATCGAAGATGAGTTGATCTCGCTGGCGGACATCTTCCTCCAACTCCTGGAGCACGGCCGAGTAGAGGTCACGTATAGAGACTATGCCTGCAATGCTCCCATCTTCTGCGATGACGGGCAGGTGGCGAAATCCGCGTCGGCTCATCTTTTCAAGGGCGGTGAGGGCCTTATCTTCAGGACGGACGCTTTCTGGGTCCGGCGTCATAACCTCGCCCAGCGTTGTTGCGGCGCTATCCTTACCTTGATGTACTACACGTGCGACGACGTCGCGTTCGGTGAATATACCGGCCAGGCTTCCATCGTCATTGACAATTAGCACGGCGCCGATCTTGCGTGTCGTCATGATCTCGACGGCTTGTTGTACGGTGTCGTTCGCGGATAGAAGACTGAGTGCCTGGTCGGACACGATTCCCGGGACGATGTGACGTTCCATCTTGTTCCTCCCTCGCCTTATGCCTAGCCTCATTGTTACATGAAACTCATTGGAAATGGTTTCATGTTTAGCCCGGCACTAGTTTCGGGCGTCCTGGGGGGAAAGGTCAAGCGAAGGCCTACAAAGGCGAAAGCCGATGGCCCTTTCGGTCCACCGGCTTCGGCTCTTTTACGTTGCTAGGGAGGAAAGAGACTACCAGAGGGCCCCAACGTCTTGGGTCAATCCGAAAGCTATCGCACCGCCTCCCACCAATAAGAACACCATGCGGACGGCCATCGGCCCGCGGGTATCAAATAGCGGTGGCAACAGAAGCCCTGCGCCAACGGCTGCTATGACAATTTCCAAACCCATTTTGCTTCTCCTCACGCGCCTACGCCTCAAGGGCGCTTTTTGGCAACGGTGGCGTTGTCACCACCATGTTTGTCATTATTCGTGAGGCTTGCTTAACAAAGGCTTAAACAAGCGCCTAAAATTTTCCGGAAAATCATTATTTCTCTTATTAATTGTTTTCCGGATTGTGCAAATAACGTACTGAAACAAAACATAAAAACACTACATTCCCTGTGGCGCATCCGCCGTAGCATGCATCTTTTTTGTTGATAGATTCTTTAAGGCTCTATCAATCAGTGATCGTTCAACGGTCGGTGGCCGGCTTTCATACTTGCAGGCTGACAGCACTTGTTCGATGACGAACTTCGGCTGATAGGCGGCCAGGGGCATGCCGTTGGATTGGATCATCTGCCCAACGTACTCTATGGCGCCATCGGGGAACTCCAGACCGTTGGCATTGGCAACGGCCTTGAAGATGCGTTGGAAATCACTTGCCGCCGGGCTTTCGATTTCGATCTTGTAGGGAATGCGCCGAAGGAAGGCCGGGTCCATGAGGTCTTCCGGCGTCAGGTTCGTAGAGAAGATGACGAGAGCATCGAACGGAATTTCAAACGTCCGGCCGGTATGTAGCTTCAGGTAGTCGACGCGGCGTTCCAGTGGAATGATCCAACGATTGAGGAGGTGATCCGGCGCCACCAATTGGCGCCCGAAATCGTCGATCATCATGATACCGTTCAGCGCTTTCATATGAAGCGGAGCCTCATAGAACCCGCTGGTATTGTTGTACTGCAGGTCCAGCATCTCCAAGGTCAGCTCGCCGCCAACGATGATCAAGGGGCGGCGCACGGCGATCCAGCGCTTATCCAACGTCTCTTTCTCAATCGAGGTATCTTTCAGGATCGAGTTGTTCGGCTTTTCCTCTACCTTGATGGGGAAGTGCAGCGAGGGGTCGAAGATCTTGATAATCTCGCCGTCGATATCAACCGCGTGGGGAATATAGATAATGTCCTCAAACATCTTGTTCATGCGTTCGGCCAGCGAGCTCTTACCGTTGCCCGGTGCGCCGTAGAGCAGCATCGACTTGCCGGAATTGATGGCCGGACCGAGCTCCGATAACAAAGCATCGGGTACGATCAGATCATTGTAGGCATTGGTAATCTTTTCCTGCGGGATATGTGCGTTGCTGATTTTCTGCCGTAGGACGCGGTAGCAGAATGCGGATATCGACACCGGCGCCGGCCCGATGTACTGATTTCTCTCCAGTGCATCGGACGCATACTGGTTGCCGGCGCCTGTTAGCGCATAGCGAAACTGGCTGGAGGCCGAAGAGCCGGTTGACCCCAGAATTTCAAGCAATCTTTGCTCAACCGCTCGTTCAAGAATTATATTGATTACCGTGAAGGGAAGCTTCAAAGCTTCAACGCATTGGTTGGCGGTTTCCAGTTTCTGCAACAGCATGGTCTTGAGCAAAAGCTCGGTAATCTTTGTGTCGCGGAGGCCGGTCTCGGCCACGCTCATCGGTTCGGCGGGCGCTTCTTGAAAGAAGCGATCCAACGCTTCTGCCGATATAGCGCCTACCGCCACGAGGTTGTCGCCAAGGCGACCGCCTTCGGCGAGCTGGCGTTGACGTGCAGCTTCGACCTGTTCGTCGCTGATCAAACCCTGTGCAACTAGAAGCTCACCGATGCGCATATCGTTTTTCCCCTCGATTAATTCCGCTAAAGGCGGTTCGGCAATTCACCATATTGTACTGTATTGTATCTGTAGACATAATGCGGGCGAAAGGATGACAGGGGATGGTTTTGAAAAGCTTGCCTGTAGCGGGGCGCAAGCCCGCGCGCGCGCGGTTGCACAATTTGTTTAGCCGGCAGCGCAGAAAAGGCGATATCCCCTCGGATTTGCCAGAAGCTGAAGACGTTGCGTGTCCGCCCGAACCACGGGATCAAGAAGCGTTGGAGCGGGAGAATGCCGAGCTTCGCGCTGAGAATCGGGAGCTTCGTGAAGCAGTTGCGGAGCTTCAACGGCTTTCTGATCTTGATCCATTGTTGTTGATCCTCAACCGCAGAGCTTTTCTGCGGGAGTGTCAGCGCGCCCAGCAATACACGAAACGCCACGGGATCAAAGCGGCCTTCTGTTATTTCGACCTGGACGGCTTGTCGGCCATCAACAATACCTACGGCCATCCCGTTGGCGATCTTGCACTCAAGACGATTGTGGAATCGGTGCTGGCGGAAATTCGTGGGTCCGATGTTTTTGGGCGGCTTGGCGGCGATGAATTCGGCCTTCTGCTGGTGGAGGCCGACGTCATGGCTGCCGACCGTAAAATGTCCGAGCTTAAGCAACTGATTCAATCCAACCCCATTACGGACCCCGATAGCGGCGCCAAGGTCCCTCTTAGCATTACCTTTGGCGTCGAATGGCTTGACCCTACTGCGATGCCGGAAAGCATCCTTGCGCGTGCGGACGCCACCTTTTATCGGAACAAGAAACTGTATAATCGCCTGTTCCGCCGCTAAGCCGCAAAGAAGCGCTTTTTGTCGGTCGTCCAATCCTGGCGCCAATCGATATAATCCTTCTCGCTGATGGGCGGACAAATCAGGAATCCCTGCAAGTCGTCCACGCCAAGATCTCGCGTTAAATTCATGATGTCCTTGGTTTCCACGCCTTCGGCAACTGTTCGCATCCCTAGCTTGCGCGCAAGGCTGACGGCGCTCTCAAGAATGGCTCTGGAGCGATGATCGGCAAGCGCCAACGATACGTATGATCGATCCAGTTTCAATTCGCTGGCGGGTACGTGCTGCAACTGGGTCAAGGTAGAATGGCCCGTACCAAAGTCATCGATAGCCAAGGTGATACGTTTCAATCTAAGACGAGACAGCACCTCGAAGTTGCGACGCAGATCTCCCAATATGCTGGCTTCGGTTATTTCCAAAATGAAGTTGTCCAGTGAAAGATCGAACTTGCGGGCTTTTGCCTGCAGACGATCGGGGAAGGTCAGGTCGACCAAGGTGGCCGCACTGATGTTGATCGCAAAGAATGGCGTGTCTTGACCATCGCCCAAGCTTTTAGCGATCTCAAACGCCCGGTCGATGACCCGTTCTGTCAACTGATCCATCAAGCCATTTTCTTCACAGGTCGGTATGAAACTTGCAGGTGTCAGCCACTTGCCTTCATCCGTTCGCCAGCGGGCCAAGAACTCAATCCCCGTCACCGCGCCGGTACGCAGTGAAACCTTTGGCTGCATGAACAGATCAAGCGAACTGTCCATTTCCGCGACTACCTGTTCTTTGCTCAATTGTCTTGGTCCACCGCGGCGGCCCTTCACGCGCTTGGGTTCGTAGGCCGCCAGGAGTCTGAGCAGGTCCGCGGTATCGAATGGTTTCAGTAGCAACCCTAGAAAGTCGATCCGACAAGCATGGATCATGCTTGAAACGGTGGAAGCAAGGCTTTCTTCTTCACCGGTAACCATCAAGAGGCCGCCTGGAAAGTCGATCTCCGCCAGGTGCCTGATAAATTCGATGCCGTCCATCTCCGGCATGTTGATGTCACAGATGATGACATCGACGGGACAATGACCAAGTTTGTCGGCTGCTGTCGCACCATTCTCCGCTTGTTCGATTGCCGAGAACCCAGCCTTGCGCAAGCAGGTGGAGATTGCCCGCCGCAGGAGTGGATTATCGTCTACAATCAGAACGTTAGCTTCTTGTGGCGTCATAAGATCTCTTGCCAAATCCTGGCGTGCGGTGGACATCATGGTGAACTCAAAGCCATTTCGTTTTCTAAGTCAGCGAAGATCATTACAGGGCTTTGCTTAACAATTAGCTAAAACCCAATCGAAAATTAATCTGTGTCGTAAAATGCCTGCGGTCAGGGGTCATTCTGGCCAAACGGCGCGGCACCCCTGCTGGCGCCGGAGGGCCCCCACGACCCGGCACTGCGGATCGTAATTCTGGGAAAGATCGCATGCTGTTCCATCTCCGCGATAACCCGCTGTTTCTCGTCGAGCAAGCGGACACGCAGACGATCATGGCTTTCAAGCAAGGCGATGGTGCAATGAAGGGATTGCGCATGAATGATGTAGCTTTGCGGCAGGTACCCGCGACGCCGTATCCTGGTCTGCCGGCCAGCGTTCTCCGCAAAACATGTCATGCTGAAGTTGGCTAGGGTGCCGCCGGATAGCTCTAGCAGATAGCGTTCCGCTTTGGCCGAGCTTGGCTGCGCTGCCATTGCCACGACGAAAGTGAACGCAAAAGCCACGGCCAAGCGATACAGGGCTGATCTTCCTGACATGGCTTCACCCGATCCTCAACGCGCCTTCGGCCGAATCAGGAAGGTTACCAGGAACCCGGTGACGAAACCGCCTAAATGAGCCTGCCAGGCAATCTGCGCGCCTGCCAGCAAGTCGCCGACACCCATCAGCCCGCCGAACAGATTGAGCGCCATGAGAACGGCAGCAAGGACGACCGCGCGCCTGCGTCCGGCCGGGTTCTTGGATTGGAAGAGCAACCGGACCACCACACCCATCATGCAGTAGACTGCACCGGAAGCACCGATCATCACAAAGGCCTGTCCGCCTTCGAATACAGTTTGGGTCAGTGCGCCGGAAGCGGCGCCAATCACAAAAAAAGCAAGAAATGCCGGAATCCGGTAGGCGCGCTCCACCAAACTGCCGAACGCCAGGAACATGCCCATGTTGATCAATAAATGCGCCCAATCGCCGTGGAGGAAAGCATGCGTCACCAAAGTCAGGGTGGTTTGCATCGGGGAATCGAGTTGGCGGTCGCCAAAGAGGGCAAAAAACTCGTAAGGTACGAAGGCAAAATTACGAAAGGTCCACGATTGGGCCGCCGGGCCGAGGACTTGTAACAAGGCGTGTAACGCGATCATTCCCGCCGCCAGAAAAGTCACCGCCGGTGGCGCCAGTAGTATCGGTTGGCGTTGGAATTCATTGCTTTGTTCTGTCATCGGGTACTTTCCAAGGGCGTGGGAGCAGGGGGTCCAGCCTTTCGTCACCGCCGCCGCTGTTCAAGAGATTTTTTCTTGCGGCCTATGTTGCAGTGCGGCATTGTCCGCCGCGTTCGCCACCGCAGCCGTGTTTTAAGGAGCCTGAGTACAATGGATGTCAGCAAGATCCCTGTTGGTATAAACCCTCCCTGGGATGTGAACGTCATCATCGAGGTGCCGATTGGCGCCGCGCCGGTCAAATACGAACTGGATAAAGACTCCGGCGCCATGATCGTTGATCGCTTCTTGCACACGGCAATGTTCTATCCCTGTAACTACGGCTTCATTCCCCACACTTTGGCCGACGATGGGGATCCGGTGGACGTTCTAGTCGCTGGGCCCGTACCCGTTGTGCCTGGTGCTGTGTTACGGGCCCGTCCGGTTGGCGTTCTCGTGATGGAAGACGAGAAGGGGCTTGATGAGAAAATCTTGGCTGTTCCGGTGGATGCCTTGCATCCCTGGTATACGAACGTCAGCTCTTACCGCAGCTTACCGAAGATTGTTTTGGACCAGATCACGCACTTTTTCGAGCACTACAAGGATCTGGAATCCGGCAAGTGGGTTAAGGTCCAGCACTGGGGTGAGGCCGAAGAAGCGTCACGCTTCATCGAAAAGGCTATCGCCGCCGAGAAGGCTTCTCTCAAGAAGTAAACGGCCGGTCCGCGCCTCTGATTAGGTCATGCCGCGAAAACGGCCAAGAGGTAGACTAAGGGCAAAAAGACTGGCGGCAGCGGCCACAACGGAGGGTCCGCTTGGTGTGTCAAAGTACAAGGACGCCGTGAGCCCCAGCAGTACCGCCGCCGCGGCGCACGCCGTGGCCAGGACCGCCATCTGCTCCGGACTCGACGCCAGGCGTCGTGCAGTGGCTGCCGGAATGATTAACAGGGACGTAATCAGCAGGACCCCGACGACTTTCATGGCGACGGCGATGGTCATGGCGATCAGCAAAACAAACCCCAGCTTCAACCGACCGACGTGCAGCCCCTCTGCAGCTGCCATCTCTTCATGCAGGGTGACCAGCAGCAAGGAGCGCCAGAAGCGCAGAACGAGCAACAACACGACTGCTGCGATCCCGTATATCCAATAGAGGTCACCTGTCCGCACGGCAAGAATATCGCCGAAAAGGTATCCGAACAGGTCTATGCGCGCGTTTGGGAGAAATCCGAGTGTGATGACGCCGAATGCCAAACCGGCGTGCGCCAGGATTCCCAGAATTGTATCGCCGGCTAGCTGTGACTGGCGCTGCATGAGCCAAAGCAACCCGGCCAGCATCAAGCTGCCGACCGTCACGCCGATCAACGGATCGATACCCAGCAGCAGGCCAAGCGCCACGCCGAGTAACGCATTATGCGCGAGGCTGTCGCCAAAGTAAGCCATGCGCCGCCAGACGACGAAGCACCCCAGGGGGCCGGCCATCAAAGCAACGCCCGAACCGGCCAGAAGCGCACGGACCATGAAATCGTCCAGCATCAGGCCTGCTCCCGTTCCGAGTTGCCGTGATCGGCTTTCTGATGGGATTGCGTATCTTTTGGCAGAACCTCTCCCGCCAAGCCGTGCCGATGATCGTGTTCGTGACTGTAGAAGGCCATGACGCTGGCTGCGCGTTTTCCGAAAAGGCTGAGGTACTCCGGGTGCTGACTAACAGCCTCCGGCGCTCCAGAGCAGCAAATGTGATGATTGAGGCAGATCACGCGGTCTGTCCGCGCCATGACCAGATGCAGATCGTGCGATATGAGCAGGATGCCGCAGCCGTGGCAGTCGCGCAGGTTCGCAATGCGTTCGTAAAGCTCGACTTGACCGGAGAAATCAACCTGTTGAACCGGCTCGTCGAGGACCAGCAAGTCGGGTTCGCGCAGTAGCGCGCGGGCAAGCAAGACGCGTTGAAACTCGCCGCCTGACAAGGACTGTATCGGGCGATCGACAAGGCGTTCTATGCCAACTTCACTCAAGCAAGCGCGCAATGTTTCGGCCGGTGCAGGGCGAGGCAGCGCCAAGAACCTGGCAACAGTGATGGGAATCACCGGATCGATGGAAAACCGCTGCGGTACGTAGCCGATTTTCAGATTCTTACGCTTGGTTATTCGACCGCTCGTCGGTTTCACCAATCCCAATACAAGACGGGCAAGCGATGTCTTGCCAGCGCCATTGGGCCCGACGACCGTCAGTATTTCGCGACGTTGGATGGTTAGGTCCAAACCTTTCAGGATTTCGTTGCCTGAGAGGCTGAGGCCGACACCTTCTAGCGTGACAAGAACCGGGCCCTCTTCCGTTGGGCTTGTCATTGACCGCCGGCCTTTTCCGAATGCGGCCTCTGACATCGTCCACATAGGCCTTCTATCTCGAGTGTCCGGCGTCCTGCCTCGAACTTGAGGTGGGCGAGGACACTGTCGATTGCCTGATCTATAGCAGGATCGCTTACCTCCGCGGCAGAACCGCAGTCGCGGCAAATCAGGAACTGGCTAATATGCTTCTCGCCGGGGACCGGGCAGCCGACGTAAGCGTTCAGGCTCTCGATACGATGGATCAAACCCTGTCCCAAGAGGAAGTCGAGCGCGCGATAAACAGTAGGCGGGGCGATTCTGCCGCGATCATTCGATAAGGTGTCGAGGATATCATAAGCGCCGACCGGTGCATGGCGATTCCAGACGATCTCCAAGACAGCGCGCCTAATCTCGGTCAGCCGGAGTCCTCGTTTTTCACAGAGCGCTTCGGCTTCACCCAGAGCCCGTTCCTGGCAACGCTGATGGTCGTGCTCCGTTGTGCCGAAGGCTGCAGCAGTGGTGTTGAACCGAGTCACGGGCTTTATCCTCACCTGTTGGCATTGATTGATATGTTATAACATCAATGGTATGCCGAGCAAGCCGACACAAGTGAGGCCACGATTAACCTGGCTGATCCCCGCGTATTGCTTTGAAGGTCGCAAGTGCTCTTTGCCGGGCCGTCGCATGATCGACGATGGGGTGAGGATAGTTTTTTCCTAGCTGGACATTCGCTTCCTCGCGCACAGTGGCGGGCGCTTCCCAGGGCTTGTGAATCCATTGTTTTGGCAATGCTGACAGCTCCGGAACCCAGGTTCGGACATAGCTGCCGTCAGGATCGAACTTCGCCCCTTGCGTGATTGGATTGAACACCCGGAAGAACGGCGAGGCGTCGGCGCCACTTCCGGCCACCCACTGCCAAGAGGCGCTGTTATTTGCAATATCAGCATCTACGAGCGTCTGCGCGAACCAAGCGGCACCCTGGCGCCAGTCAATCAGCAGGTCTTTTATCAGGAAGGACGCCGTGATCATCCGCACGCGATTGTGCATCCAACCACTGGCCCATAGTTGGCGCATGCCTGCGTCAACGATGGGATAGCCCGTGTTGCCTTTGCTCCAAGCCTGCAAGGCCCGACTGTCTTGATTCCAGGAAAATTTATCGAACTCGGGTCGCCAGTTGCGCGCGGGAAGGCTGGGCCAGTGATAGAGCAGATGATAGGAAAAATCCCGCCATCCCAGTTCACGAAGGAACGCCCAAGCAGCGGCTCGCAAGCCATCGCTTTTCCCGGTTTTCTCGCTGGCCATTAAAGTTGCCTGCCAGATTTGGTTTGGTGATATCTCGCCCCAACGCAGGTGTGGCGACAGGCGCGAAACCTGTTCTCGGTCGGGCCTGTCGCGACCCTCCCTATAATGACAAAGGCTTTTCTCCAGAAAGGTCACAAGCTGATCAAGAGCGCCAGCTTCTCCCGGCTGCCAGACGTCGGAAAAGCCGTTGGCCCAATCCGGATTGCGTGGCAGTAAACGCCAATCATCTAGACGCTCGCTGAAGCAGCGAACGGCAGGGTGCTGTGGGATCTGCGGCGCTGCCCGGACAGGAACCTGCCCGCGGTTCCGCTGGAGTGCGTTCCAAAAGGGCGTGAAGACCTTGAATGGGCCATCGGCTTTGGTTTTCACCGACCAGGGTTCGGCCAAAAGCGAGCCGTTGAAGCTTTCAACGGTCAGACCATGAAGACGCAAGTCCTGTTTGATCTTGCGATCACGCTCCATCCCTCCAGGCTCATAACGGCGGTTCCAGAAAATCGCCGCTGCCTGTGTTTCCTCGACGACCTGCCGGAGAATTTGTTCCGGGTCACCACGCCGCAGAACCAAGGACATACCTTGAGCACTCAGAGCTCCTTCGAGAGCTTTGAGGCTATGGTGCAGCCACCAATCACAGGCGGTTCCCGTTCCTGAATCATAATCCCTGCAGGTGTTGTCCCCTTTGGTCGCGTCTTCGAGAATGAAGAGTGGGACGACAGGCCTGCCCGCAGCCACTGCGGCAGTCAGGGCCGGGTTGTCGGAAAGGCGAAGGTCCCGGCGAAACCAAATGATGGACGTAACCATGGCCGCTCCTATCGCGCCAAACAGCTGTCTACGAAATAAAGTGAGCCTTGGATCATCTTTATTTCATCACGTTTGTTTTATGAGTGCCGTGCTTGTTCTTCGACTCTCCCGAGTTAATTCCCTGAACAGACGCGCTTCCGGCAGTGGGAGCATGTCGATCACTGAACAGTAGCCATACGAAGGGAGAGAAAATTGATCAAGACGATGACTCGTTCGAAGGCGGCCCTTGCCGCCGCCCTGTTCTTACTCAGCGGTTTCGCGGCGCAAGCGTCGGACCCGCGGATGACCGGAAAAGATATTGTCGAGACAGCGGTTGCAGCCGGGTCCTTCAAGACGTTGGTTGCCGCAGTCCAGGCCGCGGGCCTAGTTGAAACGCTTCAGGGCGACGGGCCTTTCACGGTCTTTGCGCCGAGCGACGATGCCTTCGCTAAACTTCCGGCAGGCACTGTGGAGATGCTGCTTAAGCCTGAGAACAAGGATAAGTTGGTAGCAATCCTAACCTATCACGTCGTCCCCGGCCGCGTTCCTGCCAAGGCCGTCATGAACAAGACAACCTGGGCCGATACCGCAAACGGCGAGAAGCTCTATATTAATGGCTTAGGTAATCAAGTCTTTGTCGGTTCCGGCCCCGGTGCTGGCAACCTGCCAATGGTGGTTCAGGCAAACGTTTGGGCAGACAATGGCGTTATCCATGTGGTTGATGAAGTGATCATGCCACCGGTCATGTAACGCTGCTTCGCAAGGTTGCCTTAAATGGAGTCCGCTATCGTTCAGCGGACTCCATTTTCTTTGCACCTGACGGTTGGATTCACCCAACGATACCGGAGGACAGGGTTGCGATGCTGCGTCGCCCGAGCAGATGGGTCCTGACCCCTGATTCAAACAAACCGGCAATCGCCGGATCGGATACATCCAGGCCGCCTGTCAAAGCCCCAAAGGCAGGTAAGATAAGGCGTTTCCCATCCTCAATGAAAGCTGGGCCGGTCAGGCGCTTGCCGCGGACCCTAATCGCGGCTTTAGGATGAAAATGCCCCGAAACCTCTCCTCCATTCAGGACACCGCCGGCTTGCGCCTGGTGGCGAAAAACAAGCGGCCCATCGCGCAGCTCTTCCATAACGTACCCACCCCAGCTACCGCGCGGGTCGGGATCGTGGTTTCCTGCGATCCAAATCCATTCTAGATGGGATGTCCAGGCCTCCAGCCAGCGACGGGAATCGGGTTGCAGACGGTTTCCGGCTTCTGAATCGTGGAAGGAATCGCCCAGACAGATGACCCGCTTGACCGGCTTGATGTTTTGCAACTCGTCGGTCAAGCGCGCCAAAGTTTCCTGGCTATCGTAAGGTGGAAGCAGTTGCCCCTGCCGCCAGAAACTGCTCGCCTTTTCCAGGTGCAGGTCGGCTACTACCAAGGTGGCGCGCGCAGGCCAAAAAAGTGCGCCGCTAACCCTCAACACCAAGTTGGCGCCGTTTAGCTGGATGGAATGTTCCTGTGCGGTCAAAGGCGTTAGAAAAGCTGCTGGTTGACTGGAAAGTACCACCCTCCGCCATCTGCCTGCTTGGCTGCCGGAAAACGAGGGCGGCGATCGATAGCACTATAATGAGCGATCATGGCGCGTCGCTGCAACGTGGGATTTCTCGGGGCCGTGCCGCGGTGTAACAGTCTGCCATGCCAAATCAGAACGTCACCCTTCTTGGCAATGAACTGTCTGGTTTCAGCTCGCCGCCTGGCGATCTCTTTTTCACAGGCGGCGACCACCAAGGGCTCCGAGTACTTCGGCCACCCTCCATGCCTCAGATAGGGTGGCATCAAGCTGCGAATTTTCTCGCGACGCATGACCGGCCAGCGGTGGGAGCCGGGAACGTACTCGAACGGCCCTGAATCCGGGTGAATATCGTCCAAGGCAATCCAAACCGCAGCGTAGTAGCTATTGAGGGTTTCCGGGTTCAGATAGTCGTCTTGATGCCAATTGCGTTGAGTGGATACCCAGCTTGTCAGGTTCAAGTGGAGGCCCATTGGCTCGCTTATGAGTTCCTCGAGCTTCGCTGCAAGGGGCGCGTAGGTGCAAAGCGCCAAGGCCTCCGGAACGTGCATGTAAGGGACTGCTGAGTTCCATCCATGCACCTTCGGCAGCAGTCGCCAGCGGGCCTCGGCGTAACTCTCCACCAGATCACTCGGCATGAAGTTGTCTAGAATGAGGTAACCCTGTCTTCGCCACAGCAGTTGATCTTCGGTCAGCGCGCTTTCATCACATTCCGTTCTATCCAAGGGCGGAACCACATCATCGTCGGGAATTTCGCTTAAATCGGCGAAGTCGCTATCGGGTGGATTCCAGGGCGCCGCGCCCAGGTGGCGTGGACTGCCCAAAAGCGGAATGCCGGATTCGGCAAACACGACCTCTAAAGTTAGATGTGACCTCGGTTCGGGCCAGATGATTTCGAAAGCCTTTGCCGACTCCAAGGCTTCCGATTCCTCAAACTGCTCTTGGCTGAGCTCGGAAGTGGCTCGCGCACGTCCAAGCTCGATTTCGCCCGCTTTAACCACGACCTCTAGTGGCGTGCCATCGGATGATCGACCGACGGCCCAACCTCTGATCCGTTTCGGTGCGACCTCGGTGACCATGCCATGAGGCGCCACCGGTGCCGTGGCCGACGCCGTGGTATGAGCCTTCAGCTTCAGGAAGTTGAACATCACCGCCCCCCGGTTTCCTTGTTCTTTTTACGTGCCTGCGCTGTTTGTTCGCGCTGTTGCACGGATTAATTAGTATCGCTTATAGCCTCGGCAATCAATGCTCGAGCAGCTTCATCGAAAAGCTCGTCCAAGGCCGCTCCATAGACCTGTTCCCGGCCTATCTCCAATAGAACAGGCAGGGCCAGCGGGGAAATTCGGTCCAAGCGTCGGTGCCGAATACGCCCCTTGATGCGCGCCAGCATACCACCTAATCGCCCGATATCGGTCAGACCGCCCGTGCTATCGGCCCAGGTGGCTCGCAGCAACACGTGGTCGGGCTGGTATTTTCGGAGAACGTCATAAATTAGGTCTGAACTGATAGTGACCTGTCTGCCGCTCTTCTCTGCGCCCGGCAGTTTGCGCTCGATCAGCCCGGCGATGACGGCGACGTTACGAAAACTCCGGCGCAACAAAGAAGACTCAGCCATCCAGGCCTCCAAATCATCACCCAGCATATCCTCGTCAAACAGCGCATCGAGATCGGTCGCCGGCTTCAGGCTCCACACGGCGATTACGTAGTCTGTGGCCACGAAGCCGAGGGGGGAGAGGCCCATGCGCTCCATGCGTCGGGTTAGCAGCATTCCCAAAGTCTGATGCGCATTTCGGCCTTCGAAGGAGTAGGCAACCAGATACTCTCGCTCTGCGCGGGGGAATGTTTCGACCAGCAAGCCGTTCCGGTCCGGCAAGAGAGAACGATGTTGCTGAAGCCGTAGCCACTCTTGCACAGCGTCCGGCAGGTCGTGCCAACGGTGCGCATCTTGCAACAGCGACCGAACCCGATCAGCCAGATAGGTGGATAGCGGCAGGCGCCCACCCGCATAAGCCGGGATCTTCGGGTCTCCCTGTCCGTTGGCTGAACAAAGTGCCGTATTCTCCTTCATGCCCAAAAAGCGGAGGAGCTGTCCTGCAAAAAGAAAGGTATCGCCCGCGCGCAATCCCTGAATGAAGTACTCCTCGACCTCACCCAATATGCGCCCGCGGTGCAGGCGGACCTTGACCAAAGGGGATTCGACAATTGTGCCGATGTTCATCCGCAAGCGTTGCGCGTGGCGGGGATGGGTCAAGCGCCAGAGATTATCCGGTCCTAAACGGAGTCTTTGATAGCGGTCGTAGGTTTTGAGTGCGTAACCGCCGGTAGCCACGAAGTCCAACACGGCGTCGAAGTCGTCCCTGGAGAGCCGGCGGTAAGGCGCCGCAGTCGTAATTTCGTCAAACAACAAATCCGCATCAAGTGGGCCGCTGCAAGCCATGCACCAGATATGCTGCGCTAGAACATCCAGGCCGCCCGGCTTCGGCGGGTCGCCGTCCAGTTCGTGCGCCATCACACCCTCGATGGCTGCCCGGCATTCCAGAACCTCGAAGCGGTTGCCGGGCACCAGCAGCGCTTTGGAAGGCGATTCCAAGCGATGATTTGCGCGACCAACCCTTTGCAGAAGCCGCGATACACCCTTGGGTGCCCCGACCTGTATAACCAGGTCGACCGCACCCCAGTCGATACCCAGATCGAGAGATGAGGTGGCGACGATGGCCCGCAGCGCGTTTCGCCCCATGGCGGCTTCCACCTTGCGTCGTTGCTCGACCGCTAGGCTGCCATGATGGAGAGCAATGGGAAGACCTTCCTCGTTTAGATGCCACAGCCCCTGGAATATAAGCTCTGCTTGAGCGCGTGTGTTCACGAATACCAGCGTCGTGCCATGCTTGCGAATACGCTCATAGATTTCCGGCAAGGCATGCATCGCCATATGACCGGACCAAGGCAGTTGAGGCCCTGTTGAGAGAATTTGAATATCAGGCGCGGCGCCCGCTTTGCCTTCTATTCGTCTAACCCGATCATCATCGAGGCTTCCGCTCGGCGATACCCATGCTTGCAGGGCGCGCGGATCATGCACAGTGGCGGATAGGCCGACACGGCGCAGTGTGGGATTGATGCTTTGCAGCCGTGACAAAGCAAGCGCGAGTTGGTCGCCTCTTTTACTTCCGGCCAGCGCATGTAGCTCATCCAGAATGACGCAGGACAATGTTGCAAAGACCGCTTCTGCGTCATGATAAGACAGCATCAAGGCGAGCGATTCCGGGGTTGTCAAAAGTATCTGGGGGGGGTGGCGGCGCTGCCGCTGGCGTTTTGCTTGCGGTGTATCGCCGGTTCTGGTTTCGCAGGTGATCGGCAAGCCCATTTCGGCGATGGGCGACAGCAAGTTCCTGTGAATGTCGACAGCGAGCGCCTTAAGGGGCGATATGTAGAGACTGTGAAGGCCCGGACGCGGGTTGTCGGCTAGATCAATAAGCGTTGGCAGGAAGCCAGCCAGCGTTTTGCCGCCGCCGGTCGGCGCGATGAGCAGAGCCGAACGAGCGTCGCGCGCAGCCTGTAACATATCAATCTGATGATCGCGGGCTTTCCAGCCCTTTTCCCGGAACCAGTCATGGAACCGGCGCGGCAGCAGTGGGTCCGGCTGTGCCACCGACTCGACCCGACGGCTCAGTGTGTCAGCGCGGCGCGCAGTTGGTGCAACCGCTCCCCAAGCGTCGCCGCGTCATAGGGGAGAGCGGGGTGAGCGCCCCAAACAGGGCCGGGCCAGGCGTCATCGTCCTCGAAACGAGCAATAACATGAAGATGGAGTTGCGTGACCATGTTACCCAGCGCGCCGACGTTGATCCGGTCAGGCGTAAACAACCGCTTCAGCGCTAAGGACGCTAATCGCGCTTCAAGGAACAGGTCCCGGAGGTCGTCCTGGGCCAAGCTATCAAGGTCCACCGCGCCGGGGCGCCTTGGCACCAGGATCAACCAGGGATAGCGGACATCTCGCATCAGGAGAACCCGCGTCAGAGGTAGGTCGGAGATGAAGGCCGTGTCGGCCTCAAGGCGCTCGTGCAGTGCAAAATCGTCGGTCATCGAGAAAGCTTACTGTAGCGTTACCGCGCATGCCATATCTGGCTGTATGCGCGAAGAGATTCGGCCCAGAAACAACCCTGTCGCAGAAAGAATAGGGACATGGCGTTGCTGAGCCGACTTCGTTAGGGTCGGACACCTAAAGTCTATTCATTATAGAATGCTGCCGCAGAAGAATTGGAAGGCCCTGATGTTTGCTGTCATTAAGAGCGTCGCCAGCTTGATGCTGGGAGCCTATCTGATGCTGGTGGGGCACAGTCTTCTGGGCATTGTCGTGCCGTTGCGCCTGGAGGAAGCGGCGTCCTCTACGCTTGTAACAGGTGTTGTGATGTCCGCTTACTTCGGCGGCTTGCTGGTCGGCGCTATTCTCGGGCAGAAGGTGATCATCGCGGTCGGCCATATCCGCGCATTCGCCGGATTGGCAGCGATCATGACCGCCAGCGTGTTGGCACTGCCGCTCTTCTTCCACCCTGTAACATGGTTTCTGCTGCGTTTCTTGGCTGGTGTTTGCATCGCCGGACTGTTCTCGACCATGGAAAGCTGGCTCAACGAACGTGCCGACAACCGCACGCGCGGTCAGGTTCTGGCCTTCTACGTGATGGTGAGCTACATCGCCATGATTTGCGGCCAGTTCCTGATCAATTTTTGGGATATCAATGGGCTGGAAGTGTTCCTGGTCGGCGGTATTCTGATGGCCGTTTGTTTGGTTCCAACCGCCCTAAGCAAGGTATCGCCACCCAGCTTGGAAGCCATCCATCCGATGTCTCCGCTTGAGCTTTACCGTGCGTCGCCCCTGTCGGTCATAGCCTCGGCGACTTCTGGAGTCATGCAGGGTGCCTACTGGGGTATGGGAGCGGTTTTCGCCAAGCGGATTGGCTTCGACACCTTCGAGGTTTCGCTCTTCATGGGGTCGATGTTGATCGGTGGCTTGGTGCTGCAATACCCTATCGGCCGCTTTTCCGATCGGTACGACCGTCGCAGCATCCTGCTGGTCATCTTGTTGATAACAGCCGCAGCTTGCGCTCTTGGAATGCCGATTTCATTGCACAGCGCGACACTGCCTCAGTTCTCTTTGTTCATTGTCGCAGGCATCATGGGCGGCGCGGTGGCAGCGATCTATCCGACCGCAATGGCTCAGGCCTTCGACTATCTTCCTAAGGAGAAATTTGTGGCGGCTTCCAGCGGACTCTTGCTGTCCTACTCTGTAGGCGCCACGGGCGGGCCGTTGATGGCCGCGCTATTGATGGATTCCCTGGGGGTTGCCGCATTCTTCGGGTTCGTCGCCGCGGTCGCCTTGTTACTCGCAGCCTTTGTTATGTACCGAATCAAAGTGCGCGAGGCCAAACCGGTGGCGGAGCAGGGTTCTATGGTCGCCATGCCGCTAAGGCTCTCACCGGTCGTTAGCGAGCTTGTTCCCATGCCCAGTGATCGTTCAGGCAGCGGAGCCGAGGAACGGGATGTAACACCCTGATTTTAATCAGGTTGCCGGTGAGAGCTGGTTTTTAATTGCACGTTCAATCAAAGAAGATATCATCGCCTCGGCTGTGACGCGGCTGTCTGAAGCTTGCCGAACAGTGTGTTTTTGGGGTCAAATTTGGCAAGGATTGCGATGGGGGTCGCTTCGCGGCAACCGCGTTTGAAATGCCGAGCGGAACAACCGCGTGTGACGAACCGATGAATTCGGGTTCGTGCTCAGGTGATAAAAAGCGATAGAACAGGGAGATTAATGACCATGCAGCGACAGATCATTTTTGCATCACTGCTGGCGGCAGGCACGTTGCTCGCCGTTCCCAACAGTCATGCGGCTGAAGCCGACGCCTGCAAGACGGTGCGGTTTTCCGATGTCGGTTGGACGGACATCACTGCGACGACGGCCGCCACTTCCGTGATTCTGGAGGGTCTCGGTTATGAACCTACGGCTCAGGTTCTTTCGGTGCCGGTCACTTACGCGTCGATGAAAAACGGTGACATCGACGTCTTCTTGGGCAACTGGATGCCGACCATGGAGGCCGACATCGCGCCCTATCGCGACGATGGCTCCGTGGACACCGTCCGGGTCAACCTGGAAGGCGCGAAGTACACCCTGGCTGTGCCGACTTACGTCGCGGAAGGCGGGGTGAAGAGCTTTGCCGATATCGCTACGCATAAGGACAAGTTCGAGGGCAAGATCTATGGGATCGAACCTGGGAACGACGGCAATCGCCTGATCCAGGAAATGATCGACAAGGACGCTTTCGGGCTGAAAGGTTTTGAAGTCGTTGAGTCCTCCGAGCAGGGAATGCTGGCGCAGGTCAATCGCGCGTCTCGCCGGAACGAATGGATCGTCTTCCTTGGTTGGGAACCGCACCCGATGAATGCGAACATCGATATGACCTACTTGGCGGGTGGTGATGATTGGTTCGGCCCGGATTTCGGTGGTGCGACCGTTCATACCAACACCCGGGCAGGCTATGTCGATGAGTGCGGCAACGTCGGCCAACTGCTCAAGAACCTCCAGTTCACGCTGGCGATGGAAAACGAGATCATGGGTGCGATCCTGGACGACGGGAAAGATCCGAACGAGGCAGCCGCAGCATGGCTGAAGGCCAACCCCGGCGGACTCGATGCTTGGCTTCAGGGCGTCACCACTTTTGACGGCAAGGATGGCTTGGCGGCCGTCAAGGCGTCTCTCGGGCTCTGATGCCAATGCCGGCTGCTTCCGTGCGCCGTGAGCATGGAAGTGATTGGCGGGCCAGCGCAAGAACCGGGCAGGCGAGGGTGGCGCCGTGATGCCGCCCTCGCCGCCGCAGTCGGAGGCTTTTCATGGAAGAGTGGATCACCAGCAATAAGATCCCGCTCGGGCGATGGATCGATAGCTTCATCGGACTGATCCAGGACAATGCGGCCTGGTTCTTCGATCTGGTCACAGAAGGTCTTAAATTCGTTATCGAAGGTTTCATCGAGATACTCGAATGGTGTCCGCCATTGGTGCTGTTGGCCCTCATTGTCGTTGGAGCCTTCTGGCTGCATCGATCATGGAAGCTATCGATAATGATTGGTCTGTCGTTGTTATTGATCATCAACCTGGGTTATTGGCAGGCCACACTCGAGACTTTGGCGCTGGTGCTCGTCGCAGCAAGTCTGTGTATGGCGGTTGGCGTACCGTTGGGAATTGCGGCCGCACACCGGCCCTGGCTCTTTACAGCCATGCGCCCGGTTCTCGACCTCATGCAGACCATCCCGACTTTCGTTTATCTGATACCGACCCTGATACTCTTTGGGTTGGGCGTGGTTCCGGGTTTGATCTCAACCATCATCTTTGCGCTACCGGCGCCGATCCGCCTCACCCACCTAGGGGTTTCCTCGGTACCTAAGCAACTGATAGAGGCCGGTGAGGCCTTTGGCGCGACCAAACGGCAGCTTTTGTGGAAAGTGGAACTGCCGCATGCCCTGCCGACCATCATGGCCGGGCTGACCCAGTGCATCATGTTATCCCTTTCGATGGTGGTCATCGCCGCGTTGGTTGGCGCGGATGGTCTGGGTAAACCGGTGGTTCGCGCGCTCAATACGGTCAACATCGCTCAGGGATTCGAAGCCGGTCTGGCTATCGTCATTCTGGCTATTCTTCTGGATCGTATCTGCAAGCAGCGTGAGCCAGGCAGGGGGAAGAAGTAACCATGTCAGCAGTGGAATTCGACAAGGTCGACATCATCTTCGGCGAAAAACCTGAGAGTGCGCTGAAGCTGCTCGATGCGGGAAAAACCCGGGATGAAATTTTACATGAGACAAACCAGGTTCTGGGTGTTGCAGAAGCTAGCCTTGCTGTCGAGGAAGGTCAAATTTGTGTCCTGATGGGGTTGTCGGGTTCCGGAAAATCCACCCTGCTGCGGGCGGTCAATGGGCTTAACAAGGTGACGCGCGGCCGTGTGTTGGTTCGGGATGGCGATCAGCAGATCGATGTCGCGAGTTGCGATGCCGCAACCTTACGGCGTTTACGCATGAGCCGGATTGCGATGGTCTTTCAGCAGTTCGCATTGCTACCCTGGCGGACCGTCGCGGAAAACGTGGGCTTGGGGCTGGAGTTGCGTGGATTGCCGCGGGCCGAGCGTGAAGCGCTGGTGGAGGAAAAGCTCGAACTCGTTGGACTGGATCAATGGGGCGCCAAGTTCGCGCACGAGCTATCTGGTGGCATGCAGCAGCGCGTGGGCCTTGCGAGAGCCTTTGCTACCGATGCTGATATATTGTTGATGGACGAGCCCTTTTCAGCACTCGATCCGCTGATCCGGGACCATCTCCAAGAGGAACTGCTGGAGCTTCAGCGCAGCCTCAAGAAAACCATCATTTTCGTTAGTCATGATCTGGATGAAGCGCTCAAGCTCGGCAACTCCATTGCGATCATGGAAGGTGGGAGGATTATTCAGCACGGCGAACCCGAGGAGATTGTGCTGAATCCCGCAAATGCCTACGTCGCCGAGTTTGTCGCCCATATGAACCCCTTGAAAGTGATGCGGGGCGGTACGTTGATGAAGGCGCTCGATAGCCTGCCGCGCGATGCGGACGATGTGCTGTTGGGGGCGGATGGGCGCTTGCGCCTATCATTGGGGCCGGACGGCGCGCCGCTTTCAGCGCGGATCGACGGGCGCGAGATCGTCTTGTCGAAGGACGGTGCCGGGGCACAGCCGGGCAATCTATGCAGCGCGTCCCCAGACGAGGACATGACCAGCATCATCAACTTGCGCCATTGTAGCGGTTTTCCGGTCGTGATGGTCGAGCAGGGGCGTTGTGTCGGCGTGTGCGACGACGAAGCGATTTACGGCGGCATTCTCAAGCAGGGAAGCGCCGAGGTCGCCTGATACCGGCTGCCCTCAATCCAAAGGTCGATGGATCGGAAAGTAGTAACCGCCGTGGCTGCTTTGCTGCGCGAAGGGGAAATCGGGCCGACAATCCAGAGCGCTATAATGGGCAATGAAGGATTTACGCGGTCGCTGCGGATCCACCGGAACGGCCCCGCGGTGTAGCAGGGAGCCATGCCAGATCAAAACATCCCCCTTTCTTGCAATGAACTTCTCGACCCGGGCTCTTCGTTTGCAGATTTCCGCCTTGCAGGCCGGAACCACAAAGCGGTCCGCCCAACGCGGCCAGTCTGCATTTCGCAAGTGCTGCGGCAGCAAATCGCGCACCTTTTCATTATCCAGGGTCGGCCAGCGGTGCGAGCCGGGCACGAATTCAAACGGCCCGGAATCGGGGTGGATATCTTCCAGCGCGATCCAGATAGCCAAGCGCCAGCTTGCGCCTTTCCGGCTGAGGTAAGAATCCTGGTGCCAGTCGCGCCGTGTCGATAGCCACCCGGTCAGGTTCAACTGCACCGCCATGGTCTTCCCGATCAGACTCTCCAGCACCTGGGCGAGTGGACCATAGGTGGAGAGCGCCATTGCCTCGGGCACATGCATGTAGGGTACCGGGCAGGTCCAGCCGGCCAATTGGCCGCACCGCTGCTGCCAAGCGTGGCAATAGGCGCTAATCATATTCGAAGGCATGAACTTCGGTAGAATGACATAGCCAGCCTCTCGCCAATGTATTTGGGTGGGGCTTAATCCCTCTTCGTCGATTGTGGCCCGATCGAGGACGGGGACCTCCGTGTCGTTGCGTTGGATAGTGATCTGCTCGAAGTCGACCTGCGGTGGCACCCAGTTGTCCGGCGTGGTCTCCGCCGGGCTGTTCTCCAAGGGTTGGCCATTGATCATGAAGCGTACGGATAGCGCGCGCCGTTTCTCCGTCTGCTTCTCCATCGGTATTGGCAGGCGAAAAATCTTGGCGCCGGGAGGTGCGTCTTGGTCCAGACGAGCGCCGGTTGGCCCGGAAGCCTGGACGCTGTGTAGGAAGCGACCCTCGTGGAAAAGCCCTATTTCCAGGGGGCCTTGCGATCCACTTCCATCAAGAGCCCAACCGGTAATCGCGTCGTACGCCAGATGCAACACCTTGCCCTTCGGTTTGAGCGCAATGTTGTGTGGCCTGCTTCTGCTGCTATTCATTGGACTGCCCCCCGATTGCGGACGATTTTCGTCCACGCGGCGCGCTTGCACATGACGGCGCGGCCTTGTTGCATGGGAATCTAGGAGGTGGTCCGGGGTTTGGCAATCACAGGTTTTGAAACCGACGAGCGCAAGAGGCGATCATAGCGGTTTCCCGAGGGTTAAAGCGGCGCTATCTTCACGGCCATCGGAACCGCCGGACACCGCCCGGCTCAAGATGAAGGCGCTCAAATGAAGATCAAAGGCATTCTCTTCGATAAGGATGGGACGCTTATCGATTTCCACGCGACTTGGAACCATGCCTATCAATGTGCGTTGGAGGACCTGGTCGGTGCCGATCTGACACTGGTAGCCGAATTGATGGCGATAACCGGCTACGATGAGGTGTCGGGGCGCTTTCGAGCGGGAAGCTTGGGCGCTGCCTCCACGACCCGAGAGATTGCGGAGGCTTGGTTGCCGCGAGTTCCCAAGGGCATGACCTTGGACGAACTGGTGGATTGGATGGATGATCGCTTCGTGCGACACGCTAGCAATGGAGCGGTAGCACTCACCGACTTACCTGCGCTTTTGGCGTTTTTGCGTCGAAGCGGCTTGGTAATCGGTGTTGCGACAAGCGACTCGGAAGCAGGTGCGAAGGCCACGCTCGCCTATTTCGGCTGTTCAGATCTTGTCGATTTTGTTGCTGGTTATGACAGTGGTCATGGAATTAAGCCTGGACCCGGGATGGCGCTGGGCTTCAGCCGAGCTTGCGGGCTCGCGCCGTCGGAGATCGCCGTGGTCGGCGATAATCTGCATGACATGGAAATGGCGCAGGCAGCCGGCGCCGGACTTCGTATCGCAGTGCTCAGTGGTACAGGAGAAATCGAGGCGTTGAGGCAATCCGCCGACCACGTCCTGCCGGATGTTTCCCATCTTCCGGAACTGTTGGATTCATTCAGTTAAAAGCGAGGTGTGTCGTCGCCGTTCGCACCACCGTCGGCATCCGGGCCGGATCCACGGCGTCGATCACGTCCGCGCCGTCTTTCCCGTTGACGCTCGCCCAGAGGCGCGCCGGAATCGAGTTGGCCTGCGCCTGCGGAGATTTTGCCGAGCCGTTCAGTCACCAAATCCACACTTGGAACCGGTCCCGGCAGGTGCACTTCCAGTGCCTGACGCATCGCCCTGACATGTTCGGGAGTGGTGCCGCAACAACCGCCGATAATTCGCGCACCAGCGTCGAAAACCAAACCGGCGTAGTCAGCCATCAACTCAGGCGTTCCGCTGTAAACGATCTCGCCGTCCTTGAACTGTGGAATCCCGCAGTTGCTCTTGGCGACAAGGACATCGTTCTCACCCTTGGCGGTGCGCATGTGCAGGATCGCCATGACCAGCTCGGCAGCGCCGGTGCCACAGTTGGCGCCGTAGCCCACCGGATGAGGTTCCATGCTTTGCATCAGGGCCGCGATTTGCCCAGGCGTGATCCCCATCATGGTGCGGCCATTGGTATCGAAGGACAGCGTACAAACGATGGGTAGACCGGTCGTGCCGGCGCCAGTTATGGCCGCTGTCAATTCCTCGATGGAGGAGATGGTTTCGATCCAAAGGACGTCTGCTCCACCTGCCGCCAATGCCTGCGCCTGTTCGGCGAAGGCCTTTGTGCCGGCGTCGATAGACAAGGGGCCTATCGGTTCGAATATTTCACCGGTCGGGCCCATTGAGCCGGCAACAATCACGGGTCGGTCGACCGAATCCGCTGCCTTGCGGGCAAGCCTTGCAGCGGCAACATTCAATTCTTCAACGCGATCTTGGGCATTGTGCAGCTTCAAGCGATAGCGGTTTCCGCCGAAGGTATTGGTCAGGATGATATCCGACCCGGCATCGACGAAACTGCGGTTTAGATCATGGACCTTCTCGCTTTGCGCTGGATCGATGTTCCACATTTCCGGCGCATCGCCGCTTTGCAGTCCCGCAGCGAATAGATTTGTGCCGGTCGCGCCGTCGGCCAGTAGCCAAGGGCGAGTGTCAAGGAGTTGCTTTAAAAGGTTTGTCATCAGCGCCTGGGTGTTAGGAAATACTCGGGGTCAGTTTGCTCAAGCTATCGCCCTGAGCGCATTTGTGTAAAGTGACCTCCTGGTATCGCCTTTGGAAAGGCTAACCCCGCATGCGTTCGGCTTTCGGGTCGAAAAGCGGCTGACTGTAAAGGCGAGCGGGGCAACGCGCGCCCAGGATCTCAATCTCGACCGTTTGGCCTTCGCTGATCAGTTCATTAGGCAAAAATCCAAAGGCGACGGATTTTCCAACGAAATGCGCAAAGCCTCCGGAGGTGACGAATCCCACCACCGTATCGTCCTTCCAGATGGGCTCGTATCCCCAAACGTCGGCATCAGATGCCTCTACAACGAAGCTGCAAAGCCTACGGGCCGTGCCGCTCGCTTTCTCCGCCAAGGCAGCTGCCTTGCCTATGAAATCGGCGTCCTTGTTGTAAGAAATGAAGCGGTCAAGGCCGGTTTCCAACGGCGTGTAGTCCGGCTTGAACTCGTTCATCCAGGACCCGAAGGACTTTTCCAGGCGCAGGCTCATCATCGCCCGCATTCCGAAAGGCCGTAGACCAAGTCCTTCACCCGCGGCAATCAATGCCTCGTAGAGCGCCTGTTGCTGGGCGGCGGGAACATAGATCTCGTACCCCAAATCCCCGGTGTAGGTAACACGTTGCACCAATGCATCGCAGATACCGACCTCGATCTCCGCCAGGGACATGAAGGGTAGGGCGCTGTTTGACACGTCGGCTCTTGTTGCGCGTGACAGCAACTCTCGGGAGTTGGGCCCGGCTATCTGAAAGCCAATGCGGTTCAACGAAACATTCTCAATGCGCACCGATCCGTCAGCGGGCAGGTGCTGCTCGAACCAACGCATGTGGTAGGCCTGGGCGGCATAGGATGCGGTAACTTGGAACCGGCCTTCGCCAAGCTTGGAAATGGTGAAGTCGCCAATCAGCTTTCCCTTTGGACTGAGCATTGGCGAGAGAGAGATGCGCCCGGTTTTGGGAAGGCGTCCGGCCATGACCCGGTCCAGCCAAGCCTGCGCGCCAGGGCCGGAGACGAGGTACTTGCCGAAGTTATGAATCTCGTTGATCCCAACCGCCGTGCGAACCGCACGGCATTCCTCGCCGACAGTGTCGAAGGCATTGGACCGTCTAAAGCTGGGCACTTCGAAAGGCTCTTGCCCTTCGGGTGCGAAGTAGTTGACGTGCTCCAGTCCAAAACCCTGGCCGAACACGGCGTTCTGGTCGCGCCAGATCGGATAGGCGGGTGTGGTGTTGAGCGGTCGCCCAACCGGCAGCTCCTCATTTGGGTAGGAGACCGCGAAGCGCCGCTGGTAGTTCTCGCGCACCTTCTCCCGGGTATAGACGCGGGTGCAGTAAGATCCGAAGCGTGCGACATCCATGGCAAAGACATCGCGCGACGGCTCACCTTCGACCAGCCACTCAGCCAGCGTCAGGCCGACGCCACCGCCCTGGCTGAAGCCTGCCATTACGCCGCAGGCGGACCAGAAGTTTCGCAAGCCCGGTACCGGGCCAACAAGCGGGTTCCCGTCGGGTGCAAAGGTAAAGGGGCCGTTGATGACCCGCTTGATGCCGGCCGTCGCCAGACAGGGATAACGCATGAATGCATACTCCAGTGGCTCGGCGATCCGGTCCAGCTTGTCGGGCAGTAGCTCATGACCGAAATCCCATGGCGTACCATCCACTGCCCAGGGGTCACAGGCCTGTTCGTAGATACCGATGACAAGGCCGCGGCCCTCCTGGCGCAGATAGCTCTCGCCGGTCGGATCCATGGCGTGGGGCAGTTCGTGCGCGCGCTCATAAACCTCAGGAATATCTTCGGTAACGAGATACTGATGCTCCATGGGGTGCAGTGGCAGGAAGACGCCAGCCATGGCGCCGACCTCACGGGCCCACAAGCCAGCCGCGTTTACCACATGCTCGGCGCGGATCGTCCCTTGCTCGGTCACGACCTCCCAAGAACCGTCCGTCTGAGGAATTAGCTCCAACACTTTGTTCCGCAGATATATTTCCGCACCCTGAAGGCGTGCGGCTCGAGCATAAGCGTGGGTTGTGCCGGAGGGGTCCAAGTGGCCATCCAAGGGATCGTAGAGCGCGCCGATTACTCCGTCGGTATTGATGATCGGTGAAAGCTTCCTAATTTCGTCCGGCCCGACAATTTCTGTATCCAGGCCCATATAGCGGTGCTTCGCCCGCTCGGAAACGAGATAGTCCAGGCGTTCCGGAGTGGTGGCGAGCGTCAGGCCGCCCACATGGTGCAGGCCGCAAGACTGGCCGGATATTTCCTCCAATTCTTTGTAGAGGCGGATCGTGTAGCCCTGAAGGGCTGCCATGTTGGTGTCCGCATTGAGGGTGTGAAAGCCACCAGCCGCGTGCCACGTTGAACCCGAAGTCAGTTCGGACCGCTCAATCAGCACCACATCTCTGCACCCAAGCTTTGTCAGGTGATAGAGCACAGAGCACCCAACAACACCACCGCCAATGACCGCAACTTCAACATGCGTTTTCATTTAGTTACATACCTTCTTTAAACTGACACATAACTTTAATTCACGGGCCTATCGATCTGGTTCTAACTATAGGTCTGGACACCGAAAAGCCGGTAACGGCTTCCGGGCAGCAAGCTGCTGGTACGCCCTACCACCAAATCACCGCACCAGGTTCTTCTCTTGACCAACAAGCAAGGTTCTCTTGGGCCTATCCGGAGATGCTTCTGTTGGCGCCGGTCGGGCAGCACGGCATCGACGGAACGTTCTGCCTTGGTCATGGGGCCGAGGGCGTCGAGGTACTCGAAAGTCGTGATCCGGGTGAAGTCCTGCATGAAGTAGTCCGGGGCGAAGGCCGGATTCACATGGCGGTCCTCCAGTTCGACGGGGACATCGTCCTCCATCTGCAGAACGAGGGAATGGAAGACGGTGCTGCCTTCCGCCAAGTCGAGCGCTCGCGCAGTTTGGCGGTCAGCCATTACTGTCTCCATAATAAGGACTTCGCAGGAGTATTTATGACCGCGCTCGATGATCTCCTCGCGCAGATTTCGGATTTCCAATAGCGCGGATTGCGGCTTCGGTTCCGCCACGTAGGTCCCCGCGCCCTTAATACGATGTAGCAGACCTTCGTCGGTCAATTCGCGGAGTGCCCGGTTGACCGTCATGCGGCTGACGGAAAACTGCTCGGTCAGGTCATTCTCGGAGGGGATACGCGTGCCGACAGCCCAGCTGGCGTCGAGGATCCGTTCGGCAATGTACTCCTTTACGCGCCGGTAAAGCGGCGGGTCCGTATCATTGCTTTGACGCTTGCCTTTCCTAGCCACTGCGGCGACCTTTTCCCATTACGGCTATCTTTTCAATGAGTCATTAAAATCTGTATAGACAAGTTTATCGTGACTGACCAGCAGGAAGGTATTGTTTATGACGCAGGCGCTTTTTGATTTTCATGCGGGCGATCGGCCGCTTCTGATATCAGTGCCCCACGCCGGAACGGAGGTACCCAACGAGATCAGCGAACGCTTCACGGAAGCTGGAAAGCTGATTGCCGATACCGACTGGCATGTGCCGCGTCTCTATGAAGCCGCCCGGGACAAGGGTGCGTCGCTTTTGGTCGCCCGTAAATCCCGCTATGTCGTCGATTTGAACCGGCGTTCGGATGGTAGGGCGCTTTACGGCGGGGCGGACAACACTGAGATCTGCCCCCTTACCACGTTTGACCGTGAAGCGATCTACCGGCCTGGAGAAGAGCCCGATGCGCGTGAAGTGGCGGCGCGTATCGCGCTGTATTGGAAACCTTACCATGACAAGCTTGCCGAGGAGCTAGAGCGGCTACGGAAACGACATCACAAGGTACTGCTATGGGATGCTCATTCGATCCGAAGCGAAGTGCCACGCTTCTTTGAGGGGCGCCTGCCTGATCTCAATTTTGGGACCGCGGGCGGGGCCTCGGCAGATAGCGAATTGCTGGAGGCGGTGACGGCAGAGGCGGAAGACCAATGCCGGGAAAGCGGTCACAGTTGGGTTGCCAACGGTCGCTTCAAGGGAGGCGCGATCACACGGGGCTATGGCAACCCTGCCGGTGAGATTCATGCGATCCAACTGGAGCTTTCCCAGGCAACCTACATGGAAGAGGCCGCCCCCTTCAGTTTCCTGGACGAAAAGGCGGCAAGAATCAAACCGGTCATCGCCAGCCTGCTGGACCGTGCGCTTGAGTGGATAGAAAAGTAACCGGTTACAGCGTGCGGCCATCCTTCATGCTGAAGGCAAGCGGATTGAAGCCGATGCGATAGCAGAGTGCGGCCGGGCGTTCGATTTCCCAGATCGCCAGATCGGCGCGTTTACCGACCTCTAGGCTGCCGATTTGGTCTTGCAGACCCAGCGCCTTGGCGCCGTTGATCGTGACGCCTCCTAGGGCTTCTTCCGGTGTCATGCGAAACAGCGTGCAGGCCATGTTCATCGTCAGCAGCAGGGACGTGAGAGGCGACGAGCCTGGATTGCAGTCACTGGCCAAGGCGATCGCCGTGCCTGTGTCGCGCAGGTCGGCCAACGGGGGCTGCTGTGTTTCCCGCAGTGTATAGAACGCGCCAGGCAGCAGGACGGCTACGGTTCCTGCGGCGGCCATAGCCTCAACACCTTCGCGGCTGGTAAACTCCAAGTGGTCTGCGGAAAGCGCTTGGTAGCGAGCGGCAAGCGCTGCGCCGCCCAAATCGGATAACTGATCGGCATGCAGTTTGACCGGCAAACCGAGCGCGCGTGCGGCGGCGAAAACCTTCTCGGTCTGTTCGGGCGAGAAAGCGATTGTTTCGCAGAAGGCATCGACCGCATCGGCAAGGCCACTTTCCTTGACATGCGGCAGCATGGCGACGATGGCGGCGATGTAATCGTCGCTCGATCCCTCCCAATCGGGGGGCAGGGAATGGGCACCCAAGAATGTCGTGCGGACTCCGATTTCACCAAACTCACCCAGCCAACGGGCGACCCGCAGCTGTTTGAGTTCTTGATCCAACGTCAATCCATAACCGCTTTTGATTTCAATCGTCGTGGCGCCCTCGGCCACCAAGGCGGCCATCCTGGGTCGTGACTGCTTGAAAAGTTCTTCTTCGCTGGCGTCACGAGTTGCTGTGACGGTTGCTCGGATGCCGCCACCTGCGCGAGATATCTCTGCGTAGCTTACGCCTTCCAGACGCTGTTCGAACTCACCGGCCCGATCGCCGCCATAGACCAGATGAGTATGGCAATCGACTAGACCGGGGGTGATCCAACGGCCATCAAGGTCCGTGACCTCCCGCGCCAGACTGTCTGGCGCACCGGGCAGATCGCCGCGCTCGCCGCACCAGGCGATTTTACCTTCCGCTATCGCCAGGCACCCCTGGTCGATTGCCCCGTAGGGAGCGGCGCCGACCATTGTCGCGAGTCGGGCGTTGATGAGCAGTTGATCCCACATAGTCGATCCGCTTGTTGTTGTTCTGGCAGCTATTCTTGTCAGCGCCCGTCCTGCTCCCTAGAGTGGCCGCAACAATCGGAACGTGCAAGCAGAGGGACAGGAAGGCATGCCTGCTAAGTTATTCGCCCCGAGCGCGCTCTTGCCCAAAGGTTGGGTCGAGGATGTGGTTCTTGAAGTGGATGATACGGGCACACTGACAGCGGTCACGCCGGGCGGGAGCACTAAGGACTGCGAGGTCATGGGCGGCCCCGTCGTGCCGGGTATGCCCAACCTTCACTCGCATGCCTTTCAGCGCGCCATGGCCGGGTTGGCGGAAAGCCGCGGGGATCCGAAGGACTCCTTTTGGAGTTGGCGTCAGGTCATGTACGGATTCGTGACTCACATGACGCCGCGCCAGGTGGAGGCCATCGCCGGACAGCTATACGTCGAGATGCTCAAGGCGGGTTATACGGCGGTTGGCGAGTTTCACTATTTGCACCACGATCCGAAGGGCAAGAAATACGCAACCCCGGCGGAGAATGCTCACCGGGTCATGGCGGCTGCAGACCGTGCCGGAATTGGTATGACGCTTTTGCCAGTGTTTTACGCGCACAGCGATTTCGGTGGTAAGCTGGCGACCGCTGGACAGCGTCGCTTTCTCCATGATGCCGAGAGTTTTGGTGCGTTGCTGCAAGCCTTGGCACCGGCCTTTTCCGGGCGCAATGACCGGCGTTTAGGCGTCGCGCCGCATTCACTGCGGGCCGTGACGCCGGAGGGGTTGAACGCCGTACGCACCGCTCTGGACAGCCTCGACGCCACTGCGCCGATCCATATCCACGTGGCCGAACAGACCGCCGAGGTCGAGGCTTGCCTGGCTTGGTCCGGCAAGCGTCCCGTGGCTTGGCTGTTGGAAAATCAACCTCTCGATCCGCGCTGGTGTTTGGTCCATGCAACCCATATGACCGCCGAGGAAACAACCGGATTGGCGGATAGTGGTGCTGTTGCCGGGCTCTGCCCCACAACCGAGGCAAACCTGGGGGACGGTCTGTTCCCGGCAATCACTTACCTGGAGGAGGGGGGGCGGTTTGGGCTCGGCTCGGATAGCCACATCTCCGTAAGTCCTTGGGAAGAGCTGCGCTGGTTGGAGTATGGCCAGCGGCTCGGTCACATGCGCCGGAACTTGCTGGTCGCGGCCAATCGCCCGAATGTTGGGGCAGGACTGTTCCTGGGCGCCCTAGACGGTGGTGCGCAAGCATTGGGGCGGCCGATCGGCCGACTTGCAGTAGGCGCACGTGCCGATTTCCTGGTGATAGACCCAGAAACGCCAACGTTATGGGGAAAGGCCGGAATGGCACTGCTCGACGCTATGGTCTTCGCGGGCAATGAGAATCCCGTCCGTGACGTAATGGTCGGCGGCCGCTGGGTCGTGCGCGAGCGGCGGCACGAAAAGGAAGAAGCGATCTTCGCTGACTACAAGGCGGCCATGGGCGCCCTCATGGCGCAGATGTGACCGCCGGTGTCTCCAGCGGACTGGACAACCTGCCGGCAGACGCGTTAGCCATGGCTGTATGACACAGCTACAACCTCTGCCCAATGTTGAGCGGTTCTATGACGACCTTGCAGCGTACTACCATCTGCTGTTCGCGGATTGGTCGGCTGCCGTGCGCAACCAGGGCCGACTGTTCTCGAAACTGATAGAAAAAGAACTGGGCGAGGGGCCGAAGCGGGTTCTTGATGCGGCCTGTGGCATTGGCACGCAGGCGCTGGGCTTGGCGCTTGAGGGGCATCAAGTGCGCGGGACCGACCTTTCGCCGGGTTCCATCATGCGGGCCCGTCGCGAAGCCGATGCGTGGGGAATAGACGCAAAGTTCGGCGTCGCCGATTTACGCAGTCTTTCTGGGTATCTGCCCGGACCGTTCGATGTGGTGCTGGCGGCCGATAATGCGTTACCGCACCTAGAAACACGCGAAGACCTGGAAACGGCCTTGCACGAGGTTGCGTCAGTGCTTGCGCCGGGCGGTATCTTTATTGCGACCCTGCGTGATTATGATCGACTTGTCGTCGAGAGGCCGCGCGCCACCAAACCGCGCGTTTATGAAGAGGACGAGGGCGGTCGGCGTATCCTTTTTCAGGTCTGGGACTGGGACAAGAAAGGCGATGGCTATGCGCTGACTCAGTATCTGATCATCGAGCGTGGCTTGTTGCAGGAAACACTGTCGTTCACGTCTCATTATCATGCTTTGCGCCGCGAAGAGTTGGAGCGCGCGCTGACTGTGGCTGGTTTTCAGGCTGTTTCTTGGCTTGAAAAATCCGAGAGTCAATTCTATCAACCTGCGATCATTGCGCGGCGCAAAGCTTGAGGCTTCCGCTTCGAAAGGTAAAAGCGTAAAAAATGCTGTCGGCAGGTTGAGGAGCCCATGTCATGTCTTGGGAACTTTATTTATCTTTTGTGGTAGCGACGACTTTACTCGTTCTACTTCCGGGTCCTGTTGTTTCGCTGGTTGTCGCTAATTCGTTGCGGCATGGGCCAGCTTACGGGTTATGTAGCATTGCCGGGACACAGGCAGGCAATGCAATGCAGTTGCTGCTGGTGGGCTTCGGATTGGCGACCTTGATTGCCTTCATGGCCGAGTGGTTCGACTGGGTCCGCTGGATCGGCGCGGCCTATCTCATTTGGATGGGGGTCCAACGTTGGCGGGAAGCGTCTAATCTGTCGGCGGCGTCGGCGGAGCGGCGTAAGCCTTTCAGTCACGTATTTGCAGAGGGCTGTATCATCTCCCTCACCAATCCGAAATCGCTCGCCTTCCTGGCGGTTTTTCTGCCGCAGTTTGTCGATCCCACAGCAGCGGCAGGGCCCCAGGTTTTGTTGCTCTGCGTTACCTATTGGTTCGTGGCGTTGCTTGGCGATAGCGGGTACGTCATGGCTGCCGGCCGCATTCGGCGCTGGTTGGTTCGTCCCACGCGGATGAACTGGGTCAACCGAATTTCCGGCTCGATGTTAATTGCCGGCGGCGCTTGGCTGGCGTTGCAGCGGAGATAGGTTCAGCTTGACTGTATTGGGGTGAGGCCGCGCGGAAACGACGCGTTTACGGGCGGCCTCACGCTTTTGTTGTTCACTTCGATCTTTCTACCAAACTAACGGCCGAAGTGATCGAGCCATGGGTTCCCTGCCCAGGCAGTCGCTGCGACCGCCGCCAGGGCGGCAACGATCAGTAAAGAGCCAATTATCTTTCTCATTTTTTGCTTCCCCTTTACTGCCGACACAAGAAACGACGTTCCTGCCGCTCTTGCCGGTACAGTTAGGTTTGATCGGGTCGTGCGGCCGATCAACAGACCTGCAGGCGAAATGATTCGGATAGAACAATCCTGAGGCGAGACGTTCTCCCATCGTTCGTCGTTTTTTGTTGTCTTGGCACGAAAACAGGAAAAACTCATTGCGACACAAAGTTGTCTATACAGATTTTCCGGCAAGCATTACAGTCGAGTGAGTTTGGGGCATAGGGCAATTCACCGGGCTGGAGAGTATCTATGGAGCAAGACAGGGATAGCCGCCGAAACCGCCGCCGCCGCGGTAGTGCCGACGGAGACGCAGGGACTCTGGAGCGCAGTCGTGCGCGTGGCGGCTTTCAGCAACTCCCCTGGCGCAATCTTGCCAACCCCTACAGTCCTATCGAGGTCGTCAGTGCGGACGGTCTGGAAGCAATACATCAGACGTCTCTTGAGATACTTGAGGAAATCGGCATGGATTTCCTGCACCCGGAGGCTCTGGCAATTCTCAAGGCGGCCGGTGCCGAAGTGACGCCGGGGAGTGAGCGCGTGCGCTTTGACCGTGGCCTGATCGAGACGGCGGTTGGAAAGGCACCTTCGGATTTTAAGCTACATGCACGCAATCCCAAGCATGACCTGACCTTCGGCGGCAACAGTATCGCCTTTTGCGAAGTTGCCAGCGCTCCCAATGTCTCGGATATTTCGGGCGGTCGCCGGGTCGGTAACTTCAAGGATTACTGCGATCTGCTGCGCTTGGGCCAGCAGTTGAACATAATTCATCTCTTTGGCGGGTATCCGGTGGAGCCGGTGGACCTGCCGCCTGCGACGCGCCACCTTGATGCGGTGGCGGCCTTCGTGACGCTAACGGACAAGGCCTTTCACGGCTATTCGCTGGGCCGCCAAAGAATCGTCGATGCCATCGAGATCGCCCGGATCGGTCGGGGAATCAGCCATGACCGGCTGTTGCGCGAGCCCTCCATATTCACCGTGGTCAACACGTCGTCTCCCTTGCGTCTGGACGGGCCGATGATCGAAGGCCTGATAGAGATGGCAAAGCTGAATCAGCCGGCCGCAATCACGCCATTCACCTTGTCCGGTGCCATGGCGCCAGCCACGATCGCCGGCGCCTTGGCTCAGCAGAATGCGGAAGCCTTGGCGGCTATCGCCTTCGTTCAACTGGTCAATCCAGGCGCACCGGTACTTTATGGCGGGTTTACGTCGAACGTGGATATGAAGTCAGGCGCGCCCGCTTTCGGGACGCCTGAATATTCGCGCGCTGCTTTGGCGGGTGGGCAATTGGCGCGTCGTTACGGATTGCCGTACCGGTCGTCGAACGTGAACGCGGCCAACGTCGTCGATGCTCAAGCGGCTTACGAATCGCAGATGTCCATCTGGGCTGCGGTTATGGGCCACGGCAATATGATGATGCACGGTGCCGGCTGGATGGAGGGCGGCCTGACAGCCTCATTCGAGAAGGTGATCTTGGACGCTGAAATGCTACAAGGCATGGCTGAGTTCCTGCAGCCCATCGAAGTGAACGCCGACAGCCTGGCCATGGAAGCGGTGCGGGAGGTGGGTCCCGGCGGGCATTATTTCGGCGCGCAGCACACTTTGGCCCGCTACGAGAATGCCTTCTACAGTCCGATCCTCTCCGACTGGCGGAACTTCCAAAGCTGGGAGGAGGCAGGGGCTCTTACCGCTACAGAACGTGCACACCAGATTTACAAGCAATTGCTCACAGAGTACGAGCCGCCGGCATTGGATGCGGCCATCGCCGACGAGCTCGAAGCCTTCATCGCCAAGCGTAAGGAAGAAGGCGGGGCTAAGGCCGACTAAAGAGCGGGATCAGGCCTCGCCTGGATTTTGCAGCATACTGCCACTGATGTCATCGGGTTCACCAGCCAACCGCCAACGCTCCGCGGGATGAAGTGGCGGCTCCTTGGGCCAGAGGAGGTAACGCAGCACAATCTCCCAGTAACCCCGAAACAACTCACCGGATTCACGACCACTTGCCGCGTTAAGATCGGGACGGAGCGCACGCCACACGGCGGGGAGCCGATACCAAGCAAGGCCCGGTTGCAAATGATGTAGTGCGTGCAGATTGTTGTTAAGGAACAGCAGCGCAAAAGGCCATTCGGCTTGCTGTATAGCCGTTCTCGCACTTACCGACGGAACGGCTCTGTGCTCGGCGAAGGAGCGAAGCAAAGTCAAAGCCAATCCGGGATAGACGAAAAACAGCAGATACTTCCACAAGGGAAGACCACTGACTTCCAGCACCCACACAAGCACGAGGCATATCGCTAGTCCATGCTTTGCCCACCCGAAAAGAGCTTTCAAATCTCCGGAAATGATGGCTTTGAATATCGCCCTGCTTTGCAGCAGCAGTATCCAAAGCGGTCCGAGGATCAATCGTCCGAGGAGACAGTTGTGCAGTGTAAGGAACGCGCGGCCTAAAGGCCCGGCGCGATGCCATTCCCGAGCGGTTACATAGAATGACTCTGGGTCCAGCGCCGGATCGGTCAGGTTCTCATCCCGGTGGTGGGCTAAATGGCTTTCGCGGTAGCTGTCGAATGGAATGACCAGCCATAAGCTTGGAAAAACGATGATCTCGTTCAGCCAGTTCCATGGCGTCGGGTGTCCGTGAATGACCTCGTGCTGCAACGACCCATGCCAAGCGACGAGGTATCCTCCCAGGATCAACAAAAGCCAGTTGGGCAATGCGGCGTGATGGTAGGTGACCAGCGCAAACCCGCAGTAAATCGCAACAGCCACGACCAAGGTAGGAATTTCTATGGGCCTGATGCGGCGCACTTGCGTTGCAAGAGCTTCGTGTGCCTGGCTTGCCGGGTTCGACCGGTTCGATGGTGTAGCCGCTTGTGAAACCGGAGCCGTCCCCATTACCCCTCGCGTCAATGAAAGTAGAAGTGATTTTGCACAACGATTGTTGCAGAAACACAACATTGATGACATAAATGCATCAAAATCCTATTCGGGTCAATTGATAAGTGGGGCCAATCCTGTGATGGAACGAAGCGAGACGGTTGAGAAGTTCCGTGAAAGATTGAGCCAGGTGATCGAGGAGCGCGGCGTAACACGTTCGGCATTTGCGACGGAAATCGGGCTCGATCGTTCGACGCTGTCCCAGCTTCTGTCTCCAGGAAACGAGCGCTTGCCGCGCGCCGAGACCATTGTCGCGATCGCCCGTGTAGCACAGGTTTCAGTCGATTGGTTGCTTGGTGTCATCGAGCAGGGGCGGGCGGGTACCCAACTGGTGGCGAATGCCCTGGAGATCGAGCCGGGCGCCGGCCTGCCAATGGACGAGAGGCTGGAGCGGTGGCACAAGGAAGCCGTGGGCGCCAAGGTTCGCTACGTTCCCTCAACGCTACCCGACCTGCTGAAATCGCCCGCGATCATTCGCTATGAGTATGAAGCGTACGGCGCCTTGGTGCCACAAGCGCGGATCGAGCAGGCCGAAGCGCGGTTGGCCTACACACGGCGCCCGGAAACAGATATCGAGGTCTGTACGTCCAGCCAGTCGTTGCGCGACTTTGCCCAAGGGCGTGGCATCTGGGACCGTCTCGACCGAGAGGCCCGTGTAAAACAGCTTGAGTCCATGGCAGAGCTGACGGAGGAGCTTTACCCAACGTTCCGTTGGTTCCTCTTCGATGGTTTGTGGCGTTATTCAGCGCCTTACACGATTTTTGGAGCCAAGCGCGCGGCTGTCTATCTCGGCAACATGTATTTCGTCTTCAATGGCGGCGAACAAATTCGCGCTTTGACACGGCACTTCGACGATCTGATCCGCGGCGCGCGAATGCAGCCGCCCGACGTGCCTAACTTCATCCTCGGGTTGCTGCGCGATCTGCCACCAAAGCCGGCAAATGCAACTTCTGGCAAGACGGCTGCCAAGCGGGCTAAGGGAATGGCAAAGAAATGAACGTGGTCGCCGGTCTAACTATGTATGACCTTCCCGAGATCGCCGCCGCGACGGACCATTGGTGGCAGGGGCTCTCGCGGCATCTGAGAAGCGCTGGCTTCAGCAATCCGCCCGAACGGCTTTCGCGTGACCTGGAACCCCATGTGCTGTGGCGTCTTCCGGACTTGCTGCTGGCGCAGTGCTGCGGGTACGACCTGCAGTTGGGTGCATTGCCGCGGCCAACCTTCGTTGCCACGCCTTGTTACGATTTTCCTTACTGCGATGGGCCGCGATACTGCAGCGTGATTGTCGTGCCGGAGGGTGCCCCTTGTGGAACGTTAGCAGACCTCAGAGGAACCCGAGCGGCCTACAATATGGAAGGCTCCCATTCCGGTTACAACGCGCTACGCGCTGTGGTGGCGCCGCTTGCCGCCGAAGGAAGGTTTTTCACCAAGGCCATAGAGACGGGGAGCCACAGGAACAGCTTGGCTAGTCTGCAGAGGGGTGAGGCGGATGTTGCCGCCATCGATTGTATCACTTTTGGCCTATTGGCCCGCCATGCTCCCCAGTCGGTTGCGGGGATCAGAGTGCTGACAACCAGTCCCTTGGTTCCAGGTTTGCCCTATATCACCTGCCCGGCGGCTGACCAGGGCAGGATCACAGCCTTGCGGGAGGCTTTGCTGGGTGCCGTCGATGACCCTAGCCTTGCGGAGCCGCGGGCAGCCCTTGGCCTCCGTGGGTTTGATGCGGAATGCCAGACAGAATACCTAGCGATAGACGCCATGGTGAAGAGCGCAGAATCCTTGGGCTATTCCAGGCTTTCCTGAGGGTCGCGCCCAGTTCTCTAGCCGATCGTGTAATCTTACGTCATACTTTCTGATCTCCGCTTTGTGGGAGAGAGGAAGAGTGGCTTCATGACCGAAAGCCTTGGACGGCAGCTTGAACAATTGGTTGCACGCTTGCGCGCTCAGCAGGAGGAACTGCGAAATCTTGACGTTTCCAGTCAAGAATCACGCGAGCCGGTGGAACTGGATCAAAGTCGCGTTGGCCGCTTGTCCCGGATGGACGCTTTGCAGCAGCAAGCGATGGCGCAAGCGACCGCGAATCGCCGCTCAATAGAGCTTCGCAAGATCGACGCGGCTCTCGATCGTATAGCCGATGGCGATTATGGCTATTGCCTGCGCTGTGGTGAGGGGATTGCACCGGAACGCTTGGATCTTGATCCCGCGACGCCGCTCTGCATCAACTGCGCCAGTATCCGCCGGGACGACAATCAGCACTAAATTCAGCGTCGATTTATGTCTCAAACAACAATTTACGGCAAATTAACCAGATCGAACAAACAACCACTGATATTTTATTCGTTGTCAAATTACGCGCCAATGACGAATTTTGGCTTGCCTTTTGATTCAGCAGCATTTTCGCAGTTTTCAATCAAAGTGCTGGGGGTCTGGACCCTGATTTCCTAGCCGTTGCCTCGTGCGTCGATGGTCCCAACTTCATCGATTGCAGGCGTAAACAAGGCTATTTGCCGGAGCTTCTTAGCTCAATAGCTTAGTGCTTTGGAATTAGGTCATTCACGGGCCTTTGCGACCATTATCGCAATCCAGTTGTTGTACAAAATACGACAAACACCTCATATCGTTTTGCCGTTAATAGGGAGAAAATAGCTCTAGCAAGGTTAGTGCGCGACTACGCATTCCGGAAGAAGAATCGGTCGGCAAATCCGCCTACATCGGCATGGACAGAACTGATGGGCGACTGACGATAACTGGGGGCCAGTTTGATGCAAGCACTTCTTTCGTCTGCAATGTCACGAACACTATTGTTGTTGTTGGGGCTGGCGGCCGTACTCTATGCCGCAACAGGGGTTACTGATGCGCGGGCGCAGTCGGCGGATCTCGCGCTTGTTTCGGATGACAATACGAAAGTTACCTTCGTTCGAAATTTTACGACCGGCGCTTTCATCAACGATGCCAACGATACGGTCAATGCCGGCGACGAGGTCCAATTCCTGATCAAGGTGCATAACCAAGGACCCGATGCCGTCGCGGCAACGCCTTCCAGCCCCATCATCATCCAGGCACCTCATCCCGCGAACTTTACGCTCAAAACCGCCAGCAATAACGGCGATCCCGGCGTTGTCTATGACGCGGCGAACAAGCAGTTCCGGATTGAACGGACGGTGGCCTTCAATGAAGTGGTGCAGTTTCAGTATCGCTTCTACGCTTCGGCGGTCTCGACGGGGACGAACTTCACGGCGCAAATCAGCAGCGCGCCTGTTCCTGATAGCAGGGGCAACAACAACAGCTTCAGCCGGTCGGTCAACATCGTTGGGCCCTCTGCCGATCTGACCTTCAATTCTCCAATCTCCGGCTCAAAGACCTTCCTGCGCAATCTGACAGCGCCGGGCCAACCCTTCCTGACCGATGGCGCTTTGGTAAACCTTGGGGATGAGCTCAGCCTCTTCATCAAGATTCACAACCTCGGACCTGAGATTGCAGCGGCCTCGGCGGCGTTTCCGCTGGTTATCGCGCCGACCATTCCGGCCGGATTCACGATTGAGCAGGGGCTTGTCTTCGGCCAACCCAACTTCTTTTACGACGGCGGCACGAACCAGTTCCGCATCGAGCGCGATATTGCTATCGACGAGAAGGTGCAGGTGGAAGTTCGAATCCGGGCAACTTCGGTCGTGGCAAACACCACTGTCTCAACTGTCTTTGCGGCCCTGCCCGTTTCCGATCCCGATTTGAGCGATGCCAGCAACACGTTCCAGCGAACCGTCAACACGGTGGGGCCTAGTGCCGACCTAACCTTCACGTCTCCGAATAATGGCTCGAAGACCTTTTTGCGTAACCTGACGGCAGCCGGTCAGCCCTTCTTGTTTGATGGCAATTCCGTGAACCTGGGAGATGAAGTTTCCCTCTTCATGAAGGTTCATAACCTCGGGCCCGAAGTGGCAACGGCGTCGGCGGAGTTTCCTCTGGTCGTCGCCCCCACCGTTCCGGCGGGGTTCACCATTGAGCAAGGCCTCGTCTTCGGTCAGCCCAATTTCTTCTACGACGCCGCGACGAACCAGTTTCGCATCGAGCGCGATATCGCCGTCGACGAGGTGGTTCAGTTCGAATTGCGCATGCGGGCAACTTCTGCTGTGTCGAACACCACCGTTTCCGCCGAGTTTGCGTCGCTGCCCGTCTCCGATCCTGATTTGAGCGATGCCAGCAACAAATTCGAGCGAACCGTCAACACGGTGGCTCAGCCCGGCGATATCTCTGTGGATTCGGTCACGCCGGACGCCACGACGCTGCTTGCTGGGCAAGAGGTGCTCTTCACCCTGAATGCAACCAACCACGGCGGGCCAACGCTGAACAACACTTTCATTGACCTGACAATTCCTGCCGGTTTGACCTTTGTGCAAGCGGAGCCCGGCGGCAGCGGTTCGATCGTCACCGATCCAGGTACGGGCCAGAAACGCTGGAATATCAATTCCTGGCCAACGGGCGCTCTGCGTGCGATCACGGCTCGCTTCGCTACCGACCCGGCCGCCCCGGGTCCGCTAACGCTGACCGCAACATACAATGGTGTGAACGATGAGGGGCAGGCGGATCCCAACAGCACGAATAATAGCGCCAACGGCACCGTCACGACCACGGCCAGCGCTGATTTAAGCGTGAGCCTTTCAAGTAACACCACGCAGATCCCGACTGAGGGGCAGGTGAGCGTGACCTTGATCGCCGACAACCTCTCGTCGACTGAAGCGGCAAGCAATGCAGTTTTTGACGTAACGATTCCGCCAACCTTCACGAATCCTGTCATAGGACTGGGCGTGGGAACCTTTAGCAACGGACAATGGAGTGTTCCCTCTATAGCTGCTGGTGGTAGAGCGACTCTACAGATCACGCTTACGGCTGGTTCAACTCCAGCGGCAGATCAGATTTTCGATATTACGCGCAACGCCAGCACGCCTGCTGACCCCGATGCGGCAAATGACTTCGCCAGCCGATCGATAAGCATTGTCGAGAGGCAGGCAGACCTTGCCATTGGGCTGGAAATTGTCGAGCCGTTAACCTTTGCTGGGTCGCTGGACCAAAATCAAGAATTTACAGTGCTGCTGACGGCAGTTCTCGTTTCACAAACGTCCATGCCGGCGAGCGCACGCGTAAATTTACCCTTGCCGCCAGGTGTCTCCCTACCTTTTGGGCAGGATGCCTCGCCAAATTATGATCCTGCGACCAACATCTGGAGCCTGGAGAACTTCCAGCTGGGGGCGATCGACGATGGCGGCGGCGGTACCGTTTATACATTTGTCGCCTCGCAACGAATTCGCCTGAAATCCGACCAATCGGGCCTACTGGATCTCGTCGCCAGTCTCGCCGATGCTACTGACGTTGAGGGTAAGCCCCTTTCCGATCCCGACCCAAGCAACGATCAGGCGGCTGTGTCCATTACGCTTACCGCGCCGCCGACCTTGATCGCAGACATAAACGTCAACACGCCAGCAGTCAGCCTACCGCCAGGTGTTGAGGCCTCTTCTTTGGTTCGTGCTTTGAATGGAACACCGGTGCTAGACGGGCAGCAGGTGTTCGTCGGTGAACACCTGATTTTGCGCAGGACCATCACAAGCAGCGGGCCAGATGATCCCGGAGTGGGGCAGGACGGGTTGAATGATGATTCGCTGACGGTCGTCGCTCTATTTGGCGATGATGTCTTGTTCCCGCACTACCCGACCGGAGCGTTTCCACCGCCCGACGCTTTCTCGACTGTCCAATCGGACCCGGAATTTTTCAGAACCGACAACTTCAACGGCGGAGTATCCAGCGCCGCAATCACTATCAAGCCCACCACTGCGGTGACGTCACATAGCATTTCCGTATGGGCTCTCGGGAACAGTCGCGGCCTCTACGGACAAGCTGTTGATCCAGACGTTTCGGCAGGCAGCAACCGCTTCTCGGTAACCTTGAATGCTCAGCGGTCGCTCGGGGATCTTGCCGTTTCCTGGGATAACCCGTCAGTAAGCCTGGCGCAGGGCGAATGGGTTGAGCCGGTTCTGACCGTCACGAACCTGGGCGCAGAGCCGATGTTCGGCATCAACCTCGATCTGTCATTGGACCAGAGTGTGCTCCTGAACGATCTGGAGATTTCGAGCGGAAGTGTTCAAGGGACGGAACTAGGAGGGTTTTCACTCGGCGCATTACCCAGTTCCACGAGATGGCAGATTAATGCCCTAGAAGCCGGGCAATCGGCGACCATGAGGCTCTCGATTTTTGGCCGCAGCAATAGCGGGGCGGCGAGTTTTAGCGCCGTGGCAAGCAGTGCCGACAGTGACGACAGCGAACCGGCCAACGACAGTGCTTCGCTGGACTTGACCTTCGGTCCAGCCGGCGGCTCGGCAAAGGCTCTGTTCGATCGCAAGATTGATGAAATACCGCCGGTCGGCTACGGGTTTGTGAAAGCCATCCCGGACAATGTCGACGGCAGTGGGAATCCCAGCCCGTTTTTTGCGCCGGAATCGATCGTTTTCCTCTCGCCGCTCAATCCGCAGCTGCAATTGGTCAGCGATGAGATCAGCGATATCGCCATCGCCTACAATTCGGTCCGCCACGAATTTCTGGAGGTACTGGAAATCCGATTCAAGGCCAAGGACCCAGCGACCAGTACGGCTGATGCGCCTGATGTTTATGAACTCTACGCGGCGCGGATTGACGCCTTTACCGGCCAACCCTTGGACCGAGATGCGGATGGCTTCGCCGATCTGACTCGTTTGACCTGGACGCTGGACGACAGTCTCAACCTCAGCGCCCGGCATCCGGCCATAGCCTACAATCCGCAGGATGATACATATCTTTTGGCCTGGACCGAGATTGCGGCGGTGGAAGGGGACACGTTGGACCCCATGGTTCCCAAGACCGCGCGCTATCGGGTGCTCGCGGGCGATGCGACTTATGACCCGGCAAACAGAAGCGGCGCAGCCTTTCAGGTTGCGGCGGGCGCGAACCCGCAAGGATTGGACACCACGGCCTACAGCAGTACCTTCCGCCCGTCGGTTACTTACTTGAGTGCATTTAACGATTTTGCCTTCGCCTTGGCTGGACGGCCTACGGCAGGTGATCCCATTGCGCTACCGGTAGATGAGGTCTTTGCCGGGCGCCTTGGGGTTAATGGCGGTGTAGCTTCGCTGATTTCCGACCATCAATATGGGGTCGTATTGGCCGGCGGTGCTGGTGCCGTGGACCAACGCGTCGGCCGCGTCACGATTGTTCCCGGGGCCGGTGATGCAGAACTGGGACTGGCTTGGGACATTGGCGAGCCGGTGCCGGGGCAGCTTGACTACGACGGTTCCGAAACGCTGCACAGCCGCGTTCACTTCAGCAAAGTAGACGCCGCGAGTTTGTTGCCTCTTGCCGGCGGCGCTGATGGCCGCGGCCATCTCGCTATTATTGACGAAGAGCCAGACGAAACGTCGATCATTTTGACGAAGCGCCCAAAGGAAGGATCTTTCCCAAATGCCTTCATTGCCCCGGTTGGCGAGGTAAGCACGCGTACTGCTTTTGAGCCGGATCTCGCATACGACAGTGCAGGAGACCGCTATCTACTGGTTTGGGCAGGCCGCCGGGCTGGTAAGAACTTTGCGCCGGATAACGGTCAAACGGAAATCTATGGTCGTATTCTCTCCACCAGCGGCGTTTTTACAACGCCAATCCGAAGGATATCAAGACCTTACGAAGGGGATATCGTCTATACGCCTGGACCCGGTGCGGCCTCGCCGTTGCACAATGCCGACAACCCGCATGTGGTTTTTTATCCGGGCGCCGGTACCTTCCTAGTCAGCTATGACGTTTGTGGGCATTTCGAGATTCAAAGCATACCTGGCGGCCGGCACTGCACGCCGGGCGTCAATATCGATCAAATCGACGCTGCCAGCGGCCTGCATACGGACATAAACAAGGATGGCCTATTCGACCGCGGTTATGCACTTCGTGTTCTCGGCAACTTCCCGATTGAGGATGGGCAAGGCGTGATCGATGGGTTCGATCGCGGCAATGATCTTGCGGTCGTGAACGATGGCCTGATTGGCCTGGCCATGCGGCGTCCGCTGGCTAGGGGCGAGAGCTATGGTGAGTGGCACCAGGCAGGTTTCCGTCGCTTGAACGTCACGACAGATGTGGCGGTTCAGTTGGATGCGAGCACATTCCAACCGGAGCCGGGTGAGGTTTTTGATCTCACTGTTTCCCTCACAAACACCACGGACGACTCGGCGGCAAACAACATCGTCGTAAATGTACCTTTGCCCGGCGAGCAACAGGGTGTAGGTCTTGTATTCGAGTCCGGCTCTGGTTCGGCAGGTTGGAGTTATGACGTGGGCAGTGGTCAGCTTCGGCTTGACCAACTGCCTGCCGGAGCGAGCGAAAGCTACATCATCACGGTTAGGAACTCCTTTTCCGATCAGGAGATCGCGGTAAACGCAGCGCTGCTTCGTTTGGCTGAGTTCGACAGTAACGCGGCCAATAACACCGCAGCGATCACTCTGCTTGTTCCCGCCGGCGCCGACCTTGCGCTGGAGTTGGGAGATCAGCAGATTTTCCTGACCGAAACGGAAACCGTTACGATGACCCTGCGCGCCAACAGCGGTTCGATTGCGAATGCCGTGGTCTCAATCGTGCCGCCAGGGCCAGGATACAGTTTCGTGCCGGGTGAGTTCGTTCCGTCGGTTGGTGCTTTCGACGAACCGTCCTTAACCTGGACGTTGCCGCCAGCCGTCAGCAGCGAGGAGGCGACGTTGGCCTTCATGGTCGAAGGCTTGCAAGCGGGCGATCATGATTTGACCGCCAGCGTCGTGGGTGAGTTGCCGGATCCGTTCCCGGCGAATAGTAGTGTCACGGCCAATATGGCGGTTCTCTCCACGCATCCGATCACGGTCGATTCCGGTGAGCTGTTCGGTCTGTTCCCGCAGCCGGTGCCGTCGAACGGCCTTGCGCGAACACAGGTTACCGCGCAGGACGCGCTAAGCCGTCCGATCAACTACAATTGGGTTGTGGATTGCCCGAATCTTTCTGACGAGCTTGTACCGTTCGACGGCAGTTTTGAATTTTCGGACCCAACCAGTGCGCAATGGGACTGGCGCGCGCCTTATAACCTTTCGGGCACAGATCAAATCTGCTCCGTTCGGGTTGAAATGAACGTTGAAGGCAATGCGCGGTCGCTTTGGTGGCCGGACGAGCAGAACGGCTCGGCGTTCACGGTTTTGGAACATCCAGGGCCCTTTACGAACTACGGTTTGACGGCTTCGGCCGAATCCCTTGTCGAAGCCGGAAGCGACCGTGTCCTGGGCGGCGTCGGCGAGCAGGCTCAGTATGAGTTCAACATCGTCAACTTGAGCCATACGCCCGGCAGCAATCTGCAGATCGACGTGGTGCTCCCGGGTGGCGTGGACTACGCGTCTCATACCTTGGTTGGGAATGGCGCTTTTACGCCCGGTGGGACGCCCGGCGAAGCAGGGGTTTGGCAGTTAACCTCGCTCAATCCTTCGGCTGTCGCGACTCTAACCATCACCGTTGACATCAATACGAACAACTTCGGCAATCCTGATCCGGAAGGCAGCGATTTGCAGACCGCGACGGCCACTCTGGTGAGCGCGACGCCGGCCGACCCGGATGGCGCAATGCCAGCGTCCGCTACGCTGGAGCGTTATCTGGTAAACCGGGTTTCGATTTTGCAGGAACCCTCCCTTTTCATTGATTGGGATACAATCCCCATTGCGGTGCAGGCGCTTGTGTCACAAGGCCAGGGACGTTTCCTGGGCCTGGAGGCGAGCAATTCCCTGGGGCGTCCCATGACCTTCCAGTGGACGCAATCCTGTACGGACGGTGTTAGTCTTGGCAGCTTTGACGACGCCAGCGCCGTTGAGCCGATCTGGACAGCGCCGCTTTTTGTCCCGGATGAGTTTCCGGCGGTTTTGAGTTGCGTACTTGACGTGACAGTGGGCGCAGGTGTCACAGCCAACGATGTTAGTTTGTCTTACTCAATCCGTGTTGCCGAGCAACCGGACGTCGATCTGGCCTTATCGCTGGAGGTCTTGGATAAAGCGGTTCTTCTGGGCGGCCGCGCACGGCTGCGCTTGACCGTTAGCAACAACGGTCCCGGTTTGGTAAACCTGGAATCCATTGGTTCCCTCACAGCCCGGCTGTCCTTGCCTGACGAATTGCAGCTGGACTTGGAATCGGCCGTGCCTGTTGATGCATTTGTCACCCAGGCGGGTGAGTGGTTCCCCACCGGTACGTTGAATGAAGGAGCCTCCACGACACTGGAAATCGATGCAGTCGCGACAAGCGATCCAGTGGGATTGGGCAACTATCTGCTGGCCGGACAGTTGGAAACCGCGCTAGTCGAGCCGGACTACGGCAACAACTTCTCCGGTCCTATCCGCATTTCGATCATCGATCAGGACCGTATCAATATCGAGGACCTGCTGGCGGTACCCGACAGCGCACTTTTCCAGGGGAACTATGCCGTAACCTTGACCGCCAGCAGCTTGCTGGGCGCGCCGTTAACCTATGTTTGGGACGATAGCGCCTGTGCGCTCGGCGATAGTGGTCGTTTCACCACCGCCGGTGGCGTGGAGGACAACACGCTCGAAGACCCCATTTGGATCTCGCCTCAATACAACGTTGCGGACTTTGGCCCTGCGCTTTGCACGCTCCAGGTAACGATTGACGACGGTGCCGGCGGTGCGGATCCGGTCATTGGCAGTTTGCCGGTCACGGTGCTGCACCCCTCGACGGCTGGATCGGACATCAGCATCGATTTGCGTGTGTCCGATACCGCGGTGCAGGTTGGTTCCTTCTTCGATCTGATAGTAACGGCCAGGAACAACGGGCCCGACGCCATCAGCGCGGACAATGTGCAAGTATCGGTATCTTTGCCCGCCGGGGCCTTGGCTGACAGCATAACTTTCGACGGGCTGGGCGGGGACAGCTTCGATCCTGTGGCTGCGGTCTGGACCATCGACAATCTGGATCGGGATCAAAGCCGCGTCTTGTCCGTCAAGGTCAGGATGATTGCGGAAGACATTCTTTCGTTCACAACGGCATCCCTTGGCACATCGAGCCAGGCCGACCCGAACCCCAATAATGATAGCGACGTTAAGTCCGTAGAGGGCTTCGGGCTGGACAGTATCTTCTTCAACAGCTTGCCGTCCGTGCTGCCGAACCCGGTGCGGCCGCGCCAGAATGCCAATGCAACGGTGATGGCCTCGCTTGAAGGGAGTTTCATTTCATATGAGTGGTTCGCATTTTGCCCGACACCTTTGGGTGGTAACGGCGCCTTCGCCGATGGAACGCCCGAGGATGGACTCGGCAACAATTCGCGCGATGTAACCTGGACCGCGCCTGCCAATACGACGGCGATCCAACAGGACTGCGCTTTCTATTCCTTGGCGACGGCCACCAATTTGGGCAGTGCCTCTCGCAGGACTGATGTGGGTGTTATCGCCGAACCGGAGGCCGATCTGTCGTTACTGGTGACGCGGACGCCTGCAGCGGTTTTCAGTGGCGAGGATGTGACCGTTACTCTAGAGGTGCGGAACGGCGGACCTGCCAACGTCAATCAAACGCAAGTAGATATTGATGTGTTGCCCGTCGATGGCTTGACCTTCGTGTCGGTTGAGGGCGCTACGCTCAATCAGGACTTCTCCTACAACTCAAACATCGGCCTTGGCCGCTGGCTACCGGGCGCCTTGGATTTCGATCCGCTTGATCCCTTGGTTGGGCGGCGAACGATTACCATGACGTTCCGTGGCGATGTCGGCGGCTCCGCCGGACAGGCTCGGACGGTTATCATCGATTCGACGGTGAGCGACGGCATGGCCAGCGACCCGCTTGGGGGCAACAACAACGGCGTTGTCAGCGTCGATGTGCTGGCAGAGAACAAGGCCTCTTTCACTCAAACGGCATCGGCTCTACCGGACCCGGTGGAGAGCGAGGGGACCACGCAACTAAGCGCCACGGCGATTGATGCGTTTGGTTTCCCTGTCGCCAGCTACAGTTGGAGCGCTTCTTGCAACGTGAACCTTGCGGGCAACGGTTTCTTTGTTGACGGTAACAACACCGCGCAAATGCCGCTTTGGACCGCGCCGCACAACGATACGGGCGCGCAGCAGTTCTGTGACCTGACGGTTTTGGCTACGCCGACCGCAGGACAGGCTGAAAGTTCTACGGTGCGGGTTGAGGTCGACAGCATCCCGACATTGAACCTGTCGCTTTCCAAGACAGTCAACGCGAGCCCGGTCGTTGTGCTCTCGCGTCCCGAGTTCACGATCGTGGTGACAAACAATTCCCCGACCGAAATCGCCAAGGATGTTGTGGTGCAGGATAGCTTCCATGCCGCGGGTTTCGACGACCGGCAGATTGAAGCGATCAGCCAAGGGGTGTTCGATACGGCCGGTGGCGCATGGCAGGTTGGTGACATTCCGGCGGGCGGAAATGCAACGCTGGTCGTGTCTTTGCGTGCCACTGCTGCTGGGGTTTATAGCGGGTCCGGGAACCTTGCGAGCATCGCGGCGGCGGAAGTCATTGACAACAATGCGGCAGACGATTCCGACGGCGCGGATATCACCATTGAGGAAACGCAAACGCTGGCGTTCACTCTGACTGCGGACCCGATAAGCATTGTGTCTGGTGGGATGACGACGCTCACCGTTGAAGCGACAACAACGAACTTCACGGACCCGATCCCCTTCACAATGACCGAGGTCTGTGCCGGTTTGCCGGTTGCCGGGAGTTTCGACCCCGTCATCGGTGAAATCGCGCCTGGTGGAAATCCGCGCGTGATCACCGTCGATTGGACTGCGCCCGAAAACCATACTGGGGTAAATCAAGGGTGCAGCCTGACGATCACCGGTAGTGTGGCTGGTAGTGCGGAATCCAGCGCTACCGCCAATGTCACCGTGGAAACTCTTCCAGTTGCGGACATCGAAGTCAGCTTGGTCGGCGCCCCCAACGGCGTGGTCCTGGGAGAAAGCTTCCAGCTGCAAGCGGTGGCGGAGAACCTTGGTATTATAGGGTCTGACGGCGTTGTCGCACGCGTTCTGCTGCCGACGGGTTTTGCCGTTGCGCCGGGGAACTGGGCTGTCGATCATGCAAGCCGCAGCTTTGATCCCGCGACCGGACTCTGGCAGATCAGTGCACTGGGCAATGGGGACGTCGCCACGCTGGACCTCACGATCGACGTAGAGGCAGTTGATCCTATCGTCAATCCTGAGCGGCTGGGCGCAAAGGCCCTGCAAGTCCGGCGTGTTGCGTCGGATGTGCCAGACCCCAACAGCGCGAACGATATCTTCGCGTCAATCCTTGAAGTGATCGATGACAACACGCTCGAACTTGTGCGGCGACCTGTAGCATCGCCGGCGAGCGTGATCGGTATGACCGATGTCGCACTGTTGAACTTCGAGGTGCGCGATCGCCTGGAGCGTCCCATCACCTATCTCTGGGATGCCGCTTGCGCGGTTGAGTTGGGAGGCCATGGTTCTTTCGACGATATATCGCTTAGAGAGCCGGTTTGGAGTTCAGCGGAGAACACGGATCCGACTATAGACTACGACTGTTTGCTATCCGTCGAGGCATCCGTTCAAGGTGCACAGCTGCCTATCTCTGTCGATTTGGTTGTGCCGGTATTGAACCCGAATACCAGTGGTGTCGATCTCTCGACAGCAGTGGCCACAGATCGCCAAGCCTACGAGTTCGGCGATACGGTCCTGGTGACGGTGCCGGTCTCCAACAATAGCCTGCTCGACAATGCATCAGGCGTGGAGGTCTCGTTTGACTTGCCGCCTGGCTTGCAATTCCTGGATTCCGACGATCCGGCGAACCTCAGCGCCCAGGGTAATGGGGTGTACAACTGGTCCGTCGGCAATGTCTTTGCATCGTCGACGAAAACCTTGACTGTGACGGCGTTGGCCATTGGCGAGGGAACGCAGGACATCAGTCTCATCGTGGCGGCCGCGGATCAAGCTGATCCGGTGCCGGACAATGATGTTTCCTTGGCGACAGTGTCGGTTGTGCCGGAAAACATCATCACGATCGACAGCATCTTTGCCAGCTCGAACAGCCTTATTGGCGGTGGCACGATTTCGGTTTCCGTCGTGGCGCATGATCTTTTGGGAGGGAATCCACTAAATTACCAATGGGCGGTGGAGAGCTGTCTACCATCCGGCGGCAGCGGTGCTTTCCTTGCACCAACCCTGGCGACAGCGAATTGGACATCGCCGAACATCGGCCCTGCGGCGGATGGTGCGCTAAAGCAAACTTGCACCCTGACCGTCGATATCGACGACGGCGATGACCCGGTCGAGCGTGCAGAAGCGCAGGGACGGCTGATCATTGATATATTGCCAAGCGATGCTTTGGGCTCGGAACTGGTTGTACTCAAGCAAAGTGACAAGCAGGTGGTGCTGCCCGGCGAAAGCCTGAGGTTCTCGGTTCGCGTGACCAATGAAGGACCTGCAAAGGCGACTAACCTGGCAGTCACGGATGTGCTCAATCCCGGGTTTGTCCAGACCACGGCATTGGCCGAGCAGGGTAGCTATAACGGAGGAATCTGGACCGTTGGCGATCTTGAAGTGGGCGCTAGCGCGGAACTGTTTGTCGATGTAATTGCGCGCGCTGAATCCGTCCCCGGTGCGGGTGACGGCGCAAATGGTCAATTGCCGAACACGGCCTTTGTCAGCGCCGTTGATCAAGCCGATCCGAACCCAGGGAAAGAGACCGCGCAAGTGGTGGTGTCGGTCATTCCGGAGAACCTGCTGGATATATCCGGTCCCTTTGCATCACCTAACAGCCATGTAGGCGAGGGTGTGAGCCGTTTGATGTTGACGGTAGATGACGCAGTTTCCAGCAGCAATACGAGCTATGCTTGGCAGGCTATCTGTCCGTCTTTGCCCGGCAGCGGCAACTTCAGTGATGTGACCGCAGGCGAACCGTCCTGGGAATCGCCCTTCAATGGCACTGCCGAAACGGTAGTCTGCTCATTGCGGGTTGATGTCACTGTGACGGATGCGCTGTTCGGCCAGATTGTCTCAACCCGTACAGTGCCGGTCACCTTGCTCCCCGCCGGCGCGGTCGGCGCCGATATCGATCTGCGCGTAACCTCGCTGGATACGGCACTATTCGTTGGTGAGGTGTCATCGGCCACCGTCCGGCTGGAGAATAACGGCCCCGAAGCCGCGACGGACGTCACGGTCTCTCTTGCGCTTAGCGATGAGCTAGCGGCGACCGGCGCACCCACTTTGTCGGGCGGAACATATGACAGTGGCGACTGGAGCGTTCCAGGCCTTGGCGTGGGTGAAGTGCTCACGCTCGAACTGCCGATCGCGGCCAGCGGTGCCGGTGCCGTTCCGGGGACAGGTTCAATCACGGCGAGCGTGACCCAGGTGACGCCGACTGACCCGAATACCGGCCCGGGGTCCAATGACCCGACATCGCTGCTTTTCGACATTCTGGGAGACAACCAGATCGTCATCGATGATCCAATCGCAGCGAACCCGGCGGTCTTGATCGGAGGCGAAACGAGCCAACTGTCGATCGTTGCCCACGATGTTGACGGGTTGGGCGTGTCGTACCGTTGGACGGCGGCTTGTCCGGGGTTTGCGAGCAATGGCAGCTTTGCGCCCTCAAGCACGGCGGCAGAGGTAGTTTGGACGTCGCCCGCCAACACGACCGGAGCCCAGGATATCTGCGCCTTGATGGTTGACCTTGATGCGCCGGGATCCGACGGTATTTCGGGCACAGCGGAAACCATGGTGGATATCACCGTCAACCCGACGGTCGATACGAATGTGGCCTTGACGGCCGAGGTGGCTCCGTCGGCCATAGTCGTGGCTCCAGGCCCGGGAACAGCCGAGGACAGGGGGCTGCTGACCTTTGAGGTGATGAACCAAGGGGTGATCAATGCGACCGGCGTTCAGGTCGATATTCCGATCCCTGCGGGCCTGACCTTGATCGCGCCGGTACCGGGTAGTTACACCGCCGGGACTGGTGAGTGGGCCGTTGGCACCTTGCTGCCTGGTGAGAGCCAAGTTCTGCAGTTGACTGTCGAAGGCTCGGCTGTAGCGCCGGGAAACAGCACGACCATCAACATCGAAGCCACTTTCCGCACTGATCTTTTGGGTGAAAACGACACTAATGCCCTGGATGACATGGCAGCAGTCGCCCTGACGGTTGCCAACCGCAACGAAGTCACTTTGGACGGCATCCTAGCCAATCCTGCGAGCTTGGCAGGTGATGGGATCAATAGCACGACGGTCAGCGTGGATGTCATGACCACTCTGGGGGACCCGGCAACCTATACTTGGAGTGCGGCCTGTCCAGCGGAGTTTGGCGGTAATCACGGGGCGTTTGACGTAGCCGATCAAGCTGTCGTCGACTGGACGCCGCCGGACAATCAGACCGGTCAGGTTGTGGTTTGCAGTCTGACAGCAGATGCGACTTCCAGCGACGGTTCCACGTTGCCGTCGCTGGCAACCGTTGATATCCCGGTTCTGCCCAATGGCACCGACCCGGACGATGTCTTCCTGGTTCTTCAGGGTATCCCGAATTTCACGACGCTGGTTGATGGGGAGACGCTGACCATAGATTTCAGCCTGACCAATTTCGGTCCGAGTGATGCAAACGGCGCCGAGATTACACTGCAGTTGCCGGGGACCGGGTTCACGGTCACCGGCACCAGCGACGATCCGAACTTCGACGGCACGACCTGGAGCGTTCCCGCACCAATTCCCGGCGATGGCTCAACAGTGAACTTCACGATAAATGCGGTGGTCGATGCACTTGGCGGGACGGTTCAAACGCCGCGCTTGGTGAAAATCGAGGCAGCGGCTGCGGCGATCGAGAACGATCCGTTGCTGGACGACAACAGCGTGACGACAAGTCTGTCGATCGTTGACGAGAACGTTATCCAGATCACAGCGGGCCCGAATGCAGATCCGGACACGATATTGGGTGCCGTTGGCTCAACCCCGCAGGATCGTACGCTCAATCTGAGTGTGACTGCGATCGACGAGATCGGGCGACCCCTTACCCATGCGTGGACACTGCTTGGTTGTACTGGTGGCATCGACAGCGGCATTCTTGCCTCGCCGGGCGAAGCTGCGACGGATTGGGAAGGGCCGGTGAACACCACCGGCACGCCGCAAAGTTGTGACTTCCAGATAACTGTCTCGGCGGACGGCAGCCAACCGGTTACGGGTTTGGTCACGGCAACCGTTCTGCATGATGGAGCGGCGGGGGCGGATATCTCACTCAAAGCTAACTCGCCGTCGAAGGCTTCTACCTTCATTGGCGATCAGATCACCTATACGGTCACGATCCGGAATAACGGCCCTGTTGCGGCGACCGACGTTACGGTTACAGATTTGCTGCCAGGCAAACTCGGCTTTGTGTCCGATGACGCCGGTGGAGCCTATGACGATGGGATCGGTACATGGGCTGTGGGCGCCTTGGCGCTTGGAGAAGAGAAATCTCTGCTGATCACCGCTGACGTTCTCTTCCCGGGAAGTGTCGTCAACACCGCGAGCGTGACCTCGGTCGTGGCAGCCGACGGCAATGGCGATCAGAATCCGAACAACGACAGCCGTACTTCCATCATCGAGGTCGGCGCGCAGAATCGGATTCACGTCTCCGATCTAACAGCAACGCCCACGTCATTGATTGTCGGCATGGCGACCGCCGGCGAGCAACGTCTGGTGCAACTTGACCTAACCGCTTTCGATGCCCTTGGGGCCGGATTGAGCTACGCTTGGACGGCGAGTTGTGCCGACGGCAACGCAGCGGATGACGGTTCATTCAGTTCCACCAGCATCCAAGACCCGATCTGGACGGCGCCCGAGAATATCTCTGGCGCGGGCGCTAATGCTCTTTGCACCTTAACGGTCAACCTGTCGGCTGACGGTGCAAGCGCCCTACAGGAAAGCATCCAGATCGTCGTTCTGCCTGAGGGACTTGCCGACCCGGATATCTCTCTGGCCATGACTGTTGACCGCGACCTTCTGGCCAAGGGGGAAATCGCCACATTCACGCTCTCGGCGAGCAACAATGGCGGTGCGGATGCCAGTAATGTAGCTATCCGCGATGTCCTGCCCGCAGGTCTGCTGCTGCAAACGGGCACCCTTCCGCCAGAATTCGATACCACAACGGATACCTGGACGATTCCGCTGCTTTCCGTAGGGCAGACGGTCAGCATTCAGCTTCAAGCTCAGGCCGTGCGTGAGGGGTTCTTCGTAAACCTTGCGGAGCTGGCTGGTCTTGATGCGCCGGGCGTTGACGTCAACCCGCTCAATGATAGCGCCTTCAGGACCGTGACTGTCATTCCGGGCAATGCCATTGAGGTGTTGCAGGATATTGTCGCGAACCCAGATTCTCTGGTTGGGCAGGGGTTGTTCGCTCTTTCGGTTGAAGCTGAGGACCTGCTTGGGCGCGGCGTCACAGCCACGTGGTCGAGTAGCGACTGCGGCGGCTTGGGGGTCGGTGCGTTCGATCCTGCCGTTGGGCAACAGACCAACTGGACATCTCCGACAAATAATCTGGCGGGCGCTAACGCCGGTTGCACCCTGACCGTGGATTTGACCGCCGACGGCGCCGAGCCATTGCAACTCACCAAGCAAGTCACTCTTTTGCCGACAGATATCACCACGCCGGATATCAGCCTGCGGTTGGAGGTGGATCGCCACATGGCTCTTTTGGGGGACACCGCACTCTTCACACTGACCCTGACCAACAATTCAATCATCGATGCGACCGGAGTCAGTGTCCAACTCGAACCGCTTGGCGATCTCTCCGCCGATCCGCGTGCGACCGGCTTTACCTTCCTTCAATTGATAGGTGCCGGCAGCTTTGACGCAGACAGCAGCGAATTGCTGGTTCCCGCGATTGCGGCAGGGGAGACCGCGGTTGCCCGATTCCTGGTATCGCTGGATGAATTGGGGCTCCTTGAAAATGAAGCGTCGCTGAACGGTACGGTCGAAGGCGACGCAAACAGTGGTAATGACGTCAGCCGGACGCAGGTGACTTCGCTGGCGGCGAACACGATCACCAGCACGATTCCGGCGACTATCGTGCCGCAGAGCCGCGTCTTGCAAGGCGACTTCCGTGTAATTTCCCATGCTGAAGACGCCTTGGAGCTAGGCATCGACTATCTTTGGTCTGCCGATTGTCCGGCACAGCCTGATCTTGGCGGACACAGCTTTGCGGACCTGCAAAGCCGGAGCACGATCTGGGCGAGCGGCATCAACAACACTGCGCAGCTTCAAACCTGTAATCTGTCCGTCGATATGTCCGCACCTTTTGCAACAGGTGAGGCGGAAGGCCTTCAGGCGCATTTGCTGCCTGATCCTGCGGCAGGTGACGAAACTGATGTGGCCATTCAGGCAAGTGTCGATGTAGCGAACCCGCTACCCGGTAGTCTTGTTACATTTACCATTACCGCTGAACTACTTGGAGCAATCGCGCCTGATGAGGCGTTGGTCGTTGTCGCCTTGCCTAATGGCTTCGAGATAGAGAGCGCCACAGGTGATGGTGTGTTTGATCTAGGCCTATGGACCATAAGTGAATTGACCAGTGTGGCGACCTTGCAGGTAGCTGCGCGGGTAATGACCTCGACGGAGCAGGTTTTTATTGCAGATCTGGTATTTTTGAGCGCTGGAATGCCGCCGATACTGCTTTTCGACCTCGTCAGCGCCAACAATATATCTTTTGTAACGGTCACACCGCGCTTCGATCCGGGAATCACCTTCGGCGACCCCGCTATTACCGCGACACCAAATCCGGTTCTTTCTGCGGAGATCTCAAACCTTAGTTTGGACGTGACTTCTGATCCAACTGGGCTGACCTACTATTGGACCAGCGATTGCGGCGGGAGCTTCAGCGACGTCAGCGCGTCTAATCCTCAATGGACCGCTCCGGTGAACGCGACCTCCGGGCTGGTGTCCTGCACCTTAAACGCGGCCGTATCCTCTGCGACTGGTGGCACTGTTCGGGACATTGAGATTGATGTGCTGCCGGAAAATCAGAACAGCGATCTAACGGTGACGCAGGTTATTGGGAAGAATCCGCTGCTGGATCAAGAGAGCGATACGACGGTGACCTTGACCGTGAGCAACTCGGTTGGCGGCAACTTCGTCGGCGGTATCGAGATTACGCCTGATTTTGGCGGGCTGTTCCAGTTGGACGGCGCAGCGACGGGTGACGGCAGCTGGACCGGCGCCGTTTGGCAACTTACACCCGGATTGGCGCCGGGCGAAAGCGCCAACCTTGTTCTGCCGGTGACGGCGGCGGGTGGGTTGGTCTTCACGGGCGACCCGGCAGCGGTGACGGGGGATGTGTCCGCCTCGGTAACGGCGCGTGGTGGTGCCGAGACGGGCGCGGGCGATGAGTCGCCCAGCGAGAGCGTGACGATCTATGAGGAGAACCGTTTGACGGCCGTGGTTCTGCCAGATGCCCTGGCGGTGGATTCCGGCGGCACCACGGGCTTCAATGTCGACGTCACCGATCTGGTGGGGAATGGCATCACCGGCTACGCCTGGACGGCGACTTGCGCGCAGGCTGAAGATGGTTTCCCTGGTGCACGCCCGCAGGATTTGAGGGACAGCGACGGTACGCCGGCCACGGGGACGGGGGCGACCTTCACCTGGACCGCGCCGATCAACAGCTATGACCTGCCGGGCGGTACACCGGCCGACGCCAACAGCGACTGCCGCATCGAGGTCGCGGTGACTTCCAGCGACGGTGCGACCGGGACGGCGGCCATGGGCATCATGGTCTACGGCGAGGATATCGATCGCGATAACCTCTTGCCCGACCAGAAGCCGGGCACGGCCATCTTCCCGGCGGCTTTCGCGGTCGATATCGCACCGGGCAGCCCGCCCATGACCGGCTTCTTCAACATCGGCCACCGCCCGAATACGGCGATGACCGGTTGCCGGGTAGAACTGGCGACGCCCTTCAACGGCACGTTCTTTGCGCAGCCTTTCTCTTGGTGGGATGCGGGACGCAATCTGTTGCAGCCCAACGAACCGATGGACCTGCCCTCGGGTGTGTCCGGTCAAACGTGGTTCTTCTCGATGCAGCCCAACGAGACCTTCCCGCCGACGCGGATGGACCTGCAGGTGGTTTGCGACAACGGGGAATCTCAGGTGCTGTCGGAGTTCAACACATTGCTGCTGACCTCCGAGGCGGCGCCGGGACCGCGTGCGGTGGCGACGATCCTCTTCAGCCCCATCGGCAACCGGGCCCAGGTACCGTTAAACACCGGTAACACCAACGGCTTCGGGGCGATCCGCAACGTCAATGTCGGCGGTGTGGTGGACCTGGTGATCGAATCGGTCCTGGACGACCCGCGCCCGACGCTGCCGGTGGCGATCGATACCTGCATCATTCCCATCGGCGCAACGAGCTGTGCGGTGGACCGGGATGTCAATCGTCAAACCGTCGATCTGACCGACGACCCGGCCACGCCGGAGGATGAGTCGCTCCGCAGCTTCCGCGTCCGTCTGCGGGGGCAGGGTCAGTCGATCCCGCTCAACATTCTGCAAAACCGCCTCTACATGCGGCTGGAACGCCCTGACGGAGCCATCGTTGGTGCAAGCTCCTTTGCGGTCTGCACCACCGATAATGCGGACTGTTAAGAGGTAAACGAAGGCGGGGTGCTACCAGTCATCTTCGCCGTCCAGCGTCAGGAGATTCCCATAAAGGTCGGGTCTCCTGTCGCGGAACAGACCCCAGGAGGCTCGCTTGGCGGCTGCGGCATCAAGATCAAAGGTGGCAATCTGGATACTTTGGCTGTCGCGGTCGGCTTCGGCGACTTTGGCACCGGTCTGGTCGGCAATGAAGGAAGAGCCATAGAAGGTAATCTCGCCGCCGGCGCCTTCTTCCTTGCCGATGCGATTGGAGGCCACCAGGGGCACGAGGTTTGCTGCGGCATGCCCTTGCATCGTACGTTGCCAGTGGTCCTTGCTGTCGAGCGAGGCGTCTTGGGGTTCGCTGCCGATCGCAGTGGGGTAAAACAAGATCTCCGCACCCTGCAGGGCCATTGAACGGGCGGCCTCGGGGAACCATTGATCCCAACAAATTGCCGCGCCGATGGTCGCATAACGAGTCTTGCTGGCGACAAAACCGGTATCCCCTGGATTGAAGTAGAACTTCTCCTGGTAACCGGGGCCGTCAGGAATGTGGCTTTTGCGATAGAGGTTTAAGAGGCTCCCGTCGGCATCGATCACCACCAGAGAATTGAAGTAGGCATTGTTGGCTTTTTCAAAAAAGGAGACGGGCAGGACGACTTCTAGCTCGGCGGCAAGATCAGCCATCCGCGCGATGGTTGGGTGATCCTCCAGCGGATGAGCCAGTGCGAAGTACTCCTGCTTCTGATCCTGGCAAAAATAGGGTGTCTCGAAGAGCTCTTGGATAAGGACGATCTGCGCCCCTTGCCCTGCTGCTTCGCGCACGAGGGACTCGGCTTTACTGACATTGGCGTCCTTATCCCAGGAACAGGCCATCTGTGTGGCTGCGACCGTCACTTCGCGCATTTCATAGCTCCTTTCATTGCCTATCGAGGCGCCCCCGACGTCATTAGACGCCGAGGGTTCCTCAGGCATGATATCAGCCGAGCTTAGCTTTGGCCGCGTCCAGTCCGCTTCGCAGGATACTGATCAACTTGTCGATCTCGCTTTTCGTCAGAATCAACGGTGGCGACATAATCATCCCGTCGCGCACCTGCCGCAACATCAGGCCGTTTTTGATGCAGTGGTCACGGCAAGCGATCGAAGCCTGATTGTTTGGGTAACGCTCGTGGGTGTCCTTGTCCTTTACCAACTCCACCGCGCCAAGCAGTCCCATGCCCCGCACCTCCCCGACCAAGGGGTGGTCGACCAGGCTGGCGAGGCCTTCCTGCAGGTAGGGGCCGGTTTCGTCGCGTACCCTCTCTATCAGGCCTTCGCGCTCGATGATCTCGATGTTTTTCAAGGCAACGGCACAGGCGACCGGGTGGCCTGAATAGGTGTAGCCGTGATTGAAGTCGCCACCCTCGCTGAGCGCGTCGGCGATCCGGTCACCTACCATCAGTCCAGAGAGCGGCAGATATCCGGATGTGATGCCCTTGGCCATGGTCATCATATCCGGCTTGATTCCAAGTTTCTGACTGGCAAACCAGGTACCGACCCGTCCGAAGCCGCTGATAACCTCGTCTGCGATCAACAGAACGTCGTACTGCTTGCAAATACGTTGAATTTCCGGCCAGTAGGTCTCAGGCGGCACGATGACGCCACCGGCACCCATGATGGGTTCGCCGATGAAAGCCGCCACCTTGTCCGCGCCCAGTTCCAGAATCTTGTCCTCGACGGCCTTGGCGGCCTTCTTTCCAAAACTCGCAGGGTCCATGCCAGCGCCGAAATCGTACCAGTAGGGCGGCATGACGTGCTCGAAACCCGGCAAAGGCAGATCGGCCTGCTTATGCATGGCAGTCATCCCGCCCAGACTGGCGGAAGCACAGGTTGAACCGTGATAGGCGTGCTCGCGGCTGATGAATACCTTCTTGTCGGGCTTGCCCATCAGGTTCCAGAAATGCCGTACGAGACGGACGACCGTGTCATTCGATTCCGATCCGGAGGAGCCGTAGAAAACCCGGTTCAGGCCCTCAGGCGCCAGTTCTGCGAGTTTCTCGGCGAGTTCGATCGGCGGCGGCGTCGCCGTCTTGAAAAAGGTATTGTAGTACGGCAGCTCCTGCATCTGCTTATAGGCGGCTTCCGCCAGTTCTTGACGGCCGTAACCGACGTTGACGCACCACAATCCGGCCATGCCGTCTAGAATCTGATGATCCTCGGAATCAGTGAGGTAACAGCCTTGGGCTTTAGTAATGATGCGTGTGCCGCCTTCAGCGTGCAGCGCCTTACTGTCGGTGAAGGGGTGTATATGGTGACGGCGGTCCTGTTCTTTCCAAACCGTCGTGGTATTGCGCAGAGCTTGGGTCGTCATGATTTCATACTCCTGGAGGCTAACGGATAAGACGGGCGTCTAAATGGCGGCACCGACTCTGCCGTCCGCCTGCGGCTGTTCGCGCAGGCAGGCGGGATCGTTCCGCAGGCCTCTAGGGGTTATAGCCGATCCGGGCGCAGAGGATCATCAGGTCCTGGCGCCTGGATCTCAGCGATCCCTCGGTCAACCGCGCCGCTTCCAACTCCAACGAGCAGGGCTGCGCTTTGCCAAGAAGGTCGCCATAGAAAGTGATGAAGCGATTTCGCATGGTTCTCCTATAGCAGAAAACCAACCTTAGCCCAATGCCTACGGGTGAAGCCGGAGTGCGCTCTTCATCCGATCACATCAGACATTCAAAAGCAGATGTTCCCGTTCCCAGGACGAAATAACCCGCTGGTAGGCGTCCAATTCCTCGGCGCGCACTGCGCTGACGACGGTCACGAAATCCTCACCCAGCACATCCTTGATCGGTCGGCTGCCGGTCATCTTGGAGACAGCATCATAGAGTGTGCGAGGAAGGGTATGAGCCAAACGGTAGGCGCTCCCTTCGATAGGACGGGTCGGCTCCAACTCCTCCGTCATGCCCAGGTAGCCGCAGGCTAGTGAGGCCGCAATAGCCAAGTAGGGGTTGGCGTCGGCACCGGCCACTCGGTTTTCGATCCGGCGGGCGGCAGGCGTGGAGACGGGAACCCGCAGGCCCACGGTACGGTTGTCGTGGCTCCAGTGCGTATTGATCGGCGCGTCCGCGCCAGGGCGCAAACGGCGGTAGGAGTTCACGTTGGGCGCCAGCAATGCCATCACCGCCGGCAGATACCTTTGCAATCCGGCGATGTAGGACAAGAACAGATCGCTATTGGAATTATCTTTCTTCCCGAACAGGTTCTTGCCCGTCTTGGCGTCCACCACGGACTGGTGGATATGCATGGAGCTACCCGGCTCGTCTGCCATGGGCTTGGCCATGAAGGTCGCATAGACCTTGTGACGGTGTGCTGCCTCGCGGACGGTGCGCTTGAACAGGAAGGTTTGATCAGCCAACTCCAGCGGGTCGCCGTGATTGAAGTTCATCTCCATCTGAGCGGCGCCTGCTTCATGCGTCAATGTATCGATATCGATGCCTTGCGCTTCGCAGAAATCGTAAACTTCCTCGAACAGGGGATCGAATTCGTTGACTGCGTCCACCCCATAAGCTTGGCGTGAGGTTTCCCGTCTCCCCGAGCGCCCGATAGGCGGTAGAAGAGGATAATCCGGGTCGGTATTGACCTCGACCAAATAGAATTCGAGCTCAGGAGCCACGACGGGGCGCCAGCCGCGCGCATCATAGAGCCTCAAAACACGGCTGAGCACTTGGCGCGAGGCTATCTCGACCGGCGTTTCGTCATCCAGGTAATAAGCGTCGGCAATGATCTGCGCGGTGGGTTCGTCATACCAAGGGACCACTCTGATGGTGCCAGGGTCCGGCCGTAGATATACATCGCTGGAACCGGGGTCGGTCACACCATCGCTATCAGGATAATCGCCGGTCACTGTCTGGATGAAAACCGATTCCGGAATTCGCAGGCCATTCTCAGTCATTCCACGCAGGAACTTCTGGGCGGGAAGAATTTTTCCACGGGCGATGCCGGCCATGTCAGGGACAAGACATTCGACCTCTTCGATATGATGTTCTTCGATAAAGCGCTTAACGGCCGCAACGCCGCTTTCGGAAGACATGCAGAGTCTCGCTTCTCTATAAAATCTCGTTTCGAATTATTCGCCGGGCCGATTCTGGGTTGGACCTAGCGGTAAGGAATCTCAGGCCTGTTGGCTCCCATATGAAACTACGCTATGGCTATCACGAGACGCTTATTTGGGCAAGCTAGACTGATGATCGGATGCCCGCGAATCAGCGGAATATGGGCACTTGAGGCCTTCACACTATTGCAATCGAGGGAGCCGTAATGCTATCGGCCAACCATGTGGAGTCTTACTACGCGGCGAGTGCCAACGCCTTTTCCGTTCAGCCGGCGCTCCAGGAATCGGTGAATGCCGATGTCTGCGTGGTGGGGGGCGGATTCACCGGCCTTTCCGCAGCGTTGAATTTGGCCGAGCGGGGATTCTCCGTTGTGTTGCTAGAGGCCGAGCGCATCGGCTGGGGGGCATCCGGGCGCAACGGTGGACATATCGGGACTGAATATAACCCGGGGATCGACAGGATCGAGCAGTGGGTTGGCAGGGCCAACGCCCAATTGCTTTGGGACCTTTCGGAGGAAGCCAAGGACATCATCCGGCAACGGGTGACCAAGCATGCAATAGACTGCGATCTACGCTGGGGTTACCTCCATGCTGCCGAGAAAAGGCGCCATCTTGCAGATATGGATGAAACCCTGGAAACCTGGCGCCGTTATGGCTACCGAGCCGAATTGAAGGTCGTTCGCGGGGCTGAGGTGCGGGCTTACTGCAATTCACCAGCTTATGTCGGCGGGCTTGTCGATGGTGGGGCAGGTTGGTTGCATCCTTTGAACTATTGCCTGGGTCTCGCAGCCGCGGCCCGGGCCGCAGGCGTCAAACTGTTCGAGGAGACCCGCGTAACCAGGATTGAGGAAGGCAGCAAGGTAACGCTCCACGCCGACAATGGCGCTGCCGTCACGGCACCGTTTGTCGTCATGGCCTGCAACGCATACCTCGGCGACCTCATTCCAAAACTGCGCCGGCGGATTATGCCGGTCGGGACCTACATCGGCGCAACTCGCCCCCTGCCCAAGGCCTTGGCCGAGGATTGTTTGCCAACCAATGCGACCGTGGCGGATCATAATTTTGTCCTCAATTATTTTCAGCGCTCCGGTGACGACCGCATGCTTTTCGGCGGTGGCGTCAGCTACACGACATTGATGCCGCCGAACTTGCCTGGCGTCATGCGGCGCAAGATGGTGAAGGTCTTTCCGCAGCTCCGCGACGAGACATTCGAGTACGTTTGGGGCGGATATGTCGGCATCACAGTGGAGCGAACGCCACACCTAGGCCGGACGGGTCAGCAAAAGAATATCTACTTTGCACAGGGATACTCGGGTCAGGGTGTCGCCTTGACTGGAATAGCAGGAAAGGTTATCGCCGAGGCAATCGCCGGGCAGGCTGAACGCTTCGATGCTTTTGGAAAGCTGCCGCATTCCCTGTTCCCCGGTGGCAAATGGTTGCGGGCCCCGGTGTTGGCTCTGGCAATGACCTGGTACCGTCTGCGCGACCTGCTTCCCTAGGCTCGGGCCTGGCTTTTCCAAGTATGGCCGCACCTGCGACACAGCCGCTTTCTTGTCCCCAAGACCAGGGGTAGACCCGCCAAGACGAGCCCGGCTATACCGGCCAGCAGTGAGCGACCGCGATGGATATCGGCTCCACCGCATGCCGGACAAATCGAATCTGTATTGGATTGATGGGTGCCTCGATCGGGCTGTGAAATCTCTTCCTGAACGGCTTGGAGAAATTCTTGGGCGGCCTGCAGCGAGTCAGCTTCGACTTGCAGGCGCACGCCTGTGGCGACCTCGTGGAACCAGACGGTTGATAGATGGTGTTCCTCCGGCAGAAAAACGAAAAAGCCCGCGTCCTCCAGCAAAGCACGCAGGCTTCTCGCTTCATTCAAATCCGCGCAGGTGGTAAGCGTCGCCAGCCCGGGCACTATCTAAACCCTAATAGGATATGCCGAGGTATTCTTCCGGCGGCGTGAAGGCCATGCCATGTGCATCGGCGACAGCCTTGTAGGTTATCCTACCTTCCGCGACGTTCAGTCCCTGACGCAGGTGCGGGTCTTCCGCCAATGCTTGACGGCTTCCCTTGTTAGCCAGCGCCAGCGTGAAGGGCAGGGTGGCGTTGTTCAGCGCGAAGGTTGACGTGCGCGCGACCGCACCCGGCATGTTGGTGACGCAGTAATGTACGCAGCCTTCCTCGACATAGGTCGGGTGATCATGCGTGGTTGGACGACTGGTCTCGAAGCACCCGCCTTGATCAATAGCAATGTCCACCAGCACTGAACCGGGGCGCATGGCCTTGACCATATCGCGCGTAACCAACTTCGGAGCGGCGGCGCCCGGTATCAGAACCGAACCAATGACCAAATCCGCATCCACGACTCGTTGCTCGATCGCGTCCACGGTGGAATAGATCGTGTTCAGCATGGGGCCAAACTGCATGTCCAGTTCGTAAAGACGCTCAATGTTTCGGTCGATGACCGTCACATGGGCTTCCAATCCCATGGCCATACGAGCCGCATTTGTGCCGGCAACCCCGCCGCCGATGACCACGACCTTGGCGGCGGGCACACCCGGAACACCACCCAGCAGCATTCCCGAACCACCTTGTTCTTTCTCGAGACAGTGGGCGCCTGCCTGGATCGACATGCGGCCCGCGACTTCGCTCATCGGGCCAAGGAGAGGCAGACGTCCCCGGCGGTCCGTCACTGTTTCATAAGCGATGCAGATGGCGCCGGACTTTACGAGTCCTTCTGTTTGTTCAAGATCGGGCGCTAAGTGTAGATAGGTAAATAATATTTGGCCTTCTTTTAACATCGCATATTCAGCAGGAAGAGGCTCCTTCACCTTCACGATCATATCCGCTTTCGCGAAGATCTCTTGAGCTGTCCCAATGATTGACGCACCAACCTCCTGATAGTGATGATCGTCAAAGCCGATACCTGCGCCCGCACGGCTTTCAACCATGACCTGATGGCCGTTATGAACCAGTTCACGCACGGAAGTTGGAGTCATTCCAACGCGGTATTCGTGATTTTTCACTTCCTTTGGCACGCCCACGAGCATGATTTATTGTCCCTTTTGCTATGGCCTAGTCCCGTTCGAATGGCGGGCTACCGCGACGCGATAGCCCGCTGCTGCCTTTTCACGAGGCATTATCTTAGCGTCAATCCAGATCGGTTAGAATTGTGCGGATCGTTTCGAAAATCTGATCGATATGGCTCTTTTCGATGATCAGTGGCGGAGACAGCGCGATGATGTCACCGGTCGTTCGGATCATCACGCCTGCATCAAAGGCTTTTCGGAAGGCCTCGTAGGCACGAGCACCCGGTTTGCCGGGGCGGGACTCCAGCTCGATTCCCGCGATTAGGCCAATGTTGCGCAGGTCAATGACATGCCTTGTCCCCTTCAAGCCGTGAACGGCGTCTTCCCAGTAGGGAGCCAATTCCGCCGCCCGTTCAAAGAGACCTTCCTCCTTGTAGACATCCAGCGTTGCCAGGGCTGCCGCCGCCGCGACTGGATGCGCCGTGTACGTGTAGCCATGGAACAACTCAATCGTGTTGCCGGTGTTGTCGGCCCAGTCCATGAAGGCGTCGTAGATGCCCTTGCGGCAGATTACGCCACCCATGGGGATGGTGCCGTTGGTCAAGCCCTTAGCACAGGTGATGAGGTCGGGCTGCACATCGAAGTGCTCTGTAGCAAAAGAAGAACCCAGACGCCCGAAGCCGGTAATCACCTCATCGAAGATCAAGAGGATGCCGTGTTTGTCGCAAATCTCCCGAAGGCGCTTGAGATAGCCTTTTGGCGGGAGCAGCACGCCGGTCGACCCGGCGACCGGCTCGACGATCACGGCGGCGATGGTCGAAGCGTCGTGCAAAGTGACGATTCGCTCCAGTTCGTCGGCCAGATGGGCGCCCCATTCGGGTTGCCCCTTGGAATAAGCCTGCTTCTCAAGATTGAAGGTGTGTGGCAAATGGTCGACGCCGTTGATAAGCGGACCCCAGAACATGCGATTCTTGACGATACCGCCAACGGAGATTCCACCAAAGCCGGTGCCGTGATAACCGCGTTCACGCCCGATCAATCGGGTACGGGCTGCATCGCCGCGGACACGGTGATAGGCGAGCGCAATTTTCAAGGCGCTGTCGACTGCCTCGGAACCCGAATTGCAGAAGAACACATGGTCGTAATCGCCCGAGAGCATGTTGGTCATGCGGCTCGCCAGCTCAAACGGTAAAGGGTGGCTGACCTGAAAGCTCGGTGCGTAGTCGAGTTTGGCAACCGTGGCTTGAACGGCTTCCACAATTTTGCGGCGACCGTGCCCGGCATTGCAGCACCAAAGACCAGCCGTGCCATCAAGAACTTTCTTGCCCTCGGTGGTGGTGTAATGCATGTCCTGTGCTTCGGCGAGGAGCATTGGGTCTTTCTTAAACCCGCGGTTCCAAGTGAATGGCATCCAGAAAGCTTCGAGATTGTTTGGCGTCGGGTCGAAATCGCCAAGGCCGCTTGGCATCTCCATGGGGCTGCTCCTAAAGACTGGTATGTTGAACGGGCCGAAAATACTATCGATAAAGAAAATTGACAATAGCGACCTAATATGGCTGATTATCAGCATAAATGTTATATATATTTAACATATTAACGACTAAGCAGAAGGTAAAGAATGTCGAGCCAGGATGGTTTTGATCTCGGGCAGCGTTTGCGCTCCTTGCGGCAGATGAATAAACTGTCACAGCGTGAGCTTGCAAAACGCGCCGGCGTTTCGAATGCGCAAATTTCCCTCATTGAACAAAACCGAACCAGCCCGTCGGTCGGAATGCTCAAAAGGGTCCTGGATAGCATTCCCATTTCGTTGTCGGATTTCTTTGCCTGGCAGGACACGCCGCGTGAGAAGGTATTCTTTGCCAGTGAGGAAATGGTTGAACTTGGTCGGGGCAAGATTTCCTATCGCCAAGTTGGTCGCGACCTGACCGGCCGGGCACTGCAGGTTCTGTTGGAACGCTATGCGCCGGGCGCCGATACCGGCGAAAGCCTGTTGCGACACGAGGCGGAGGAAGCAGGCGTTGTCGTATCGGGAAGCTTGGAAGTTACTGTTGGTGATCAGAGGCGGATTTTGAAGGCGGGTGACGGTTATTATTTCGACAGTCGTCTACCGCATCGCTTCAAGAACCTCGACGGGGCGGAGACAGTGGTTGTATCTGCCTGCACCCCGCCCAGTTTCTAATGTTATCGGGAAAGTCTGGAGGGCCTCAAAGCGCCACGATCAATCGTGATCGTGATGCTCCTTGCGCCAGGCCTCACGTGCGGCTTTGGCTTCCTCGTGGGTGATCTCACCGTCGCTGTTTAAGTCGGCCTTTTGAAAACGGGCGAGTGCCATGGCCGAGATGTCGGCCTTGGTGATCACGCCATCGCCGTTCTCGTCCATTTTCTCAAACCGGCTTAGTGCTGCAGCTTCCGCTTCGACGGCAGAAAGAACACCGTCACCGTTACTGTCCATTCTCTCGAACATCTTCCCATGGCGTTGTCCGGCGTTCACGTCGGTTACACCCGAAAGGACAGCCAGAGTTGCTACCAGGATCGCCGCCAGGGGGAGGGCTGCATACTTTTTCATTTATCTTCTCCGTTCGATTTCTCAGGGGGCAGGCAAGATCGTTCATCGCCTGTCCTAAAGACTTACGCGGATGGTGTCTGGTTCATCCCCGGAGAAGTTTCTTTAAATTTTTGCAGGCCTCAGCTTGATCGCCCCAGCAGCTCATAGAGTGCAATTGCCGCCGCGTTGGAAACGTTGAGTTGATCGATCGGGGGACGGGTCGGTAAACGGACGAGCTGCTTGCAGGTTTCCCGCGTCTTTTGCCGCAGCCCTTTTCCCTCGGCGCCCAAAACCACGCAAATCTTCTCGACGTCGTTTGGAATGGCCTCCAGCGATTCCTCGCCTTCGCCGGCCAAGCCGACCGTTAGAAATCCCATTTTGTGAAGCGACTCCAGCGCCTGCGAGAGATTGGTCTCACGGATGATCGGCACACATTCCAGGGCGCCGGAGGCTGTCTTGGCCAAGACACCGGTTTCCCCGGGGGAGTGGCGGCGGGTGAAAAGCAGAGCGGAGGCGCCGAAGGCCGCGGCCGAACGAATGACCGCGCCGACGTTATGCGGATCGGTAACCTGGTCGAGAGCGACGACGACGCAGCGCCCCGTTTCAGGCGGCCGCCAGTCGGAGAGGCGCAGATCGGCCAGCGGCTGACTGAGCATCGCAATACCTTGGTGTACGGCGCCCTCAGGCAACAGGCGCTCGATATCACGCCGATGCAGCTCTTCAATCTGGAGGGATGCACTTTGGGTCAAGGGCTCCAGTTCTTCGGCGAGTCGCCGCCGGGCCTCCGGCGTTGCCAGCAGCCGTCTTTTCTGACGTCTGGCGTTTGCCAGCGCCAGCAAGGTCGCGTGCTGGCCATAGATCCAGAGATCCTCCTCAGCACTATCGAAAGCTCTGGAGTTCCTTTGAAAGGAGCCCCGGTCTTTCGAGCCGCTCCTTGATTCACCTCTGTATTCGCCCCTGGGCTTGCGCGTGGTCATCGAAAATCCTAATCTGTTGCAAGACGATTTCACACGACCGGCCTTGTATGGGCAAGAGCGGGAATGTCGAGGTCGTTTTTTCGCATGTTCATCATTGACACGCGAGACGAAATCACCATAGTGCGCAACGCCGTTGCGCGTCGTCCGTAAGGTTGACGTGGAGGGGTGCCCGAGTGGCTAAAGGGGACGGACTGTAAATCCGTTGGCTTCGCCTACGTTGGTTCGAATCCAACCCCCTCCACCAGACGCCTGGGACGCGCGACGACGAAAGAGCGGGTGTAGCTCAATGGTAGAGCTCCAGCCTTCCAAGCTGGCTATGAGGGTTCGATTCCCTTCACCCGCTCCAGAGACATGGGAGGCAGCGGCCAAGGTTTGTCAGGTGGGTGACAACAGTGGTCGGCGGCTCTATTTGGTTTGGCGAGCAGGCCCAGGACAGACCCAAGGGCGTCCGGAACATGTGGCCGTAAAAGGGAACGTTAGCTATGGCGAAAGAGAAGTTTCAGCGTAACAAGCCGCACGTGAACGTGGGAACGATCGGTCACGTTGACCATGGCAAGACGTCATTGACGGCTGCGATCACGAAGGTATTGGCGGAGACGGGTGGAGCGACCTTCACGGCGTACGACGCGATTGACAAGGCGCCGGAGGAGAAGGCTCGTGGTATCACGATTTCGACGGCGCACGTTGAGTATGAGACGGAGAACCGTCACTACGCGCACGTTGATTGTCCTGGTCACGCTGACTACGTGAAGAACATGATCACGGGCGCGGCGCAGATGGACGGGGCGATTTTGGTTGTGTCTGCGGCGGACGGTCCGATGCCACAGACGCGCGAGCACATTTTGTTGGCTCGCCAGGTTGGTGTTCCTGCGATCTGCGTATTTTTGAACAAGTGCGACATGGTTGACGACGAGGAGTTGTTGGAGCTTGTTGAGCTAGAGGTTCGCGAGCTTCTGTCGTCGTATGATTTCCCGGGCGACGATATTCCTGTTGTGAAGGGCTCGGCGCTTGCGGCGCTTGAGGACAGCGACAAGGCCTTGGGTCACGATGCGATTCTTGAGCTGATGCGTCAGGTTGACGCTTACATTCCGGCGCCGGAGCGTCCGAAGGACAAGCCGTTCCTGATGCCGATTGAGGATGTGTTCTCGATTTCGGGCCGTGGCACGGTTGTGACGGGCCGAATTGAGCGTGGTGTGGTGAAGGTTGGCGAGGAAGTTGAGATCGTCGGCCTGCGCGACACGCAGAAGACGGTTGTGACGGGCGTTGAGATGTTCCGCAAGCTTCTGGATCAGGGCGAGGCGGGCGACAACATCGGTGCGCTGCTGCGCGGTGTTGGACGCGAGGACGTTGAGCGCGGTCAGGTTCTGGCGAAGCCGGGCTCGATCACGCCGCACACGAACTTCAAGGCCGAGGCTTACATTCTGACGAAGGAAGAGGGCGGCCGTCATACGCCGTTCTTCACGAACTATCGTCCGCAGTTTTACTTCCGGACGACGGACGTGACGGGTGTTGTCTCCCTGCCGTCTGGCACGGAGATGGTGATGCCGGGCGACAACGTGGCGATGGAAGTCGAGTTGATCGCGCCGATCGCCATGGACGAAGGCCTGCGTTTCGCTATCCGTGAGGGCGGCCGCACCGTCGGTGCCGGCGTCGTCTCCGCGGTCGTTAAGTAATCCTCTTAGGAGGTTTTAGCGGGGTTTGGGGTTGTGGCTGGTAAGCACGACCCCATTTCCCCTTTAGAAGTGGCGTTAGGAGTGTAGCTCAATTGGTAGAGCACCGGTCTCCAAAACCGGGGGCTGTGGGTTCGAGTCCCTCCACTCCTGCCAGTTGAGGCGCTTTGTGATGAGGCGCGCGATTGAGCGCCCGAGAAATTTTGGCTCCGGCAGCGGCAATGCCTTAAATGGTGGCGCTCCTGTCGGAATTGCCGTTTGAGACGGAAAAGGAAGGCCCACGATGGCCAAGACCAACGTCGCGCAGTTTTTTCGCGAAGTACGCCAGGAAGCCAGCAAGGTTACCTGGCCGACGCGGCGCGAGACCACTGTCAGCACAATCATGGTGTTTGTGATGGTGTTTCTGGCGGCGATTTTCTTCTTCTTGGTTGATCAGGTTCTGGCCTTTGCCGTGAAGCTGCTTCTTGGGATTGGAGGCTAACTGGTTATGGCCATCCGTTGGTATGTGGTTCACGTCTATTCGGGCTTTGAAAAAAAGGTCGCCGAGTCCATTAAGGATCAGGCGAGGCAGAAGGGCATGGAGGAACTTTTCGAAGAGGTCCTGGTGCCAACCGAGGAAGTGATCGAAATTCGCCGGGGTCAGAAGGTGACGTCGGAGCGCAAGTTCTTTCCAGGTTATGTTCTGGCCAAGATGGAACTGACCGATCAGAGCTGGCATTTGGTCAAGGATACGCCGAAGGTTACCGGTTTCCTGGGCAGCAAAGGCAAACCTTCCCCGATCTCGGAGAAGGAAGCGCAACAGATCCTGCATCAGGTTCAAGAAGGCGTTGAGCGGCCCAAGCCCTCGATCACCTTCGAGATTGGTGAGCAGGTTCGCGTTGCGGACGGTCCCTTCACATCGTTCAACGGAACGGTTGACGATGTCGATGAAGAGCGTTCGCGGCTCAAGGTGGCGGTTTCCATTTTTGGACGTTCGACGCCGGTGGAATTGGAATACTCCCAGGTCGAAAAGGTCTGATTTCCCTAACGGGATGTTGGACTGGCCGGGAGAGGTGGCGGCGCTTTCAGGTTGGAAGAGTCGCAGTAGTGGCGCGGGAGGTGACGGTCGCATCAAAGTCCAAGCGACGACCGGACCGCGCAGCCCAGAATGTTAGAAGGGTGAATTGAAATGGCAAAAAAGATTGCGGGCTATATTAAGCTCGAGATTCCGTCGGGGCAGGCCAATCCCTCCCCGCCGGTCGGACCGGCGCTAGGTCAGCGCGGTCTGAACATCATGGAATTCTGCAAGGCCTTCAATGCGGCCACGCAGGGAATGGAGCCGGGTACGCCGACGCCTGTGGTCATCACGGCATACAGCGACCGGTCGTTCTCTTTCGAACTGAAGACTGCTCCTGCGTCTTACTATCTGCGCAAGGCGGCCAAGGTTGCGAAGGGTTCCCCCACCACGGGCAAGGGTTACATCGGTAAGGTGACCCGCGCTCAGTTGGCAGAGATCGCCGAGGCCAAGATGGCCGATCTCAACGCCAACGACATCGATGCGGCGATCAGCATTATTGCCGGTTCGGCCCGTTCCATGGGCCTCGAAGTGGTGGAGGACTGAAATCATGGCGCATAAAGGTAAGCGTTATCAAAAGGTTATTGACGGCATTGACCGTCGGGCAACCTATGAAGTGGTCGAAGCGATCAAGATGATCAAGGGCCGGGCGAGCGCCAAGTTCGATGAGACGGTCGAGATCGCCATGAATCTGGGTGTTGACCCTCGCCACGCGGATCAGAACGTACGCGGTGCGGTTTCCTTGCCGCATGGCACGGGTAAGGCGCTTCGCGTTGCCGTCTTTGCGAAGGGCGACAAGGCGGAAGAGGCGAAGAAAGCCGGCGCCGATATCGTCGGTGCGGAGGATCTCGCAGAGCAGGTGCAAGCCGGCCAGATGGACTTCGATCGCGTCATTGCCACACCGGACATGATGCCGTTGGTGGGCCGTCTCGGTAAGGTGCTGGGTCCGCGCGGTTTGATGCCGAACCCCAAACTGGGCACGGTAACGGCCGATGTGACCCAAGCGGTCGCCGACGCCAAGGGCGGCCAGGTCCAGTTCCGTGTCGAGAAGGCGGGCATCGTCCATGCCGGTGTCGGCAAGGCCAGCTTCAGCGAGGAAGCTCTGGTAGAGAACGTTAAGGCTTTCGTCGCGGCGATCAACCGCGCCAAGCCCAGCGGCGCGAAGGGGAGCTACATCAAGCGGGTAGCCCTTTCCTCGACGATGGGTGCCGGAGTGAAAGTTGAGGTTGCCAGCCTGGTCAACTGATCGGGTGGCGTGAGCAACCAAAGGGTTTCGGTGGTGGATTCTTCGGAATCGGCCACCGGGAAGACCGGCCGAGATGCCTTGGTGGTAATCGGCCGGTAACCTGTCCAAGACTGCAGGTGTGTTGTCTGTTCGCAGGCGATACTTAAGCCCATTTGCGGGCCTGCATAGACAGGAAGCAAAAGAATTTCGGAGGGCTCCTTCGAAAAGCTTGAGCTTCCGGGACAGGCGAACCGGGTCTTTCCGGACGCTTTGCCGGAAAGGCCTTCGTGCAACGGGCCGCAACACTTTCTCAGGAAGGCGTTGCAGTCCAATGACGGGAGAGACGATTCGTGGACCGTACGGAAAAAGAAGAGCTGGTGTCCACGCTGAACGCGTCCTTCGGCGAGGTCTCGCTGGTTATCGTGACCCAACAAACGGGGCTCACGGTGGCACAGTCACAGGACCTGCGTCGCAAGATGCGTGCAGCCGGCGCCAACTTTAAGGTGAGTAAGAATCGGCTCACGCGTCTGGCTCTTAAAGGCACGAAGTTCGAGGGACTGGATTCGCTGTTCAGCGGGCCGACCGGCATTGCGATGTCGGAAGACCCCATTGCAGCGGCGAAGGTCGCCGTCGAGTTCGCCAAGGACAACGATAAGCTACAGATCGTTGGTGGTGCTATGGATTCGCAGGTACTTGACGTCGAAGGCGTCATGGCCCTGGCCAAGCTGCCGTCCCTGGATGAACTGCGAGGCAAGCTGATCGGTCTGATGCAGGCCCCGGCGACAAAGGTCGCTGGCGTTCTGCAGGCCCCGGCTGGCCAGATGGCACGTCTCTTGAATGCCTATGCCCAAAAAGGCGAAGCCGCGTGATCCCGCGTGATCCGAGCAAACAGTAAGCTCAAGTTTAACTAGGAGTAGGAACTAAAATGGCTGATCTCGATAAGCTCGTTGCAGAGCTGTCCAAGCTGACCGTCCTGGAGGCTGCCGATTTGGCGAAGCGCCTCGAAGAGGAGTGGGGCGTTTCCGCCGCTGCTCCGGTTGCCGTTGCTGCCGCCGCTGGTGGTGGTGATGCTCCGGCTGCCGCTGAGAAGGACGAATTCGATGTTGTTCTGGCCGCCGTTGGCGACAAAAAGATCAACGTCATTAAGGAAGTCCGTGCGATCACCGGTCTTGGCCTGAAGGAAGCCAAGGATCTGGTCGAAGCCGCACCGAAGGCCGTCAAGGAAGCTGTTTCCAAGGACGAGGCCGAGAAGGTAAAGAAGCAACTCGAGGAGGCTGGTGCCACCGTTGAGTTGAAGTAAGTGCTGCGTGTAACGCTGCACTTTGCAGGCCTGGTCGGCGCGTCTCGGAAGGGGCGCGCCGGCGCAGGCTTTTCGTGCCTTCACGCATGAGCCCGGAGAAAACTCCTCCGAGTTGATGTGTGATGGTCCACTGCGCGGTTCCTCAAAACCGGGATCCGAGCAGGGGTTGCAGAAGAGATTTATTGGCGTAGGCGGAAGGCTTTCCAGGATGTGCCCAGGTACAGGCACTGGGCGGCGCCCCGCAAACAGATGTGATGAGGAAGCTTAAGATGGAGAGGTCCTTTACCGGTCGTAAGCGCATTCGCAAGAGCTTCGGACGGATTCCCGAAGTCACCGAAATGCCGAACCTCATCGAGGTGCAGAAAACTTCCTATGACCAGTTTCTGCTCGCCGATGTAAAACCGGAGAAGCGCCCGCAGAGTGGGCTACAGGCGGTTTTCAGTTCGGTATTTCCGATCCGCGATTTCGCCGGACGTTCGGAGCTCAATTTCGTTCGCTATGAACTGGAAGAGCCGAAGTACGACGTTGAGGAATGCCAGCAGCGCGGCATGACTTACGCAGCGCCCTTGAAGGTCACGCTGCGCCTCGTCGTCTGGGATATCGACGAGGACAGTGGCGCCAAGTCGATTCGCGATATCAAGGAGCAGGACGTTTACATGGGCGATATGCCGCTCATGACCGGCAACGGCACTTTCGTGGTGAACGGCACCGAGCGTGTGATCGTCTCGCAAATGCATCGTAGCCCGGGCGTGTTTTTTGACCATGATCGCGGCAAGACCCATTCGTCGGGCAAATATCTCTTCGCTGCGCGCGTGATTCCTTACCGTGGTTCCTGGCTGGACTTTGAGTTCGACGCCAAGGACATCGTTTATGTGCGTGTGGACCGCCGCAGGAAACTGCCGGCAACGACCTTCCTGATGGCGCTCGACAGCATTGAGACGGAGAAACGGCGCGCCGATGCTGCCAAGAAGGGCGAAGCGGTTGATTTGGCGTCCCTTGAAGGGATGTCGGCGGAAGAGATCCTGGAGGCTTTCTATGACGGCGTGACCTATAAGAAGGTCAAGGGCGGTTGGAAAACCGCCTTTTCGCCAGAGCGTTTGAAGGGCTCCAAGCTTGTCGCGCCGCTGGTCAACGCCAAGGACGGCGAGATCGTTGCCGAGGCCGGTGCCAAGATGACCCCGCGCCTGCTGCGCAAGATCGAGGAAGCGGGTCTCAAGGAGATCCTGGTAACCGAGGAGGAACTGCACGGTCTCTATCTCGCCGGTGACCATATCAACGCAAAGACCGGCGAGGTCTTGGCTGAGGCGGGCGATGAGATTACGGAAGAGTCTCTGGAGACCTTGTCCAATGCTTCCGTGAAGGAAATCACGGTACTGGCGATCGATCACCTCAATATCGGCCCTTACATCCGCAACACGTTGGCAGCGGACAAGAACCGCAGCCGCGAGGATGCGCTGATCGATATCTACCGGGTGATGCGTCCGGGCGAGCCGCCGACGCTGGAGACGGCCGAGGCAATGTTCCAGAGCCTGTTCTTCGACTCGGAACGCTACGATCTTTCCGCCGTCGGTCGCGTGAAGATGAATGCCCGTTTGGGATTCACGGACGTTTCCGACGAAGTGCGTGTGCTCCGGAAGGCTGATGTGCTGTCCATCCTCAAGATTCTCTGTGAATTGAAGGACGGCCGCGGCGAGATCGACGATATCGATCATCTGGGCAATCGGCGCGTGCGTTCGGTCGGTGAGCTGATGGAGAATCAGTACCGAGTCGGCTTGTTGCGCATGGAGCGCGCGATCAAGGAGCGTATGAGCTCGGTCGAGATCGACACAGTGATGCCGCATGACCTGATCAATGCCAAGCCAGCCGCCGCCGCCGTGCGCGAGTTCTTCGGTTCTTCGCAGCTTTCCCAGTTCATGGATCAGACCAACCCGTTGTCCGAGATCACGCACAAGCGTCGTCTTTCGGCCTTGGGCCCGGGCGGTCTGACGCGTGAACGCGCCGGCTTCGAAGTTCGCGACGTGCATCCGACCCACTATGGACGCATTTGTCCCATCGAGACGCCTGAAGGCCCAAACATTGGCCTGATCAACTCGCTGGCGACCTATGCACGGGTCAACAAGTACGGCTTCATCGAGAGCCCCTACCGGAAAATCGTCGATAACAAAGTGACGGACGAGGTCATCTATCTTTCGGCGATGGACGAAGGGCGCTATACGATCGCTCAGGCCAATGCGACGTTGGATGACAAGGGCCGCTTCGTTGACGATCTGGTGTCTAGTCGTCAAGCGGGCGACTACATCGTTGCCCGTCCCGAGGACATCGACCTCATCGACGTGTCGCCCAAGCAGATCGTCTCGGTTGCCGCGGCGCTCATTCCCTTCCTGGAGAATGACGACGCTAACCGCGCGCTGATGGGCTCCAACATGCAACGCCAGGCGGTGCCGCTGTTGCAGGCGGAAGCGCCGTTGGTTGGAACAGGCATGGAAGAAACGGTTGCACGCGACTCAGGTGCGTCGATCGTAGCGCGCCGCGCCGGTGTAATCGATCAGGTCGATGCGACCCGTATCGTTATCCGTGTCACCGAGGAAACCTCGAGCGGAGAGCAGGCCGTCGACATCTACAACCTGTTGAAGTTTCAGCGGTCGAACCAGAACACTTCGATCACCCAGCGTCCGCTGGTCAAGGTCGGAGAAATGGTGGAGAAGGGCGATATCATCGCCGACGGCCCCTCGACCCAGCTGGGTGAGCTGGCGTTGGGCCGCAACGTGCTCGTCGCCTTCATGCCGTGGATGGGCTACAACTTTGAGGATTCGATCCTCATCTCCGAGCGCATCGTCCGAGACGACGTCTTCACCTCGATTCACATCGAAGAGTTCGAGGTCATGGCCCGTGATACCAAGTTGGGTCAGGAAGAGATCACCCGCGACATTCCCAACGTCGGTGAGGATGCTCTGCGCAACCTCGACGAAGCCGGTATCGTTTATATCGGTGCCGAGGTGAATGCAGGTGACATCCTGGTCGGCAAGGTCACGCCGAAGGGCGAATCGCCGATGACACCCGAGGAAAAACTGCTTCGGGCGATCTTCGGCGAAAAGGCCTCCGATGTTCGCGATAGCTCCTTGAAAGTGCCGCCCGGCGTGACCGGAACGGTGGTTGAGGTTCGCGTCTTCTCGCGCCGCGGCGTCGAGAAGGACGAGCGTGCCCTGGCTATCGAGCGGTCTGAAATCGAGCGGCTTGCCAAGGACCGTGATGACGAGAAGACCATTCTGGAGCGCAGCTTCTATGGCCGCCTCAAGGATCTTCTGATCGGCGAGACGGGCGTTTCCGGTCCCAAGGGCTTCAAGAAGGGCGTTAAGATCACCGAGGAAGTCCTCTCTGATTTCACGCCGGGTCAGTGGCGCCAGATCGCCGTCAAGGGCGACAAGCGCCAGGGTGACGTCGAGGCGCTCAACAAGCAGTTCGAGGAAGCCGTCGGGGCGCTGCAGAAGCGTTTCGAGAACAAAGTGGACAAGTTGCAGCGCGGCGACGAGTTGCCGCCGGGCGTGATGAAGATGGTCAAGGTTTTCGTGGCCGTGAAGCGCAAGCTTCAGCCGGGCGACAAAATGGCCGGACGCCACGGCAACAAGGGTGTCATTTCCAAGATCATGCCGATGGAGGACATGCCTCACCTGGAGGATGGTACTCCGGTGGATATCGTGCTCAATCCGTTGGGTGTGCCCAGCCGCATGAACGTCGGGCAGATTCTTGAAACGCACCTTGGATGGGCTTGTGCAGGGCTGGGACGTGATATCGGGCGCATGCTCGATGACGCGAACCGAACCGGCAAGTTCAAGGTGCTGCGCGACAAGCTCAAGGACGTCTACGGTCCGGAAGTCTACAAGAAGATGATCACCGACCTTGAAGATCGCCATATCGGCGAGCTTGCGAACAACCTGCGTGGTGGTGTTCCCATTGCCACGCCGGTGTTTGACGGTGCACGAAGCGAAGACATCATGGAGATGTTGGTAGAGGCCGGTCACGACACGTCGGGTCAGGTCTGGTTGTGGGATGGTCGCTCGGGCGAGAAATTCCACCGCCCGGTGACAGTCGGCTACATCTACATGCTAAAACTGCATCACCTCGTCGATGACAAGATCCACGCCCGTTCCATCGGTCCGTACAGCCTTGTGACTCAGCAACCGCTGGGCGGTAAGGCGCAGTTCGGTGGACAGCGCTTCGGTGAGATGGAGGTCTGGGCGCTGGAAGCTTACGGCGCAGCCTACACCTTGCAGGAAATGCTCACGGTCAAGTCGGACGACGTATCGGGTCGTACCAAGGTCTACGAGTCGATCGTCAAGGGCGATGATAACTTCGAGGCCGGTATACCGGAATCCTTCAACGTTCTCGTGAAGGAACTGCGTTCGCTGGGCCTCGACGTCGAGTTGAAGCAGAGCGGCTTCTAATAGGTCCTAGAAAAAGGGGCGGCCAGTTGTGAAAAAGCCGGTCGTCTCGAAGCCCCACCCTCGGGGCACCATGATTATCGGGAGATACCGATGAACGACATCATGAACCTCTTCGGTCAGCCCTCTGGCCCGCAGAGCTTCGATCAGATCCGCATTTCCATTGCCAGCCCGGAGCGCATCCGTTCCTGGTCGTTCGGTGAGATCAAGAAGCCGGAAACCATCAATTACCGGACTTTCAAGCCGGAGCGCGACGGCCTGTTCTGCGCCCGAATTTTCGGCCCGGTAAAGGACTACGAGTGCCTTTGCGGCAAGTACAAGCGCATGAAGTACCGCGGCATCATCTGCGAGAAGTGCGGCGTCGAAGTGACCCTGTCCAAGGTCCGCCGCGAGCGCATGGGCCATATCGAACTGGCCAGCCCGGTTGCGCATATCTGGTTCCTGAAATCACTGCCGAGCCGTATCGGTCTTCTCGTCGACATGACGTTGAAGGAGTTGGAGCGGGTGCTCTACTTCGAAAACTTTGTCGTAACCGAACCTGGCTTGACGCCGCTCAAGCAGCGCCAATTGTTGAGCGAGGACGAATACCTCGACGCGCAGGAAGAGTTTGGGGAAGACGCCTTTACAGCTCTTATTGGCGCCGAAGCCATGAAGGAGATGCTCTCGCGCCTCGACCTTGAGGAGCTTGAGATCGAACTGCGTGCCGAGTTGAAAGACACCAATTCGGAAGCAAAACGCAAGAAGTTGGTCAAGCGTCTGAAGCTGGTTGAGTCTTTTGTCGTATCCGGTGCGCGGCCCGAGTGGATGATTTTGGATGTCGTTCCCGTCATTCCGCCCGAGTTGCGTCCGCTTGTGCCCTTGGACGGTGGCCGTTTCGCGACCTCTGACTTGAACGATCTCTATCGCCGCGTCATCAACCGCAACAACCGTTTGAAGCGACTGATTGAACTGCGTGCGCCCGATATCATCGTGCGCAATGAAAAACGCATGCTGCAGGAGTCCGTTGACGCGTTGTTTGACAACGGTCGCCGCGGCCGTGTCATCACGGGCGCCAACAAGCGGCCCTTGAAGTCGCTGTCGGACATGCTGAAAGGCAAGCAGGGTCGCTTCCGTCAAAACCTTCTGGGTAAGCGCGTCGACTACTCCGGTCGTTCGGTCATCGTGGTGGGACCGGAACTGAAACTGCATCAGTGCGGCTTGCCAAAGAAGATGGCGTTGGAGTTATTCAAGCCCTTCATCTATTCGAAGCTTGAACTCTACGGCATGGCGTCGACGATCAAGGCCGCCAAGAAGATGGTGGAAAAGGAACGCCCCGAAGTTTGGGATATTCTGGAAGAGGTCATTCGCGAGCATCCGGTCATGTTGAACCGGGCGCCCACGTTGCACCGCTTGGGTATTCAGGCGTTCGAACCGGTGTTGATCGAAGGTAAGGCAATCCAGCTTCACCCGCTGGTTTGTACTGCATTCAACGCGGACTTCGACGGTGACCAGATGGCGGTCCACGTGCCGTTGTCGCTGGAAGCCCAGTTGGAAGCGCGCGTCTTGATGATGTCGACCAACAATATCCTGTCGCCGGCCAATGGTAAGCCGATCATCGTCCCGTCTCAGGATATTGTTCTGGGTATCTACTACCTGACGATGGAGAACGACGGCGAGCAGGGCGAGGGCATGGTGTTCGGCACCATGGGCGAGATCGAGCATGCGTTGGAGGCACACGCGGTGTCGCTGCATGCCAAAATCAAGGCGCGCTATTCGACCGTCAATTCCGAGGGTGAGCCGGTCGTGCAGCTGGTCGATTCTACGCCTGGCCGCATGTTGTTGGCGCAGGTGTTGCCGCGCCACAAGAAGCTGCCTTTCTCGACCATCAACCGCCTTTTGACCAAAAAGGAGGTAACCGAGGTTATCGATACGGTTTACCGCCATTGCGGCCAGAAGGAGACGGTTATTTTCTGTGACCGCATGATGGGCCTGGGCTTTGCTTATGCCTGCCGTGCGGGCATCTCCTTCGGCAAGGACGACCTGATCATTCCGGAAGCCAAGATCAAACTGGTCGAGGAAGCCCAGGATCAGGTGAAGGAGTTTGAACAGCAGTACCAGGAAGGCCTCATCACGCGCGGCGAGAAGTACAATAAGGTCGTCGACGTTTGGTCGTCTTGCACCGATAAGGTGGCCGAGGAGATGATGAAGGTCATGTCCCAAAACCGGGGACTGTCCATCAATTCGGTTTACATGATGGCACACTCCGGTGCGCGTGGTTCCGCCGCGCAGATCAAACAGCTTGCCGGTATGCGCGGGCTGATGGCTAAGCCGTCGGGCGAGATCATCGAGACGCCGATCATTTCCAACTTCAAGGAAGGCCTGTCGGTCCTGGAGTACTTCAACTCCACGCACGGCGCCCGTAAGGGACTGGCCGATACTGCCTTGAAGACGGCGAACTCGGGATACCTTACCCGCCGTCTCGTCGACGTGGCGCAGGATTGCATCATCGTCGAAGAGGATTGCGGCTCCGAGAAGTACCTGACGCTGCATCCCGTTATCGAGGGCGGCGAGGTCATCGCTCCCTTGGGCGAGCGTATCCTGGGTCGCACGGCGGCCGAGGATGTGGTCGATCCGTTGTCGGGCGAAGTCATCGTCAAACGCAATGATCTGGTGACCGAGCCGGAGGTCGAAGCCATCGACCGGGCCGGAATCGACGTGGTTCGCATCCGTTCGACCCTGACTTGCGAGAGCCGGGGCGGCGTCTGCGGCCATTGCTACGGTCGCGATCTGGCGCGTGGCACGCGCGTCAACCAGGGTGAGGCTGTCGGCGTAATCGCGGCGCAGTCGATCGGTGAGCCGGGCACCCAGTTGACCATGCGTACCTTCCATATCGGCGGCGCGGCGCAGGGTGGTGCCGAGCAGTCGAGCATCGAGGCAGTGAGTGATGCCCTGGTGAAATGGCACAACAAGAACGTTGTCCATAACTCCGAGGGCGTGGCCATTGCCATGAGCCGCAACATGGAAGTCGTGCTGCTGGATGAGCAGAAGCGTGAGCGGGCCAGGCATAAGGTTCCTTATGGTGCGCGCTTGCTCGCGGAAGAAGGTAAGAAGGTTACCAAGGGTCAGCGTCTGGCCGAATGGGATCCTTATACGACGCCTATCATCAGCGAGCGGGAAGGCATTGCCAGCTATGTCGATTTGGTCGAAGGAATTTCGATCAAGGAGCACATGGACGAGACGACCGGCATTTCCAACCGCGTCGTTATCGATTGGAAGCAGCAGCCCAAGGGTGCGGACCTCAAGCCACGGGTCACTTTGCGTGACGAGAAGGGTGAAGTCGTCACGTTGGCCAACGGTCTGGAAGCGCGCTACTTCATGTCGGTGGACGCAATCCTGTCGGTTGAGCATGGCTCTCAGGTCCAAGCCGGTGACGTCTTGGCGCGTATTCCGAGGGAGAGCTCCAAGACGCGCGATATCACGGGTGGTCTGCCGCGCGTGGCTGAACTGTTCGAAGCCCGCAAGCCCAAGGACTTCGCCATCATTGCGGAAATTCCGGGGCGCGTTGAGTTCGGACGTGATTACAAGACCAAGCGTCGCGTAATCATCCAGCCGGCCGAGGATGGTGTGGAGCCGAAGGAGTATCTGATCCCGAAGGGCAAGCACCTTGCGGTTCAGGAAGGCGACAACGTTGAGCGCGGCGACCTCTTGATGGACGGCAACCCGGTGCCTCATGACATCCTCGAGGTGTTGGGTGTCGAGGCCTTGGCCGAGTATCTGATCAACGAGGTGCAAAGCGTCTATCGTCTGCAGGGCGTGAAGATCAATGACAAGCATATCGAGGTCATTGTTCGTCAGATGCTGCAAAAGGTGGAGATCACCTACGGCGGAGACACGACCTTCCTGGTTGGCGAGCAGACCGACCGTGAAGAGTTCGAGATGGTGAACGACAAAGTGATTGCTAGCGGTGGACGGGCTGCCGAGGCCAAGTCGGTCTTGCACGGCATCACCAAGGCAAGCTTGCAGACTCGTTCGTTCATCTCGGCCGCGTCGTTCCAGGAGACTACCCGTGTCCTCACCGAGGCCGCAGTGCAGGGTAAGGTCGACGAATTGATCGGTCTCAAGGAGAACGTGATCGTCGGTCGTCTGATCCCGGCGGGTACAGGCTCCATCGTAAACCGCATGCAGCGACTCGCGGCCGAGCGCGACCGGGCGATTCTCGACGCGCGGGAAGCCGAGCAGCTCGCTTTACAGGCGGATTCGGGTGAAGTCGCCGAGGAGGCACCAGCTCAATCTTGAGCTTGGTGATTTATTCAGGTCATTATCCCGGATCTTTGCGCAATATTATTTCAAATTGTGCCAAGGTCCGGGAAAGCCTGGGTTCTCAGCAAAAAGTCAGCGTGTTTGGCTTGACGCGGATAGGGCACATACATAGTATGCGCCAACCTTTCGGGGGCTGGTGGTAGACCTGTTCTACGGTCTAGACGCAGTTCCGGGTTTTACGAGACGAAAAATAGCCGCCTTTTTAAGGTGGTACGGAAACTCCGCAGAGGGGGCGATTTGTTCGTTCCCGCGCGGTGCTTTGTTATGCAACTAGGGTCTTATAAGGAAGCGATCGGATGCCTACGATCAATCAGTTGATCCGTAAGCCGCGCAAGCCACAGGTGGCGCGGAACAAGGTGCCGGCTCTTGAAGCCTGCCCGCAGAAGCGCGGCGTTTGCACCCGTGTTTACACGACCACGCCGAAGAAGCCGAACTCGGCACTTCGTAAAGTGGCGCGCGTTCGCCTCACCAATGGGTTTGAGGTGACGAGCTATATTCCCGGCGAGGGGCATAACCTTCAGGAGCACTCCGTGGTCATGATCCGCGGTGGTCGCGTGAAGGACCTTCCTGGTGTTCGTTATCACATCATTCGCGGCACGCTCGATACGCAGGGCGTCAAAGATCGTCGCCAGCGCCGTTCGAAATACGGCGCCAAGCGGCCGAAGTAAGGAAGGTATAAAGCTATGTCGCGTCGTCATAGTGCCGAGAAGCGCCAGATCCTGCCGGACCCGAAGTTCGGTGACGTGGTGCTTTCGAAGTTCATGAACAACCTGATGCTGGACGGCAAGAAGTCCGTCGCTGAGGGTATCGTCTATGGTGCCTTCGATCAGATCGAAGGGAAGACCAAGGGCGACCCCGTAAAGGTGTTCCACGAAGCCCTGGACAACATCAAGCCGGAGCTGGAAGTGCGTTCTCGCCGCGTTGGTGGTGCGACCTATCAGGTTCCCGTCGAGGTGCGCCACGACCGTGCGCAAGCCTTGGCGATCCGCTGGCTGATTGGTGCGGCCCGGGCGCGCAGCGAGCTGACGATGGTCGATCGCTTGGCTAACGAGTTGATCGATGCGGCTAACAGCCGCGGCGCTGCCGTGAAGAAGCGTGAAGATACCCACCGTATGGCGGAGGCCAATAAGGCCTTCTCCCATTACCGCTGGTAAAAGAGGTTCGTTATGGCTGGCCGTCAAACCCCGCTCAATCGCTACCGCAATATCGGCATCATGGCCCACATCGATGCCGGTAAGACGACGACGACTGAGCGCATTCTGTTTTACACGGGCAAATCCTACAAGATCGGCGAGGTCCACGAGGGCACCGCGGTCATGGACTGGATGGAGCAGGAGCAGGAGCGTGGCATCACGATTACGTCTGCTGCGACGACTACCTTCTGGCGTGACCACCGTGTGAACATCATCGATACGCCCGGACACGTCGACTTCACCATTGAGGTCGAGCGTTCCTTGCGTGTGCTCGATGGCGCCGTTGCGGTGTTTGACTCGGTGGCCGGTGTTGAACCGCAGTCCGAAACCGTGTGGCGGCAGGCCGATAAGTACAAAGTTCCGCGCATTTGCTTCGTCAATAAGATGGACCGCATCGGCGCGAACTTCTTCCGTTGCGTCGACATGATCGTTGATCGCCTGGGCGCCGTTCCGGCGGTGTGTCAGTTGCCTATCGGCTCCGAGTCCGAGTTTGAGGGCATCATCGACCTCGTGAAGAACAAGGCGCTGATCTGGCATGACGAGTCTCTTGGCGCGAAGTTCGATGAGGTCGATGTTCCTGCCGAGTACGCAGAGCAGGTGGCCGAGTACCGTGAGAAGCTTATCGAGTTGGCTGTCGAGCAGGACGATGCCGCGATGGAGGCTTATCTTGATGGCACCGAGCCTGACGAGGCGACGCTAAAGGCATGTATCCGCAAGGGTTGCACGACGCTTAAGTTTGTTCCGGTGTTCTGTGGCTCTGCTTTCAAGAACAAGGGCGTTCAGCCGCTGTTGGACGGTGTCGTGGACTTCCTTCCAAGTCCTGTCGACGTACCGCCGATGCGCGGCGTGAAGCCGGACAGCGACGAGACGATTACCCGTCCTCCTGAGGACGATGCCCCCTTGTCGGCGTTGGCATTCAAGATCATGACCGATCCTTTTGTCGGTTCGCTGACCTTCGTACGTGTCTATTCGGGCAAGCTGACGAAGGGCACACAGGTCCTGAACTCGGTCAAAGATCGTAAAGAGCGTGTCGGACGTATGTTGCTTATGCATTCGAACCACCGCGAGGAAATTGATGAGGCCATGGCAGGCGACATCGTCGCGCTGGTTGGCCTGAAGGATTCCACGACTGGTGAGACGCTTTGTGACAGCGCCCACCCGATCATTCTGGAGCGTATGGAGTTCCCGGCGCCCGTGATCGAAGTTGCTGTGGAGCCGAAAACGAAAGCCGACCAAGAGAAGATGGGGCAGGCCCTGCAGCGTTTGGCGCAGGAGGATCCTTCTTTCCAGGTGGCAAGCGATCCCGAGAGCGGCCAGACGGTCATCAAGGGCATGGGCGAGTTGCACCTGGACATCATTGTCGATCGTATGCGGCGTGAGTTTAAGGTGGAAGCGAACGTCGGCGCACCTCAGGTTGCTTATCGCGAGACCCTGGGACAGCGCGCAGAAGTTGATTACACGCACAAGAAACAGACTGGCGGTTCTGGTCAGTATGCCCGCGTTAAGATCGTGTTCGAGCCCTTGGAGCCCGGTTCAGGTTTCGTGTTCGAGAACGCGATTTCCGGTGGCTCCGTGCCACGGGAATATATCCCGGGTGTTCAACACGGTATCGAGACCGCGATGGTCAATGGTGTGATTGCCGGTTTCCCGGTGATTGACTTTAAGGCGAGTCTGATCGACGGTGCGTCGCACGACGTCGATTCGAGCGTGATGGCCTTTGAAATCGCAGCCCGCGCGGCTTTCCGCGAAGGTGTGCAGAAAGCCAAGCCGACGTTGCTCGAGCCCATGATGAAGGTAGAGGTGGTGACGCCTGAAGAGTACATGGGCGACATCATCGGCGATTTGAATTCTCGCCGCGGTAACGTCAATTCGATGGATCAGCGGGGTAATGCCCGAGTGCTGAACGCGATGGTTCCGCTGGCGAACATGTTTGGTTACGTCAACACCCTCCGGTCGATGAGCCAGGGGCGTGCCCAGTACACCATGCACTTTGACCATTACGAGCGCGTGCCGCAGGCCGTTGCTGACGAGGTGGTCGCAAAGATGGCCTGACGGCCCAAGGGGAGTTCCAGTGGATCACCCAGTGGGTTGTTCGATTAAGACAGATTTTAAAGCGCAAGCTTGAACGGAGATCGGTAAGATGGCGAAAGAGAAGTTTCAGCGTAACAAGCCGCACGTGAACGTGGGAACGATCGGTCACGTTGACCATGGCAAGACGTCATTGACGGCTGCGATCACGAAGGTATTGGCGGAGACGGGTGGAGCGACCTTCACGGCGTACGACGCGATTGACAAGGCGCCGGAGGAGAAGGCTCGTGGTATCACGATTTCGACGGCGCACGTTGAGTATGAGACGGAGAACCGTCACTACGCGCACGTTGATTGTCCTGGTCACGCTGACTACGTGAAGAACATGATCACGGGCGCGGCGCAGATGGACGGGGCGATTTTGGTTGTGTCTGCGGCGGACGGTCCGATGCCACAGACGCGCGAGCACATTTTGTTGGCTCGCCAGGTTGGTGTTCCTGCGATCTGCGTATTTTTGAACAAGTGCGACATGGTTGACGACGAGGAGTTGTTGGAGCTTGTTGAGCTAGAGGTTCGCGAGCTTCTGTCGTCGTATGATTTCCCGGGCGACGATATTCCTGTTGTGAAGGGCTCGGCGCTTGCGGCGCTTGAGGACAGCGACAAGGCCTTGGGTCACGATGCGATTCTTGAGCTGATGCGTCAGGTTGACGCTTACATTCCGGCGCCGGAGCGTCCGAAGGACACGCCGTTCCTGATGCCGATTGAGGATGTGTTCTCGATTTCGGGCCGTGGCACGGTTGTGACGGGCCGAATTGAGCGTGGTGTGGTGAAGGTTGGCGAGGAAGTTGAGATCGTCGGCCTGCGCGACACGCAGAAGACGGTTGTGACGGGCGTTGAGATGTTCCGCAAGCTTCTGGATCAGGGCGAGGCGGGCGACAACATCGGTGCGCTGCTGCGCGGTGTTGGACGCGAGGACGTTGAGCGCGGTCAGGTTCTGGCGAAGCCGGGCTCGATCACGCCGCACACGAACTTCAAGGCCGAGGCTTACATTCTGACGAAGGAAGAGGGCGGCCGTCATACGCCGTTCTTCACGAACTATCGTCCGCAGTTTTACTTCCGGACGACGGACGTGACGGGTGTTGTCTCCCTGCCGTCTGGCACGGAGATGGTGATGCCGGGCGACAACGTGGCGATGGAAGTCGAGTTGATCGCGCCGATCGCCATGGACGAAGGCCTGCGTTTCGCTATCCGTGAGGGCGGCCGCACCGTCGGTGCCGGCGTCGTCTCCGCGGTCGTTAAGTAAAGATTTGGAATAACCCTCTGACCCCTACCGCTTCGGCGGTAGGGCGTCGGGAACGAAGGACGGGCGATACCGCCATGGAAAGCCAAAATATCCGCATACGCCTGAAGGCGTTCGATCACCGGGTCCTCGATCAGTCGACCCATGAGATCGTCAATACCGCAAAGCGGACCGGCGCGCAGGTGCGTGGCCCGATCCCTCTACCCACGAGGATCGAGCGTTTCACCGTGCTGCGCGGGCCGCACATCGATAAGAAGAGCCGTGAGCAGTTCGAGATGCGCACGCATAAGCGTCTTCTCGACATTGTCGATCCGACGCCGCAGACAGTGGACGCGCTGATGAAGCTCGACCTGGCTGCCGGTGTGGATGTTGAGATCAAGTTGAAGGGATAAGGCCATGCGAACCGGCCTGATTGTACAGAAACTGGGCATGACCCAAGTTTTCACCGGTGAGGGGAATCAGGTTCCCGTGACGGTGCTCAAGGTGGACGACTGCCAGGTAGTCGCCGTCCGCAACGAGGAAAAGGACGGCTACGTCGCCGTGCAGCTCGGTGCGGGTAAGGCGAAGGTCAAGAATACGACCAAGGGTCTGCGCGGTCACTTCGCCAAGGCAAAGGTCGAGCCCAAGCGCAATGTCGCGGAGTTCCGCGTGGCGCCTGATGCGGTGCTTGAGGTTGGCGCGGAGCTTTCCGCTGCGCACTTCGTGCCGGGTCAATATGTGGATGTGACCGGGACGTCGATTGGTAAAGGCTTCGCCGGTGTCATGAAGCGTCATAACTTCGGTGGCTTGCGCGCCAGTCACGGCGTGTCGGTTTCCCACCGTAGTCATGGTTCAACGGGTAACAACCAGGACCCCGGCCGCGTCTTTAAGGGTAAGAAGATGGCCGGGCACATGGGCGCTCACCGTGTTACGACGCTCAATCTTGAAGTGGTTGAGGTCGATGAGGACCGTGGCTTGATTCTGGTTCGTGGTGCCGTTCCGGGCTCCGAGGGTGGTTGGGTTCTCATTCGCGATGCGGTGAAGCGTGCGGCGCCGGAAGGTCTGCCGTTCCCCGCGGGTCTGAAGAGTTCGGCGAGCGCCGCGGCAGCGACCGAGGCGGAGCCGGCTGAGGCACCTGCCGCCGAAGCTCCGGCTGAGGAAGAGAAGGACGCATAACGATGAAGGCCCCGGTTACAACTCTGGACAATAAGAAGGCCGGTGACATTGATCTCGCTGACGAGATCTTCGCACTGCCGACGCGCAAGGATCTCTTGGCGCGCATGGTTAATTGGCAGCTCGCCAAGCGCCGTGCCGGCACCCACAAGGTGAAGGAGCGGGGCGAGGTTTCTGGTTCGACCCGGAAGATTTTCCGGCAGAAGGGAACCGGTCGGGCTCGTCACGGCAGCATCCGGGCGAACATCTTCCGTGGCGGTGGCCAGGCGCATGGTCCGCGTGTACGCGATCACGCCTTCGACCTGCCGAAGAAGGTTCGCAAGCTGGCGTTGAAGACGGCGCTGTCGGCGAAGGCTGCCGAAGGCAAGCTGATCATTCTCGACGCTGCTGTCGCCAAGGAACACAAGACGAAGGACCTCCGTGGGCGTTTTGAGACGCTTGGTTGGGCCTCTGTGCTGGTGATCGGCGGAACGCAGTTGGATGAAAACTTCGCGCGCGCCGCACGCAACTTGCCGGGCGTCGACGTGCTGCCGCAGCAGGGCGCCAACGTGTATGACATTCTACGCCGCGATACCTTGGTCCTGACCAAAGATGCGGTTGAAGCGCTGGAGGCTCGACTGAAATGAGCAAGGGACGTGCTGTCCGTAAGGACGAGATCAAGGTGAGCGAGGCGCGCAAGTACGACTTGGTGGTTAGCCCGGTCGTGACTGAAAAGACGACCTTCGCTTCCGAGCATAATCAGGTGGTGTTCCAGGTTCCCCTGGATGCCTCCAAGCCGGAGATCAAGGCGGCTGTCGAAGCGTTGTTCAAGGTCAAGGTCGAGGCGGTCAATACGCTGCGGGCCAAGGGTAAGATCAAGCGCTTCCGTGGCATCATTGGTCGGCGTCCGGACACTAAGAAAGCCTATGTGACCCTGGCAGAGGGTCACTCCATCGACGTGACCACGGGGGTCTAAAGTCATGGCATTGAAGACATTCAATCCGGTAACGCCCAGTCTTCGGAATCTGGTGCAGGTCGATCGTTCGGATCTGTACAAGGGCAAGCCTGTTAAGGCGCTGACCGAAGGTTTGACGAAGTCCGGTGGACGAAACAACACCGGTCGCATTACGGCTCGCCGTATCGGTGGCGGTTCAAAGCGCCGGTATCGTTTGGTCGACTTCAAGCGTCGCAAGTTCGATGTGGTCGGGACGATTGAGCGGTTGGAATACGATCCGAATCGTACCGCGTTCATTGCATTGGTGACCTATGAGGATGGCGAGCAAACCTACATTCTGGCGCCGCAACGTTTGAAGGCGGGCGACAAGGTCGTCGCCGGCGAGCGTGTCGACGTAAAGCCGGGCAACGCCATGCCGCTTAAGTCGATCCCGGTCGGCACCATCGTGCACAACGTTGAGCTGAAGTCCGGCAAGGGCGGGCAGATCGCTCGTTCGGCAGGAACATATGTGCAGCTCGTCGGTCGCGACGGTGGTTATGCGTTGTTGCGTTTGAGCTCCGGCGAGGTCCGTATGGTTCGCGGTGAGTGCATGGCCACGATTGGTGCCGTGTCTAACCCGGATCAGGGCAACGTGAAACTCGGAAAAGCCGGTCGCAAGCGCTGGTTGGGCAAGCGTCCATCCGTGCGCGGCGTGGCCATGAACCCGGTTGATCATCCACATGGTGGTGGTGAGGGTCGCACTTCGGGCGGTCGTCATCCGGTAACCCCGTGGGGTCGGCCGACCAAGGGCGCAAAAACGCGTCACAACAAGAAGACGGATGGCCTGATTGTGCGCCGCCGTCATGCGAAGAAATAAGGGAGCTTGACCGTGGCTCGCTCGGTTTGGAAAGGCCCTTTCGTCGATGGCTATCTGCTCAAGAAAGCGGATGCCTCTCGTCAGTCTGGGCGCAATGAGATCATTAAGACCTGGTCACGTCGTTCGACGATCATGCCGCATTTCGTCGGTTTGACCTTCGGCGTCTACAACGGCCAGAAGTTCCTGCCGGTTTTGGTGACCGAACAGATGGTTGGGCACAAGTTTGGCGAGTTCGCGCCGACGCGTACCTACTACGGTCACACCGCGGACAAGAAGGCGAAGAGGGGTTAAGGACGATGGGCAAGAGTAGCGCACCGCGCCGGGTAGCAGAGAACGAGGCGATGTCCGTCGCCACGAATCTGCGCACCAGCCCGCGCAAGTTAAACCTGGTCGCCGCTTCCATTCGTGGAATGAGCGCCGAGGCAGCCTTGAACCAGCTTACTTTCTCCAAGCGCCGGATCGCGGTGGATGTGAGAAAGGTGTTGCAGTCGGCGATTGCCAACGCAGAGAACAATCACCAGCTGGACGTGGATAGGCTCGTGATAGCTGAGGCCTCGGTCGGCAAGTCTTTTGTAATGAAGCGCTTCCGGGCGCGGGCGCGGGGGCGCATGGGCAAGATTTTGAAGCCCTGGAGCCGCCTGACGATCATCGTTCGTGAGCGCGAGGAGACGGCGTAATGGGTCATAAGGTCAATCCGATCGGTCTTCGTGTCGGTATCAACCGCACGTGGGATTCTCGTTGGTTCGCAGACGGCCGCTATGGCGACCTGTTGCACGAGGATTTGCAGCTGCGCAAATATTTAGAAGAGCGTTTGCCGCAGGCCGGTTTGTCAAAGGTTGTCATCGAACGACCCGCCAAGCGCGCGCGGATCACGATTCATAGTGCGCGTCCCGGTGTGATCATCGGGAAGAAGGGCGCCGACATTGAGAAGCTGCGCCAAGATCTGCAGAAGATCACTGGCAGCGACGTGGCGCTGAACATCATGGAGATCCGCAAGCCGGAGCTCGATGCGAAGTTGGTCGCGGAGAATATTTCCTCGCAGTTGGAACGCCGTGTGGCTTTCCGCCGCGCGATGAAGCGTGCCGTTCAGTCGGCGATGCGCCTGGGCGCCGAGGGTATCCGTATCAACTGCGCCGGTCGCTTGGGCGGTGCGGAAATCGCACGGACCGAGTGGTACCGCGAGGGCCGGGTGCCGTTGCACACACTGCGTGCCGATATTGATTATGGTGAAGCCACTGCGAAGACGACCTATGGCACCTGCGGCGTCAAGGTTTGGATCTTCAAGGGCGAGATTTTGGCCCACGATCCGATGGCTCACGAAAAGCGCCAGACGGAAGGTCAGCAGGGCGTTCAACCGCGTGGTTGATTACGCACCGTTTGGAAGGGCCGCGAGGCTAGAGGAATAGAAAGATGCTGCAGCCAAAGCGTACGAAGTTTAGGAAGCAACATAAGGGCCGTATTCACGGCACCGCCAAGGGCGGTACCACCGTGCAATTTGGCGCTTATGGCATGAAGGCGATGGAGCCGGGCCGTGTATCGGCTCGTCAGATCGAAGCGGCGCGCCGTGCGATCACTCGCCACATGCGGCGTATTGGTAAACTCTGGATCCGGGTATTCCCGGATGTGCCGATCACCTCGAAGCCTGCCGAAGTCCGTCAGGGTAAGGGTAAGGGTTCGGTCGAGTGGTGGGCAGTCCGCGTGAAGCCCGGCCGGGTGCTTTTTGAGCTGGATGGCGTGACGCGCCCGATGGCTGAAGAGGCCTTCCGCCTGGCCGCCGCCAAGCTGCCGGTGCAGACAAAATTCGTCACCCGCTTGGGTGAAGGAGGCTGAAGATGAAGGCCGAAGAAATCAGGGCCAAGAGCCAGGACGAGCTTAAGGAACAGCTCGTCCAGTTGAAGAAAGAACAGTTCAACCTGCGGTTCCAGCAGGCGAGCGGACAGCTCGAGAACACCGCCCGTGTGCGTCAGGTGCGTCGCGATATTGCGCGTATCAAGACGACCTTGGGTGGGAAGCAAACGGCGGAAGCCGGGGAGTAAGGGTCGATGCCGCGTCGTGTTTTGCAAGGTGTCGTGGTGAGTGATAAGACCGACAAGACGGTGACCGTTCTTGTCGAGCGTCGCATCATGCATCCGCTGTACAAGAAGTTTATCAAGCGTTCCAAGCGCTATCATGCCCATGACGAGGTCAACCAGTACAAGGTTGGCGACGTTGTGCAGATCGAGGAATGCCGTCCGATTTCCAAGACGAAGTCCTGGAAGGTTATCAACGCTACCGGCGCCACTCAGGATGTAGCCGGCGCGTGATCGGCGGCACTCGGAAATTGGCTGAGATAGTAAGTTAGTAGAAAGGGTCCGGACCGATGATCCAGATGCAGTCAAACCTGGATGTTGCCGATAACTCCGGCGCGCGCCGTGTCCAGTGCATCAAGGTGTTGGGCGGTTCTAAGCGCAAGACCGCGGGTATTGGTGACATCATTGTTGTTTCCGTTAAGGAAGCGATTCCCCGTGGCCGTGTGCAAAAGGGAACGGTGCACCGCGCTGTGATCGTGCGCACAGCTTATGACATTCGGCGTCCGGATGGCTCTGTCATTCGTTTCGATCGCAATGCCGCGGTTCTTATTAATAAGCAGGGCGAGCCGATTGGCACGCGTATCTTCGGGCCGGTGACTCGCGAGTTGCGCGCCAAGAATTTCATGAAGATCGTCTCGCTGGCCCCAGAGGTGCTGTGATGGCCGTAAAGATGAAAGTTAAGAAGGGCGACCGGGTCATTGTACTGACCGGTCGCGATAAGGGTAAGGAAGGCGAGATTTTGCGGGTGATGCCTGCTGAGTCCCGCGTTCTTGTCGCCGGCGTGAACATGGTGAGGCGTCACCAGCGTGCGACACCCACGAGCCAGGGCGGGATCGAGGAGAAAGAAGCTCCGATCCACGTCTCGAACGTGGCCCATATCGACCCGCGCGAGAAGAAGCCGACCCGTGTGGGCTTCAAAGTGGTCGAAGGCCGCAAAATCCGTGTCGCCCGCCTGTCGGGCGAGGCCATTGATTGAGCAAGGGCGGAGAGAGACCATGAAAGCGCGCTTGCGTGAGCATTACGAAACCTCCCTTCGGCAGAAGCTGATGGATGAACTTGGATACAAGAACGTTCATGCCGTGCCGAAGCTGGAGAAGATTGTTCTGAACATGGGTGTGGGTAAGGCCACTCAGGATTCCAAGAAGGTCAAAGCGGCCGCCGAGGAACTGACGACCATCGCGGGCCAGAAGGCCGTCGTGACCCACGCCCGGAAATCCATCGCCGGCTTCAAGCTGCGCGAGGGAATGCCAATTGGTGCGAAGGTAACCTTGCGTGGCGAGAGAATGTACGAGTTTCTCGACCGTCTGGTGACGATAGCGCTGCCGCGTACCCGTGACTTCCGCGGGTTGAACCCGAAGAGCTTCGACGGGAGCGGCAACTACGCCATGGGTGTCAAAGAACAGCTCATCTTCCCGGAAATCGACTACGACCGCGTGGACGAAATTCGAGGGATGGACATCATTATTTGCACCTCGGCGAAGACGGATGATGAAGCCCGTGCACTCCTGCGCGGTTTCGAATTGCCGTTCTCAAAAAGCTGAGAACGGGAGAGGGTAGAAAAAAATGGCAAAAAAGAGCGCTATTGAGAAAAACAAACGGCGTATACGCATGGCCAAGCAGCAGTCGAACAAACGCCAGGCCCTGCGTTCCATTGCCCGTAACCGTGAACTCGCACCTGAGGAACGGTTCGAGGCCTACCTGAAGCTTGCTCAATTGCCACGCGACGGATCCCGTATGCGTGTGCGCAATCGCTGCCAGCTTACAGGTCGGCCACGTGGCTATTATCGCAAGTTGAAGATGTCGCGGATTGCCCTGCGTGACCTGGCCTCGATCGGTCAGATCCCGGGCATGACCAAAGCGAGCTGGTAGGAAAGGAATCGCGCAATGTCGATGAGCGATCCTCTCGGGGATTTGTTGACCCGTATCCGCAACGCGCAGAGCGCGGGTCATACCACTGTAGTGGCGCCGAAATCGAATCTACGCCTGAACGTGCTGGCGGTGCTGAAGCGCGAAGGTTACATCCGTGACTATCAGGTCAAGGATGGTGAACCCGGCCATAGCACCATCAACATCGAGCTGAAGTACCATGACGGACGTCCGGTGATTCAAGAGATCGCCCGCGTTTCCCGTCCGGGTCGGCGGGTTTACTCCAAGATCAAGGAGCTGCCGCGCTACTTCAACGGTCTCGGTGTTACGATCCTGTCAACGCCGCGTGGCGTTCTTTCGGATCATGAAGCACGGGCACAGAATGTTGGCGGAGAGATCCTCTGCCGCGTCTACTAAGACGCGGGCGTGGATCCGAAGAAAGGCAAAGGGAATAGACTATGTCCCGCATAGGCAAAAATCCGGTCGAGATCCCGAGCGGCGTTGAGGTTACCCTCAATGGCGCTTTGGTAACGGCCAAAGGGAAGCTCGGGCAACTCAGCTTCAAGGCAACCGACGAGGTCGAGATGTCTGTCAACGACGGCAAGGTTTGGATAAAGCCTTGCAATGAGTCGAAGCAGGCGCGGGCTCTTTGGGGTACGACGCGCGCGCGAATCCAGAACCTCGTGCAGGGTGTCTCCGAGGGTTTCACGAAAAACCTGGAGATTACCGGCGTTGGCTATCGTGCGCAGGTTCAGGGCAAGGCGCTCAATCTGCAGCTCGGTTTCAGCCATGACGTACTCCACCCGATCCCTGACGGGATTACGGTGACCTGCGAAAAGCCGACATCGATCAGCATTACCGGTGCGGATAAGCAGGTTGTTGGCCAGGTTGCCGCGGAAATTCGCGCATACCGTCCGCCTGAGCCCTACAAGGGTAAAGGTGTGCGCTATTCGGATGAGTACATCTTGCGCAAGGAAGGCAAAAAGAAATGAAGTCGCCAAACGAACTGCGCAAACGCCGCAAGTTGCGTGTGCGTTCCGCGCTTCTCAAGCACAGCAACGGTCGTCCGCGCTTGTCGGTCCATCGTTCTGGCCGTCATATTTATGCCCAGGTCATTGACGATGCTAAGGGCGTAACAGTCGCCTCGGCTTCGACCGTCGATAAGGAACTGCGTTCCAGCGGTAAGGGCGGCGCCGATTCTGCCGCTGCCGCTGCCGTCGGTAAGCTGGTTGCCAAGCGCGCCACCGCCGCCGGTGTAAAGCAGGTCGTATTCGACCGTGGTGGCTTCATTTTTCACGGCCGCATCAAGGCGCTGGCGGATGCCGCGCGTGAAGGCGGACTGGACTTTTAAGGGAATCAGGTAATGGCACGAGCTCCACGCGAAGAACGCGGCCGCGAAGACAGCGATCTCATTGAGAAGCTGGTCGGAATCAATCGCGTCGCCAAGGTGGTCAAGGGTGGCCGTCGGTTCGGCTTCGCCGCACTGATGGTTGTCGGCGACGGCAGGGGACGGGTAGGTTTCGGGCATGGTAAGGCCCGTGAGGTCCCCGAGGCGATCCGCAAGGCGACCGAGGCCGCCAAACGCAGCATGGTGCGCGTTCCTCTGCGCGAGGGGCGCACTCTGCATCACGATGTACACGGTCACTACGGTGCCGGGCTGGTCGTGATGCGGGCGGCTGAGCCAGGTACGGGTATCATCGCCGGCGGTCCGATGCGCGCCATTTTCGAGGCTTTGGGTGTGCAAGACGTCGTTGCCAAGTCGGTTGGCAGCGCCAATCCGCACAACATGATTCGGGCAACCTTTGATGGTCTGAACAACTGTGCAAGCCCGCGTATGGTGGCCCAGCGCCGCGGTAAGAAGGTAAGCGACATTCTCGAAGGCCGACGTGACGCCGACGAGAGCGCGGCCTGAACAGAAGGACGTTGAAGATGGCTAAGCAAAGTAAAGCGACTGTGATCGTCACGCAGACCGGCAGTTCGATCGGCCGTCCAAAGGACCAGCATCAGACCTTGGTCGGGTTGGGCCTTGGCAAGATGCATCGCACGCGCGAATTGGAAGATACCGCTGCTGTGCGCGGGATGATCAATAAGGTCGCCCATCTCGTGCGCGTTGAGGGTGAAGCCTGAGTTTAAACGCTTTTAACTCGCCGTTTGGGCCGGGGCGCTTTGGGGCGCTGCCAATGATCCGACGGAGGGAATGGGAAGAATAAGATGAAACTGAACCAGCTTTCCGATAACGCAGGTGCCCGCAAGGAGCCCAAGCGCGTCGGTCGTGGCATCGGCTCGGGTCTTGGTAAGACCTCCGGGCGTGGTCACAAGGGCGCCAAGGCGCGCTCCGGCGCCGTGAACAAGGGTTTTGAAGGTGGCCAGATGCCAATCTACCGCCGGATGCCCAAGCGCGGTTTCAAGAACCTGTTCGGCAAGGATTTCGTCGAGGTCAACATCGGTCGTCTGCAAGAGGCGGTCGATGCGGGTAAGATCGACGCGAAAAAGCCAATCAATGCGGAAGTCCTGCAAGCTGCTGGTTTCTTCAAGCAGGTCCGTGACGGTGTTCGCTTGCTGGGTAAGGGGGAACTGAAGGCGAAGATCGACATCACGGTTTCGGGTGCGACAAAGGGCGCCCTAGCTGCGGTCGAAAAGGTCGGTGGTAAGGTGACGCTTTTGGCGGCGCCGGTTGTTGCCGAAGAGAAGAAGAAGAAAAAAGACGCCTGAGCAAAGCGCGTCAGCGCGGAAGGTGATGGGTAAATGGCCTCTGCTGCCGAACAATTAGCCGCGAATGTGAACTGGGGCGCCTTTTCGAAGGCGACTGAGCTGAAGAAGCGTATCTGGTTCACGCTTGCGGCTTTGGTCGTTTATCGTTTGGGGACATACATTCCCATGCCTTTCATCGATCCCGCTGCGCTGGGTGCTATTTTCCAGCAGCAGGGCGGTGGTATTCTTGGCATGTTCAACATGTTCTCGGGCGGTGCGCTTGAGCGCATGACGATCTTCGCTCTGAACATCATGCCTTACATTTCAGCCTCTATCATCATGCAGTTGATGACGGCCGTATCGCCGAAGCTGGAAGCGCTGAAGAAGGAAGGCGAGGCCGGCCGTAAGAAGATCAATCAATATACCCGTTATGGCACCGTGCTTCTGGCCGCCGTTCAGGCATATGGTATTTCCATTGGTCTTGAGAACATGCAGGGCCCCTCGGGTTCTGCGGTCATCGACCCAGGCATGCTTTTCCGTCTGACAACGGTAGTTTCGCTGACCGGTGGCACCATGTTCTTGATGTGGTTGGGCGAACAGATCACACAGCGCGGTATCGGCAACGGTATTTCGTTGATCATCATGGCCGGAATTGTGGCGAACCTGCCGTCTGCTTTGGCGGGAACGCTCGAATTGGGTCGCACCGGCGCCTTGTCGACGCTGTTCATCATTTTCTTGCTGATCATGTCCGTCGGCGTCGTTGCTTTCATCGTGTTCATGGAACGCGCGCAGCGTCGGGTGGTCGTGCAGTATCCCAAGCGTCAGGTCGGTAACCGCATGTTTGGCGGCGAATCCTCCCACCTGCCGCTGAAGCTGAACCCCTCGGGCGTCATTCCGCCGATTTTTGCTTCGTCCTTGTTGTTGATGCCTTTGACGGTCGCTGGTTTCTCAGGTGGCGCAGGGCCTGAGTGGCTATCGACGATCACGGCCCACCTCGGGCGGGGCGGTTCGCTTTACATGCTGCTTTACGGCGGATTGATCCTGTTCTTCACCTTCTTCTATACCTCTATCGTGTTCAATCCGGAGGACACGGCCGAGAATCTGAAGAAGCATGGTGGCTTCGTTCCCGGAATTCGTCCGGGCAAGAATACAGCCGAGTATTTGAATTACATTCTGACTCGCTTGACCTGTGTGGGCGCTCTCTACCTGACAGTGGTCTGTTTGCTGCCCGAAATGTTGATCTCGAGCTATGCGGTGCCGTTCTACTTCGGTGGTACGAGCCTTCTGATCGTGGTGTCCGTCACGCTGGATACAGTGGGCCAGATTCATTCGCATCTGCTGGCGCATCAATACGAAGGGCTGATCAAAAAGAGCAAGCTGCGGGGAAGGCGTCGATGAATATCATTCTCCTGGGCCCACCAGGGGCGGGAAAAGGTACACAGGCGAAACGATTGGAAGACGCTTACGGGCTGGTTCAGCTCTCTACGGGCGACATGCTGCGCGCCGAGGTTGCGTCCGGAAGCGTGCTCGGGCGGCAGGCCAAGGAGATTATGGACGCCGGCCAGTTCATGCCGGACGATTTGATGGTGGGTATGATCGAATCGAGGATCGGCCAGCCGGATTGCGACAAGGGTTTCATTCTGGATGGTTTTCCTCGGACTGAAGCTCAGGCGCGCGCACTTGATGTGATGCTGGAGCGCAGGGGTTTGACGCTTAACCACGTAGTGGAGCTAACGGTCGACGAAGCCGCTTTGATTGAGCGAATCACCGGTCGGTTCTCCTGCTCGAGATGCGGCGCTGGGTACCATGATCGGTTTCAGCTCCCCCGGGTTGACGGAGTTTGTGATTTCTGTGGCGGCACCGAGTTTAAGCGGCGCGCCGACGACAATGAGGAAACCGTGCGGGCACGGTTGGAGATTTATCATGCGCAGACAGCGCCGATCCTCCCGTACTACCGGGAGCGGGGCGTTTTGGATGCCGTGGATGGAATGGCGGACATCGACGAGGTGACACGACAGATCAAAGCTGTCCTGCACTGAGACGAAGACGTTTCGCGGTGGTTGACAGGGCGCGGCGGAATCCTATAATCCGCGCACCCGGAGCCGCCCGTGTTCGGAACGAGCGGCTATTGCCGTTTTTGGGTGGCGATACGGGAGCAAGGGGCTTTCGTATCCCCAGGTGGATTAACGCAAGGTAAGAGGAGTTCGACGTGGCACGTATTGCTGGCGTCAACATTCCGACGAACAAGCGGGTGCATATCGCTCTGACGTCGATCCATGGCATCGGTCGCACGAAGGCCGTGGATATTTGTGGTCAGGTGGGCATTCCCGAGGAACGTCGGGTAAACGAATTGACGGACGACGAGATCGTTCGTATCCGCGAGACCATCGACCGGGACTACCTGGTGGAAGGCGATCTGCGCCGCGAAGTAGCGATGAACATCAAGCGTCTGATGGACCTCGGCTCTTATCGCGGACTGCGTCACCGCAAGGGCTTGCCCGTGCGGGGTCAGCGCACCCACACCAATGCCAGGACTCGTAAGGGCCCGGCTAAGGCAATTGCCGGTAAGAAGAAGTAACCCTGACGGATTGCGTCGGACGAAAGGTTAAGGAATAAACCATGGCCAAGGCCCCGCAGAAGATGCGCCGTCGCGAGCGCAAGAACATCAGTTCTGGTATTGCGCACGTGAATGCGAGCTTTAACAACACGATCATCACCATCACCGATGTTCAGGGCAACGCGATTGCCTGGTCGTCGGCGGGCGGGCAGGGCTTTAAAGGCTCTCGGAAATCCACGCCCTATGCGGCTCAGGTGGCGGCGGAAGACGCTGGCCGGAAAGCCCAAGAGCATGGGATGAAGATCCTTGAAGTCAATGTGAAGGGCCCGGGATCCGGCCGCGAATCCGCACTGCGTGCGTTGCAGGCCGTTGGCTTCCAGATTACGGCGATCAAGGACGTAACGCCAATTCCGCACAACGGATGTCGTCCGCCGAAGAAGCGTCGGGTTTAATTCGTTTATCGCCATCGGCCTAACTGCCGTTGGCGCTGGGGCGGCTTAGAGCGGCCCTGATAGTCACAGAGTGTTATGAAGGTAGGCGACGCCATTTTGGGCTGTCGCCTCCCGTATTAGAGAGGCAGTAGGTTCCCATGTCCCAGTCGGCTATCAAAGAACAGACACAGGCCTTGCAGAAAAATTGGACCGATTTGATCAAGCCGCAGAAGCTTGATGTTCAGTCGGGTCATGATGCGACGCGCTTTGCCAAAGTTGTTGCCGAGCCGCTGGAACGCGGTTTTGGCCAGACGCTCGGCAATGCGTTGCGGCGCGTTCTGCTGTCGTCCCTGCAAGGTGCAGCGGTCACGTCTATTCAAATCGACGGTGTCCTGCATGAATTTTCTTCGATCCAGGGTGTCCGCGAGGACGTGACAGACATCGTCTTGAACGTAAAGCAGATTGCTTTGCGTATGCACGGTGAAGGTCCCAAGCGTATGCGGTTGCGCGCCGATGGCCCGGGTGAGGTTTCTGCAAGTCAGATAGAGGCGGGCCATGACATTGAGGTCATGAATCCTGACCTGGTGATCTGCACGCTCGATGATGGCGCGCGGCTCGACATGGAATTGACGGTCGATACCGGCAAGGGATATGTCGCAAGCTCGATGAACCGCCCCGAGGATGCGCCGATCGGACTGATCCCGGTCGATGCGGTTTTCTCGCCGGTACGCCGGATTGCCTACAAGGTTGAGAATACGCGCGTTGGTCAGGTAACCGACTACGACATGTTGACCATGGAAGTTGAGACCAATGGCGCGGTTTCGCCGGAGGATGCCGTGGCATTGGCCGCGCGTATTCTGCAGGACCAATTGCAGCTTTTCATCAACTTTGAGGAGCCCCAGGCACGGGTTGCCGAGGACAAGGAAAGCGAACCCCCGTTCAACAAGAACCTGCTTCGCAAGGTTGATGAACTGGAGCTGTCCGTCCGTTCGGCAAACTGCTTGAAGAACGACAACATCGTCTACATCGGCGATCTGGTTCAGAAGACGGAAGCCGAGATGCTTCGCACGCCGAACTTCGGCCGCAAGTCGCTGAATGAAATCAAGGAAGTTCTGGGGCAGATGAGCCTGCATTTGGGAATGGAAATCCCGAATTGGCCGCCCGAGAACATCGAGGAACTCGCCAAGAAATTGGAAGAGCCCTACTAAGTAAATTGATATCGGGTCACGGTGACCCAAGCCCTTCGTACCGCAAAGGAAGCCTGGAGTTTCGGGCGTGGCGGGCGAGGTGGTCGCGAAATCGGCTTCGCGCTGCGATGCCAGGATTAAGAGGAGTTAGAGGATCATGCGTCACGGATTTTCCGGTCGTCGTTTCAATCGTACGACGTCGCACCGCAAGGCGATGTTTGCCAATCTCGCCAACGCCCTGATCAAGCACGAGCAGATCAAGACGACCCTGCCCAAGGCAAAGGATCTGCGACGGGTAATCGATCCCCTGATCACGCTGGCAAAGCGCGGCGACCTGCATGCGCGCCGTCAGGCTTTTGCGCAGTTGCGCGATGACGCCATGGTCACCAAGCTTTTCGATATCCTCGGCGAGCGCTACAAGGACCGTAAGGGTGGATACTCTCGCGTTCTGAAGGCTGGGTTCCGCTATGGTGATGCGGCGCCGATGGCCGTCATCGAGCTCGTGGATCGCGATCCGGAAGCCAAGGGCCTGGACTCCGGCCCGGTACAGCTTGCGGACGACGGCGATGAGGCAGAGGCCTGAGTTCGGTATCGAGGTCGGTCAGAATTGATCTGAGAAAGGCGGTCCTACCTGGACCGCCTTTTTCCTTTTCTGGCGCCTTTGGATTGCCTAACTGTTGAGCTGTACTTTGAAAGTGTAGAAGCACTGACCAAGGGACCCGACGTCAATGATCAAACTTTCACCGATAGCCCTTCTTGGCTCGTTGTTCATGATGCTGCAGGTTGTGAGTTGGGGCCCGGCTAGTGCGCTGGCGCAACAGGTGCCGTCCAGTCAGGAAGAGATCCAGCTTTCCTTTGCGCCGGTGGTTAAAAAGGCCGCGCCTGCTGTCGTGAACATCTTCACGTCCCGGGTTACGCGCAGTCGGCCGTCGTCGCCGTTGTTCGACGATCCCTTCTTTAAGCGTTTCTTTGGCGACACCTTCAAAGTTCCCGAGAAAGAGCGAAAGCAGAATGCTCTTGGTTCCGGTGTGATCGTTGATCCATCTGGTCTCATCATTACGAATCATCACGTGATTGCCGGTGCGGACGAGATCAAGGTCGTCTTGGCGGACCGCCGCGAGTTCGCCGCAGAACTGATAGTCGATGATGAGCAAACCGATTTGGCGCTCTTGAAGGTGCAATCCGGTGACGAACTGTTGCCGTTCCTGGAGTTACGGGATTCGGATGATATCGAGGTCGGTGACTTGGTGTTGGCGATCGGCAATCCCTTTGGAGTAGGGCAAACGGTAACCAGCGGAATTGTGTCGGCCCTTGCGCGGACGCGGGTTGGGATTAGCGATTTCAATTTCTTCATTCAGACCGATGCAGCCATCAATCCCGGAAACTCCGGCGGCGCTCTGGTGACCATGGATGGTCGCCTGATCGGCATCAATAGCGCGATCTATTCGCGCAGCGGAGGTTCCATAGGTATTGGTTTTGCGGTGCCGTCAAACATGGTCCGCACCATCATTGCCAGCGCCGGGATGGGGGGACGGGTGGTGCGCCCCTGGCTAGGCTTTGTCGGGCAAGACCTGTCGCTCGATTTGGCGGAAGGATTCGGTCTACGACGGCCCGGCGGCGTTGTGGTCAACGAGGTGTTCAAGGGCGGGAATGCCGAGATAGCAGGCTTGAAGAGCGGCGATGTCATTCTGGATGCCGGTGGTCAACCGGTTCTTGATCTTGAGAGTCTGCGGTTCCGGATTGCCACGGGGAAGATGGGCTCGATGATGCCTTTGCGCGTGTGGCGGCGGCAAAAGGAATTGCTGCTTGAAATGAAACTGGACCCGGCACCGGATAAGCCGGAGCCGGATCAACGTGTCATGGATGGCAGCAACCCGTTGGCAGGTGCCAAGGTCGCCAATCTATCGCCCCGCCTTGCCGAGGAGATCGAGCTACAGGGGGCCTGGAGCGGCGTGGTTGTGTTGGGAACCTATCGCGGCAGTCCGGCCGCACGCAGTGGTCTGAAGCCCAGGGATATTGTCGTTCAGGTGAACAAACGCCGAGTAGAATCCACCGAACAGTTACAGAGTTTGCTCGCGGAGGGAGGACCTCGTTGGCAAGTGCAGATTGAACGAGGCGGCAGGTTGCTTTCCCTCGATGTTACTTTCTAGGACTTAGATTGATGGCCGGGCTCTTCGATTCCAACGCGCCAAGGCCGCTCGCCGACCGCTTGCGCCCGGCACGATTGGTTGATGTGGTTGGGCAGTCGCATTTGTTGGGAGACGAAGCACCGATTGGTCGAATGGTGGCACGTGGCCGCTTGACCTCCTTGCTGCTCTGGGGGCCGCCGGGTTGCGGTAAAACGACGATTGCGCGTTTGCTGGCGGAAGGATGCGGTTTGGAGTTTGAACCGCTGTCCGCGGTTTTTTCCGGTGTTGCAGACCTGAAGAAGGTCTTCGAACGAGCCCGGCAACGTCGTATCGGCGGGCAGGGCACACTCCTTTTCGTCGACGAAATACACCGGTTCAATCGTGCACAGCAGGATGGCTTTCTCCCTTATGTGGAAGACGGGACAGTCATTCTTGTCGGCGCCACGACCGAAAACCCGTCATTTGAGCTTAACGCCGCTTTGTTGTCGCGCTGCCAGGTTTTCGTGCTCCGCCGATTGGACGATGAGGCTCTGGAGGCTCTGCTCACGCGCGCTGAGAGAGAGTTGGGACACGCCCTGCCGCTTGATGGTGAGGCGCGCAGCAGTCTTAGGGCCATGGCCGACGGCGATGGTCGGTATCTGCTCAATCTTGTCGAGGCGATCGAAGCTGCGGGCAGCACTGAGGCGATGAACACCCAAGCACTGACCAATCTGGTTCAAAAGCGCGCGCCGGTTTACGACAAGAACCGGGAAGAACACTATAACCTTATTTCCGCCCTGCATAAGTCGCTGCGCGGTTCGGATGCGGATGCCGCTCTTTACTGGTTTGCACGCATGCTGGCAGGAGGCGAGGATCCAAGGTTCATTGCCAGACGGCTCACACGTTTTGCTGTCGAGGATGTAGCTCTCGCCGATCCGCAGGCCGTCCAGCAAGCTCTTGCCGGGTGGCAAACCTACGAACGGCTTGGGTCGCCTGAGGGCGAGTTGGCACTGGCTCAGGTCGTGCTTTACCTGGCAACAGCACCAAAATCCAATGCGAGCTACAGCGCTTTCAAGGCAGCAAGCCGGGCTGCCAGGGACACAGGTTCGCTAGCGCCGCCACTGCATATTCTCAATGCACCTACGGGGTTGATGAAGGATCTGGGTTATGGGGAGGGGTATGCCTACGACCATAATCAGAAGGATGGCTTTTCCGGGCAGAACTATTTTCCCGATGGAATGGAGCGGCAGGAATTTTATCAGCCTGTCGAACGGGGATTTGAGCGGGAAATCCACAAGCGCCTAGCCTATTTTCAGCGTCTGCGCGCGGAAAAATCAAAGCGGGATAGCAAGGATTAGTGAGGCTTTGTCGTCATTCCTTGGGTGCTTATGCGCTGAGGCGAATGCAGTTATGACTCTTTCGCCCTTGTTCCCCGTTCATCCCGGAGTATGGTCCGCATTAGGACAGATTGTAGAAATCTGCTGGCCTTGATTGGCCAGGACTTCTTGGAGGCAATAAGTACAGATGGCAGACTATACGGTCCCAGAGCGCCAACATGTGGTTCTGGTTACCAGTGATTTGCAGCGTGACTTTCTAGAGCCCAATTCGCCCCTGACGCGCTGTTCGGCTGGACGATGCATAGGTCAATGCGCAACGGTGGTATCGGCTTTTAGAAGGGCTGGATTGCCCATCTATCACAGCGTCCGCTTTTTTCTGCCGGACGGATCCAATGTTGAGCGTTCTCGCCGCCAAGCGGTCGAAGAGGGCATGCGCGTCCTCATGCCGGGAACTTCCGGTGCTGAGCTAGTGGACGGAATTGCACCCGATGGTCATAAGCGTTTGAACGCGCTGAAGCTTCTGGAGGGAGACGCTCAGGAGCTTGGACCAAATGAATGGGCCTTTTGTAAACCGCGTTGGGGCGCGTTCTATAGCACCCGGTTGGACGAATACGTTCGTAGGGGAAACGCCACCACAGTGGTTGTGATCGGCAGCGATTTTGAATGTGGCGTTCGGCCCACGGTTTATGAAGCCTGCGCCCGGGACTACAGGGTCATCGTGGTGCCGGATGCGGCCGGTTGTCAGGTCGATGATATCGCGTTGAATCAACTAGGCCGCTTAGGTGTCTATCTGATCGGCGCGGACGCCCTGTCCCTGTGGTTGGCGAACCCGCGCTCAGAGCAGGGAGTGGCTTGATCCCGGCGAAAAAGCAAGCCACCCTGACGACCTGGATTCTCGGCACTCTTGGAGTGAACTCATGAAAATTGTGCTGGCTGTGGCCGCAGGCGGGGCCCTGGGGGCGGTGGCCCGTTATTACTCCGCTGGTTTCGTAGGCCGATTGATCGGCCTGGACTTCCCGTCCGGAACCCTGGTGGTCAATATCCTGGGTTCCTTCCTCATGGGACTCCTTGTTGAGTTGTCAGCGCTTGCCTGGTCTCCGTCGCCAGAGCTTCGGGCCATGATCGCCGTGGGCTTCCTCGGCGCCTTCACAACTTTTTCGACCTTCTCCCTCGACGCCGTATTGCTGTTGCAGCGAGGCCAAGTTCTGTCTGCCGGTGCTTACGTGCTGTTATCGGTCTTCTTGTCCATAGGCGGGTTTGTGCTGGGCCTCTATCTGGTTCGGAGCCTCCTCGCATGACAGGCGTCGAGAACAGAAAAATCGCAGACGGAGAAGGTGATCAGCGTCTCGATCGCTGGTTCAAGCAACACTATCCGAACCTTCCTTTTGGGAAACTGGCTAAGTTGCTGCGTACCGGGCAGATTCGCGTCGATGGAAAACGCGCGAAAAACTCAACGCGCCTGGAAGTCGGTCAGATCGTCCGTGTACCGCCACTCGAAGCAGGTGATCTCGGCAGGGGAGACGCACCGACGGTCCGCGATACGCCGCGTGTCATCAGCAAGGCCGATCAACGTGTCATATCGGACCTGCAAGCTGCGGTGCTGTTCAAGGACGATTGGGTCCTCGCCATCAACAAACCTGCCGGGCTGGCCGTTCAAGGAGGCACCAAGCAAGACCGGCACGTGGATGCTTTGCTGGATCATTTGCGTTTTGATGCGAGCGAACGGCCGCGTCTCGTTCATCGACTGGATAAGGATACCAGCGGTGTTCTACTGCTGGCGCGTAGTGCAGCGGCGGCGCGTAGCCTAGCAGCGGTTTTCCGGGGCAAGGATGCGGAGAAAACCTACTGGGCGATCGTGGTTGGTTTGCCGCGCCCCAATGAAGGGCGCATCGAGGCGGCACTTACGAAAGGGGCGGGGCCAAACGCTGCCGGACAAGGTAATGAAAGGGTGTGGATTGATCCCGAAGAGGGACAGCGCGCGGTGACGCTCTATCGAACTCTCGATCATGCGGGGAAGAAAGCGGCTTTGTTGGAACTGCAGCCTATTACTGGGCGTACCCACCAACTCAGGGCCCATTGTGCCGGGCTTGGGACGCCTATTCTGGGCGATGGCAAGTATGGCGGTGCGGATGCCTATATCGAGGGGATGATGTTGCCGCGTCGCATGCATCTTCACGCGCGCGACATCAGTTTGCCACATCCTTCTGGTAACGGTTCTCTGTTGCGGATACACGCTCCGCTATCCGCTCATATGGTTGAAAGTTTGGGGCTACTTGGGCTTGATGGAACTTCATAGAAGACGGAATGTGTGAAATTGAAACTGGTTGAACGGTTACATGGCTTCCGCCTGATTATTTTTGACATGGACGGTACGCTGGTCGATAGCCAGCATCACATCGTGTCCGCCATGGGTGAAGCCTTTGGCGGTGTCGGCTTGCCGCCGCCGGATGGCGAGGCTGTTCGTCAGATCGTCGGATTGACGCTCGAAGACGCATTCTTGCGTCTGGCCCCCGCGGATACGCCCTTGTCGGTTCACCAGGAACTGCAGGTTCTCTTTAAGCGGGCCGCCATCGCGCAGCGTGACGTGCCTGGATATCAAGAACCGCTTTACGAGGGCGCTCGGGAGATCATTCATCAGTTGGACCTACCGGATGTTTGTCTGGGGATCGCCACCGGCCGACCGCGTCGTGGTGTCGACTTCAGCCTGGCGCTCCATAAACTTGAAAACCGCTTCGTAACGATCCAGACGGTGGACAGCAATCCGGGAAAGCCGCATCCCGGTATGGTTCAGCAGGCCATGGCCGAAACCGGAGCAGATCCCGAGGAAACGGTTGTGATCGGCGATACCTCATACGATATGATGATGGCAAGAGCGGCCGGTGCGGCCGCAATTGGCGTCACCTGGGGCTACCACGCCGAGGAAGCATTGCTTTCGGCCGGCGCACAAGTGTTGGCACGGGAAATGGCGGCTTTGCCGGCGATACTTGCTGGGTTTAGGAGGATTGGTTCATGCGCTTGAAGCATTTTTTGATTGGGTTTCTGGTACTGATTGTTGCTGTGCTGGTTGCCGGGTACGCCGTGATCAGCAGCCTCGATATCAATCAGTATCGCGACGAGATAATCGCGCAAGCGGAAAAGGCCACGGGTCGCAAGGTGCGGATCGACGGCCAAATGGACCTCAAGGTTTCCTTGACGCCGGCAATTGTTTTGAATGACGTCGGACTTGCCAATGCGGCCTGGGGCGACGCGCAGGAAATGATGTCAGTTCGCAGGTTCGAGCTTGAGGTCGCGTTGCTGCCGCTGCTTTCCAGCCAGATACAAGTCAAGCGTCTGGTTATCGTCGAGCCGACCATTCTGCTTCAGACAAACGAACAAGGGGACGGGAACTGGGCTTTTGATCTGGGCGAAGAGAAGAGTGTTGGTTCTGATAGCGGTTCCGGCGGTGACGGTGATATTCAAGCCAGTGTTGATGAACTCCTGATCGAGCAGGGTCGGCTCATTTTCAAGGATGGCCAGAGCGGTGAAACGCTCTCCTTGACGCTCGACCTAGTGCGCGCGACGGCGGCGGGCGTTGATACGCCGGTTGGAATAGAGGCGGCGGGCAGTTATCAAGAAGTGCCCTTTGCCGTTAACGGCACCTTGGGTTCCTTGGCGCAACTCACCAACCCGGATGCTCTTAAGAGCTTGGCGTTGAAGGGGAGTGTCGGGAGCGCAGAGTACTCGGTCGAGGGCAAGGTCGGACAGTCCGCGTCGGGACCTCAGGCGGACATCTCGATGACCTTCGTAGCCAATTCATTGGATGATTTCGCGAAGTTGTCCGGCGCCGAACTGCCGCCGATCCTCGATATCAATATTTCCTCCAAGGTCGTGGCCGAAGGACAGAGCCTGCGTCTGAATGATTTGCAGGCGAAGATTGGCAACAGCGACTTGACCGGGAATCTGGCTCTTACAAGTGGAAAGACGCCCAAGATCACGGGGGTTCTCCAATCCGAAAGCATAGATTTGCGAGACTTCACAGGGCCTGCGAGCAAGAGTGAAGGTGCCGCTGAGGCCGTGGATAACTCCCCCTATGTTTTCAAGGAAGAGCCGTTTGACCTGCAAGCACTTCGCACGGCGACTATGGATGTAAAGTTAGCTGTCGGCTCTTTTGTTCTGGATGAGAAGGTGGCGCTGGAGCAAACGCAACTCGCTCTCGGTTTGCAAGACGGCAAACTGACCGTGACACCGCTCAAAACCCTATTTGGTGGGGGGCAAATCACTGTTGAGACCCTCCTGAATGCAGCTCAGAAAAACCCAAGCTTCAATCTAGGCTTCGGTGCGGCCAACATCGACTACGGTCGAATTCTGCGCGAGCAGGGTGTCTATAAAAAGATGCAGGGTACCATTAGTTCCAATCTGGATCTGACAGGTGCGGGAACCTCTCCTCGAGCGATTGCATCTTCCTTGAATGGCAAAATCCTGATTGAGGGTGGTGAAGGTGTCCTTGACGACAAGCTGCTCAAGGTCCTGACTGCCGGTTTGGGTGATCTCCAGAACCTCTTCAACAAAGACGAAAGCAACAAGCTCTATTGCATTCTGGTCGACTTCGACGTTGAAAATGGTCTGGCCACCAGCAATGCCATTGTCATTGCCAGTGAGGTGCTGACGGTTTCAGGGGCGGGGACCATTGATCTCAGAACCGAGAAGCTCGACCTGCTTTTCGATACCCAGACCAGTCAGGCCAGCCTTGCCAGCCTTGCGATACCTTTCCGGGTCGGCGGCACGCTAAAGAATCCCAAAGCGTCGCCGGACGTAGCCGGAGCAGCGGCGGCGCTCGCCAAAGCCGCGGGTGTAGCCATCAATCCGGTTGCCGGTATCGGGGCTATCGTCGGCCAGCAAACCAGCACCAGTGGTGGTGCGACCGGCGCCGATGTTTGCAAAGTGGCGGTCGAAGAAGCCGGTACCGTCCAACCATCGCCAACGGGCGGTATACAGGAAACCATCACCAATGCGCCTAAGTTGCTGCAAGATACGCTAACGGGCGGCGCGTCGGGCGGCACGACTGACGGGAGTAGCGGTGGCAGTAATCCGGTTCAGGGTGCAACAGAGGGGCTGAAAAAGCTCTTTGGGAATTGATGCATGCTGCCTGGTTACAAGTCTGCCGACCGTTTCTATGAGAGCGCGATAGCCGAGCCGTCGCCGGATGGCAGCCGCGTTCTGCTCGATGGCCGACCTTTGAAGACGCCATTGCGTGCGGAACTGCGACTGCCGACTTTCGCCATGGCGCAGGCTATTGCGGAGGAGTGGAACAGGCAGACCGACAAGATCAATGTCTCGGACATGCCATCGATGGCATTGGCTTGCACGGCACTGGACCGAATAGCACCAAATCGCGAGGAGATGGAGGCAACGCTGCTGTCGTACGGAGGGAATGACCTTCTGTGTTACTGGGCGGAAGGGCCGGCATCTCTTCTTGAGCGGCAACGAAAGGAATGGCAGCCCATTCTTGATTGGGCAGCCGGCGAACTGGGTGTTGAACTGACGGTCTCTGTCGGCGTCATCCATCAACCACAACCAGAAGAAGCCCTGCAAAAGATTTCGGAAATACTTTCGGCTTTGGATGATTTTCGGTTGGCGGCCTTGTCCAGCATCGCCGCTGCGACAAATTCGCTGCTTGTTGGATTGGCTATGCTCAAAGGGCGTCTGGGGCCGGACGAGGCATTCTCCACGGCGGAACTTGACAGTTTGTATCAACAAGAGTTTTGGGGTATTGATGCTGAGGCGGAGAGGAACAGAAAGGCATTATTAAAGGAATTACAAGATATTAAGAATTTTATTGAATGTATTTGATTAATTAAAAATTAAATTAAAATTGTCGGACTTCACGAAAACGTGAACGAAAAGCTTGCAAGGATTCGTATGTGATGCGTAAACTTTTGACCGTAGCGAGGTCGTGGTTTCACGCCTGGCCGGGATTTCCTGTTTGTCGCTTTGGGAGAGGAGATGAACAGGAATTCCATTCGGACCCGACTGGTCGTCCCCTTCGGTAGCTGGGTCCGTCCTTCGAGAACCCATTGAGAGGGTGTTCTCTAATATCCGACCGATAGCGCAAGTAAGTGGCGCTATCGGTCGTTTTTTCTTCCCCTTCCGTTCATTTTGCGGCGCAGCGCTGATGCTTGGCGTGACGGCGGGACCGTGCTATCAGCAAGCACGACCTTGATGACACAATTCCTTCATGGGGGACCGCATGCATGCAGGACATAATCCGTCAGCTTGAGGAAAAGCGTGCCGCAGCCCGTAGCGGTGGGGGTGAGCGTCGTGTCGAGGCGCAGCATTCCAAGGGGAAATTGACAGCCCGCGAGCGGATTGAAGTTCTGATGGACCACGGGTCCTTCGAAGAGTGGGATATGTTCGTCGAACACCGCAGTCATGACTTCGGGATGGAGACGCAGCGTGTGCCGGGTGACGGCGTGGTGACGGGCTTTGGTACGATCAATGGCCGGCCCGTTTTTGTATTCAGCCAGGATTTCACTGTTTTCGGCGGCTCTCTTTCGGGCGCTCACGCAGAAAAGATCTGCAAGGTTATGGACCAGGCAATGCGGGTTGGCGTGCCAGTAATAGGTTTGAACGATTCCGGCGGTGCGCGCATTCAAGAAGGCGTCGATTCACTTGCAGGCTATGCCGAAGTGTTCCAGCGAAATGTGTTGGCGTCGGGTGTCGTGCCGCAGGTCTCGATGATCATGGGGCCTTGTGCCGGTGGTGCGGTTTACTCACCTTCCATGACCGATTTTATCTTCATGGTCAAAGATAGCTCCTACATGTTCGTCACCGGTCCGGACGTGGTGAAAACCGTGACTCACGAGACCGTAACGCACGAAGAGTTGGGTGGGGCAATCACGCATACCACGAAGTCTGGTGTGGCGGACCTGGCTTTCGAGAACGACGTCGAGGCGCTGATGGAACTGCGCCGTTTCATGGGGTTTTTGCCGGGTTCTAACCGGGAAGAAGCGCCGCTGCGGCCGACCGAGGATCCGGTGGATCGCGCCGAACATTCGTTGGATAGCCTTGTGCCAACCAATCCGAACAAACCTTATGATATCAAGGAACTAATCGAGAAGGTCGTGGACGAGGGCGAGTTCTTTGAACTTCAGCCAAGTTATGCCGGCAACATCGTCATCGGGTTCGCACGTTTCAACGGTCAATCCGTGGGCATTGTCGCGAACCAGCCGATGGTGCTGGCGGGTTGTCTGGATATCTCCTCCTCGATCAAGGCGGCTCGCTTCGTCAGGTTTTGCGATTGTTTCAACATTCCGATCGTGACTTTTGTCGATGTTCCCGGGTTCTTGCCGGGCACGGCGCAAGAGTATGGAGGCATCATCAAGCACGGCGCCAAGTTGCTTTTTGCCTATGCGGAAGCAACGGTTCCGAAGGTCACGGTTATTACGCGTAAAGCCTATGGCGGCGCTTACGATGTTATGGCGTCGAAGCATTTGCGTGGCGACGTCAATTATGCCTGGCCCACCGCCGAAATCGCTGTCATGGGTCCGAAGGGCGCCGTGGAGATAATTTTCCGGCAGGATGCGGGAGATCCCGAAAAGATCGAGGCCCGGACGGAAGAGTACCGCAAGAAGTTTGCCAATCCTTTCGTCGCTGCATCGCGAGGCTTCATTGACGATGTGATCATGCCGCGCAATACGCGGCGGCGCATCTGCAGGGCGCTTTCGATGTTGCGGGACAAGCAACTCGAGAACCCACCGAAGAAGCACGACAATCTCCCGTTGTAGTCCGCTGTCAGCTTGCAAGGAAGCATCCAACCGATGAGCCAGAAGAAACCCTTCGACAAAATACTGGTTGCCAACCGTGGTGAGATTGCCTGCCGGGTCATACGGTCGGCGCAGCGCCTGGGTATCAAGACGGTTGCCGTATATTCCGAAGCGGACGCCGGAGCCCTGCACGTGGAAATGGCTGATGAAGCTGTTCTCATCGGACCGGCAGCGGCGGCGGAATCATATCTGGTTATCGAGCGGATAATTGAAGCCTGCAAGAAAACCCAAGCCCAGGCCGTTCACCCGGGATATGGCTTCCTATCCGAGAACACGGCCTTTGCCGAGGCCTTGGCTAAAGCTGGTATCGTCTTCATCGGCCCGCCGGCGCCTGCCGTTGCCGCGATGGGCGATAAGATCGAATCAAAAAAGCTCGCGGCAAAGGCGGGGGTCAGCACGGTGCCCGGTACGATGGGGCTTATTGCGGATGCTGATGAGGCCGTAAAGATCTCAGGTGAAATCGGTTATCCGGTGATGATCAAGGCATCGGCCGGCGGCGGCGGCAAAGGCATGCGTGTCGCCTATGATGATGCGCAGGCAAAGGAAGGATTTCGCTCGGCCCAGAACGAGGCGCGATCCTCCTTTGGTGATGACCGAATTTTTATCGAAAAGTTCATCGAAGAACCGCGTCATATCGAAATTCAGGTGTTGGCCGACAACCATGGGAAGGTTTTGCATCTCGGCGAGCGCGAATGCTCCATTCAGCGCCGCCACCAAAAGGTTATCGAGGAAGCGCCGTCGCCGTTTCTTGACAAGAAAACGCGATCGGCAATGGGCGCACAGGCGATAGCGCTGGCCAAAGCTGTGGATTATAGCTCTGCGGGTACCGTTGAATTTATCGTCGATAAGGACCGCAACTTTTATTTTCTGGAGATGAACACGCGATTGCAGGTCGAACATCCGGTTACTGAAATGGTGACCGGGATCGACTTGGTGGAGTGGATGATCCGCGTGGCTGCGGGCGAGCCGCTGGCTTTGGAGCAGGAGGACATCGGCTGGAAGGGATGGGCCATCGAGACCCGGGTCTATGCCGAGGACCCGAGACGCAATTTCCTTCCGTCCATCGGTCGTTTGTCACGCTACCGCGAGCCGGAGGGAGATGGCGTGCGCGTCGATAGCGGCGTTGTGGAAGGCTCCGAGATTTCCATGTTCTACGATCCCATGATCGCCAAGCTGGTCACTTGGGGTGAAACCAGAAACAAAGCGATAGACCGTCAGCGGGCCGCACTTGGTTCGTATTACATCCGCGGCATCAACCATAATATGGACTTCCTGTCCGTGGTTCTGGGCCAAGAGCGGTTTCGTGAGGGGCGTCTGACCACGAATTACATAGCTGAAGAGTTCCCGGACGGTTTTGAAGGTATCTCCCCAACAGCGGAAACAGAGAATCTGCTGGTGGCCGCCGCGGCAGTGTTGCGCTTAATTCGCGAAGAAAGGGATTCCGTGATCTCCGGTCAGGCGGTGCCCAACGATTGGGTGGCGCGTTACGGCTTGACGGAAAGGCCGATCTCCGTGATGCGGAAAAGCGAGGACTTTTGGGTCGAGTTGGAGGGGCATAGCTTGACCGTCAGCACGTCGTGGCGCCCTGGAGATCTGCTGTTCAAAGGCCGGATCGAGGGGCAGCCGGTAGCGGTTCAATTGGATCGCAGAGGCCCTGCAGACCGTCTATCGCTGGAAGGTGAGGCCCTGGAAATACAGGTGCTGCGTCCTCGTATCGCAGAGTTGGCACGACTGATGCCGGTCAAAGCGCCGCCCGATCTCTCCCGGTTCCTCCTGTCACCGATGCCTGGGCTTCTGGTTTCCGTCGCGGTTACCGAGGGTCAGGAGGTCAAGGCGGGAGAGGAACTTGCGGTGGTCGAGGCAATGAAGATGGAAAATATCCTTCGTTCGGTAAATGATGGTGTGGTTTCCAGGGTTTGCGCAAAGCCGGGTGACAGCTTGGCTGTGGATCAGGCCATCCTGGAGTTTGAGTAGCCGATATCCGAGTGAGACTCCATGCAGCAGCTCGAACATCCGAGCGAGGAAACCTGGGACGAACGGCGCCTCTGGTTCGAGGAACACCGACAAGCAGCAGCAAGCCAGGGAGTCGGTCGACTTTCCGAGCAAGCTGAGGCACTGGTAATCGAGATGCAGACGACGTTCTGCGCCGGTGCCTGGGCCGCAACTGTTTTACTCGCCGCCGCTGTGGTGGACGCGCAGGAATTTCATCGCGGGTATCCGGAGAGTCGATCGTCGGAGGATCGCTCCTGGCTGCGGGGACTGCGCAACAGCCTTCTACATGAGAATCGCAGTCAGCCAGCCTTCACGATCGAGGATCATTGGACACGACGTGAAGAGTGGGGGCGCCATGCCCGGCGTGCCGTGCGGATGGCATTCGATGTGCTTTATGCGCTGAACCAGGGAGGGCGGAGGAAATGAAAGCCGTCACCGCAATTGTTTCCGGGCGCGTTCAGGGAGTCTGGTTCCGCGCGTGGACGAAAGAACAGGCAGGCGAGTTGGGGCTTAGCGGTTGGGTGAGAAACCGCCGCGATGGTACCGTGGAAGCGCTGTTGTGCGGTGATACCGCGTCGGTTGATCGCATGCTTGTGTTGCTGAAGGAGGGGCCGCCGTTGGCGAAGGTTGTTGCGGTTGACTGTCAAGTGTGGGCAGGGGATATCCCGGACGATTTTGCTCAAATAGCCACGCTTTAAGGTCTGATGTCATCTTGATCTTGTAGCTCTATCTCGTGGCGACTACCATATATCGCGTTTAAATCAAGGAGACTCCATGTCCGCAGCTAAGATCGAGAACGGCGGAAAGATACAGCCTGTGCGCTTGGCGGATGCGCTGTCCGAGCGGTATCTCAACTATGCGCTCTCGACCATCATGGCGCGTTCCCTGCCAGACGTGCGCGACGGATTGAAGCCGGTCCATCGCCGCTTGCTATACGCTATGCGGCAACTACGCCTGAATCCGGATTCACCGTATAAGAAGTCGGCCCGCGTGGTCGGTGACGTCATCGGTAAGTTTCACCCGCACGGGGATCAATCCATCTACGACGCCCTTGTGCGCTTAGCGCAAGATTTTGCCTTGAGGTTCCCGTTGATCGATGGGCAGGGGAACTTCGGCAACATCGATGGGGATAACGCGGCAGCCATGCGCTATACGGAAGCGCGGCTGACAGCTGTCGCCGAGGCGTTGCTTGCGGGTATCGATGAGGACACCGTCGACTTTAGGGCGACATACGACGGCGAGGGCCTGGAACCGGTCGTTCTTCCGGCGGCCTTTCCGAACCTGTTGGCGAACGGCTCTCAAGGTATCGCGGTGGGGATGGCAACATCGATTCCGCCGCACAATGTCGAGGAAATTTGCGATGCACTTCTGCATCTGATCAAGAGCCCAAACGCAACGATCGAGAAACTCGTAGATCTGATGCCAGGTCCCGATTTTCCAACCGGTGGCCTGTTGGTTGAAGACCGCTCCGCATTGGTTGAAGCATACCGCACGGGCCGAGGTTCATTCCGCGTCCGGGCGCGCTGGGAGCAGGAGAATATCCGTGGTGGCGGTTATCGGATCATCATCACAGAAATTCCTTTCCAGGTGCAAAAATCGAAGCTGATTGAGCGCATTGCCGACCTTCTGCATCAGAAGAAACTTCCGTTGCTGGCCGACGTCATGGATGAATCGGCCGCCGATGTTCGTATCGTCTTGGAGCCGCGTAGTCGCAACGTCGAACCAGAGATGCTGATGGAGCACCTGTTCAAGCAGACAGATTTGGAATCACGGTTCGGCTTGAACATGAACGTTCTGGACGCAAGCCACACACCCAGTGTCATGGATTTGCGTCAGGTTCTGCAGGCTTTCCTCGACCATCGGCATGAGGTGCTTGAGCGCCGGACCCGACACCGCCTGGGGCAGATCATCAAGCGTTTGGAAATGCTTGATGGGTATCTGATTGCCTACCTGAACCTTGACGAAGTTATCCGGATCATTCGCGAAGAGGACGATGCCAAGGCCTCATTGATCGCCGCATTTGATCTGACTGAAGGGCAGGCTGACGCAATCCTCAACATGCGCCTGCGCAATTTGCGTAAGCTGGAGGAGATGGAAATCCGCAAGGAGCACTCTGCTTTGTCCGAGGAGCGTGCCGATCTGGCGGCGCTACTGGAGGACGAACCGAGGCGGTGGCGTGTAATCTCGGAACAGATTGCCGATATTCGCAAAACCTTCAGCAAAAAAACCGATCTCGGGCGCAGGCGCACTCAGCTTGCTGAAGCACCGGCCGACATCGTCGTTCCCTTGGAAGCGGTCATTGAACGCGAGCCGGTGACTATCCTGTGTTCCGACCGTGGTTGGATACGTGCCATGAAGGGGCACATGGATGACCTGTCGAGCGCCAAGTACAAGGACGGTGATCGCGAGCGTTTCGCGCTTCGCGCCCATACGACGGATAGATTGTTGGTCGTCGCCACGAACGGACGAATTTATACCCTCGGGGTCGACAAGTTGCCGGGCGGTCGCGGTTTCGGAGAGCCGGTCCGTTTGATGATCGATCTACCTAATGACCATGATGTCGTATCGTTGCTGGTTCACAAACCGGGGGGACGGTTGCTGTTGGCTTCGTCGGACGGACGTGGATTTATCGCAAAGGAAGATGATCTGATCGCCCAGACCAAGAATGGCAAGCAGGCCCTCAATGTCAGCGGTGAGGTTGAGACGCAGGTTTGCCGCCGGATTCCGGAAACGGCTGATAGCGTCGCGGTGGTCGGTGACAATCATAAACTCCTGGTGTTCGGGCTTGATGAACTGCCGGAAATGTCACGCGGGCGCGGCGTTATGTTGCAGCGATACCGCGATGGTGGGCTTGCCGATGCACAGGTGTTTCAGCGATCGGAAGGCTTGAGCTGGACGATGGGTGGAAGCGGCGAGCGGACACGTACCGAAACCGACCTAACGCCGTGGTTGGGTAAACGCGCTTCTGCGGGTCGATTGCCGCCGCGTGGCTTTCCGCGCAGCAACCGGTTCGACTGATCGTCCTCATTTGCAGAGGATGTATACTGGGGCTATGCAGATGCCTGGGCCATGCTATAAGGCATGAATAAAGACCGTGGAACGAGCGTACACGACGCTCTTTCCTGCCAATAGAGGAGGTATTCAATGACAACATATGCAGCCGGACAGCCAGCACTTTCTGCTGTGATTTGGCCCGCTTCCGACGGAGCTTCAAAGGCAGCGCGTGCGCTTCTCCTGGTCGTTGTCGGCAGCCTGGCACTGGCCGTTTCGGCCAAAGTAAAGGTGCCATTCTATCCTGTAGACATGACCATGCAGACCTTTGTCGTGATGGTCCTGGCTATGGCCTATGGCTGGCGGTTGGGGATGGCGACGGTCGCGCTCTACCTGGCCGAAGGATTGATGGGGTTGCCGGTATTCACCGGAACGCCGGAGCGCGGTCTGGGCCTTGCCTACATGCTGGGTACGACAGGCGGGTACCTTGTCGGAATGCTGGTTGCGGCCGGTATCGTGGGGTGGCTTGCCGAACGCGGGTTTGACCGCAACGTCGGCTCCACTTTGGTTGCAATGATGATCGGCACGTTTGTGATCTTCGCCTTGGGCCTAGCTTGGCTTGCCAGCCTCATCGGCTTCGACAAGGCCATCACCTTCGGGTTGATGCCCTTCTTGTATAGTGAAGCTTTGAAGATCGCTTTGGCAGCAGTGCTGATGCCGTTGGCATGGAAACTCATGGCGTTGCGCTGATCGGAAAAGTGGGTTCGTCGAATAGGAATTTTCTATCCGCGTTGCAGCATTGTAGATTCGATTTTACGGTAATTTTCACCGGATTCTGTTAGAAAGGGCGGGCTTATACCCGCCCTTTTTTCCTTGCATTTATGTCAGGTTCCGTACTTGTTCCCGCATTTTTGCTGCAATGCGGCATTTTTATGCTCAAATTGCCATGAAACAGCTTTGCTTTTCCAAGACGGTCTTATAGCATCACACCCGATCGCAAGTTCGGTGATTGGCAGGGGTCGGAGCACAACAACAAAATCGCTCCGAGGCTGATAGAGCGGACTTAGGCGTAGTCTAAAAGGCACGTAATAAAAAAAACCACGGGAGGTTTAACGAATGAAACGGCGCGATTTTCTTAAAAATGCAAGTGTTGCGAGTGTTGGTGCGGCAGCGGCGGCTTCCACCGCTTTTCCCGCTCCGGCAATTGCGCAGCAGCGCATCGATATGGCGATTGTGAGCACCTGGCCACGCGATTTCCCGGGTTTGGGAACCGGCGCGCAGCGTTTTGCGCAGCGTGTTTCGGACCTGACCGAGGGGCGCATCAACGTCCAGTACTTTGCGGCAGGCGAGCGCGTCGGCGCGTTCGACTCTTTTGACGAAGTTGCTTCCGGCAACGCGCAGGCCTATCACGCTGCCGACTATTACTGGAAGGGCAAACACCCGGCTTGGGCCTACTTCACAGCCGTTCCTTTCGGGCTCACCTATACCGAAATTAATGCCTGGATTCGCTTCATGGGCGGCCAGCAACTTTGGGACCAATTGGCTGGAGACTTCGGCCTCAAGTGCCTGATGTGCGGCAATACGGGCGTGCAGATGGGCGGTTGGTTCAACAAGGAAATCAACACGGCCGATGACCTCAAAGGTCTGAAGATGCGTATTCCTGGGTTGGGCGGTGACGTCCTGGCCAAGTTGGGCGCGTCTCCGGTTTCACTCCCCGGTGGCCAGATTTATGAGAACCTGATTTCCGGCGCCATCGACGCAACCGAGTGGGTTGGCCCCTGGAATGACCAGGTCATGAAGTTCTACGAGGCTGCCAAGTACTACTACTATCCGGGTATGCATGAGCCGGGCGCGATGTTGTCGCTGGGTATGAATGCATCTTGGTGGGGCACGCTTTCCAAGTCGGATCAGCTTGCCATTGAGGCGGCTTCCTCGATGGAAAACGATGTCATGATGTCGGAGTTCAACGCCAAGAACGGTACATCTCTGACACAGCTCATCAAGGAGCAGGGTGTCCAGCTTCGTAAGTTCAGTGATGAGATTTACGATAGCTTCGGCGAGGCATCTGATGAAGTGTTTGACGAGGTCCGCGCACATAGTGACTTGGCGAGCACCGTCCATGATAGCTTTGTAGCGGCTCGTGCCGACGTTGGTGGATGGGGTAACCTCGCCGAGGTCGCCTATATCACTCAACGTAACCGCGTCCTGGGCGTCTGAGCTTAAGGCTATTTCATGAAGTAGGGATGGAGCCGTGAACGGCTCCGTCCCGCTCATGGTATGAGAATTCTGAAATCATGTCTGTAGATCTCGACGCTACGCGGCCTGCCGCTTATGCGGATGAAAGCTATCCGTCATGGGTTTTGCTGTTGCGCGCCCTGACGTGGTCGCTGACGGCTGTCGTGCTTTTGTTTCTGATCAACAACTACCTTATTTTCTGGCGTGGCTGGCCGGGGGTCACCGGGCTTATGGGAGACCTGGGGTGGCTCGGCGCGGATTCGAAGGGGAGCGATCTGACCGGTGCGCCCTTGTTTCAAGCAAGCGCGCAGACGCTCGGTTATGTTCTCGCAGTGTTGGGTTGTAGCTTTTATGCCTTTCGGTCGAGCAAGACGCGGTTGCGCACTGATGTGGAGCGCCTTTCCGGCGTTGCCGCCTTTATCGCGCGTGCCGCCTTCTGGTCCGTTCTACTGATCGGATTGGCGGACGCCGCCATATCATTCCTCCGGGTTGAAGGCTTTCTTGAGAGCGTTGTCGGGAAAGGCCTCTCTGACAGCTTGGGCCGCCCTCAGTTTCGCGGAGATTATGTGCATTACCCACTGATTGGGGCCTCGCTGGTAATTGCGGCCTTAACCCGGGGTATCAGCTTTATCTGGCTTGCGACGCTGGTCGTCTTTGCTGAACTGCAGATCGTGGTGGCGAGGTTCATTTTTTCCTATGAGCAGGCATTTATGGGTGACCTCGTGCGATTTTGGTACGCGGCGCTATTCCTGTTCGCCAGCGCTTACACTTTGATCGAAGGTGGGCACGTCAGGGTCGACGTGCTCTATACGCGCTTCACGCCGCAACGCAAAGGCTTGGTGAATGCGTTGGGGGCCTTGTTGCTCGGGATTCCTCTTTGTTGGGTCATCCTGATCCGCGGCATGTGGGAAAAATCGTTCATTATCAATAGCCCGCTGCTGAGTTATGAGGTCACACAGTCTGGCTTCGGTATGTACAGCAAGTACCTAATGGCGGGGTTCCTGGCGATTTTTGCTGTGACCATGATGATTCAGTTCGCCAGCTATTTATTGGAAGGCGTAGCAGACGCCAGGGATGAGCCCGGCCGTCGTGACCTTGACAGCGAGGCGGGCCACTAAGGCGCGCGTTTAGGATACAATCATGGAACTTTTCTTCCTGGCTCTGCTCATCCTAATCATGGCCTCTGCTTTGGCATCGGGTTTTCCCGTGGCTTTTGCTTTGCCAGGGTCGGCGATCCTGACCATCGGCGCTGCGGCGGCGGCGGGATACCTTTTTGCTGGAAATGCATCCGAGTACTTTACGCAGGACGGGCCTATCCAATGGCTGAGTGCCGGTGTTACCAACTTCCGGGGCGTCTACTGGGAAGTTGAACGAGATACTCTGATCGCCATTCCTCTATTCGTTTTCATGGGGATCATGCTCCAGCGGTCGAAGATCGCCGAGGACCTGCTCGTCACCATGGCCCAGTTGTTCGGCCCAATACCCGGTGGCCTGGGTATCTCCGTTGTGTTTGTGGGTGCGCTTCTTGCCGCGACAACCGGGATCGTCGGCGCCACGGTCGTCGCCATGGGTTTGATTTCTCTGCCTGCCATGTTGCGCAACAATTATTCCAAAGCCTTGGCGACGGGCACCATCGCAGCCTCCGGTACGCTCGGGCAGATCATCCCGCCTTCGATCGTCCTTATCATCCTGGCCGACCAGTTGGCGAGCGCCTCGGATCAGGCAAGCACGGCTCGCAAAGCAGCCTACAAGCTAGCGACTGGCGAATTCTCGATGCCGTCCGAACTGGATGTGGTTTCCACCAGTGCTGGCGATATGTTCCTAGGGGCATTCATTCCGGGCATCTTGTTGGTCGGCCTCTATATGGTCTTCATTCTGGTCGTCGCCATCATCAGGCCAAAGCTGGCGCCTGCAGTCCATTATGAAGGAAAATACGACGCCCGCTTCGCCATCAATGTGGTGTTGTCGCTGGTGCCGCCGCTGGCGCTTATTGTCGCCGTGTTGGGGTCAATCTTGCTTGGTATCGCAACTGTCAACCAGGCAGGTGCCATCGGCGCCGTTGGTGCGACGATCATGGCAGGTTATCGACTAAAGGAAGGGGAGAAAGGCGCCTACATCCCGGCGATTCTCGCCATCTTGTCGCTCATAGTCATATTCGTGCTGTTGGCGTATTTTGATCTGAACATCAAGAGCATGGATACGCGCGATGATTACATAGGCGTCTCTCTTGCTCTGGTGGCCGTCGCGGTCTTCCTGTTTGCGGTTTTGTGGAGCGGCTGGCGAACAATCAAGATCGGTGACACGCTTAAGGGAGTGATGATCGACACCGCGAAGACCACCTCGATGGTTTTTATCATCCTGTTGGGCGCCGCGATGTTGACGGCCGCATTCCGCGCCTTTGGTGGTGAAGAGCTCGTGCGTGAGTTCTTGACCGGCTTACCAGGTGGTTTCTGGGCACAGTTCTTTGTTGTGATGGCGGTGATTTTTGTCCTGGGGTTCTTCTTGGACTTCATCGAAATCGCGGTTGTTGTGGTGCCGATCGTGGCGCCCATTCTCCTGGCCGATCCGGGTGCCAATGTCACGGCGGTCTGGCTGGGTGTAATGATTGGCCTCAACATCCAGACGTCGTTTTTGACGCCGCCCTTCGGTTTTGCTCTCTTTTACCTTCGTGGCGTGGCTCCGCCCATCGTTAAGACGTTGCACATGTACAAGGGTGTAGTGGCCTTCATCGGATTGCAGCTTGTGGCGCTGGTCATTGTGGCGTTCCTGCCAAGCTTGGTGAATTACCTTCCAAACCGGGTCTACCTAACGTCCGAAACCGCACCGCCGCCTTTGAATCCGCGTTTGCAGGCCTGCATAGAACAGAACCTCTTCACCTATTATGACGAGGAGGGTGATAGCTTGCGCGCCAGTATCGCAGCTGCGCGCAATCTTGATATCGGGGCGCTGACCAAGGATGATCAGAGTGATCTGAATGCAGCTCTGGAGAAGGCGTCGGAGATTTTTGAGAGGGTAGCGGCGGTCCGTGCGGCCCAATCCGCCATCGACGCTTACCTGCCCGACTACAAAGACCTGCATCTCAGTGTGCGCGCCGCGCAGGCGGACATTATCAAGATCAAAGACGAACTGAGCGATTTGAACCAAACCTTGACGCGAATCTCGCGCGCCGAGGAACCCAACACCAAACGGATCGAGCGGATCAAGAGCAGGATCGCCGAGTTGGAAGCTATGTCCGACACGGCCTTGGCAAGCATTCCGGATACCTGGGAAGAGAAGCACGCGGCCTATGTGAAGCTGGCCAATGAGCACAAGAAGCAACTCAACCTTTATCGCCGGACGTCTGACGGCTCTTACGAGGCCGTGGCAGCTATCAAGATTAAGATAGACCAGACCGACGCCTTGGTGGCTCTTGCCGATGATATGACAGCGCTTGAAAACCTGTTGGCTTCCAGTTCATCGGAAGAAGCCCAGGATCGTTTGAAGGAACTGGAAAGCCGTCTCAATGAAATCGATGGCACAAGCGACATCAAATCGCAGCTATCTAAGGCGCGACGGGAGCTTCGCAAGGAGGGTACCGATCAACAGGAGGTCGCGGAGCAGCTGGCAGCTGCGCTGCAAGCTTATGATGGCGAAGTTGCTTGGCGTCAGAAGGCACAAGGAGCGCTGTTGTCGGGGTTGAGTGCCTATGAAGGCGCGATCAAGCACAACCTCGGTTTGCGTCAGCAACGCCGCTTGCCGGATGACATTGCGCTGGATGTGGCCGCCTGCCGATCACACCACAACGATGTGTCCCTGAGCTTCTGATTTCCTGAGGTTTTGACACGGGGCCTTGGGTCGTATTGATCAGCCGCGGGTCCAATATCCCGGAGGGGACGTTGGGCCCGTAGTGCTTTGATCAATCACGAGGGGGCTTGGTTTGGCGCCATTGGCCGCCCCGAAGTTCCTGGAGTGGTTGAAAGCGGTCCTTGTAGGCCATTTTACGGCATTCTGGAATCCAGTAGCCCAAATAGACGAAGGGCAGGTGTCTCGTCCGTGCTTCAGAAAGCGCCCAGAGCACCGCTTGGGTTCCCAAGCTCCGCCTCTCTTCATCCGGCTCAAAGAAGCTATAGACCAGGCTTGGACCATCCTGGAGCCAGTCAAACAACAGACAGGCAAGCAACTTTCCGCCGCTTGTCCGAAACTCCGCTATCTGTGTATTAACAGGGGTGTCCTCAACCATGTTGCGGTAATCGCTAGCCGTCATCCCGGACATCTCGCCGTCATCATGTCGAGAATCGAGATAACGCCGGAACAGCGCGAAATGTTCGGCGGTAGAAGCAGGTAGCACCAACGTCGTTCTCAAGTCGCGGTTTCGGCCCATGATGCGTTTTTGACTGCGAGTCGGCGCAAATCCCAAAGCGTCGATGCGCACCGGGCGGCACGCGTCGCAATTGCGGCAAGCCGGGCGATAGACATACCGCTGGGACCGTCGGAACCCTGCCCGTGACAATTCGCTGTACAGCTCTGTTGTTGCGGCCGTTGGCTCCAGCACGGTGAGAACCTTGCGCTCCATTCGACCGGGCAGGTAGGGGCAAGGAGTCTCGGTCAAGATGTGTAGCGGTTGGATGCGCTGGGTGCCGGATAAGCGATCAGGGCCAGCCATTATCTCTCACCTCACGCTTGATAGCTGCGCAGCCTGCTGCCCGTACAACCACCGTACCGGCAAGAAAATCGTGCAGGCAGCGTCGCCTCGTGTTGAGGAAAGCGACCAGTAGGATCAACCAGGTGCTGGGCATGACTGTGGCGAAGAAGATAGCGCTGTGGAGAAAGCCTTGAGCCATTGACGCCGGACTGCCGTCCCAAGAGCGTACTTCGAGATCAAACAGCGCCATCGCCGGAGATGCGCCTGTCTTCCCAATGAAATAGCTGTGATAGAGCAATGGTAAGAAGGCAGCCATCAGAATACCTAGGGGTACTGTAAGAGGCGTAAGGGCGAAGAATGAGGCCACCGTCAATAGCCCGACCACTCCCCATAGCGTAACGCCGAGAAAGAACAGCACTATCATGTCCAAAAACCAAGCCAGAGATCGGCGCAGAGCCAGCCCGTCATAGAGTTCCGGATGCTCAAGAGCGTCGGGCGCTTCACCTTCCCAGGCTGCATCGCCCGTTCGGGCCGGGAAATGCAGTTTCATCGGTAAATGCCCATCTCTCATCCCACGCATCATCTTTCATAGGTAGTGGGAAAATCCGGTCAGGCCAAGGCCTGTTCGACGTCTGCTATCAGATCGTCAACGTCCTCCACCCCGACCGAGAAACGGACGAGACCGTCGTCTATGCCTAGCGCGGCCCGACGATCCGGGGGGATCGACGCATGCGTCATGATAGCTGGGTGCTCGATCAGACTCTCGACGCCCCCCAGGGATTCGGCAAGTGCGAATAGCTCGACCCTTTCCAGGAAGCGTCTGGCTGCCGGCAATCCGCCTTTCAGGACCGCTGTCACCATGCCTCCGGCGCCGCCGGTCATCTGGCGGTTGGCCAGGGCTTTCTGCGGATGACTGTCGAGCCCCGGATAATACACCCTGTCGATCTCCTCGCGGCTCTCCAGAAATTTTGCCATCTTCAAGCCATTGCTCGAATGACGTTCCATGCGCAAGGCAAGTGTCTTCAAACCGCGGAGCACCATGAAGGAGTCAAAAGGTCCTTGCACCGCGCCGACGGAATTTTGCAGGAATGTCATCTTCTCGACCAGCTCGGGGCGGTCGCCGACCACCAGAACCCCGCCAACGACATCGGAATGCCCGCCCAGGTACTTGGTTGCCGAGTGCATCACCATGTCAATGCCATGGTCGAGGGGACGTTGGATGTAGGGCGAGCAGAAGGTGTTATCGCAGGCCGTGATGATGTCGTGCTTTTTGGCCAGGGCAGCGACGGCTTCCAGGTCCACGAGCTTCAGGAGCGGATTGGTGGGGGTCTCTATCCAGATCAATTTTGTTTCAGGGCGGATCGCTGCCTCAAGCTTGGAGATATCGCTGAGATCCACGTAGCTAAAGTTCAACCCTGCGGACCTGTGCCGAACCCGTTCAAACAGGCGATAGCTGCCGCCATAGAGGTCATCCATGGCGATCACGTGACTTCCGCTATCCAACATATCCAGAGCCGTTGCTATCGATGCCAGGCCAGAAGCGAAGGCAAAACCGGCAACGCCATTCTCCAGATCTGCGATGCATCGCTCATAGGCAAAGCGGGTAGGATTGTGGCTTCGGCTGTACTCGAAGCCTTTGTGAACGCCGGGGCTTTCCTGAACATAAGTCGAGGAGAGCGAGATCGGTGGCATAATGGCTCCGGTCGTGGGGTCCGGGCTCTGACCCGCATGGATGGTCCGCGTGGCAAAGGAAGGACGGTTTGGTCGCTTTTTTTGTTCTGTCATCTCATCCTCAAACGAAGGTGATTAAGCAAGTCCATACGGGTAATTAAGCCAAGAAACTGCCGACCGCTCATCACAATGGCGACATGTCCCCGATGGAAGATAGGCAGCAATTCGCCAATGGGGCTGTCTTCGGATACGACCTCTAGCTGGCTGGTCATTGCCTCGCGGACCGGCGTCTTGAACTGAGCCTCGTCGCCAAAAACCTTCAGCAGGATGTCTTCCTCGTCCAGAATGCCGACAACCTTGCCATCGTCGTCGAGCACCGGAAGCTGGGAAATATCGTAAAGTTTCATACGGCCATAGGCCATCAACAGGGTATGATCGGGCGCAGCTACCACTGTGGCCCGATCCGTATGCCGCCGTGAGATAAGATCGCGCAAGTCGCCGGTCGGTTCGCGTTCCAGGAATCCCTGGTCCAACATCCAGTAATCGTTGAACATCTTCGAGAGGTACTTGTTGCCGCTGTCGCATACAAAGGTGACGACCCGCTTCGGTTCCGTTTGTTCACGGCAGTACCGAAGCGCGGCGGCGATCAAGGTGCCCGACGAAGACCCGGCAAGGATGCCTTCTCTGGCCAAGACATCCCGGGCTGTCAAAAACGCCTCTTTATCGCCAATGGTGTAAGCCTTCTTCACCCGTGTGAAGTCAGCGATGGGCGGCAGAAAATCCTCACCGATTCCCTCCACCATCCAAGAACCGACATCGCTCGATATCTCACCCGTCTCGACATAGTTCGTCAGGATGGATCCTTCCGGGTCGGCCAGGATCATTTCCACCGCCGGCGCATTCTTTGCAAAGAAGTTGGATAGGCCGGTAATAGTGCCGGCCGATCCAACGCCGCAGACGACGGCATCAAGCCTGCCATCCATTTGGGCAAGAATCTCTGGGCCGGTCGTTGTCTCGTGAGCAAGGGGGTTTGCGGCGTTGCCGAATTGGTTGACGAAAAACGCGCCTTCCTCCGCGGCGATACGCTCGGCCATGTCCTGATAATATTCAGGGTGGCCCTTACCAACGTCCGAGCGGGTCAGAACGACCTGTGCGCCCAATGCCTTGAGGTGGAATATCTTCTCCTGAGCCATCTTGTCCGGCACGACGATGATAAGGCGGTAACCTTTTTGCGCGGCGACCAGTGCAAGTCCCAGCCCGGTATTCCCTGCGGTCGCCTCGATCAGGGTGTCGCCGGGTTTGATATGCCCTTCGGCTTCAGCCGCCTCGATCATTGACCGGCCAATACGGTCTTTGATGGAGCCGCCGGGGTTCTGGTTCTCAAGCTTCAGGTAGAGCTCGCACGGTCCGGTATCGATATGATTGATGCGGACGAGCGGCGTATTGCCAATGGCCTCCATCACATTCTGAAAAACCGGAGCGGCGGCGGTACTCTGGGCGGTCATTAATCGTATATCCTTCGGTGGCCTCGCGGGGGGATTCGCTTGCAGCCCAAATCTAGGGACGCGACCGGTCTATTGCCAGTCCGGGTTTGCCACAACCGTGAAGATAATGAGAAGGAGGCTCGTTTGAGATCCCTAGCGCACCGGTTCGTCAATGGAGCGTGTGGAAAGGACCCTTGTGCGGAACCCGGCGCTCTGCATGCTGGCGACGATCTCCTTCACGTGATCGGCGTTACGCGTCTCGATGATGATGTCGATCTCCGCATTTCGAACCGGGACGTCCTGGAACAGCCGTTGGTGATTAACCTCGATGATGTTGCCGCCGGCATCGCCGATGATGCCAGCAAGCTTGGCAAGCACGCCGGGCCGGTCGGAAATATCGATGCGAAGCCGGGCCATCCGACCGTCGCGCACCAAGCCGCGGGTCAAGACGGCTGAAAGGATTCGTACATCAATGTTGCCGCCACAGATGATGGTTGCGACCTTCTTGCCTGCAAAGCGTTGAGGGTGTGCTTGGATTGCGGCGATGCCCGCGGCGCCCGCGCCCTCGGCGACGACTTTTTGCTTCTCGGCCAGCGCAAGAATAGCGCTTTCGATGGCGCTTTCATCCACGAGGATGATGTCCTCGACCAAATTCTCGATAATCCTGCGGGTTACCGTGCCAGGATTTTTCACGGCGATGCCGTCCGCCAGGGTTTGTCCGCCGCTGATGGGATTCAGGTTATGAATTGCCTGGTACATAGACGGATAAAATTCTGCCTCGACGCCGATAATCCGGATGCTTGGCTTGATGGCTTTCGCTGCCGTGGCGATGCCCGACACGATACCGCCGCCGCCGATGGGAACCACGATTATCTCCAGGTCCGGGTGATCCTCCATAAGTTCCAGCCCGATTGTGCCTTGGCCGGCAACGACCAGTTCGTCGTCGTAGGGGTGGACGAAGGTGAGGCCTTCATCCTTTGCAATCTGCCGGGCCGCAACGGCCGAGGCATCAAGCGTATCGCCGTTCAGCACAACGCGGGCTCCGAAGGAACGCGTTCGTTCAACCTTCGTGATCGGTGCGAAATCAGGCATGACGATCGTTGCGGGAATGCCCATCCGTTGGGCATGATAGGCCACCCCTTGGGCGTGATTTCCCGCCGACATGGCGATGACGCCTTTCTTGCGTTCGGCTGCCGTCAAACTGGAAAGCTTGTTGATAGCGCCACGTTCCTTGAAAGAACCCGTGGCCTGTAGGTTCTCCAGCTTGAGGACGAGGTCGCAGTTTAATTCCTCACTCAAACGCGGAGATCGTACTGCGGGCGTGCGTAGGATATGTCCATTGATCACCTGGGCAGCCGCTTTGATGTCATCAATTGATACAGGCATTGGGGCTACCCCTTGGTTGCAGTGTTTGACCGTGCCGAAGGTTCAACAGGGCTCCGAATTCCAGAATGGTCTCTCGACAGTAGCAGTTATATGTTTACTGAACTGGAGTGAGCAATAAAGCTGGACCTTGCGCTGTCGTCTTGCCGACCAGTTTTACATAATGGCCGTCGCGCCACCTAGTGACGAAATTGCCATAGTAGGGCGACAGCGGGTTGTCGGACTGGCCCGGCGCAATCATGAACAGCGATTGATCGAGGTTTGAAAGATCGAAAAGCGCACGCAAGGCGGCGCCGTGCCGATGTTGAAACATGCGATTTGGATCGGACCAACCGAGTGCAGTACCGCCCCGGCTTACGGTGTCGTCCCAGCCATCGGTTTCGATTGCCAGGGATAAAGCATCGGCGACTAATGGAACGCGCCCAAAAACCGGGTGCTGGAATGGGGCCAGATGAAACTGACCCCACCGCCATTGCCGCCAATCACCGCCCAACCGTGATCGCAGTTCGTCTAGTGACTGCACAAGCGCTGTTGCAACTTGCTCTGTGCAGGCTTCATAGATGTGGAGCGTGGAAACGTCGTCACACCATTCAGGGGCTCCCTCGAGAATACGTAAGATGAGCCGTCGATCGGGACGCGCAAGGTCGTCGAAAGCGGTGCCGACTTCGTCTGCAATCAAGGCTCTCATTAAGTGCCGCATCCAGGCTGCGAAGATCAGGGGCTCCGGACGGTCGCGGCTCATTTTATGATCCCACGCCGCAAGCGCCGTGATTTCTGGGCGCTGGCGATCTTTTGCCGATAGCTGTGAAAGCAAAAGGGGCAGTAGATCGCGCGCGGTGATGGAGAGGATATCAAGTTGGATGGCGGCGGCCTCCATTGGATTGAAGCTTTGCTGCTTCGCCAAACGTTCCGCTATCCGTTCAAAGCGCGCCGGATCGGGGAAGTATCGAGACAAAAGATAAGGATAACCGTCTCCGGCAACGCGATTGTTGGCGTTGATCAATGTGCCGCCTTCTGGATTGAATACTTGCGGAAGGTCCTCGAAAGGTATGTAACCATTCCAACCGCTGTCAGCGCTCCAGCCCGCTAGCGCACGGCTTCCATCACCCGATCGTCGAATGGGAGTCCAACCAGCGCTTATGAAGCCGATACCGCCGCCGCCGTCCGCGTAAGCCACATTCTGTTGGGGGACGGACATCAGGCGCATGGCGTCCAAGAATTCGGTCCGGTCGGCAGCTTTGGTCAGACGGTAGAAAGCCTCTGGACTGCGGCTCTCCGGATCATAGAGAGGCCAGGACAAAGCCAGCGCTACTTGGCTGTCCAGAATGTCCTTAACTTCAGATACGGCATCTGAAATCAAAATTCCATGCCGGCTTCGCCGCACCTGAATGGTAACAGGAGGTCCATCTGCGCTTTCGATCACCTCCTCGCGGATTTGCAGCGGTTCCCAGTTCTGCTCGGTCCTGGAAGATAAGCCATCGGCACTAAGCTGTTCGATGAAAAGGTCCTGTGTATCGCTGTGTGTCGTGGTGAACCCCCAGGCGATGCGGCCGTTATGCGCGATAATCGGGAAGGGGACGCCCGGGGCCGTGACGCCTGCCAGAACCTGGCCCGGCCATTCCAACCGCGCCAGATACCAGGTGCCGGGGGCTGACAATGCCAGGTGCGGGTCGTTGGCCAGTAGCGGAGCGCCCGTTGTTGAACGATCACCGGAAAGAACCCACCAATTCGAAGCGGATTTTGGACCCAGGGACCAGGGCAGGGCCTTCGAAAGCGACTCAAGAACCGCTGTAGAAGTCCGCACCTTGGTCGCTGCGCTCTCGAGCGTCGTTGGCGAGTCGGGAGAATCAGAAGGCCAGAGAAAATCGATGGCCGCTTCATCAAGCCGACCGGAGAGTTGCATCCTCAATATCTCTTCACGCCAATCCCCCGAAAGCTGCAGCGCCATCAAGTTCCCCCAGACTATGGAATCGGCTGGCGTCCAAGGCTCGGGCTCGTAGTTCAGGATTTGAAAGGCAGCCGGCAAGGGGGCAAGTCTCGTCGAAAGCTGTGCGTTAACGCCTTTGGCATAGGCTGCTAGGGCGGCTTGTGCACTGTACGAGAGCCGCGGGTACATGGCCTGCGCGACCCGGTAAAGTTCCAGAGTACGCATCATGCGGTCGAGGTTGAGAGTTGCCGAGCCGACCACTTCGGATAGGCGGCCAGCACCGATCCGGCGCATGGAATCCATCTGCCAGAGCCGGTCCTGCGCGTGCAGGAAACCCAGAGCAAAATAAGCATCGGTTTCGTTCTGAGCCCGCAGCGTCGGAATTCCATCCCCGTCACGCCATATCTCAACGGGCTGCAGCAGGCCCGGCGTCTCTAATCGCCCTTCGGTTTGGGGAAGTGCGCTTCGTAGATAGAAGAGGATTGCCAACGCCGCGATGATCGCCAGCAACATAACAAGAGCGACGCCCCGCGCAACCCAAAGGCCACCACGTCTCAATCCAGAGCCTTTATTGTGGTGGGTCGCCAAAACTACTCCCTATGGCCGCACCAAGATCAGGTCATGTTAATGATAATAGTCTTCTTGTGCGTGAAGTGCTCTAGCATTGCCTCGAGGCTGGCTTCCCGCCCGAGGCCCGATTGCTTTATGCCGCCATAGGACAAGCCCGGCATGACCACTAAGTTCTGGTTCACCTGAACAAATCCTGCTTGCAGGCGCTGTGTCGCGGTCATGGCAGTCTTCAGATCACGCGTCCAGATTGTGGCGGCAAGGCCGTACACGCTGTCATTGGCAAGTCTCAAGGCCTCCTCCAGACCATTGAATCCGTAGACGCAAGTGACCGGGCCGAAGATTTCCTCGCGAGTCAGTCGGGATTCGTCGGAGACATTGGTGAAAACGACGGGGCGCACAAAAAAGCCCTTGTCCAACCCGCTGCCGGCTTGCGGCAGTGCCGATAGCTCATGGGCGGTAGCGCCTTCCTTCTTGCCAATCTCGATAAAGGAGGTGACACGCTCATATTGTTGCTGCGAGACGATCGTGCCGATGTCTGTGGCCTCGTCCAGCGGGTCGCCCATCTTGAGTTTATTTACCTTGGCCGTCAGCTTCTCGACAAAAGCCTCACGAAGCGGCTCCTCGACGTAGATTCTGGTCGCCGCCGTACAGCTCTGACCTTGTCGGGTAAAGCGCATTCCGCCGACAGCACCGTCCACGGCCTTGTCGAGATCAGCGTCGGCCATGACGATCATCGGGCTCTTCCCGCCAAGCTCCAAGGTAACAGGGATCAGCTTCTCGGCCGCCGCACGATAGATGATCTTGCCGGTTTCCACCGAGCCGGTGAAAGTGACCTTGCCGACGTCTGGGTGGGCAACCAGCGGGCCGCCGCATTCGGGGCCCATGCCGGACAGAATATTGAACACACCCGCGGGTAAGACCTGGTTCATAATCTGGCAGATACGCAAGACGGCAAAGGGAGCTTCCTCCGCCGATTTGACCACCACCGTGTTTCCCGCGACCAGGGCTGGCGCGATCTTGTAGGCCATTAACATCATCGGAACGTTCCAGGGGATGATGGCCGCAACAACGCCAATTGGCTCCCGTTGGGTCAGGGTCATCATCGTTGGGCTAAACGGTACGGTCTCGCCCTTCAACTCCGATCCGAGACCACCGTAGAACACAAACGCGTCCGCCAGAACCGACGCCTCGACGCGGCTTTCCGTCCGTAGCGCCTTCCCGGTCTCCAGTGCAACCAGGCGGCCCAGTTCCTCTGCGTGCTCCGTTAGTCTACGCCCGCATTCAACTATGAGCTTGCCACGTTCGCGAGCCGAAAGGCCGGCCCAGCCGGGCTGAGCGGCTTTAGCGGCGGCAACTGCGGACACGACATCGTCCCGGTCACCGGCTGCTGCCTTGCCAATGACCTCCAGTGTCGCTGGATAGATGACATCGAAGGTTTCCCCGGATGTCGCGGGTACGAGTGCACCGTTGATCAGATGCAAGCTCGAAAGCTCGTTCGCCAGCAGGCGCGGGTCCAGATTGATGTTCAATGTTTCACTCATCGTGTCGTTGTTCCTCAAAGTTCTTTTGCCGGGCGGGTGGCCTGCTTGGCTATCAGGCTGTGAAGCTGTCCTTGTAAGCGTCGCGCAATAGATTCTTCTGCACCTTTCCCATCGAATTGCGGGGGAGGGAATCGACGACGAACACCCGTTTAGGCGTTTTGTAATTGGCCAGTTGCTGGCGGCAGGCGTCGATGACGGCCTTTTCATCAACCTCGGCGGAGCCGTCCAGGGTCACGGCAGCCGCAACAGCTTCCCCGAAATCAGGGTGTGCCAGCCCGATAACGGCCGATTCGCCGACACCGGGCAGCGCATCGATCACCAGTTCCACTTCCTTGGGATAGACGTTATATCCGCCGGAGATGATCAGGTCCTTGGCGCGCCCGACGATATGAACGTATCCGCGGGCATCGATTTTCCCCACGTCGCCGGTTATGAAGAAGCCGTCTGGCTGAAACTCCTCGGCGGTTTTCTCGGGCATTCTCCAGTATCCTGAAAAGACGTTCGGGCCTCGGACTTCCAACACACCCACGCTTTCCGAAGGAAGAAGACCGCCATCCTCGCCGCGGACCTGTACCTCTACGCCCGGCAGGGGAAATCCCACGGTGCCTGCGCGTCGTTCCCCCTCCAGCGGGTTGGATGTATTCATGCCGGTTTCCGTCATGCCATAGCGTTCCAGAATGCTGTGCCCGGTACGTTCCTTGAACTGCTGGAATGTTTCCTCAAGCAAGGGCGCTGAACCGGAGATGAACAGACGCATGTTCCTGCAGGCATCGGGTCCGAAATCTGGGTGAGCCAAAAGCCGGACATAGAATGTCGGTACGCCCATCATAACGGTCGCCCGTGGCAGCAACTCTACGACCTTGTCTGCATCGAACTTGTTTAGAAATAGCATGCTGCTGCCATTCAAAAGCAGACAATTTGTCGCGACAAATAGTCCATGAGTGTGGAAGATCGGCAAGGCGTGAAGCAAGACGTCGCCCGGTCTGAATCCCCAGGTTTGGTGCAGTGCCAGTGCGTTCGAACCCAAGTTGCGATGACTCAGCATGGCGCCTTTGGACCGGCCTGTTGTTCCGCTGGTGTAAAGAATTGCGGCTAAGTCTCCCGCGTCGGCAGAGACGCATCCTTTCAGAGGTGTCAAGCCGCTGGCTGCCTCGGTCAGGCTGCCTTTTCCGTCAGCGCCAAGAGTTAGAACGGTCCCAACGCCAGCGTTCTCGGCGGCTTCGGTGAACTCAGCCTCACTTTCGGGGCGGCACAAAGCTAATGCCGGTTCCGCATCACCGAGAAAGTATGCGATTTCCGACTTGGTGTAGGCAGTGTTCAAGGGCAGATAAGCTGCGCCGGCCCGCAAACAAGCGAGGTAGAAGAATACAGCCTCAGGCGACTTCTCCGTTTGCACGGCGACCCGGTCGCCCTTCCTTACGCCACGGTCCTGCAACAAACGTGCAAAACGCCCGGAGATATCCTCGAGGTCGGCGTAGCTGTACTTCGCGCCGTCGGCGGTCTCGATGAAACAGTTTTTGCGGTCAGCCGGAAAGCGAGATTGAAATAGCTCGTAAAGATTATCGCTCATGGGTTCTTCAGCCTTTTCGATAGGGCGGGGGTCTTGGCCGTCGGGCAGGATCAGGTGCCGACGCGGCTTTGGGCGCTGTCGCCCAGGTTCAGGCTCGACAGGAGGTCGATGAAGCCGTCACCTTGTATCATTACGTGGCCGCGCATGGCGGATGAGGCGCTGTCGCCGTCACCGGCCAGAATATGGGCCAGGACTTGTTTGTGTTCATTCAGCGAAGAAAGAATGCGCGCGCCGCGGTGCAGTTGAATACGGCGATAGCCTGACAACCTGTTTCGCAGCGCTGTAGTCTGCTGCTCGAGAAAACTATTATGGCTTCCCGCATAGATGGCCTCGTGGAAGGACCGATTGGCGTCGTAGTACGCGTCCGCCGATCCTTTATCCGCGGCCGCCTGACAAGCCTTGATGGCATTGCGGAGCGCTTCGTGTTCGGTCGTGGTCATTCTGCGCGCAGCGAACTTGGCGCATTGTGCCTCCAACTCGGACATGACCTCGAACATTTCGAAAAGCTGCTTGGCGGTGACGGTTGCGACGATCGCTCCCTGGCGGGGACGCATTTCAATCAATCCACCCGACGTCAGTTGCATGAGGGCCTCCCTGACAGGAGTGCGTGAAACCTCAAAACGCCGAGCCAGCACGGTTTCGTCGAGGCGCTCTCCAGGGCCAAGGGCGCCGGATACGATCTCAGATTCCAACGTTCGACGCACAATGTCGGCCGTTCGTTTCGGAGTCGTACTCACACTGCTCATGCTGCGTCACCACCTTTCGTGAAGGAGCTTATCAGGAACCTGTAATGCAAGAAAGTGTTTCTTGTATACAAGACTGGACAGTATGCCTGGAGCAGTATACCGTTCATGTTCGAAAGGCAGTGTTGTGCAAGAAGCTGCCAATAATAAGGACGTACGATCCAAGCAAAAATCCGGGATAGCCCGGAGCACGATCAAACCGAGGCGGGAGGAAACCTCAATGAATAAATCTTCAAAGCTATTGTTAGGGCTAATGGGCCTGGCTGTTGCCGGTACGATGGCAATCGGTTCTGCCCAAGCTCAAACCAAATTGAAGGCTTCGCATCAGTGGCCTGGTGGGAAGGGTGACGTTCGTGACGAGATGGTTCAGATCATCGCGCGCGAAGTGGAAAAAGCCAACGTTGGTCTAGAGATTCAGATCTATCCCGGTGGCTCGCTGTTCAAGGCAAAGCAGCAGTGGGATGCGATGGTCAAGGATCAGCTCGATATTTCGGCGTTCCCTTTGGATTACGCCAGCGGCAGGCATCCGCAGTTTAGCTCAACCCTGATGCCTGGCTTGGTGAAAAACCATGATCATGCGAAACGTTTGAACGATTCGCCTTTCATGGCCGACATCAAAAAGATCATTAACGACGCGGGCGTGGTCGTTCTTTCAGATGCGTGGCTTGCGGGCGGTTTCGTCGGCAAGGACAGCTGCATCGCCAATCCTGCGGACGCTCAGGGCAAGGTAATGCGGGCCGCTGGTCCGGCCTTCGAGCAAATGCTGGCCGAAGCCGGTGCGTCGATCAACGCCATGCCAAGCTCTGAACTTTACACCGGCTTGCAGACTGGTGTTTTGGATGGAGCGAACACTAGTTCGGGCAGCTTCGTTTCCTACCGAATCTACGAGCAGGTGAAGTGCCTGACGCCTCCAGGAGACTATGCCCTCTGGTTCATGTACGAGCCAATCCTGATGTCCAAGAAGTCTTATGACGGACTAACGGCGGAGCAGCAAAAGGCGCTGATGGATGCCGGTCAGGTTGCAGAAGACTTTTTCTTCGATGCGGCCAAGGGCTTGGATAACGAGCTGGTTGAAACCTATAAGAAGGCAGGCGTTGAAGTTCGTGACATGACGCAGGCCGACTTCGATGCTTGGTTGGCAGTCGCCAAAAAATCTTCCTACAAGATTTTTGCCGAGGAAGTTCCCGGTGGCGCCGAGCTGATCGAAAAGGCGCTGGCTGTTCAGTAAAGGGCGCTTAAAAGGCAAGGGAGGCGCGCGCCAGGACTGGCCGCGCCTCTTTGTGCCTTTGTCCTTTTGATCTTCTGATTCAGGAATCTGGGGGAAGGCATGGATAGCTTCATCGCCGGAGTACGAACGATTTCTCGAATATGTGGCGTTGTCTCGGTACTCCTGTTACTTGCAGCGGTGCTGGCAGTCTGCCATCTCGTGATCGTTCGCTACATCCTTGAGGCGTCGGCAATTTGGCAGCATGAGTTCGTTACATTTGCGGTGATTGGCTCCACGTTCATCGGCAGCCCTTATGTGCTGTTGACCAAGGGGCATGTGAATGTCGACTTGTTGCCACATTATCTTGGCCATCGTGCGCGCATGGCCCTGGCGTTGATTGCTGCCCTCCTATCCCTGACTTTCTGCGCGATCGTCGGATATGTCGGTTTCGAGCTTTGGCTGGAAGCTTTGACCAATGGTTGGCGAGCCGAGACCGTTTGGTCACCGCCCCTGTGGATACCTTACCTGTCCATTCCCGTGGGGTTGGGACTGGTAGCTTTGCAATACGTTGCGGATATTCTGGCGCTGATCACTGGTCGTGAAGCGCCTTTCGGCATGACAGCGGAGGCCAAAGGTCATGAGTGAACTGCAGATTGGCGCGCTCATCGCGGTTGTCACCGTCGTCATCCTTTTGACTGGCGCTCCGGTGGCATTTTCCTTGGGCATAGTCGCCCTCGCGTTTCTCGCCATCTTCGATGGATTGGGATCCCTCTCGTTTGTCGCTGATATCTTTTATGGCGGGCTGGACAGTTTCTCGCTGCTATCGATTCCTATGTTCATCCTGATGGGGGCGGCCATTGCTTCTTCGCGGGCAGGGGCCGACCTTTACGAGGCGCTGGACCGTTGGCTCTACAGGGTGCCAGGCGGTTTAATGGCCTCCAATCTTGGCGCATGTGCAATCTTCGCGGCGCTTTCCGGTTCGTCGCCGGCCACCTGTGCTGCCATCGGCAAGATGGGCATCCCGGAGATGCGCAAGCGCGGCTACCCGGATTCCGTTGCAACCGGATCTATTGCCGCAGGCGGGACACTCGGCATCCTGATCCCGCCATCGATTACTATGATCGTTTACGGCATCGCCACCGAAACCTCGATTGGGCGGCTGTTCCTTGCGGGCCTGATGCCCGGCTTGATGTTAACGGGGCTCTTCATTCTCTGGGGGCTCTACTCGGCGCGGCGCCATGGATATCAATTCATCGAGCCCGGTCTTCGCTACAGCTTGAAGCAAAAAGTGGAGATGCTGCCCAAAGTCGGTCCTTTCCTGGCGATCATCGTTGGCATTCTCTGGGTTCTTTACGGTGGCGTGGCGACTCCTTCCGAAGCGGCGGGTGTCGGTGCGATGTTCTGCCTGCTGCTGGTCGTCATTATTTATAAAATGCGGGACCGCAAGGCGATCTGGCGGATTTTCCAGGATTCGATGCGCGAGTCAGTGATGATTTTGATGATCATCGCTGCTGCCGATCTCTTTAGCTACATGATGTCCGTTCTCTTCATCACCCAATCTCTGGCGATTTGGGTGGGCGACCTGGAAATCAATCGCTGGCTGTTGATGGGCTGCATCAATCTCTTCCTGCTCGTGGCCGGGTTCTTCCTGCCACCGGTTGCGGTGATTCTAATGGCCGCGCCTACCTTACTGCCCATCGTGGAGAGCCTCGGTTTTGATGCGATCTGGTTTGCGGTCGTCTTGACAATCAACATGGAGATTGGACTTATCACGCCGCCAGTGGGATTAAATCTCTATGTTATCAATGGCATAGTGCCAGAAGTGAAGCTGCAGACAATCCTGCTCGGCGCCTTGCCCTTCATGCTCTGCATGGTGTTGGGCATTGTTCTGCTATGCATCTTCCCTGAAATTGCGCTGTGGCTGCCGACCTATCTCATGGGGCCGGGAATCTGAGCTTTGCCCATGGCGATGGCACCGATGCGACCCTACATGCTGGTTATAGTATGAAACGATGATGTAGGAGACGAATGAATGGCTGCGGCGGAACAGAGGCAGACGGTGATAGAAAGGGCGCTATCGAACCTGACGGGCGCCTGGCGCGATGTCGCTAATTCCGCAGCCCGGACAATCGGCCTGCCTGAACCACTGCTCCCGCCAACTGATCGCCGGGCGTTGCGGCGATTTATGCGTGAATGCCTGGACGCCAAGGGAGGCGAGGTGTCGGCGCGTATGCAGGCAGCGGAGCTTGGCCGGGTCTATCTGGAGGCCGACCCTGCGGGCCGGGCGTGTTTCCGGCAGGTCCTGGCGGAGGATTTCGGCGTCGATTATGCGAAAGTAAAGGAAGCTACCGCGGCTTTTGAGGCTGCGGTTGACGAGGCGGAGCGGCATCGGGCCGCCCATGAACTGCGCCAATCATTGATTCCTTCTCGTTCTGCATTATTGCGTAAATTCAGTGCATTAGATAATGGTGTTAAATTTTTAGTTGACCTCAGAGCCGATCTGCTTGCGGAAACAAACCCGACCCCGGCGTTGGTTGCGTTGGATGCTGACTTTCGAGATTTACTCCTTAGTTGGTTCGATTTCGGTTTCCTCGATATGGAGCAGATATCCTGGAGTTCTCCCGCGGCTCTGTTGGAAAAGTTGATTGCCTATGAAGCCGTCCATGAAATTCGCTCTTGGGACGACCTCCGCAACCGTTTGGATTCTGATCGCCGTTGCTATGCGTTGTTCCACCCCCGCATGCCTGAAGAACCACTAGCGTTTGTGGAGGTTGCGCTGCACGACGGTCTCGCGGAGTCGGTTCAGGACCTTTTGGATGAGGAAGCGCCACTTGCCAATCCCTCCCAGGCGGACACGGCAATTTTCTATTCCATCTCCAACACTCAGGCCGGTCTGAAAGGAATTTCCTTCGGCGAGTTCCTGATTAAATGCGCGGTGCGCCGTTTGAGCGCCGAGCAGCCGAATATCAAGACTTTCGCCACGCTTTCGCCGGTCCCGGGCTTTGCGCGTTGGCTGGCGAAAGTTGATGACGACTTGCTACGGGCCGCGGTTGGTGACGACTCAGGCAAGCTGACAGAGGCTGCGTCGGAATCAGACCCAGCGGTAGCATTGCGCGCGTTGCTGTCGCGCAATGGCTGGTCGGATGACAGGAAGCTTTGCAAGTCCCTCAAAGAGCCCATGATGCGTCTGGTTGCGGCCTATTTCCAAGAGCGCCGGGACAACCGGGAGCCGATCGACCCAGTTGCTCGATTCCACCTACGCAACGGCGCCAGGCTTGAGCGGGTCAATTGGCGCGGCGATGTTTCCACCAAGGGATTGCGGCAATCTCATGGGATCATGGTGAACTATCGCTATCTGCCGGAAAGCATGGAGGCCAATCATGAATCTTATGCGTCCGACAGACGGATTGCAGCCAGCAGTGACGTCAAGGCACTGCTGAAGGCCGCGCGTGGCTTGGCAAGCCGAAAATCAAGTGAAAGTGAGCAACGCCGCTCGGCTTGAGCTACAGGTGTTGTGTAAGCGAACCATTTCAAATGGCCTTGCAGGTGGGGTTTCCTTGGCTCTGGCCAGGGCGTATTGTCGCTTGAAGATCTTCGTACACCGCAGGCGAATAGGGGTTAAATTTGGCAAAGGGCGATAGGGTCTTCTCTGACATAGCTTCGGTTGTGCGGGAGCTTAAACCCAGCTATCCAGTTTACTGCGTGCGTCCAGAAGTTCTGGTTCGCAATGCGCGGCGTTTCATCAAGCTGTTCCCCGGAGATGTTCTTTATGCGGTAAAATGCAACCCGCACACCCGCGTGCTGGAGGCGCTCTATGAAGGCGGAATCCGGCATTTCGATACAGCATCTCTGCCCGAAATTGCTCAGATTTGTGAGGCCTATGAGGATGCGCATTCCTATTTCATGCATCCGGTGAAAACCCGGGCAGCCATCGAGATGGCCTACCGCGTTTATGGAATTCGTCACTATGTCGTCGATCATATTGACGAGCTGCAGAAGCTTTACGAGGAAACAGAGAAGGGGCGCAATGTCATAGCGGTGGTTCGTATGACCACTCCGAAAGCCGAAGGCACATTGTTCCATCTTGCCGGCAAGTTCGGTGCAAGTGAGGCCGAGAGCGTTGCCTTGCTCAAGAAGGCCAAGAAACTGGGAATGGAAGTGGGAATCGCTTTCCATGTCGGCTCCCAATGTATGGATCCAGGCGCCTACACGTCGTCGCTGGAGATGGTCGGGCGTGTCATTGCAGAGGCGGGTATAGTGCCGCAGTGCGTGGACGTCGGAGGGGGATTCCCTGCCCGCTACGCAAACATGGAGCCGCCGCCACTTGAGCAATACATCGACGCGGTGCGCGAAGGGCTGCGCCGTATCAAGTTGCCGCCCACGGTGGAAGTTTTCTGCGAACCGGGCCGGGCCTTGGTGGCAACTGGTGTATCCCTTCTGGTTCAGGTCCAGCTTCGCAAGGGCGATCAGCTTTATATCAACGACGGAATTTACGGTAGCCTCCAGGAACTGACCACCAGCGACATGCGGCCTCCGGCACGGCTGGTTCGTTTGGAAGGCGGCACGGCCAATGAATTCCAAACCTATGGAATGATGGGCCCGACCTGTGATTCAGTCGATGTCGTACCCGGGGCCTTCCATCTGCCGGTCGACGTGAAGGAGGGCGATTGGATCGAGATTGATCAAATCGGCGCATATTCGAACGCGATCGCCACCCGTTTCAATGGGTTCTATCCCGAGACATTCGTGACGGTCATGGATGACCCCGTGGCCGCACAGTTGAGCGATGGACCCGGAGCGCCATCGGTTGTTGCCGCTTGATGCGCCTCCTGATTCTTTGATTCACATCAAGGCCATTTGTGACAAGAGCGGTGAATAATACTCCTCAAGCGATGTGATGAAGCTAAGGGAGGGGTGTTCCATGGTGCCGGAAACGCAGCCGGAAAATCGATCGGGGACAGCGCCTTTGACTCCGCCCGAGGCAACAGCGCCTCTACCTTTGGACGCCTATCCTCCAGCGCAGGTAGCCGCGATTGTCGAGAGTGTGGGGGTAAAGAAAGCAGAACTGCCCATTGTCCAAACCGCGATGCTTGGACTCCTTGCAGGGGCATTTATCGCCTTCGGGGCTATGTTCTACAGCCTGACGATTACCGGAAGCACACTGGGTTTTGGTCCGACGCGCTTGTTGGGAGGTGTGGCTTTTTCGCTTGGGTTGGTGCTGGTTGTCGTCGCAGGTGCGGAGCTGTTCACAGGAAACAATCTCATCGTCATGGCCTGGGTCAGCGGAAAAATCACGCTCAAGCAGGTCTTTCGAAATTGGGGGATTGTCTATCTCGCCAATGCCTTCGGCGCCGCTGGTTGCGCAGTTTTGTTTTTTCTCGCCGGGGGATCGGGATTAGGGGGCGGTGCCTTGGGCGAAACAACCGTTCGAATTGCTGAAGCCAAAGCGGCTCTGTCTCTTTCAGAGGCGTTCTTCCTGGGCATTCTTTGCAATACGCTGGTGTGTATGGCCGTGTGGCTTTGCATGGCCGCGCGCGAAGTCGTCAGCAAGGTATTTGCTATCGTCTTCCCAATTTCCGCTTTCGTGGCCCTTGGGTTTGAGCACTCGGTTGCAAATTTCTACTTTTTCTCCATGGGAACGCTGGCGGGCGGCGAATTCGGATTTGGCGCTAGCACAGCGAACCTGACCGCGGTCACACTTGGTAACGTTCTAGGCGGCGGTTCGGTCGCGCTGGTCTATTGGATTTGTTATCTCCAGCGAGCCGAATGACGGTGTACCTCTTGGATTGAAAGCGTACTTCGGTCTATACCCTCGCGATGAAGCAGATCACCACGCCCGAAAACCTTGCTGAACCGTTTAAACCGAGGCTGCCCTGGTTGACCGGCGACCTGCAGACGGTTCGGAACCTGCTTGTTGGTCGACCCGCTGACCTGTCCGCCTGGCCGTGCCGCCAGGTCGAGCTCGACCTCGATGACGGCACCGGCGATCATTTGCTCGGAAGTTTTCACCCTGCCGCCCCGGCAAGCGGCCCGCTGGCGGTGCTGATTCACGGTTTGACCGGTTCCCAAGAATCTTATTACCTGCGGGCCACGGCGCGATTTTTGCTCACCCAGGGATTCGCTGTACTGCGGCTAAATCTTCGGGGTGCCGGACCTGGCCGGGCACTGGCACGCCAGCAGTACCATGCTGGTCGCAGCGCGGATATCGATGGCGCGCTGCGCGCATTCCAGGCGCTTGAGCCCAAGGCTTTTCAAGCCGGGTTGTTTCTCGTCGGCTTCTCGCTAGGTGCAAACGTACTGCTGAAATTTCTGGCGGAAGAGGGGAGCGAGTGGTCGGTAACGGCAGCCGCGACGGTATCGGCGCCCATTGATCTAAGGGCCGGTCAGCAGTGCCTTATGATGCCGCGCAACAGAGTTTATCACTACTGGCTACTGCGTAACATGAAGCGGGAGCTACTCGCTTCACCGGGCGGCTTGGATGGTCATAGGCTGCAGGTTCTTGAAGCAGTGCGGGATATCTATGATTTCGATGATCGCATCGTGGCGCCGGCGAACGGCTTCGACGGGGCGTTGGATTACTACATCCGCTGTTCGGCGGTCGTGTTTTTACCGTCGATCAAGACACCGACGTTGCTTGTGCAGGCCGTCGACGACCCTTGGATTCCCGTTGAACCTTATAGGTACGTTGATTGGCAGGCCTACCCCAATTTACGCCTCTTGCTAGCAGACGGCGGAGGGCACGTAGGATTCCACGCCGCAAAGGCGATGGTGCCTTGGCACGATCAGAAAATTTCAGCCTTCTTCAAGCAGTTACGCGGTTAAGGCCTGCCGTCAACCGTCGCCATCACCCTTTCGGTTGGGGCACGATGCGGAGATACGGCTTTTTCTCGTCCCACCCGTTGGGGAACATCTTTGCTGCGTCGTCGTTGCTGACCGACGGCACAATGATGACGTCCTCGCCATGCTTCCAATTTACCGGCGTCGCAACCTTGTGCTTATCGGTTAGTTGCAAGGCATCGATAACCCGTAAAATCTCATCGAAATTGCGTCCGGTGGCAGCTGGATAGGTGATAGTCAGCCGAATTTTCTTGTTCGGATCGATGACGAAGACCGAACGAACCGTAAGCGTGTCGTTGGCATTCGGATGGATCATGTCATAAAGGTCGGCAACCTTGCGGTCGTGATCCGCCAGCAGGGGAAAGTTCAGCTTCGTACCTTGGGTTTCCTCGATATCGTTGGCCCAGGTCCGGTGGTCGGAAACTGGATCGACGCTTAGGCCGATCACCTTTACACCTCTCTTGGCGAACTCCGGCATCAGTTTAGCCGTGTATCCGAGTTCCGTCGTGCATACGGGTGTGAAGTCCTTTGGGTGCGAGAAGAGAACACCCCAGCTATTACCCAGGTACTCGTGAAAGGAGATTGGGCCTTCGGTTGAATCCTGAGTGAAATCGGGAGCGGTATCGCCGAGCCGTAGCGACATGATAACCTCCTGCTGCATTTAACCGTGGACCCCTAGACTAGCGTCAAGCGGGTTCCAGAAAAACCAATAACTGTAGGGTTTTTCCGATCTGCTAAGGCGCCGTTCTGAGAAGTCTGGCAGCCTCAACGGCGCTATAGGTGAGTATTCCATCGCAGCCGGCTCGTTTGAAGGCCAGCAATGTTTCCAAGATAACCCTGTCATTGTCTAGCCAGCCCATCTGAGCGGCGGCTTTCATCATGGCGTACTCGCCGCTTACCTGGTAGGCGAAGGTTGGTATGCCGAAGTTGGCTTTGATGCGTTGGACGATATCAAGGTAGGGGAGGCCCGGCTTTACCATGACCATGTCTGCTCCCTCGGCGATATCCAGGGCCACCTCGCGCAATGCCTCGTCGCTGTTAGCGCTGTCCATCTGGTAGGTTTTCTTGTCGCCCTTGAGGTAACCGCCCGAACCGATTGCATCTCGGAAGGGGCCATAGAAGGCACTGGCGTACTTCGCCGCATAACTCATGATGCCAACGTTTCCATGTCCGGCTTCGTCCAGTGATCTGCGGATCGCGGCGACGCGTCCATCCATCATGTCCGAGGGGGCAATGATATCGCAACCGGCAGCCGCCTGGACGATCGCCTGCTGGCAGAGAATTTCGATTGTTTCGTCATTCAGCACTTGGCCATCGCGGAGCAGGCCGTCGTGACCGTCGCTGTTGTAAGGATCCAAAGCCACGTCGCAGATGATACCCAGGTTTGGCAGGGCCGCTTTCAATGCCCGTACGGTTCTGCACATCAGGTTCTCTGGATTAATGGCCTCGCGCCCGGTCGGGTCTTTCCGGGCGCCTTCGACGTAGGGAAAAAGGGCGACGGCTGGGATGCCCAACTCTACCGCCTCGGTTGCTGCTTTTACCAAGCGGTCGGGTGTGTAACGCCGAATACCCGGCATCGAGGGAATCTCGGTTTCGCGGTCGTTCCCTTCCTCCACGAAGACGGTCCAAATGAGATCGTCCGCGGACAGGCGATTCTCAGCGACAAGCCGCCGGAGCCATGCGGCTTTGCGATTGCGGCGTAGGCGTGTAGCAGGGTAGGTGCCCAGGCTAGGGGGAATGCCGTTACTCATTTCATTTGGACTTCCTGTTGCCGTCTTTTGGTCAAGCTCTGTCGCCGCAGTCTAGGAAAGGCAACTCAACTCAACAAGCTTCGACAAAAGGATGAGGCGACACCACACGCGTTTGTGTCGCATCGCCTCGCCCCTTTAAAGGCATCAGTCTGTGTCAGGCGGCCTTGCTGTCCAACTTGGCGGCTTCCAGCGCCTGATCAAGATCGGCAAGGATATCGTCGATATGCTCGATGCCGACCGACAAACGGACATAACCCGGCGTTACACCGCTGGCCTTCTGCTCATCTGCTGAAAGCTGCGAGTGGGTCGTAGTCGCCGGATGGATCGCTAGGCTCCTGGCATCGCCGAGGTTGGCGACGTGATAGAAGAGCTGTAGCGAGTCAATGAAGCGCCGCCCGGCTTCGGCACCACCCTTGACCTCAAATCCGACGAGGCCGCCAAAGCCGCCTTTCAGATAGGTTTGCGCCCGGCGTATCTGCTCGGCATCGCTGTGCGTGGTGGGATAAATCACCTTCGTTACCAACGGATGCTTCTCGAGATAATCCGCCACGGCTTTGGCGTTGCGGCTGTGCTCGCGAATGCGCAACGGTAGGGTTTCCAATCCCTGGATGAACTGGAAGGCATTGAACGGGCTTAGCGCTGCGCCGAGATCCCGCTGCAGGGTCACGCGTGCCTTGATGATATAGGCGATGGGCCCAAGCGGCTTCACGGCCTCCGTCCATACGGCGCCATGGTAGCTGGGGTCCGGTTGATTGAGGGCGGGGAACCGATCGGCATGCTTGATCCAGTCGAACTTACCGCTGTCGACGATGAGGCCGCCGATTGAGGTTCCGTGGCCGCCGATGTATTTGGTCGCGGAATAAACGACGATGTGCGCGCCATGTTCGATGGGTTTGCACAAGAGCGGAGCTGCCGTGTTGTCAACAATCAGGGGAATACCCAACTCCTCGCCAATCTGCGCCACCTCCGCAATCGGGAAAACCGTCAGTTTGGGGTTGGGTAGCGTTTCCGCATAGAAAGCGCGGGTGCGCTTGTCCGCGGCCCGGCGGAAGCTTTCTGGGTCTTTCGGGTCGACGAAGCGGACTTCTATGCCGTAGTTCGGCAAGGTATTGGCAAACAAGTTCCAGGTGCCGCCATAGAGGTCAGTGGAGGAGACAATGTTGTCGCCCGCCTTGGCGATGTTCTGGATCGAGATTGCCGAGGCCGCTTGACCGGAGGAAACAGCCAGGGCCGCTACACCGCCGTCCAACGCTGCTACCCGCTTTTCCAATACGTCCACGGTCGGATTCATGATCCGCGTGTAGATATTGCCGAGCTCTTTCAAAGCAAACAGATTGGCCGCCCGTTCGGTGTGTTCGAACTGGTAGGATGTCGTTTGATAAATGGGCACGGCGACCGATCCGGTTTCGGGATCAGCGCGGTATCCCGCATGAAGTGCAAGGGTTTCAGGATTAATGTATTTGTTTGTCATCGCCGTGGCTTCCTTCCGAAAACAAATGAACCGCCACGGCCAAAGCTGCTGGGCGGTTCCTTTATTCCTCGTAGGAAGCTTGCCCACGCTTTAGCCGCATTTATTAGGCGCCCGCAAGCTGTGCTTCAAATCGGCGCCGCAATGGTCAGAGGGAAAAGATTTTTAGCCTTTTTGTCAACAGGCTTTTCCGAAAAGTATGCCTAACTCAATCTTCAAGCTGTGTTTGGCAGCGAGAGATCGCCTTTACCAATTTGGTCAACTGTACCTTGATTTCACCATCCGGCAGTTCGTTCAAAGAGCGGGCCAACAGCACGGAATCACGAGACAACCTGCCGTCACCGACCGGCTCGGCCTCGCTCTCGGAACCGGGCTCGTCCAAATCCTCGAAGAAGTATCCAATGGGCGACTTGATGAGCCGGCTGATAACCCAAAGGCGTCCGCTGCCGATCCGATTGGTACCTTTCTCGTACTTCTGAATTTGTTGAAAACTGACATCAAGAAGCTCGCCTAGTTGTGTTTGCGTCAATCCTCGGTCTGTACGCAGTTGTCGCAAACGCTTGCCGATAGCTACGTCATACTTGTCAGCCATTGTATCCTCATAGTCTCGTATGAACGGTAAAGAGTCACGATCTTGCAACTGATCGTATAGATGAAATAAACGTATCATTTAGTAAATAAGTGAACAAGAGGGCGCAAAGGCGCAGGGCTGGCAGGTCACGCTTATTTGACAGATCAAACCAGGGCATTATCAATCTAAGAACGGCAATAGAGGGGTGAGACGTTTATGGATTTCGAATGGACCGAAGAACAGCACGCCTTTCAGGCCGTGGCGCGTGATTTTGCTCAAAACGAGATGTTGCCGCACGCCGCGTCTTGGGATGAGAACGAAACCTTTCCGATTGAGGTTTTGCGCCAGGCTGCTGCGCTCGGGTTCGGTGGAATATACGTTGGCGAGGATGTTGGCGGCTCGGGCCTTACGCGGTTGGATGCTGCCATAATCTTTGAAGAGTTGGCGGCGGCCTGTCCGTCAACGGCCGCTTATCTCTCAATCCATAACATGGCGTCCTGGATGATTGACCGCTTTGGCAATGACGAACAACGCCATCGTTTTCTACCCAAACTGACGAGCATGGAACATTTCGCCAGTTACTGCCTGACGGAGCCGGATGCGGGTTCGGATGCGGGTTCCTTGCGCACCACGGCCGGAGCGAAAGGCAGCGACTATCAACTGGATGGTAGCAAGGCATTCATTTCCGGAGCGGGAAGCAGCGACATCTACGTGGTAATGTGTCGCACCGGCGAAGCGGGTTCCAAGGGTATTTCGACTCTCGTCGTGGAGAAAGATACGGCGGGACTGTCGTTCGGCAAGAAGGAACGCAAGCTGGGTTGGAATAGTCAGCCGACGCGTCAGGTGATATTCGAGAATGCATTAGTACCGCAGTCTCATCGCCTTGGTGAAGAAGGCGAGGGCTTTAAGATTGCCATGAAGGGCCTCGATGGTGGGCGATTGAACATCGGGGCTTGCTCGTTGGGGGGCGCTAGAGCCTGCCTGGAAGCCGCTCTTGCACATGTGAAGGACCGCAAACAGTTTGGCCGCCCGCTGGCTGATTTCCAGGCCTTGCAGTTTAAGCTGGCGGATATGGCAACGGAGCTTGAGGCTGCGCGGCTTCTATTGCACCGGTCGGCTGCCGCCTTGGATGCCGGGAGTACTGAGGCCACGAAGCTTTGCGCAATGGCCAAGCGCATGGCCACCGATGTGGGCTTTCGAGTGTGCAACGAAGCCTTGCAGCTTCATGGCGGCTACGGCTACATCAAGGAGTACCCGATCGAAAGATACCTCAGGGACCTTCGGGTACATCAGATTCTCGAGGGAACGAACGAAATCATGCGCCTCATCATCGCGCGTCGGCTCTTGACGGAGGAGTGACGGATCGTCGCGTGTCATGACAGGTTGTGGAATTATTCAACGACACAGACTGCAATAGAAAATGGAAGGATCCGAACCGAATGACTGACGAAGCTGAGATTTTGTTCCGGCGCAGCGGTGCGCTGGGTGTGATCACTCTGAATCGACCCAAAGCGCTCAATTCTCTGACCCTGGGAATGATCCGAGAGTTTGATCGTCAGCTTAGGGAGTGGCGGCAGGATTCGTCGCTTGCGGTTGTCGCGATTGAAGGTGCGGGCGAGAAAGCCTTTTGCGCCGGTGGCGATGTCCGTGCAGTCTGGGAAGCGGGCAAGCGAGGTGAGGTCGGCCAGGGCCTGACCGCCGATTTCTTCCGGGAAGAGTACCAGCTCAATCATCTGATCCACCACTACCCTAAACCGATCGTTGCCCTGATCGACGGCATCACCATGGGGGGCGGCGTTGGCGTATCGATTCACTGCAGTCACAGGGTCGTTGGCGCGCGCACTCTGTTTGCCATGCCGGAAACCGCGATCGGGTTGTTCCCTGACGTGGGTGGCTCATATTTCCTGCCGCGATTGCCAGGCAAATCGGGCCTCTACCTAGCCTTGACCGGGGCACGCCTGAAAGCCGCGGATTGCTGCTTTCTGGGTATTGCGACGGATCATTGCGACAGCGAGACGCTCTCCGGCCTGCTCGAATCCTTGGCCTCTGGTGACTATGAAGGGGGCGATGCCAAGCGGGTCGCAAGCAACATTATTGGAGGGTTTCGTACCGACCCTGGCGAAGCCCCTATCGCCTCTGCGATGGCCTCGATCAACAGTGCGTTCGGTGGGGACGATGTCTTCGCCATATTGCAGCGGCTCTCGGAGATGCCGGGCGACTGGGCTCGCGAGACGCTGGATACCTTGCGCAAACGCTCGCCTTTCTCGGTAATGTTGGCCTTTGAACAGCTCCGTCGCGGCGCGGCGTTATCGTTCGATGACTGTATGATCATGGAGTACCGGTTGAGCCAAGCCATGATGAGGGACGGTGATTTTTACGAGGGAATCCGAGCTGTTTTGGTGGAGAAGGACCATGCGCCGCGCTGGAAGCCAGATCGATTGGAAGATGTCGAGGCGGCAGAAATAGAGGCGAGCTTTACCTCATTGGGCGCGCGCGACTTGGCCTTCGCTTGAGGCTTGTCGCCGCAAGAATTAAATGACGAATCAATAAGAGCCGTTAGGGAGACGACGCCATGCGCATAGCATTTATCGGTCTAGGCAACATGGGGGGGCCTATGGCCGCCAATCTCGTTGCGGCCGGTCACGAAGTAAGAGGCTTCGATTTGATGGCTTCAAATCTGGAGGCCGCAGCAAAGAGAGGCGTGGGCGTGGAAAGCTCGATTTCGGCGGCCGTGTCGGGCGCCGACGCGGTGGTTACCATGCTGCCCGCCGGACGGCACGTGCGTGAGGTATACTGCGGAGATGATGGGGTCATCGCCGCCGCCGGCAAGGGAACGCTCCTTATCGACTCCTCCACCATTGACGTTGGCTCCGCACGGACGGTCCACGAAGCTGCGCAGGCCGCAGGCATGAAAATGCTTGATGCGCCGGTTTCGGGCGGCGTCGCAGGGGCCGAGGCCGGCACTTTGACATTTATGGTGGGGGGTAGCGACGAGGCCTTCGAACTAGGTAAACCTCTGTTCGAGATCATGGGACGCAATGTGGTTCATGCGGGCGGCGCTGGAAATGGGCAGGTTGCCAAGGTCTGCAACAACATGATCCTGGGTATCTCGATGCTGGCGGTATCCGAGGCCTTTACTCTCGGCCAAACCCTAGGGTTGGATCCGGACAAACTTTTCGCCATTTCCTCGAAATCCTCCGGTTCCTGTTGGGCCATGCTGAACCACCTGCCCGTTCCTGGAATTGTCGAAACCTCGGCGGCAAACCGAGATTTCAAGCCTGGCTTTGCGGCGGCGATGATGCTGAAGGATCTTAGGCTTTCGCAACAGGCCGCGAGCGAGGCCGGAGTGGCAACACCTTTGGGTGCAGAAGCCGCCGCGCTATTCTCGATGTTCGTTAATGCAGGGAACGGCGAGTTGGATTACTCAGCTATTATCAAGATGATAAGCGGCGAGAAGTAACCCAACGCACTCCTTCTAAGATAGCTGGCGGCGGCCTGTTTTGCGGCTGTCGGTCTTTTTTCCGCGCGTTAAGCCGTCGTTAACGCCTGTTTGCCTAAAATTTTACGACAAGCAGAGGCAATGCCCTCTTAGGCGCAACGAGGAGATGCGGGCCGTGACGGAATCTTATGTAGAAACGATCGCCTTGGTGGAGAGACTCCATCGTCAGGTGCAGGAAGTGGTAAAGGCCGAACTGGAGCGGATCGACGTGCGCGATCTGAATAGCGTTCAGGCGCTCATCCTGTTCAATCTGGGCTCTATGGAACTGAGCGTTGGCGAGTTGATGCAGCGCGGTTACTACCAGGGCTCGAATGTGTCGTACAACGTGAAGAAGTTGGTCGAGAACGAATATCTTTTGCAGCGCCGCTGTCCCCACGACCGCCGTTCCATTTTTGTGCGGGCGTCGGAGAAGGGTGTTGAGATATCAAACCGCTTGGCGCACCTCTTCGCGGAGCAAGCGAAACTTCTTGCCCGCGATCCAAGAGCGGAAGAAGCGCTCGATCAAAGCTCCAAAGGATTGGCGTTGCTCCAACGTTTTTGGGCGGCGGACGGTCTGGTCGGAGTGCCGCAGGAACAGCGCCGAATCTTTACAGCAGCCTGAACAACAGGGGCACGAGGATCGCTGTCGCCAAAGCGTTGAGGCCGAGAGCCAAGCTCGAATAGGCGCCAGCGACCTCATTCAGCTGAAAAGCTCGTGCCGTTCCAATTCCGTGAGAGGCGACACCCACAGCGAAGCCTCTTGCGCGCCAATCCCGAACCTTCAAAGCATTCAACGTCCAGGTGCCAAAAGTCGCGCCAAGGATTCCAGTTATAATCACCAGAACTGCCGTCAGTGAAGGCAAACCGCCCAGTTGTTCGGTGACGCCCATTGCGACGGGTGTGGTCACCGACTTCGGCGCCAGGGACAACAGAGTTTGCTCGCTGACGCCGAGTAACCACGCTACGGCCACCGCGCTAATGCTAGCGGTCAGAGAGCCGAAGATCAGGCAGAGTCCTAGCGGAAGTGCCACTTCCTTCATGCGCTGAAGATTGCGGTAGAGTGGCACGGCAAGGGCCACGGTCGCCGGCCCGAGGAGGAAGTGTACGAATTGAGCGCCCTTGAAATAGGCCTCGTACTCGGTTTGCGTGACCCAAAGCATGCCGACCAGCACGATCACGGCGATCAAGACCGGATTGACCAGAGGACTCCGCCCGGATTTTCTATGCAGCCAATCTCCGAGAAGATAGGCAACTAGGGTCACCGTTAAACCGAGCAACGGTTCCTGTGACAGATATACCCAGAGTTCGAAAAATACTTCCTGCTGCATCGGGCTAATCCTTTAGCTCGGGGCCAGTGGGGTCTTTCTTCGAAATTCTGAAGAGCCAGGAAAGCAGCAACCCTGTGGCACCGATGGTAAAGACCGTGCTGAAGATCAGAGCCGCAGAGAGGCTGAGCCATTCCTCGCGTACCAGGCTCAGATGAACAACGACACCGACACCGGCGGGGACAAACAGCAAGGACAGATGATCAAGCAACCCTTTTGTTAAGCGGCTAAGGTCATCAGGCACGCTGCCCCGAACCAGCAAGCCAAAGAATAACAGAACCATGCCAATCACAGGGCCGGGCAGAGGAAGGCCGCTGGCTTTGTGCAGGACCTCACCGACAAGTTGGCAAATCAGAAGGACGGCGATGAAATTCAGCATGGCCAATTCTCCTCTTCTCGACGACCGTAAAAGCGGCCGCCTCACTACCAGGGCCAATTGGCCCGACGCTAACCGAGTATCTGACCGTAAGGGTGTTTGTTCACCGCGTTGTTCACTGTCGATCAAGCGCCAGATTCAGTCCCAGTGCTATCAGTATGCCGCCGCCTGCGCGGCGGATGACCCTCCCGCGCGCCGGTCTGTTACGGATTAGATCGGATAGGCGCGCAGCAAGAAGCACGCAGAGCACATCCGCGCTAGAGAATACAAAATTGACGATTGTGCCTAACACGAACAACTGCGCCCAAAGCGGCAACAGTGCATCGGTAGCGGTAAACTGCGGCAGAAACGCTAGGTAAAAGAGGGCAGTCTTGGGGTTGAGCACCTCAACTGCCACACTTTGCCGAAAGGCCTGGACGCCGGAGTGCTTGGAAACATGTAGAGATTCGGTGGCTGTGCCGCTTCGATTGAGTATGAGCCGGGCGCCAAGCCAGATTAGATAACCCGACCCTATGATCTTCATGAGGGCGTAGAGCAGTGGAACGGTCTCGAAAAGGGCGGCTAGTCCGAGGGTAGCGGAAAGAACATGAACATAACCGCCAACGTGAATTCCCAATGCCGCCATCCAGCCAGCCTGTTTCCCGCGTGCCAGCGTTTGAGCCGTTGCATAAAGCATCGCTGGGCCCGGCATGTACGCAAAAACGGCGGTTGCCAGAAGGAAGGCCAGTAGAATTTCAGTTGACGGCATAGTTCCTCCGCTTCAATTGACGCGCGTATTGGCCAACAGGTTTTCGTCGAGTTCGAGGCCAAGTCCGGGATTATCTGTCAACTCGATCCAACCCTCCTTATTGGGCTTGATCGGAACCGTCAGGCCGAAGTCTCGCCGCTCGGCAGTCCAGACCGGGGGGTCGTGCGGAAGCTCAAGGAAAGCCGACCCCGCAACACCGGCCGCTAGATGGGCATTGGCCATCAGCCCAATCCCGTGCCCCCAGGTGTGCGGCGTGAAATCTAACCCTGAATCGACTGCCATACGGGCAATCCTCGACAGTCCCGATAGGCCGCCGGTGACAGCCGCGTCGGGCTGTAACACATCGAGACAACGCGCTTCGATAAGGTGTCGGATTTCATGCAGTTCGCGGGTCATTTCGGCGCCTGCGATACGAATATCAGTCTGCGCGCGTAGTTGCTGCATGCCTCGGTAATCACCTCGGTGCAAAGGCTCTTCCATCCAGTAGACCGCAAGTTTTTCCAATTCCCGAGCAACGGTGGTTGCTTCCTTAAGAGTCCAGGGCTGCGCGGTGTCCCAGGGCATCCTCCAACCCTGATTGCAATCGACCATCAACTCCAATCTATCGCCGATAGCGGTCCGCAACTTCTCCAGGATTGCTATATCCTCGCGCCAGTGCGGCCGATGAAACCGCACTTTCATTGCCTCCATGCCCGCGTCCCGTACCGAGAGAGCGAGCTCAACCAGTTCATCGGGGCTTCTGAGGGACCCGGAGGACGCATAAACCCGAACTTTGTTGCTGTGGCCACCCAATAACCGCCATACGGGTTGACCAAGTATCTTCCCGGCAAGGTCCCAAAGCGCAATATCAAGGGGCCAGCAACGCCCATGGTGAAACGAGATATTCTCGATCACGCGTGCATGACGATCCAGATTCATTGGATCCTGGCCGATGAAAAGATCTTCATGACCGGCAAAGCCTGCCATGGAATCACCCGCTCCGAATCCGCAAAGCCCCTCATCGGTTTCAACTCGGACGAGGTCCAAATCGAAATGGTGCCGCGGCCGCGTATCCCACGAAGGAACAAAGGGCGGGTCAAGCGGCAAACGATGCCGCGATTGCTTGATCCCCGTGATCTTCATCCGCCGCTACCTCGGCCAGATGCCTAGAAGAACGCGTTCAGGCCGGTTTGCGCGCGCCCCAGGATTAACGCGTGGACGTCATGGGTCCCTTCATAGGTGTTGACCGCTTCCAAATTCATGACGTGACGGATGACATGGTACTCGTCGGAGACACCGTTGCCGCCGTGCATGTCACGCGCATTTCGTGCAATCTCCAGCGATTTGCCGCAGGAATTGCGCTTGATCAGCGAGATCATCTCCGGTGTAGCCTGGCCGTCATCCAGCAGGCGGCCTACGCGCAGCGAGCCCTGCAAACCCAGAGCAATCTCGGTCATCATGTCGGCCAGCTTTTTCTGGATGAGTTGGTTCTGCGCGAGCGGGCGTCCGAACTGTTTGCGATCCAGCGTGTAACTGCGTGCGGCGTGCCAACAGAACTCGGCGGCGCCCAGCGCACCCCAGGCAATTCCATAGCGTGCTTTGTTAAGACACCCAAACGGTCCCTTCAAACCCTTCACATTGGGTAGAAGGTTCTCATCGGGAACGAAGACGTCATCCATGGCGATTTCGCCGGTAACGGACGCACGCAGCGAAAACTTGCCCTCGATCTTGGGGGTCGTGAGTCCCTTCATCCCACGTTCCAGGATAAAGCCCCGGATATCGCCTTCCGGTTCAGCCTTGGCCCATACCACGCAAACATCGGCGATGGGTGAATTCGTGATCCACATCTTGGCGCCCTTGAGCTGCCAGCCGCCATCCACTTTCCTGGCGCGGGTTTTCATGCTGGCCGGGTCCGATCCCGAATCCGGTTCCGTCAAGCCGAAGCAGCCGACAATCTCACCGCTCGCCAGACGGGGTAAATACTTCTGGCGCTGCTCTTCATTGCCGTAGGCATGAATTGGGTGCATGACGAGGCTGGACTGGACGGACATCGCCGAGCGATAGCCGCTATCGACCCGCTCGACTTCCCGCGCGATGAGGCCGTAGGCCACATGGTTGACGCCGGCGCCGCCATACTGATCAGGAATTGTGGGGCCTAGAAAACCAAGCTCCCCCATCTCGTTCATAATGGAACGGTCGAAACTCTCGTCGCGGTTTGCTTTCAAGACGCGCGGCATCAGTTTATCCTGGCAGTAAGCTCGGGCCGCCTCCTGGATCATCCGTTCCTCTTCGCTGAGTTGATCATCCAAACGAAAGGGGTCATCCCAAACAAAACTAGGTTTATCAACGTTTGGAACGGTTTTAGGTGCGGATTGGACCGAACTCATGAAATATCTCCGGGCGTTGTGTTGGTACGCACATCAGGGTTTTGGCATTTGTTGCCTGGGCCGTCGTTCGTCGCTCATAATAGTCGGTGCATTCATCTAGTCGAGGGGCTGAATCTCAATAGCGGCCAAAATGATCGGCTATTGGTCCGACGGTTGGAGGGCGCAAATACGGTTTTTATTGACGCTGGCGGGGCGGTTGACTCTGCGTTCTTATGGCTTCTTTCATGCCGCGAGTCAGCGTGATAGGTTCCGCCAAAATTTCTCGGTTGCTGTCAGTGAAGGGGTTACCACCGGATGAACGCTAAAGTTATCGCCGTTGCTTCGGACCATGCGGGGTTCGATCTCAAGGAAGCATTGAAAAGCGAACTTGAAGCCGATGGCTATGCGGTTCTCGATCTTGGAACCCACAACGGTGATTCGGTGGACTATCCAGACTTTGGCATAGCACTTGCAAACGCGATTGCGGAAGGGAAAGCGGGACAAGGATTATTGGTCTGCGGAACGGGGATCGGCATTTCGATCGCGGCCAACCGTAACCCCGCGGTACGGGCCGCTGTGTGCCACGATGTAACGACCGCACGCCTTGCGCGCCAGCACAATGACGCGAATGTGCTCGTTCTCGGTTCCAGAATTATCGGCGCGTCGGTCGCCTCTGAGACGCTGCGAGCGTTCCTTTGCACGGAATTCGAAGGTGGGCGTCACGCCCGCCGAGTGGAAAAACTGGGCCTTTGAGGCCTGCTTCGATAGCACTCCTAAGGTAACATTTTTGAGGGTTCCCGGTTTCCGATCGGCCGCCGGGGAAGAGGAGAGGAAACACATTATGAGTCAATCGACCGCCGCGAAGATCAAGGAAGAAGGTTTCTTCAGCGCCCATTTGAATGAGAGCGACCCCGCTCTGGCAGATGCTATTCGCGGAGAACTCCGTCGCCAGCAGGACCAAATCGAGCTAATTGCGTCGGAGAACATCGTGTCCCGAGCAGTGCTGGAGGCTCAGGGCTCGGTCCTGACCAACAAATATGCCGAAGGCTATCCCGGTCGCCGTTACTATGGCGGTTGCGAGTATGTCGACGTAGCTGAACAATTGGCGATCGACCGCGCCAAGGCGCTGTTTGATTGCACCTTTGCCAACGTACAGCCGCATTCCGGCGCGCAGGCGAACCAATGCGTTCTACTGGCGCTCTGCAGCCCAGGCGACAAGATCATGGGGCTGTCGCTTTCTGCTGGCGGCCACCTGACGCACGGAGCGCCGCCCAACTTGTCAGGCAAGTGGTTCGAGGCTGTTCAGTATGGCGTTCGCCAGGAAGATGGTCTGATCGACTACGATGATCTTGAGCGCGTAGCCAAGGAACAGCGCCCCAAGCTGATCATTGCAGGCGGGTCGGCCTATCCACGGTTCCTTGATTTCGAACGTTTTCGCAAGATTGCGGATACAGTCGGCGCTTACTTTCAGGTCGATATGGCTCATTTCGCGGGGCTTGTTGCGGGCGGCGTGCATCCCAGCCCCTTACCGCATGCCCATGTTGTAACGACGACCACACATAAAACACTGCGTTGTTCGCGTGGCGGCATGATCCTTTCCAACGACGAGGATTTGGGGAAGAAGATCAACTCTGCGGCTTTTCCTGGCTTGCAGGGTGGACCCTTGATGCATGCTATAGCCGGCAAGGCAGCCGGGTTGGGTGAGTGTCTCAAGCCAAGCTTCAAGGCCTATGCCAAGCAGGTGGTCGAAAACGCCAAAGTGCTGGCGAACGGCATGCTCGAGGGTGGTTTCGATATCGTTTCCGGCGGTACGGATACACACCTCATGCTTGTCGATCTGCGCCCGAAGAAGCTGACAGGCAATATAGCCGAGAAGAGCCTCGACCGGGCGGGCATCACCTGTAACAAGAATGGCATTCCCTTCGATCCGGAGAAACCGACCGTCACTTCGGGCATTCGCCTTGGGACACCAGCCGCAACCACCCGTGGTTTCGAGGCCGCGGAATTCAAACAGGTGGCGCAGCTGATCACGCGGGTTCTGGATGGTCTGGCTGTCAATCCAGAGGACAACAGCACCACCGAGCAGGCAGTTCGGAAAGAGGTCAAGGACTTGTGTGATCGTTTCCCCATCTACCAAGATGTAGCGATCTGAGGTAAGGATAGACTCGGATCGGCAGTGGAGTCGTCTGTCGGCGAAGGAATGCCGGTGACTTGGGGTCGGTGACTTGGGGCCGGTGAACTGAGGGGAGGTCGGACATGAGGTGCCCTTTCTGCGGGAACGAAGATACGCAGGTGAAGGATTCGCGTCCGACGGAGGATCATTCCTCCATCCGACGCCGTCGTCAGTGTTCTAACTGCGCGGCGCGTTTCACGACCTTCGAGCGCGTGCAGATCCGGGAACTCACGGTGGTCAAGGGGAGTGGGAAACGCGAACCCTTCGACCGTGAGAAACTCGTGCGGTCGATGCGAATTGCCCTTCAGAAACGCCCGGTTGAGGTGGAGCGGGTAGAGCAGATTGCCAGTTCAATTCAGCGACAGCTTGAGTCTCATGGTGAAACCGAAGTTCCCAGCAAAGCCATCGGCGAGTTGGTGATGGATCGTTTGGCGCAGCTTGATCCGGTTGGGTATGTGCGCTTTGCGTCTGTGTATCGGAATTTCCACGAGGCTCGGGACTTCGAGAAGTTCGTCGGCGAACTTGGCGCCGACCAAGACTAGTCCCTTGACCGATAGCGCCGCTGATCTTGGCTATATGCGAGCGGCCTTGTCGCTTGCTCGTAGAGGCCTGGGCCGTGTCGCGCCGAACCCCGCGGTCGGCTGTATCATCGTTAGCCAGAATCAGATTGTCGGGCGTGGATGGACACAACCGGGCGGGCGCCCGCATGCCGAAACCGAAGCGCTGGCCCAAGCAAGCATCGCTGCGCGCGGTAGCACCGTTTACGTTACCCTGGAACCCTGTTCCCATCATGGTCAGACCGGTCCTTGTGCTGAGGCTTTGGTGAAGGCCGGCGTCGCCCGTTGCGTGGTGGCTATGAACGACCCGGATGAAAGAGTGCGTGGGCGCGGCGTTAATATGTTGCGTGAAGCGGGAATCGCTGTTGAAACCGGATTGCTGCGGCATGAGGCCGAACGGGTGAACGCAGGCTATCTGCTGCACCGGTTGCATGGTCGGCCGTTAGTGACGCTCAAACTTGCGACGACTTTGGATGGTCGCATCGCAACACACACCGGAGAAAGTCAGTGGATCACCGGCAATAGTGCGCGGGCCTTCGGGCATCGTTTGCGGGCGACCCACGATGCCATACTGATCGGCGGGCGAACGGCTCTCTACGATAATCCGCGTTTGGACTGTCGCCTACCTGGCCTGGAAACGCGGTCGCCGCTGCGCGTCATCATGGATGGCAGTTTGGTTTTGCCGTTAACCCATCATCTTGTCGCAAATGCGGGGGCCAGGGCGGGAAATTGTTCGACGTTGTTGTTCACGAGGGAAGGACATCCCAAGGAGCGTGTGGCTGCCTATCGGAGTGCCGGTGTCGAGGTCATCGAACTGCGGCCGGATCAACCGGGCGGGCTTTTGCCACCGGATGGTGTTCTAGAAGCGCTGGCGGCGCGCGGCGTGACACGTGTGCTGTGCGAAGGCGGCGGCGGTTTGGCCGCAAGTTTGGTGCGGGCGGGGTTGGTCGATCGCTTGATCTGGTTCCGTGCGGCGCGGCTGCTGGGGGACGACGGACGGGCGGGATTGTCGGCATTGGGGATAGACAGCCTGAAAGATTCACCTCGGTTCCGGCTTGATTTCCTGCGCTGTCTGGGCGAAGACCTGCTGGAAAGCTATAGCAAGGCCACCTAGATCAAGCTCATGTTTACAGGCATCATTACGGATCTCGGCCGCATTCGAGAGCGAAAGGACGGCGGTGTTTCGCGATTTGTCGTAGAAACCCGCTATCCGACATCGGAAATTTCCTTGGGTGCTTCAATCGCTTGCAACGGTTGTTGCCTCACGGTCGTGGAGACCGGGAGCGATTACTTTGCTGTCGATGTCTCTGCCGAAAGTTTGGCCAGAACCAACCTGGATAGCTGGCAGCCTGGCACGGCAGTGAATTTGGAGCGCGCCTTGGCGTTGGGCGAGGAGCTGGGCGGACATTTGGTATCCGGGCACGTCGACGGACTGGCCGAAGTAACCGAGCGCCGCCGTGAAGGCGATTCCTGGCGGTTTTCCTTTATCGTGGAAGCCGCGCTGGCCCGTTTTATTGCGCCGAAAGGGTCGATTTGCCTTAACGGTGTATCGCTGACCGTCAATGAGGTGGCTGATCTGGACGACGGTCGCTGCCGCTTCGGCGTTAACATCATCCCTCACACAGATGAGGTCACGACTTTCGCAACGACTCAAGTAGGCGACAGGCTGAACCTGGAAATAGACCTCGTTGCACGCTACCTTCAACGACTTTCCAGCCGGGAGTAAATGATGGACCGCACCAAGGCCGAGATCGAACGCGACGAAGCATGGCGCGTTACCTTCCGGGAGATAATCTCGCCGATCGAAGAGATCATCGAAGAAGCGCGCAATGGCCGCATCTTCATTTTGGTCGATGACGAGGATCGAGAGAACGAAGGTGATTTGGTCGTACCGGCACAGATGGCGACCCCTGAAGCGATCAATTTCATGGCAAAGTTTGGGCGGGGTCTGATTTGCCTGGCTTTGACACACGAGCGGATCGACCAACTTGGCTTGAAGCTGATGGAGCAGCGCAACGAGAGCCGCCATGCAACGGCGTTCACCTTGTCAATCGAAGCGCGTGAGGGGGTGACCACCGGAATTTCGGCGCCTGACCGGGCACGGACGATTTCGGTTGCGATCGATCCTGCATCGAGCCCACGCGATATCGTGACGCCAGGGCATGTCTTTCCCCTGATGGCGCGGGAGGGCGGGGTGCTGGTGCGGACCGGCCACACGGAGGCGGCTGTCGATTTGGCGCGTCTTGCGGGCTTGAACCCTTCGGGTGTGATCTGTGAGATCATGAACGATGACGGCACTATGGCACGGCGCGACGACTTGATCGCCTTTGCACAAACCCATGGTCTGAAAATCGCGACCATTGCCGACTTGATTGCCTATCGCCGTCGCAACGAGCGTATTGTGGAACGCACGCTTGAAACATCCTTCGAAAGTCGCCACGGCGGCACTTTCAACATGGCGGTCTACACAAACAAACTGGCCTACGCCGAGCATGTAGCCTTATGGAAGGGTGAGATAGACGCCAGCGCGCCGGTGCTGGTTCGGATGCACGCATTAAACGTGCTGGACGATGTGCTGGGCGATGGCGAAAGCGGTCGCGGCGGTGAACTACAAAGAGCAATGGAGATCATCGGTGAAGCGGGAAGAGGGGTCGTCGTGTTGCTGCGTGAGCCTTCGGCCACGAGCCTATCCGATCGACTGCGTAAACGCATGGGTCATGAGGTGAGCAAATCCGTGGAACTTCGCGATTATGGCGTTGGCGCTCAGATTCTGTTGGACCTGGGTGTAAAGGACATGGTGCTGCTGTCGAACAGCCGTAAAACGGTGATTGGGCTTGAGGGCTACGGCCTGTCTATCGTAGACCAGCGCCCTATTGAGTAACTGATCTGGAAAGAAGGGCCGTGATGGCGCATGTATTGATCGTTGAGGCGCGGTTCTATGAGGACATCGCCAACGAAATGGTAAAGGGCGCCGAGGCAGCGCTAAAGCAAGCGGGCGTGACCTGGGAGCGGATCGCTGTGCCGGGCGCCTTCGAGATACCTGCCGCTGTGTCTCTGGCGGCTGAAAGCGGGCTTTTCGACGGTTTTGTCGCCTTGGGTTGCGTGATCCGCGGCGAAACAACGCATTACGACTATGTTTGCCAGGAAAGTGCGCGCAAGCTTCAAGACTTGGCTGCGGACGCGGGCTTGCCCATCGGCTATGGAATCCTCACCTGCGAGAACGACGCCCAAGCTTGGGAGCGGGCCGCAGTTGATCGAAAGAACAAAGGCAAGGATGCCGTCGAAGCTTGCCTCGCGATGATCGCACTGCGAGAGCGCTTTCTGTCGGACGACGTGGAAGCAGGCGAATGACCGGACCGCAAGCACCTCAAACGACCCGAAATGCCAGTCCGCGCCGTCTTGCGCGATTGGCCGCGGTGCAAGCTTTGTACCAACTGGACGTCAATGGTGGAGAGCCGTCGCGGGTCATTCTCGAGTTCCTGCAGCATCGCTTGAACGATGTTGTCGAAGGCCTGGACCTGACGCAATTGGATCGGCAGCTTTTCAACGATCTCGTGGCCGGTGTCGCGCAAGACCGTGAGGCGCTTACCCAAATGGTGGCGCCTGCGTTGGTCGAAGGTTGGCCGCTGGAGCGCTTGGAGGTGCTTTTGCGTCTGATCCTGTGTTGCGGTGCGTTCGAGCTTTGGCAGCGCTCCGATGTGCCGGCGCGGGCAGTTATCAGCGAGTATCTGGAGGTCACGCACGCCTTTTTTGATGGCAAGGAGCCATCGTTCGTCAACGGCGTACTCAATCGCCTCGCCCATAGCCTGCGGGAAGACGAGTTTGGCACGGCTGCGGGCGAGGGCAAGTGAGACGGTGAACGAAATGACGGGCGAATTCGATATGATCGCTCGTCTATTTGCGCCGCTCACCGACGGTCGGCCTGGAACATTTGACCTCCGGAACGATGCCGCAACCTTCGTTGCCTCACCCGGACATGAAACTGTCATCACCCTGGATACGCTTTGTGAGGGTATTCATTTCTTTGGTGATGACGATCCAGCGGGTGTTGCCCGTAAGCTCTTGCGAGTCAATCTGTCCGACCTGGCCGCAATGGGCGCGCGTCCTTTCGGTTATCTGCTGAGTCTGGCCCGGGGAAAGTCCCAAGACGACCCCTGGTTGGAGGCTTTTGCCGCTGGTCTCAAGGAGGACCAGAAGCTATTCGGCGTCACATTGCTGGGTGGAGACACCACGCGGACGGAGAAGGGCCTTGTGCTCTCTCTTACAGCACTGGGCGAAGTACCCATGGGCAAAGCCTTGCCCAGGAGCGGGGCTCAACCGGGTGACAGCGTCGTGGTATCGGGAACGCTCGGCGATGCGGCGCTCGGCTTATGCATTCTCCAGGGGAAGAATTTTGGCCTTGATCCTGCGAACCGAGCCCATCTTGTCGACAGGTACCATCTACCCCAACCCCGATTGCAACTGGGACACAGGCTCATTGGAGTGGCGCATGCCTGTCTGGATGTGTCCGACGGCTTGCTTGGTGATCTGGAACATATTGCACAGGCCTCAGAGGTGGCGATTCAACTGGATGCCTCTGCGCTGCCGTTGTCAGCCGCTGCAAGGTCGGTGTTGAACGCAGATGCGCAACTTTTGAGTAACGTTGTGGGCGGCGGTGACGACTACGAGCTGGTTTTCACAGTCCCCGCATCAGCGCGGCCTGAACTGGCGAGGATAGAAAGCGAATCCGGTATCCCGCTGACGGTCATTGGAGACGTGCTACCGGGCCCCGCGCGGGTGGAAGTGTTGGACAGCGAGAGGCAAGTCCTGCAGTTCGAAAGGCGCGGTTGGACTCATTTTTAGGCCACTTTGATCGCTTTAACCGCGACATGGGGTCCAGACTGTTGCTTTAAGGCGCGGCTTCTGGCATTTTCCGCGCGATTTATCAGGGGAAACGTAGTCCGAATTAGGGAGTCCCCCGCACTTCGGACTGACAGTGGGGTCGGCGATTTAGCGCGCCGACGACTGTTCTAGGAAGGGAAGTTCCATGACATTGGTATTGCTATTCGTCATTGCTTGCGGGCTGGCGGCGATTGCTTACGGGTTCGTAACCGGAAAGGCTGTTGTCTCGGCTGATGCCGGGTCCGCCAGGATGCAGGAAATCGCAGGCGCCATTCAAGAAGGCGCAAACGCCTATCTGAAGCGTCAGTACACAACGGTTGCCGTAGTTGGTGTGGTGATCTTCGTAATTGGTTTCTTTCTGCTTGGTTGGGAAGTTGCCGTCGGTTTTGCCATCGGTGCGATCCTTTCGGGCGCCGCAGGCTTCATCGGTATGAATGTTTCCGTGCGTGCCAATGTGCGCACCACGCAGGCGGCCGCCACCGGCGGGCTTGAGGCCGGGCTTTCGATGGCTTTTCGGTCTGGCGCGGTGACTGGAATGTTGGTTGCCGGCTTGGCGTTGCTGGCGATTGCGATCTACTTTTCCCTGCTGACCGGTATCGGCAATGAAGCCGGTTCTCGGACGGTTGCGAATGCACTGATCGGCTTGGCCTTTGGCGCGTCACTGATCTCTATCTTTGCCCGTCTCGGCGGCGGTATCTTCACCAAGGGCGCGGACGTCGGGTCTGACTTGGTCGGTAAGATCGAAGCGGGCATTCCCGAGGACGATCCGCGTAACCCGGGTGTTATCGCCGATAACGTCGGTGACAATGTCGGCGATTGCGCCGGTATGGCCGCTGATCTCTTCGAGACCTACGTGGTGACCGTCGGCGCGACGATGGTTCTGGCTTCTATCCTATTCAATGCCAGTGGTGTGGTGAACGAACTGATGCTTTATCCGCTCTTGATTGGCGGCGTTTGCATTCTGTCTTCGATCGCAGGCACCTATTTCGTCAAGCTGGGCGCTAACAAGTCGATCATGGGGGCGCTTTACCGTGGCCTGATCGTCACGGCGGTACTGACCATTCCCGGCGTTCTGATCGCCAATCTCCTGTCCATCGGCTTTGGTGAGCCTTTCGCTGGTGCTGGCTTCACCGGTTGGTCGCTGTTTGCCTGTGCGTTGATTGGGCTTGCCGTGACCGCGGGTATCGTCGTGATCACCGAGTACTACACCGGGACCGACTACCGCCCGGTCCGGTCGGTCGCAAAGGCTTCCGAGACTGGCCACGCGACCAACATCATTCAGGGCTTGGCAGTCTCAATGGAATCGACTGCGCTTCCTGTGCTTGTGATCGTGGCGGGACTGCTTTCGACTTTTGGCCTGGGCGGTCTCTATGGTGTCGGCATCGCCGTGACCACCATGCTTGCATTGGCCGGCATGATCGTGGCGCTGGATGCTTTCGGCCCCGTTACGGATAATGCCGGTGGTATTGCCGAAATGGCCGATCTCGACGCCAGCGTGCGCGAAACCACGGACGCGTTGGATGCCGTAGGGAACACAACCAAGGCGGTGACTAAGGGTTACGCGATCGGTTCGGCTGGTCTGGGTGCTCTGGTGCTCTTTGCGACCTATACGGAAGACTTGGCGTTTTACTTCAAGGACGTGCCGGTGAATTTCTCGCTTTCCAGCCCCTACGTGGTTTCCGGGTTGTTGGTTGGTGGGTTGCTGCCGTTCCTGTTCGGTGCCATGGGCATGATGGCCGTGGGCCGCGCCGGCGGTGCGGTTGTTGAGGAAGTGCGCCGTCAATTCCGTGAAGATAAGGGTATCATGGCCGGGACTTCAAAACCCGACTATGCACGCTGCGTGGACATGCTGACCAAATCGGCAATCAAGGAAATGGTTGTACCATCGCTGCTGCCACTCCTTTCGCCGATCGTCTTCTTCTTCGTGATCGATCTGGTCGGTGGCCGGGCCGCTGCCTTCTCGGCTCTGGGCGCCATGCTCTTGGGTGTGATCGTGACCGGTCTTTTCGTAGCCCTGTCCATGTGTTCGGGCGGCGGTGCTTGGGACAACGCGAAGAAGTACATCGAGGACGGCCATCATGGCGGCAAGGGGTCAGATGCCCATATGGCCGCTGTAACGGGTGATACCGTGGGTGATCCCTACAAAGATACCTCCGGTCCGGCCGTCAACCCGATGATCAAGATCACGAACATCGTTGCCTTGTTGCTGTTGGCTATTCTGGCCCACTGATCTTCACAGGCACGGTCCTAAACATAAGCCCCGGAGAGTTATCTCCGGGGCTTATTTTATGTTCTGTACCGATTTGTTCGGCGGTTGCTACTTGCTGTTCTTGCTGCGGCTGGAGATCGGCTGGCGCCAGAGATTGCCCAGCATCTGCTCAAGGATCGTCAACTCGCGGCCCTCGGTTGGGGTTTCGCGGTCGATTAACTCAACCTCTTGGGCATCTTCAAGCGTATAGAGCTTGGTCTCCTGGACGATCCCAGCCGATGTAAAGCTTATTGCAAAAACGGAGCGTTCAATTTCTTCGGCCGGAAATACCGATGGTCCTTGTTCGGCTCGCGATCCGATGTAGTACCAAATGTTATCCTGGAATGTGGAAAGCGTCGAAGGGCTGCCCAGCTTGTTGAGAACGTCATTGCGGTTGTCGACTCCAGGGTGAATGTCGGCCAGCACTTCCGGGTCCGGCATATTGCCATGAACCTTGATCTCGCTGCTGCAAGCCCCCAATAGGAGAACACTCGAAAGCAAGAGGACACGTAGTCTCTTGTTTCTACCGGTTCGGTGGGTCGCAGTGGATAGGTGCATCATCGGGTCCGCCATTGTCTGTGCCGTTCACCCAAGGGGCTTCATGGCGCCATTTCGTGCTACCCATTGATTACCGCCTTCCGAGGCCTTATTGCAAGCACAGCAGCACTGGATATCCCGTTAGGAAGGTTACCAATGCCCCTCAAGGACATTATCTTCGGTAAAGATCGCTACAGCAAAAGCGCTCATAAGCTCTACGTCGCCGTCGTCGAACAAGCGCGCAATCCGGTTTTCTATAGCGATCTTGGGGTGCCGGACAGCTTGGACGGCCGGTTCGAATTGATCTCGCTGCACACTTTTTTGGTGCTTCATCGCTTGAAGTCCGAGACTGGTGAGGCCGGTATCGCCATAGGTCAAGGTCTCGTCGATCTGATGTTTGCCGACATGGATCAGTCGCTGCGCGAAATGGGCGTTGGCGACATGGGTGTGGGAAAGCGCGTGAAAAAGATGGCGGAAGCCTTTCAAGGGCGTGTTGCAGCTTATTCTTCGGCGCTTGTAGCGCATGAGGAAACCCAGCTCCATGATGCGCTGCGCAGAAACCTCTTTGGTACCAGAGATCAGGTTGAAGCGCACGATCTTGGACAGATTTCAGATTATTTGCGCCATCAGGCCGCTTTCTTGGGCCAACAGAAAAGCGCTGATATACTGGAAGGCATTATTGCCTTTTCGCAGCCGGGACAGAAGTAATGCCGATTGGTGGTTATCGGCATTGACCCTGACGGGCCGCTCTTCTATGTTCGCGCCCTTCCGCCGCCTGCGGAAGTAATGGGAACGTTCTTCATGGTTGAGGCAACTTCAGAGTTTCATCGCCCTTTTGACCTGGAGGGTTTGGGGCAGGCCGGCCGCATCGTTCGGATCGATGCGCGGGCCAAAGAATGTGAAGCCCTGGCGCGCCGATTGGGCTTGGTGTCGCTCGAAGCGCTGGGCGGAGACCTTGAGTTGCGGCGACTGGGCGGCGGTATTTATGAGGTGACCGGGCGTTTTACGGCGCGCATTTCGCAGAATTGCGTCGTAAGCCTGGAGGCATTCGATAGCACGCTGGAAGGTGACTTCGAGCAGCGTTATGTTGTTGGTGGGGCAGGCGCCGAGGACAGCGATCTCCTGGACCCGGAGGGCGATGAGCCGCCGGAGGTACTGGAAGAATCGACTCTGGACTTGGGCGAGGCTATGACACAGGAACTAGCGATTAAGCTGGATCCACATCCCAGGAGGCCCGGTGCCAACCTGGATCAGTCGGAATTTGGACCGCGCATTGCGGTCGAAGAGGAAGGCGAGCGAGCAAATCCCTTTGCGGACCTTGCGCGTTTGGTAAAAGGCTCCAAAAGCGAACCCTGATTGGGATGCTGGCAGAGTATGGTGGCAGCGGCTGTCCATAGCTTGGACTTGCTGCTTGCTGGCTTTTTGGCTACAAGCGGGCGTTTCAAGGCGCTCTCTATTAGAATACTATGAGGATCACGAGCGATGGCCGTTCCTAAGAAGAAAGTATCCAAGTCAAAGCGTGACATGCGTCGGTCGCACCACGCTCTTGGAAAGTCGAATCCGAATGAATGCCCGAACTGTGGCGAATTGAAGCTGCCGCACCATGTTTGCACCTCTTGCGGCCACTATGATGGCCGTGACGTGGTCGAGACGGAAGCGGTCTGAGGCCCTGCATCGTGCTTCTGGCAGTCTCTTTGGCCGGAAGCACGACTGAAGGCTTCGCATTTGCCATGAAAGCCAGACCTTGAGTGCGTCACTGACAATCGCATTAGACGCCATGGGCGGCGATGCCGCGCCTGAAATGGTTCTGCGCGGCGCGAATATCGCACAGCAGCGGTTTCCCGACGTGCGGTTCCTGTTGTTCGGGCGCGAGGGCGAGGTAGCCCCGCTTTTGGCGAAGTACAAGAAGCTCCAGGCAGTTGCCGAGGTGATCCATACGGACGACGTGGTGAGCTCTGAAGAGCGCCCCTCGGTCGCCTTACGCAGCGGCCGGAACTCTTCCATGCGTCTGGCGATCAACGCCGTGCACGATGGGCGGGCGCAAGGTGTGGTTTCTGCGGGAAACACAGGCGCCCTTATGGCCATGGCCAAGTTCGTGTTAAAGACCCTGCCTGGGATCGACCGCCCGGCCATTGCGTCCTTTTTCCCGACGCTGAAAGGCGAGTCGGTCATGCTGGATTTGGGCGCGAACGTGCATTGCGATACCAACAATCTGGTGGATTTTGCCATTATGGGCAGCGTCTTCTCGCATCTCGTTCTGGGCCGCATCGAGCCAAGCATCGGCTTGTTGAACGTGGGCTCTGAGGACAAGAAGGGGCATGACGCGCTTTGGGACGCGGCTGCAGTTCTGCGCGGGGCAGACTCTTTGCCGGGCCGTTTTCACGGGTTTGTTGAAGGCGACGATATCGCCAAGGGGACCGTGGATGTGATCGTGACCGATGGGTTTACCGGCAATGTGGCGCTGAAGACAGCGGAGGGCACGGCAAAGCTGGTCAGCGAGTACCTGCGTCAGTCGTTCCGGTCATCGCCTTTGGCCTCTATCGGCTACCTGCTTGCCAAGAGTGCGATGAACAAGCTGCGTAAACGTCTCGATCCGCGCCGCTACAATGGCGCGATCTTTCTTGGCCTCAACGGTGTGACTGTAAAGAGCCATGGTGGGACGGACGCTTTGGGTTTTGCCAATGCAATTGGTTTGGCGGTCGATCTCGCCAAGGGCGACTTCGTCAAGCGCTTACAGGAAGATTTTGCGAAATTAGGGCGCGTCCAAGCTAACGCAAGGGCGGCGGTCTGACGATGCCGATCCGTACACAGCTTACAGGTTGTGGGGCCTACCTGCCCGAACGCATCGTAACCAATGCCGATCTGGCGCACGTCATCGATACCTCCGATGATTGGATCAGACAGCGCACCGGTATCTGCGAGCGCCGGGTCGCTGCGGAGGGTGAAAAGACCTCCGATATTGCGCTTCACGCTGCTCAGGCAGCTCTGGAGAATGCTGGGCGGCAGGCGACGGATATCGATCTGATCGTACTCGCTACCTCGACACCGGACGAGACGTTTCCTGCAACGGCAACCCGCGTGCAACATGCCTTGGGCATAACCCGTGGTGCCGCATTCGATGTTCAGGCCGTTTGTTCGGGCTTCGTGTATGGGCTGGCGGTCGCTGACAACTTCATTCGTTGCGGACAGGCGAACCGAGCGCTGGTGATTGGCGCCGAGACCTATAGCCGCATCCTCGACTGGCAGGACCGCACGACTTGCGTGTTGTTTGGCGACGGCGGTGGCGCTGTCGTCCTTGAACGGGGCGAGGGAGAGGGCGATAAGGCCGATACCGGCATCCTTTCCACCCATATTTATTCGGATGGCCGGCATCATGACGCGCTTTACGTCGATGGTGGTCCCTCCAGCACCCAGACGACCGGACATCTGCGCATGCAAGGCCGCGAGGTCTTCCGTCACGCGGTTACCAATATGGCCGAGGCGATTGACGCCGCACTTGCTCACAACAAGGTTGCGGAGAGTGAAATCGATTGGTTGGTGCCGCACCAGGCAAACTCCCGGATCATCGAAGCAATGGCCCGTAAACTCTCCATGCCGATGGAGCGGGTCATAATGACGGTGGACCGTCACGCCAACACTTCTTCCGCTTCCATACCCCTTGCGCTGAACGAGGGAATGCAGGACGGACGCATCGGAAAGGGCGACCTTGTACTGATGGAAGCGATGGGTGGCGGATTCACATGGGGTTCCGCGTTAGTAAGGCTTTAACGCCTATTCTTAAAGTAATAAATTAAGAATGCTCCTGACGTTATTTTTGCCTTAACCGTTAATTCTCCCCGCTATCCATCTGACTTTATTAAATAATTGACCAATCTTACGAGATTGGTATAGCATTCGCTCAAAAGCTTTTAGGGCAGGGGGAATAAATGGCAGAACAAACCGTTACTAGAGCGCAGCTGGGTGAGGCTGTTTATCACGAGGTCGGGCTCTCTCGGAATGAGTCCGCCGATCTGGTGGAAAGCGTGCTGGAAGAAATCTCCGATGCTTTGATTCGTGGGGAGACGGTCAAGATCTCCTCCTTTGGCAGTTTCTCGGTTCGCTCGAAGGGGGAGCGGATAGGGCGTAATCCCAAGACGGGCGAGGAGGTTCCTATCCTGCCGCGCCGTGTTTTGGTTTTCCGCCCGTCACATGTGCTCAAGGAACGTATCAACGACGGATCCTGACCGACCGTGCGATATTGATTGCGCGTTCCAGAATACGAGGAGACCAGAATGGCGACCGCCAGGGGAAATGGGAAATCCGCCGCGGCTTTTCGCACGATCAGTGAAGTAGCCGACGAATTGGACGTCCCACAGCACGTGCTCCGATTTTGGGAATCGAAGTTCACACAGGTTAAACCGCTCAAGCGTGGCGGTGGGCGACGCTACTATCGCCCGGAAGATGTCGAGTTGTTGCGTCAGATTCGCGAGCTTCTTTACGACGACGGTTATACCATCAAGGGCGTTCAGAAGTTGCTCCGTGAAGGTCAGTTGACGCGGGCGGGCGCTGCCAGCGCCGCCGAGCAGACCTCCGAACCCTTGGCCCGTTCAGGGCATCCTAAAGCCAAGGAAGCGGCCAAGGCGGGCCGCGAGGCCGCAGCAAGCGCACTGCCGCGCGAAAAGCGGAAGGAACTCGAGGGAATCATGCGCGATCTTCTCAACCTGCGCGCTGAATTGAAGCGCCTCCCGCGCAATTGATAACGAATTCAGCTTTTGCGTCACGGGCGATTGCATTGCTCTGACTGCGCCGTTATATAGGGTCCGTCCGGCGGCGCCGGACACGGTCGGAGCGTAGCGCAGTCTGGTAGCGCACCACGCTGGGGGTGTGGGGGTCGCAGGTTCGAATCCTGCCGCTCCGACCAATTCTAAAGCCTTGGAAAACGTGCAGTAAGCAAGAATAGCTCCCACCTCGGGAGCTTATTTTTTGCCTTTTCGCCGCACCAATTAAATGAACTAGGTGAGAAGGCGGTTGGTACGACAGGGGAACGAACCAACCGCCTTGCTCGTGCGCGCGATTGTCAGCAAACAGGTGCCGAGTGACCGGAGGGTGTGTCATCGGCACTTGTTTGCGGTGCTGCCTGTCGCGGGGTCAGGCGTCGAGCGCGCGCATGTGCTCCACGGCTTCATCTGTGCTCCAGAGCGCATTTGCTATCATGCGGAAGTTGATGAGTGCAGCGAGATAGCCGTCACCTTCCGGCACCTTGGCGCCAGCCGTGGCATCGCGCACGACGGCGACTTCGAAGCCTTGCTCAAGAAACTCCCGCATGTGGCTTTCCACACAGAGGTTTGCGGACATGCCGGCGAGGATGATCTGGTCTACTTTCAGCTTGCGGAGCTGCAGCCCGGCATCGTTCTGCTCGGGGCCGTAAACCTTGTGCGGCGAGGCGATGATGGTCTTTCCGTCGAAGATGTAGTCCTTGTACTCGGCCATGAAATCAGCGCCGGAGCCTTCGAGACCATCGACATCGAGCGGACCGGGCCGATCGAACATGCCGATCGAGTGCATTACCTTCTCGAGGGCGCCTTCAAATTCCCAGCCATGGTCATGCGGATAGTAGTAGTGGGGGGAGATCACGACGGGCATGTTGGCGGCCTTGGCGGCGCGGAACAGGCGACCGATATTCTCGACCACGTTGTGTTCGGTGACACTTTCTCCGACCACGCCCCATGTCACGCCCTGTGGGCTGAGAAAGTCGATTTGCGGATCGACGACCAGAAGCGCGGTGCGGCCCTTTTCCAAAACCATGCTGGAGGGAGGAAGGGCGGGCTCGGCCGGGTCAGCATAGGCGCTCATGCCGGCAGCCTCGGATTTTGACGCGCCCAGGATGGATGTCGCTGCTGCCGCACCGGCGACGCCAGCAACACCGGTCGTCAGAAAGCTCCGGCGGTTGATGTCGCCGTCATGATTGTCGTGATGATGATGGTGATCGCATGTCTTTCTCATTGTGTCTCTCTCCTCTAATGAAGCGAATTAGCCCGGTTGCTGGGGTGGTGGCCCCTATTTGGACCGGCACCATTCGGGTGAAGTGTGGCGGGCTTGGGGGTTAGCGCCCTGTCATCCTGGTTTCTCGGTAAGTCGTCCCGCCGAGAATCAGGAGCAACCATTCCCGCCAACGGACTTTGCCGTTGATCCGAGTTGAGGACGGGCGCGGGTCCTGTACTCCTCGCAAGACGACAGCCAAAAATGTGACGGGAATGATCCGAGTCATTGTTTGCGTTCCTTCGTTAGCTTAAAGGCCTAGGTCGGAGAGGCCCGGATGGTCGATGGGCCGGGGACCGAGGGGCCAGTGGAAGAGGCGCTCGTCTTCGGAAATCTGTAAGTCGTTGATCGAGGCGTGACGAACGGCCATTAACCCATTGCGCGCGAACTCCCAGTTTTCGTTTCCGTAGGCCCGGAACCATTTTCCGTCTTTACCTATTGCCTCATAGGCGAAGCGGACAGCGATCCGTGGGCCGTCGAAGCACCAGAGTTCCTTGATTAACCTGTACTCTCGCTCGGCTTGCCATTTTCTGGTCAAGAAACCTTCGACTTCGGCCCGTCCAGTCAGGAATTCATTGCGGTTTCGCCAACGCGTGTCCGGCGTGTAAGCACGCGCAACGCTGGCCGGATCACGGCCATTCCAAGCGTCCTCTGCGGCACGTACCTTGGCTTTCGCGGAGTCTATATTAAAGGGGGGGAAGGGTGGTCGGACCATTGTGGCTCTCCAAAAATGAACAGAACAGTACAGTTTGATAAATTGAAACTGGACCGATCGGTACATTTTTTCAAGCAAAAAGTTATCGAATTAACATCCTTTCTAAGAGAAAACGCTATAACATATTATTTTATAATAATATTTTTTTGGTTTAAAACGATAACGCCAGTGTTATATATATACCGTTCTGTTCATAAATGGAGATATCATGCGTCCGAGTAAGCGGGATGAACTGGTCCGGAAGGCGCTCGAAGTTTTCTATCGCGAAGGATTCCACGCGACGGGAATGGACCGATTGTCGGAAGAGACGGGAATTTCCAAGACCACTATGTTCAAACATTTTCGCAGCAAGGAAGAGCTGATCCTTGCGGTGCTTCGGTTGCGTGATCAGGATTTCAGAAACTGGCTGTTTCGCCGGATGGAGCAGGCGGGAGCTCCCCAAGCTCAGTTGTTGGCAATGTTCGATGCCTTGGCGGAGTGGTTTTCGTCTCCCCGATTTAGGTCATGCATGTTCATCAAAGCCGCTTCCGAATATCCGGACCCTGGGCACCCCATTCACGCTCAGGCTGCCGAACATAAGCGGCTTTTGTGCCTGCAGCTTTCAAAACTTACCGCGGAAGCGGGGGCCCGCGATTCGGTGCAATTGGCCCGTGCGTTGCTGTTGTTGAAGGAGGGGGCGATTGTCACCGCTCACATGGGGCACGAGACCGACCCTGCCGGTGATGCCAAAGTCGTCGCCGCAAAACTGATATCGGATTCTTTGACCTGATATTGTCGACGGCGTCGGCCGCGAAATCCCGGCCAGACAGAACCGACCTCTTCGCTGGTTTTCTCTTTTAGGGATATCAAAAAATGACGCTTGAGGATTACCCAGCGCGGCGCTGATGCTTGTCGTCGCTGTTGCCGGACCCGAGCTTCTCAGCGGCATCTTCGGCAAGCAGTCGGCCGCTGTCGCTTAGCTTGCAGACCAGCCAATCGGGTTTCAGGAAATTATGGAACCAAGGCTCGGCCCAGCCATTCTCCAGGCAGCTCCGCACGGTATGAGCATTCATTTCCTGCCCATCCCTATCGAAGAGTGGCAGCTTGCCGCCTGGTTGATCGAGCCCACGTTGCAGCCAATCAAGCTGATGCGGCGTGGGCCTCGGGCCCCTGCTTGCCTTGGTCTCAGCCATCTTTTCCCCGTTCCTTCCCAAGTCCTCGGCAACGATCCTAACCCAGATTGCCAAAGAATGGCAGCCATGCAGCCTTCCGGCTGTTCGATTTCGTGAAGTCGGGACATAATGACGCTCCATCTTCGGTAGAGCAGGACAGTCAATGAAGCCCAGTTCGGCGCAACTCGCGCTCGCTTTTTCAAGTATCGGCCATAGTTTCGTGCACCTCTTTGCGGGTTTTTACTTCATTATTGTGGTGAGCTTGGAGGACGCCTGGAACCTGCCGTATGCCGATCTGGTCGAGCTATGGACTCTGGGCGCCTTGATGATCGGTCTAGCGGCTTTGCCCGCCGGTTGGCTCGGCGACCGCTGGAGCCCGGCCGGCATGATGGCTTTGATGTTCATCGGGATGGGCTTGGCATCCATAACCTGCGGGTTGATCGATGGCCCGACGGCGCTTCTGGTTGGCCTGACGGCACTCGGATTGTTCGCTGCCATTTATCATCCGGTCGGCATCGCCTGGGTTGTGCGTAACGCCAAGTCGCGCGGCAAGGCCTTGGGCATCAACGGCATCTTTGGCGGCATGGGTGTCGCGTCCTCTGGTTTGGTGGCGGGATCCTTGATTGACCTTTATAGCTGGCGGGCGGCCTTTATCGTTCCCGGGGTTGTATCGCTTGTCATTGGCCTGGCGTTGGTGTTCTGCCTGCTAAAGGGGTGGATGGTCGAAGAAAAGCGGGTTCAGGCGTCTGACAACGAACACCACAGCCGGGCGGATCGCTTTCGTGCCTTCTTCCTTTTGATGTTCTGCATGTTCTGTATCGGCCTTGTGTTCCAGGCAACTCAGACGGCGCTGCCCAAGCTGTTCGATCTGCGGCTCAAGAGTTTTGTCGGGGAGGGGTTGTTCGGTGTCGGGGCCCTGGTCGCTGCGGTTTATGGATTCGGCGCCATCATGCAGGTGGTTGGTGGGCATCTGGCGGACCGCTACAACGTCAAATACATCTATCTTTTCGGGCTGTTCTTCCAGGTCCCCTGCCTGTTTTTCATTGCTTATGGCCTAGGTGTTCCCTTGGTCTTCGCGGCGATGGGGGCCGTACTCCTCAATTCCTCGGCGCTACCGGCGGAGAACATGCTGCTGGCACGTTTCACGCCGCAGCACCGTCATGGGCTGGCCTATGGCATGAAGTTCGTGCTTGCTTTCTCGGCTGGCCCCCTGGCCGTGCAGATCGTGTCATTCATCCAAGGGCGCACGGGCGAATTTACCCAGCTGTTCATTTTCTCGGGCTGCGTGATGCTGCTGGCCTTCCTTGCGGCCAACTTCATCCCCAATCGCCGACAAACCGGTGGGAGCACCACACAACCTCAGCCCGCCGAGTAGGTCAGGCCTTCGAAGCCGCTTGAAGACCTGCTTCCAGATCTGCGATCAGGTCGGCAACGGTTTCCAGACCAATGGACAGCCGGATAACGTTGTTACCCGCGCCAGCGTTTTCGCGCTGTTCTTCGGTCAACTGCCGGTGTGTGGTGGAGGCCGGGTGCAGGATAAGGGAACGCGTGTCTCCGAGATTTGCCAGATGGGAGAAGAGGTTGACGCTCTCGACCAATTTCAGGCCAGCCTCATACCCGCCTTTCAGGCCGAAGGAGAAAACCGAACCAGCTCCTTTGGGCATATACTTGTCTGCCAGAGCGCGGTACTGGCTCGACGGTAGACCCGCATAGGAAACCCATTCCACACCCTCGTGAGTCTCCAGATACTCCGCGACCGCTAGTGCATTGGCGCAGTGACGCTCCATGCGCAGGCTTAGCGTTTCGATGCCCAGAAGGGTCTGAAAGGCATTCATCGGAGCCAACGTTGCACCCAGGTCGCGCAGACCCACGGCATGGGCATGCATGGTAAAAGCCATGTCGCCAAAGGTTTCATAGAAAATCAGACCGTGATAGGCGGCCTCGGGCGCAGTCAATGCGCCAAACTTGTCGTTGCGGGCCCAATCGAACTTGCCGCTGTCGACCACCGCGCCACCCATGGAGGTGCCGTTACCGGAAAGGAACTTGGTCGTTGAGTGAGTGATGAGTGAAGCGCCCCACTCGAAGGGCCGACAGAGGTAAGGGGTCGCCATGGTGTTGTCGACAATCAGCGGCACCTCGGCTTCCTCGGCGATCGCCGCGACGGTTTCCAGATCGCAGACCGAACCGCCTGGGTTGGCCAAGCTCTCGACGAAGATTGCTTTCGTCGTCGGTTTGATCGCCTTGCGGATCGCGGTGGGATCGTCGATGTCGACGAAGTCGCAGTTCCAGTTGAATTTCTTGAAGGTCTTGCCGAACTGCGTGATTGAGCCACCGTAGAGGCGTGACGAGGAGATGAAGGAGTCTCCAGGTTCCATGAGCGTGAAAAGCGCAAGTTGCTGAGCGGCATGGCCGGAGGCGGTACAGGTCGTGCCGCGGCCGTCCTCGAGATTTGCGATACGCTCCTCCAGGACGGCAACGGTTGGGTTGTTGAGCCGGGTATAGATGAACCCGAAGGTCTGCAGGTTGAAAAGAGAGGCTGCGTGATCGGAATCGTGAAAAGCATAAGCCGTGCTTTGAAAGATCGGCGTCTGGCGCGCGCCGGTGATGGGTTCCGGTTGGCTGCCTGCATGGATCATGCGGGTTTCAAACCCGTAGTCCTCGTCGTTCTTTTTGCTGGTCATTGCGATCAGATCCTACGGCGTTTGGCTGTGATGATCCTGGAGTTGAAGCCACCCCAGGAAAGTTCGTTGTTGAGACGGCCCCACTCGATTTTTGGGCAGCGGTTCATGACGACCCTTAGCCCTGCTGCTTCAGCACGCGCCGCAGCGGCATCGTTGCGCACTCCCAACTGCATCCAGATCACCTGAATACCTTTGTCCTGGGCCAGGGCAATAGCCTCGTCCGTGATCGAGCCGGCAGCATCGGAGTTGCGGAATACATCGACCATCTGAAAGGGAGCGGGGACGGCATCAAGCCGCTCATAGACCTTCTCTCCGAGTATCGTCTGTCCGGCGGCGCGCGGATTCACCGGGATCACACGATACCCCTTTTCCTGCAGGTACTTCATGGCGAAGTAACTGGGGCGGCTCCAGTCCGGGCTGGCACCCACCATGGCGATGGTTTTCGTGCTCGCCAGGATACGACGGATGTAATGATCGGGATAACGATCATGGTTATGTGCGGCGTTGGGGCTGTTCATAGTGTCGACAACCATCGTCATGCGTCTTGCCAGACCGGCGGACGTTTCTCGATGAAGGCATCGATGCCCTCTTCGGCGTCGCGCGCCATCATGTTCTCGACCATGACTTGCCCGGTAAAGCGGTAGGCTTCCTCCAGGCCCATTTCAGCCTGACGGTAAAATGCCTTCTTGCCGATTTTGAGAACATGGGAGGACTTGCTTTTTATAGCGGCCGCCAGGGCCTCCACGCTTCGGTCGAGGTCGTCGGCAGGAACGGCTTCATTGATGAGTCCAAACGAGAGTGCAGTCGCACAATCCACGGTTTCTCCGGTCAGCAACATCTGCATCGCCTGCTTGCGTCCAACGTTTCGCGATAGCGCCACCATGGGTGTGGAGCAGAACAGGCCAATGTTAACGCCCGGCGTGCCGAAGCGCGTATCATCGGCCGCCACGGCCAGATCGCAGGTTGCCACCAGTTGGCAGCCGGCGGCGGTGGCGATTCCGTGGGCACGCGCGATAACCGGCTGTGGCAACCGGGTGATGGTGAGCATCAGCTTGCTGCAGTGGGCGAAAACGGATTCATAGAATTGACGAGACGGGTTGGCACGCAGTTCCTTCAAATCATGACCCGCACAAAACCCGCGGCCCGCCGCACCGATGACGACAGCGCGTATGTCGGCGTTTTCGCCGATACTCTCAAGCTCCGCCTGCAAGGCGGTCATCAAACCGATGGACAGTGCATTGTATGCACGGGGCCGGTTCAAGGTCAGCCAGGCTACGCTTTCCCGGTCTTCGCGTAACAGGATTGGCGCTTCGTCGTTCATTAGGTCTCGCTCCAACAATAAGGCATCAAACACACCCTCTTGCAGGAGAGGGCCCGTTATTGGCAATTTGGCCCCTAGGCAGAGCCCGCTTCAAGGGTTATCAGGAGACCATAGGGAAGAGGGATTGCCATGGCCAGGATCACAAGGGAAGAAATTCAGGATATTTGCGCCAAAGAGCTGCCGTGGGTAGTCGAGCTTGGGATGACCGTGGAATCCCTCGAGGAGGGCGCTTGCACCGTTCGCTTGCCTTACCGCGAGGTTCATCTGCGGCCCGGCGGTACGATCTCCGGACCAGCCATGATGACTGTCGCCGATTTCGCGATGTATGGCGCCGTCCTTTCGGCGGTTGGCCGTGTTGAACTGGCTGTGACAATTAATCTCAACATCAATTTCCTTCGTCGCCCCAAACCGGGAGACATTATAGCCAAAGCGCGGTTGCTGAAGCTCGGTAAACGTCTCGCTGTAGGTGATGTCTTGATCCATTCGGATGGCGAAGAGTCGGGCGAACCCGTTGCACACGCAACTTCGACCTATTCGATCCCGCCAAACCGATAAATTAAAAATGGGGTATCTAAATACCTCACTTCTAAGTCTATAATTTTAAGACGTTTTCCTTTGACAAGACCGTTTTAGTTCCTTAGAACTCGCCGCCGATAGGAGAGGGCCGCGGGTTTAGTCATTTGCCATGCTGGCGGTCGTCACCAACGAGTTCGAGAACCGCCCCGGATATCGGGGCGACCATGCGAAGGAGCAGAGCCATGAAAACCTACTCCGCCAAACCGGCTGAGGTGGAAAAGAAGTGGTTCGTCGTCGACGCAGAGGGTGTTGTCCTCGGCCGCCTTGCCAGCCAGATCGCTTTGATTCTGCGCGGCAAGCATAAGCCGACCTTCACCCCGCATGTCGATTGCGGCGACCACGTTGTCGTCATCAACGCCGAGAAGGTGCAGATGACCGGCAAGAAATGGGACGATAAGAAGTTCTTCTGGCACACCGGTCATCCCGGCGGCATCAAGGAGCGTAGCATGGGACAGATTTTGTCTGGTGCGCATCCGGAGAGAGTCGTCCTCAAGGCCGTTGAGCGTATGGTGCCGAGTGGACCCCTTGGGCGCCAGCAGATGAAGAACCTCCGCGTCTATGCGGGCAGCGATCATCCACATGAGGCTCAACAGCCGACCGTGCTGGACATTGCTTCCATGAACCCGAAGAACAAGAGGAGCGCGTAAGGGCATGGCCGACGAACAGCAAACCCTAAACGACCTCTCCGAACTGGGCGGTGCAGCGGCTGTGACTGCTGTAGCCGAGGAGGAGACGCGCGAGCCGCAGATCGATGCCCAGGGCCGCTCCTATGCGACCGGTAAGCGTAAGAACGCCATTGCTCGCGTCTGGATCAAGCCGGGCAGCGGCAAAGTGACAGTCAATGGCCGCGACGTGGAGACCTTCTTTGCCCGTCCGGTGTTGCGGATGATCATCTCGCAGCCCTTTTCGGTCGCCGGGCGTGTCAACCAGTATGACGTTGTCTGCTCGGTTACCGGTGGTGGTCTCTCCGGACAGGCGGGTGCCGTACGCCACGGTATCTCGAAGGCCTTGACGCTTTACGAGCCGGACCTGCGAGCGGTGCTCAAGAAGGAAGGCTTCCTGACCCGCGATTCGCGTGTCGTCGAGCGCAAGAAGTATGGCCGCGCCAAGGCGCGCCGGAGCTTCCAGTTCTCCAAGCGTTAATTCGCAACGGGAATTGCCGAACGAAAGAAGGGTCGCTCGCTTGGGCGGCCCTTTTTTCATGTAGGGCGAGTTATAGGGTTTTCGAGGAACAGCCGTCAGGCGAAAGCCTTGAAGGTGATAAGTGTGAAGGTGTCGCGCACGCCTTCCAGGGTTTGCAGCCGCTCCGTGACGAAGCGTCCGATGTCGGAGTCTTCCGGTAAATAGCATTTCACCAGCAAGTCATAGCTTCCCGAAGTCGAATAAACCTCCGAGACCTCCTCCAAGGTATCGACCGCTTGTGCGGCGACATCGTAGGCGCGACCCAGATCGCATTTGACCATGACGAAGATGGCGTGCATCGCTAGGCTCCTTCCGACAGCTTATAATGTCTTGCTAATACTGACCCGCGACGGGAGCGACGGCAAGGGTGGCAGGGGGCTGTCGTGACGGGCATGATGGGTGACCGACGGTCAGCAGAAAGGGAAGTGCGCCATGGAGCAGATCACCTTCGTTTACACCACGCAGCCGGAAGCCATGTGGCGGTTTTATGGTGACACGCTTGGTCTGGGTCTGACTTTTGAGAAAGGCGGTTGTCGGATCTACCGTGTAACGCCCAACAGCTATATTGGGGTCTGTCATAGAGCCGACAGAGAGGTTCATCCAAAGGGTGTCTGCCTTTCCTTCGTGGCGCATGAGGTCGATGGCTGGTATCAGCGCTTGAATGACGCGGGAATTCCGACTGATGGGCCACCGCGAGAAACCGAGGCCTATGGTATCTATCATTTCTTCGCCTATGATCCGGAAGGACATGCGGTGGAGTTTCAGCGCTTCACCGACCCAGCCTGGCCCGGTGCTCGCGAGGTGCTCTGACGGCAATGCAGGAGAGGGGACCTTGGCGGCAATCATAAAAGCTTTTAAGGGCGTTAGTCCGCGTATTCACGAGACGGCCTTCATCGCCGACGGCGCCGTTGTAATTGGCGATGTGGAGATAGGACCGGAAAGTTCGGTCTGGTATGGCTGCGTCATTCGCGGCGACGTCAATCGGATTCGGATCGGCGCGCGCACCAATATCCAAGACGGCTCGATTATCCACTGCAATCATGACCCCAAGGGGGATTACCGCGAGACAGGTGGCGGAATGCCGACGCTGATAGGTGACGGAATCACGATTGGGCACATGGCCTTGTTGCATGCCTGTACGTTGGAGGACGGCTCGTTCGTGGGTATGCGTGCGGTCGTTATGGATCAAGCGGTTGTACAAGAGGGCGCAATGTTGGCCGCCGGGGCATTGCTGACTCCCCGTAAGGTCGTCGAAAGCGGTACCTTGTGGGCGGGGAGCCCGGCCCGTCATGCACGGGCGCTGACCGAAGCGGAGCGCGGCTTTCTTCCATACTCTGCTGCCAACTACGCCAAGCTCGCCGCTGCTCACAAGCAAGCGTCATAAAGCCATTAGGTAGTCAATCAACGGCCCTCTGACATCATGCAGGTTGAATCTATGCATCGATACGGGCTCCTCACTACCAGGTAGCGGCACTCCGTTTACGTCGATCATGCCATTCCAGGCGACTGTTAGGTTGAAAGGTCTGACGGGGGCTTTTTGCTCCGCTTTGACCATCTGTGGATTTCGTCGATCACCGACGGTCTCTTGAGGCAACGCAAGAGGCTTTGGGCGGAGCATTACGGCAGACTGTTGATTGCCAAGCTTTTCTTGCAACCACGTCCAGTCTTCGTAGCCCAGTTCTTCTTCTGCTAGAAAATCAGCGGATATATGGGGGAGAATGTAGGGGTGCCGAATGAAATGATGCCTTACTTGAAGCTTTTCTCGGGCCCACTTCACGAGTTCAGGGAGCTCTGTGTAGTTTGACTTGAATGCCATAGAAAAAACAGCAATGTCGGGAGCCTGTGGCGCTCGGATCAAGGCGGCGGCCAACCGCTCCAAGTTAGCTCGAAAAATACGCAGCCGACCGCCCTTTCGCAGCTTGCTGAAAGCTGGGTCCTGGATTGAATCTATCGAGAGGTTGAGCCTCAGTATCCCGGAGGTAAGGAGGCGATCCAAGTATTCTTCTTTCATCGGTTTTGCGAGATTAGTGGTAAAGGCGACCCGCTTACGCAATGCAGGTTTGATACTCTCAATGTAATCAAGCAGCCGAGGGTGAAGCGTCGCTTCATGACCGCAGGAAAGCCAGAAAAAGCCGCCTTCTTGGGTGAAGGGCAGCAGCTCGGTCATACGCGCAAAGGTCTCTGGGGTCATCAACCGTGTACGATTGATATCGCTGTAGTCGGAGACGCAAAAGGGGCAGCGGAGGTTGCAGTTGTTTGTGATGTCCATCGCAACGAGCGCGACGGGTTCCCAGATCGTTTTTACCTTTTCCGCATCTGGGATATTTTCATGGCTACCTGTCAGACGCACACTGAGGATTTCGTCCTCGTCCAGCATCGAACCAGCGGGAAGTGCGAAAGTGAAGCCATGATAATATGAACCTGGGTCATCTTGCCTGGAGGCAGGACTAATGCGGAATTGCTGCGCGTCGACTTCTTGCAGTTTTCGGAAACCACCGGCATGCCGAATGCCCGCGTCGACAGACACCGCAGAATTCTGATCGTGCTTGTTTAACACCCATCCAGCTACGTGCCGCCGGCTGCGCTCCTGCACGGCGCCGACAATGCGCTCGTTGATTTTTGGCATTTGCCCCCCAAGACACACGGACTTTTCGCCGTTTTCACTTGCTTTTTTTGCTTTAGCCAGCCAAGCACTAGTGCCTAGCTCAACAACCTATTCCTCCCCGTATCATATCATAAGCCTAGCCATTGCCATGCTACTTTAACGTGTTCTCTCGGTGTAGCTATTTTTCAATGGCGTGAGCATCTTCGGGTGTGGCCTTGACCTGGACGTAACTGCCGGGCGCGTCTTCAATCGCCTTTAGTTTGCCATCTCCCGGCTGGCGGGCAGGGACCTTGGAGCCGCTTTTGCGACCGACCCATTTTGCCCATTCCGGCCACCAGGAGCCTTCATGCTGCTCGGCACTTTGCAACCAAGCTTCGGGATCCTTCGGCGTGCGGTTGTTGGTCCAGTAGCAGTATTTGCCCGAAGCCGGTGGGTTGACGACCCCGGCGATGTGTCCAGAGGCCGCGAGACAGAACTTTTTCGGACCCGAAAGCTGTTGCGTCAGTGCGTAGGTTGAATCCCAGGGCGCGATGTGATCCTCGCGCGTCGAAAGCATGAACACAGGGGTCTTGATCTTCGTCAAATCGATCGGTGTACCCAACAAGGTTATACCACCTGGTTCCGCCAGTTTGTTCTCGTGGTACATCTTGCGCAGATAGAAGGAATGCATGGCCGCAGGCATGCGCGTGGAATCCGAGTTCCAGTAGAGAAGATCAAAGGGGAAGGGGTCTTTGCCCAAAAGGTAGTTGTTGACCACGAACGACCAGATGAGATCGTTTGCCCGGAGCATGTTGAAGGTCTTCGCCATTTCCGCGCCTTCGAGGTATCCGCGCTGGTTCATCGACTCTTCGAGTGCGCTGAGTTGCTCTTCATCGATAAAGACACCGAGTTCGCCAGGCGCGGTGAAGTCCGTCATGGTGGTGAAAAGCGTCGCGGACTTGATGCGATCATCGCCCTTTTGCGCCATGATCGAAAGCATTGCCGACATTAAGGTGCCGCCAAGACAATAGCCGATGACATTGGCGTCTTTTTCGCCGGTGGCGGCTTCAATGGCTTCGAGAGCCGCCAAGGGCCCTTCAACCAAGTAATCCTCGAAGGATTTCTTCGCCAGCTTCTCGTCAGGGTTGACCCAGGACACCATGAAAACCGTAAAGCCTTGGTCCACCGCCCATTTAACGAAGGAATTTTTCTCGCGTAGATCCAGGATGTAGAACTTGTTGATCCAGGGCGGGACGATAAGCAGCGGGCGTTTGTAAACTTCCTCGGTTGTCGGGCTGTATTGGATGAGTTGCATCAGATCGTTTTGGAAGATCACCTTGCCTGGGCTCACGGCAATGTTCTCGCCCAGCTTGAAGGCCTGGTCATCGACCATCTTGATGCGAAGCTTGCCCTTACCTTTTTCCATATCCTCCAGCAGGTTTTCCAAGCCTTTGATCAGGTTTTCGCCACCGCTTTCGACGGTCGTGCGCAAGACCTCTGGATTGGTCACCGCGAAATTCGACGGCGCCATGGCGTCGACGAACTGCCTTGTATAAAAGTCCACCTTCTGAGCGGTCTTGTCGTCCAGCCCTTCAACGTCGTTCACCGTGTTCTGCATCCAGCGCGCCGTCAGCAGATAGGATTGCTTTATATAGTCGAAAATCTGATTCTCTTCCCAGGCAGGGTCCTTGAAACGCCGGTCACCGCGATCTGGGGCCGCTACCGGATCGCTCTCGCCGCCCAGCATGCGCTGCGTGGTGTTCTGCCATAGTTTCATGTAGTCCTGCCACAACGACATCTGCGCCTGGATCAACTTGGCCGGGTCGCGCATCATGCGTGTCGTCATCTCGTAGAAAGCGCCACCAATGTTCAGCGGGTCGATCGATCCCTTGCCCTCAAGATCCTGGTTTTGCAGAAAATCGGTCACCAAGCGCTGGCTGCGCTCGGCGATGTTCGCCATGGTCTTGGTAAACTCCACCGGGTCTGGCAGGTTGATATCCGGTGACGGCTGTTCCTTCTGATCCGACATCTTTTACCCTTCTAACCTTCTAATGAGCGCAACTGTCACCCGAACATGTAAGCGCATTCGGGTCGCGCTTCAAAGGTACTGAAAATTGTGCGGTGCAATATTTCTAGGTTGATAGCCGATTGCGGGCAATATCGCCAGGATTTTCCCATGCAGTATTCTGCAAGCCTTGGGATATGCGGGTGCCACCGCTTCAGCATTGTTGCGAGTGCTACCCGGCTTTTCTATGCTGCTTTCCGCCAGAGATGCTCCGACACCATGTTTCGGGGGCAGGAGAGAAGGGAATAGGCGTGACGCAGGTCTTGAGGGAATCCTCGGATATCCGGTGTGAAGTGTATAAGAACAAGTGGCATCGTTTGTCGCCGATACGAGGGGGCTGGCGGATGGCTCTAGCAATAGCGCCCCTCCTTTTCCTGGGGGCTTGTGCGTCAGCTCCTGAATGGGCAGATCCAACCGGTTGGCTCGATGATTCCGAGCCGGTGCCGGAGAACCAAACGGTCGTGGTGCCCGAAGGCCAGGAGGAGAGCTTCCCGAATTTGGCATCGGTCCCCGACGAAGCACCCGAAGCGAGCAGCAAGGAAGAACGCGAGCGTCTTGCTAAGGAACTGACTGCCGATCGCGATTCCGCGAATTACAGCACTGAGCCTTTGCGCTCAAGCATCCGCCGAACCGCCAGCGCCGAGCCAGCGGTCGCAGGGGCCACTGAGCAGATCGCGGTAATTTACTTCGATAGCGCGTCCGCGGATTTGGACAGCGAGGATCTAGAGGTCCTCCGCCAGGTGTTCTTGATTCACCAAGCTGAAGGCGGCGTCTTGAAGGTGCAGGGACACGCTAGCGGCAAAACAGGCGCGGTTTCCGCCCAAGATCGTGAGAGAATTAACCTTGAGATGTCGGCTAGGCGGGCCGATTCCGTGGCGCAAGCTTTGCGCAACTTTGGTGTAGCACCTGCCGCGATCCTGGTCGAAGCGCTCTCCGACAGCAAGCCGGTCTATGAGGAAAGTACGGCAAACGGCGAAGCCTGGAATCGGCGCGCCGAAATCTTTCTGGAATTACAGTCCAGCAAGCGCTAGACCACTGTCGCGCCTTTGTTCCCGAGCGTAGCGCGATCACTGTAGGATTATAATGGAGCGAATTTCATGAGCGACCCTTTGCGTCTAGGTCTTGCCGGTCTTGGGACGGTCGGAATTGGCACTCTCGAGTTACTGGAAACGCAAAGGAACCTCATTGAGATTCGCTGCGGTAAGTTTCTCGAGGTAACGGCGGTATCAGCGCGTGATCGCGGAAAGGATCGCGGCTTTGATATCTCCAAGCTGCAGTGGCATGACGATCCTGTGGCGTTAGCGACATCCGACGAGGTTGATATTGTCGTCGAGTTGATGGGCGGCACAGACGGGGCCGCCAAGACCCTGGTTGAAACGGCACTGGCGGCAGGGAAGCCGGTCGTCACGGCGAACAAGGCCTTGATGGCGCACCATGGCGCGGCGCTCGCGCATCTCGCCGAAAGTAGCGGCGCCAGCCTGCATTTCGAAGCTGCGGTGGCTGGCGGGATTCCGGTAATCAAGGCTCTTAGGGAAGGCTTGGCCGGAAACAGAATTCATTCGATCACCGGCATCTTGAATGGCACGTCCAACTACATCCTGACAACCATGCGCGAGACCGGGCGTGATTTCGGTTCTGTCTTGGCTGATGCTCAAGCCTTGGGATACGCTGAAGCCGATCCAAGCTTCGATATTGATGGTGTTGATGCGGCTCATAAACTTGCGCTTTTGACAGCGCTCGCCTTTGGTTGTGAAGTTGATTTTCCGGGCGTTTATGTGGAAGGCATCCGTAACATTGGGGCTGAGGATATAGCCTTCGCGGAAGAACTCGGTTACCGCATCAAGCTGCTGGCCATTGCTGAGTGTAACAATGGCAGCGTGTTTCAGCGGGTGCATCCTTGTTTGGTTGACCGCAAGGCGCCGATTGCCAGCGTCGACGGTGTTTTTAATGCAGTCGTCGCCGAGGGTGATTACGTTGGTACGACCCTGTTCGAGGGCAGAGGGGCGGGGGCTTATCCGACCGCTTCGGCTGTTGTTGCGGACATCATCGATGTGGCGCGAGGGCAGCAACTACCGACCTTCTCCCTCCCGGTTGAGCGCCTGAACAAGTTGTCGACCCGGCCAATGGCGGAGCACGTGGGTGCTTATTATCTCCGTCTGGCGTGCCTGGACGAAGCCGGCGTGATTGCTGATATCACGGCGACTTTGCGGGATGAAAACATTTCGGTCGAAACCATGGTGCAGCGGGGGCGCTCATCCAAGGAAGGCCAATCCGTGCCTGTGGTTATCACCACGCACGAGACGAACGAGGCGGCGATGTTGCGTGCGCTTGCGCGCATTGAACAACAAAAGAGCGTGCTGGAGCCTCCGCACTTGATCCGGATCGAAGCACTCTAGATCGGCTTCGTCCATGACCCCTTGCCGCGCGGCAGTGAATGGGGCAAGAACGGTCAATAAGAAATCAAGGGCGCCTGTTGTCGCGCATGGCATCGTGGCGGCCCACATCAATCCGAGGGGAGTAACCATACATGACCGACAGTTGGACCGATCGCAATCTTGCATTGGAATTGGTGCGTGTCAGCGAGGCTGCGGCAATAGCCGCCTCGCGGTTGATGGGGCGCGGGGACGAGAAGGCCGCTGACCAGGCTGCTGTGAATGCTATGCGGGAAACACTGAACAGTCTGCCGATCGATGGCACGATCGTGATCGGCGAAGGCGAGCGTGATGAAGCGCCGATGCTCTATATCGGTGAAAAGGTTGGCAGCGGCGGCGGGAAATTCGATATTGCCCTTGATCCGCTTGAAGGCACCACTTTGACCGCTAGGGGCGATCACAATGCGCTGGCAGTGATCGCTCTGGCCGAGGAGGGTGGTTTCCTCTTCGCCCCGGATATTTATATGGACAAGATCGCAGTCGGCGGCGGCCTGCCGGAAGGCATCGTCGATCTCGATGCTACGCCGAAGGAAAACCTGACCGAACTGGCAAAGGCCAAGAAAGTCGATGTCGCCGATCTCGTGGTTTGTATCCTGGACCGTCCCCGTCACCAGGACCTAATCCAACAGGCGCGCGACGCTGGCGCGCGTATCATGCTGATCCGGGACGGTGATGTCTCCGGTGTGATGGCCACCAGCAACCCCAAGGCGGCGGTGGACATCTATCTGGGTCAAGGCGGCTCGCCCGAGGGCGTGCTGGCTGCCGCGGCGCTGCGTAGTATCGGCGGGCAAATGCAGGGTCGTCTCATCTTCAAGAATGAAGAGCAGATTGCCCGGGCGCGGACGATGGGCATTGAGGACCCGGATCGCAAGTACAACCTCATGGATCTGGCCAAGGGTGATGTTATGTTCGCGGCGACCGGCGTCACCGATGGGGCCATGTTAAAGGGCGTGCGCCGTTACGGCGGTGGCGCGTACACCAATTCCATTGTCATGCGCTCCAAGACAGGGACGGTCCGCACCATCGACACACACCACAATTTCGAGCGTAAGGTTTGGTACAGCCCCTTTATCTAGGAAATCTCTCTGAAAGGATTTGGGATGGCGGTGGCGGAGGAGCGACGAGCAGGATTCCTGGGGGTCGAAACCTCGCTGAAAGGACGGCGTTGGGAAGCGCGTTGCAACGATGAGCGCCTGGCGCTGGCGCTTAGCCAGCGTGGAGATCTTCCGGAGATATTGGGTCGTATCCTAGCAGCCCGTGGCGTGACGCTTGAGACCTTGGAAGCCTTTCTCGAACCGACTCTCCGCAGAGATCTTCCAAATCCCTCCGGCCTTGCCGGGATGGAACAAGCGACCACACGCATTCAAAGTGCTTTGGAACAGGGGGAAAGCCTTGGCGTCTTTGGTGACTATGACGTGGATGGGGCAACGTCCTCAGCGCTGATCCTCCGGTATTTTCGCGCACTCGGCGTGGCGGTAGAAGCTTACATTCCCGATCGCATTACCGAAGGGTATGGCCCCAATCCCCAGGCCATGCGCACACTTGCTGAGCGTGGTGTAAAGGTTCTGATGACGGTCGATTGCGGCATCACCTCCTTTGAGGCGCTGGAAACGGCGGCGGAGGTTGGCCTCGATGTCATTGTGATCGACCATCACAAAGCAGAGCCGAAGCTGCCAATAGCAGCAGCGGTAATCAATCCGAACCGCCTGGATGACGAGTCCGGTCAGGGGCACTTGGCTGCCGTCGGGGTTACATTCCTGTTGCTGGTAGCGCTTAACCGGCGCCTGCGTGAGGCTGGTTGGTTTTCCGGAGACCGCCCGGAGCCAGATTTGAAGAATCTACTGGATTTGGTTGCGTTGGGAACGGTCTGTGACGTCGTGCCTTTGACAGGCGCTAACCGCGCGTTCGTGGCCCAGGGCCTGAAGATAATGGCTGCGCGCCGAAACCAGGGTGTCGCCGCTTTGTCCGAAGTAGCCCGCGTCGATAGTCGACCGGGAAGCTATCATCTCGGATTCCTTTTGGGTCCCAGGGTCAATGCCGGTGGGCGTGTCGGCAAGGCCGATCTGGGCGTTCGTCTACTCAGCAGCGAAGACCCCTCGGAAACCCGGGCGCTTGCTCAGGAACTTGATGCGTTGAACGCCGAACGCCGCGAGATCGAAAGGCAAGTTCTGGACGATGCGCTCTTGCAGGTAGAGGCAGGCGAAAAGCCGCGCGGCATGGTTTTTGCCGCAGGGGAGGGATGGCACGCGGGAGTCATCGGCATTGTCGCTAGCCGCCTCAAGGAGCGCTATGACCTGCCATGCTTGGTCATTGCCCTTGAGGATGAAGTGGGGAAGGGTTCAGCCCGTTCGGTCCGTGGCGTTGATCTGGGCAGCGCCGTGATCGCCGCGCGTCAGGCCGGTCTTCTCATTAATGGTGGCGGACATCGCATGGCGGCCGGCCTGACAGTTGCCAGGGGAGCATTGCGCGATCTCCGGGCCTTTCTGGAAGATCGTTTGCAGAAGGAAATTGAGCGCAGTAGCTATCAGGCAGCAATAGGAATCGATGCGGTGCTACAGCCCGGGGCGGCTACTGGTAGTCTCGTTGATTTGCTAGAGAAAGTCGGCCCTTTCGGAACTGATAACCCGGAGCCTCGCTTTGCGTTTTCCGGTGTGGGCGTGATCCAAGCGCAGGTCGTGGGCGATGACCATGTGCGTTGCCGTATCGTCGGTAGCGATGGCAAATCAATCAAAGCCATAGCCTTCCGCGCGCTTGATACGGATTTAGGGCAGGCACTCTTGTCTGGAGGTGGTGGCCGTTTTCATCTCGCCGGCAAACTGCGTTTGGATGAATGGGCTGGCGGCGATGCGGTGCAGTTCCTGATTGACGATGGCGCCCTGGCTAGCTCTAGCTAGCGCAAATCCTGTAATTGAAGAATTGGTACCGTGCTTAGGGCGCGACCATCGAGTGCGGGCCTGCTATGCTTGTGCCTATGAGATCGGCGTGCGGGATTTCTCAAACCCTGTCGGCTGCTGTGACGATGCCCCTGCTGCTGCTGGCGTTGCTGGTGCCGCGCATGGCGGTCGCGCAGCAGGTCGATCTGGAACTACTGCTGGCGATCGACGGTTCTTCCAGCATTGATGCCCGGGAGTTCGACCTCCAGATGCAGGGTATAGCAGCCGCTTTCCGCCACCCAGGGGTCAAAGGCGCGATCCAGGCTTCTGGTGACCTTGGGATCGCCGTCGCCTTGATGCAATGGTCGGACAGCCGCAACCAGTCATTGTCGCTGGATTGGCGCGTGGTCAAGGACGAGGAGACCGCCGAGGCCTTTGCGCAGGCCGTGGAGAACACGGCCCGATTCGTTGTCGGCGGCGGAACGGCCATCGGTAGCGCTATCGATGTCGGCGTTGATTTTGTTTTGAAAAGCCCCTTTCAAGGTCGCCGTCAGGTCATCGATGTGTCCGGCGACGGCCGTGCGAATCAGGGGCGCCTGCCGCCGCGCGCGCGCGATGATGCCGTCGCGAAAGGGTTTACGATCAATGGCTTGGCTATTCTAAATGAGGACCAGGCGGTTGATAGCTACTACCTCTACAACGTGATTGGCGGGACCGGTGCCTTCATCATCACGGCGCAGGATTTTCAGGACTTTCAGGTGGCTATAGTACGCAAGCTGATCCAAGAGATTTCCGGTGTCCCGATTGCTGGAATCAGAAAGGGCAGCGAAGGGCTTGCATTTGAAGCTCAGACCGATTAGGTCTTTGCGCCGTCGAGCCGGTTTGGCCATCGGTTCGGTCATTGCGTCCCCATCGTCTAGAGGCCTAGGACATCAGCCTTTCACGCTGAAGACACGGGTTCGATTCCCGTTGGGGACGCCATTTCTTTCCCGATCTTCTAGCCCAACCCATTGATATTCCGACAGTTTGTCTTCGTGACTGGCTGGAGGGTAGACCATGCG